>NZ_JBITXI010000017.1:0-99070 GCF_044544605.1 Streptomyces sp. NPDC053560 | reverse complement strand
GGGGGCGCGCGCCGCGCCGGGGGCGGGCGGGGGGGCCCCCCCCCCGCGGGGGGGGGCGGGGGGGGGCGCCCGGGGGGGGGGGGGGGGCCCCCCCCCGTGGGGGGGGGCCCCCCCGCCCCGGCGAGAGCACGTCCGGCTGCGTGCCGTACGGCGGAACATCAGACGGTATGCCGTACGGCGGGACGTCAGACGGTATGCGCGTCCGCCACCGTCAGGGCCTCGTCGAGGGCGGCCAGGCCCTCCTTCGCCTCCGTCTCCGTGACCGTGCACGGCGGAACCACATGCGTACGGTTCATGTTCAGGAACGGCCACATGCCCCGCTCCTTGCACGCCGCCGCGAACTGCGCCATCGGGGCGTTGTCCGCGCCCGACGCGTTGTACGGCACCAGCGGCTCGTGCGTCTCACGGTTCTTGACCAGCTCAAGCGCCCAGAAGACACCCATGCCGCGCACCTCGCCCACCGACGGGTGCCGCTCGGCGATGTCCTTCAGCGCCGGGCCGATGACGTTCTCACCGATCTCCGCCGCGTTCTCCACGATGCGCTCCTCCGCCATCGCGTTGATCGTCGCGACCGCGGAGGCGCAGGCCAGCGGGTGACCGGAGTACGTCAGACCACCCGGGTACGGGCGCTTGTCGAAGGTCGCGGCGATCTCCGCGGAGATCGCGACACCGCCCAGCGGCACATAACCGCTGTTCACGCCCTTGGCGAAGGTCATCAGGTCCGGCGTCACATCGAAGTGGTCGGCGGCGAACCAGCGGCCCGTACGCCCGAAGCCCGCCATGACCTCGTCCAGGATGAAGACGATGCCGTACCGGTCACAGATCTCCCGGACGCCGGCGAGGTAACCGGGCGGCGGGACCATGATGCCGGCGGTGCCCGGAATGGTCTCCAGGATGATCGCGGCGATCGACTGCGGGCCCTCGAAGGCGATGGTGTCCTCGAGGTGGCGCAGCGCGCGCTCGCACTCCTGCTGCTCGTCCTCCGCGTGGAAGGGCGAGCGGTACAGGAACGGGCCCCAGAAGTGCACCACGCCGGCCGACGCGGTGTCCGAGGGCCAGCGCCGCGGGTCGCCCGTGAGGTTGATCGCCGCCGCGGTGGCACCGTGGTACGAGCGGTACGTCGACAGCACCTTGGACCGGCCGGTGTGCAGCCGGGCCATGCGCACGGCGTTCTCCACGGCCTCGGCGCCGCCATTGGTGAAGAAGATCTTGTCCAGATCGCCGGGCGTGCGCTCGGCGATCAGCCGCGCGGCCTCGGACCGCACATCCACGGCGAAGCCCGGGGCGAGCGTGCACAGCTTGCCGGCCTGCTCCTGAATGGCCGCGACGACCTTCGGGTGCTGGTGCCCGATGTTGGTGTTGACCAGCTGCGAGGCGAAGTCCAGGTAGCGGTTGCCCTCGTAGTCCCACATGTACGAGCCGTCGGCGCCCGCGATCGGCAGCGGGTCTATCAGGCCCTGCGCCGACCAGGAGTGGAAGACGTGGGCACGGTCGGCGGCCTTCACGGCCGCGCCGGCGGCGGGGTCTGGTTGCGTCGTGGTCACGGTCACTACCTCGGATCGCTTCGGGCCGCCAGGACATCGGGAACGCGGGAAAACGCCGTACCGGAGGACGCTGCGCTGCGAGGACGCCGTACCGCGAAGACGCTGCATGCGCTGCCGGAGCGCTGATCAGCGAGACGCTGCACTGCGACCACCTGCGCGACGACCACGCCGTACTGCGAGAACGCGGGAACGTGGGGCGGCGGACGCTCACCAGCCTAAGGATCACCGCACCGACGCCGGTACCGACAGTGTGTATGGGTGTGGGGGGAGGGTCTGACAGGTTGTCGATGGGGGTGGGGGGCGGCCGCGACCTCTTCCCTACTGCCCGGGCCCCGGGGGGGGCTCCCCTCCCTCCCCCTCCCCCACCCCGCCCCCTCAGTCGTCAGCTGCTCTCAGTCGTCATCGTCGTCGTCCTCGTCGCTGTCGTGGTCGGCCACCGGTATGGCCTTCGGGTGGCCGTCGGTGCAGCGGATCGCGTACGTACGGTCGTCGCCGTCGTCGATCGGTTCGAACTCGATCGTGGCGACGTCGGAGGGGCCGCGCTTCACCGTGTCCATGTGGTAGCCGGAGGCCGGGCTCCAGACAGTGAGGTAGACGCTGCCGTCGGGCCGGCATTCGGCGGTGGCGCTGCCTCCGGTGACATTGACTGTGCCCACCTGCGCTGCGGAGTCGGAGGAGGTCCCGCCGGGAGTCTGCTCGGCGCCCTCGGACGGGGTACCGGATCCGCTCGCGTCCGGGGAGGCGGGGCCGGAGGCGCTGCCGCCGGGGTCCGGGGAGCCGTCGGGCCGGGCGGAGGTACGGGCGGCCGCGAGCTTCTGGCGGACCCCGTCGTCGTCCAGCGGCTCGGCCCGGCTGTTCCGCGACCCCATGTCGGTGTTGGCCAGGGACCATGCGCCCAGGCCACCCGCTCCCGCGAACGCGCAGACCCATACGGCGGTCACCACCGCGCCTCGCCACTTCATCGCGCGTCCTCCTTTCCCATTCCTCTGTCCTGCGTTTCCAGATGTTGCTGGCGTCTTCTGGTGCTGCTGGTGTTTTTGATGTTTCTGGTGTGTCTGATGTTGCTGATTCGCCGGGGCCTTGTCCGGTCCCGGCGGCTGCCCGGTCCTGGGTGGTCCCGGTGGTTTCACTCTGCCTGCTCGGGCCGGCGTCGGGCGGTTTTCCACAGGGCGGATGTGCTGGGGGCCGAGCTCGATCGGGTGAGCCGGTTGTCCACAGCGTCCGCGCCCCGGCGGCGAAACCCTCCGCGACATACGCGTGGAGCCCATCCGACCGGACCCGGGCCCATCCGATCCGACCCGGGCCCATCGGATTCAACCGGAGCCCGTCGGACCAGGCACGATCCAGGCTCCCGCACCGTTCCCTAACGTCCGGTTAAGGCGGCCACAAAGCCTGTGGTCGATCGCCCGGGCGAGATCATCGCTGGTTACCGTGGCGTCATGTCCCACCTGCTCGTCGTCGAGGACGACCCCCAATTGCGCAGCGCGCTGGTGCGGGCGCTGCGGGACCGCGGTCATGCCGTGGCCACTGCCGCGACCGGGATGTCCGGCCTCGATGCCGCTGTCACCGACCGGCCCGACCTGATCGTGCTGGATCTCGGGCTGCCCGACGTGGACGGCGCCCAGGTGCTGCGGATGCTGCGGGCGGTCAGCGACGTACCGATCATCGTGGCCACCGCGCGCGACGAGGAGGGCGACATGGTCGCGGTGCTCGACGACGGCGCGGACGACTACATCGTGAAGCCGTTCGGCGCCGCGCAGCTGGACGCGCGGATCAAGGCGGTGCTGCGCCGGCTGGGTACCGCCGAGCCGGAGGCGCCGCTTCGGGTCGGCGGGCTGGTCCTGGACACGGCTGCGCGCGAGGTCGTGCTGGACGGTGCGCCGCTGGATCTGACGCCGCGGGAGTTCGACCTGCTGGTCTATCTCGCCCGCCGCACCGGTCAGGTGGTGTCGCGCCGGGAACTGCTCGCGGAGGTGTGGCAGCAGCCGCTCGGCGGCGCGGACAAGACCGTGGACGTGCATCTGTCGTGGTTGCGGCGGAAGCTCGGGGAGACCGCGCAGCAGCCCCGGTACCTGCACACCGTCCGTACGGTGGGCGTCAAGCTCGCGGCCCCCGAGAGCGACGACGGCAGCGGCGACGGTGACGGCAGTGGCGGCGGCGCGTCGCGGCGTCCGGAGTAGCTGCGATGCGTCTTCGGATTCTGCTGGTCACGGCGCTGACCACCGCGCTCGTCCTGGCGGCCCTTCTGGTGCCGCTCGCGATCCTCACCCGTAGCCATGCCGCGGACCGGGCCACCGCCGATGCGACGGCCCGTGCGCAGTCGCTGGCGGCCGGTATCGGTACGGCGCTGGCCCATCCCGGTCCGGAGGGCAGTCGGTCGACTGCCGCGTCGCTGGTCACTGCCGCCAATGGGCCGGATCTCCCGCAGACGTCGGTGATTCTCGCCGACGGGACGGTGCTGGGCCCGCCGTCGCGCGTCACGGATGCCGTGCGCCTGGCGCGTTACGGGCGTGCGTTCGCGTACGCGCCTCCTGGGGGCGGCCAGGTCGTGCTGGTTCCCGTGCAGGGCGCCTCGGGCGGTACCGCCGTCGTGCATGTAGCGCTGTCCGACGAGCAGTTGTACGCGGGGACGCTGCCGTCCTGGCTGGCGTTCGCCGGGCTCGGTGTCGGGCTGGTGCTGCTGGGGCTGCTGGTCGCGGACCGGCTGGGGGCCCGGCTGGTCGGTTCGACGCGGCGGCTGGCGAAGGTCGCGGACCGGCTGGCGGCCGGTGATCTGACGGCCCGTGCGGAGCCCGAGGGGCCGCCGGAGCTGCGTCTGGTGGCCGGCGAGCTGAACAATCTCGCGGGCCGCATCGAGGGCTTCCTCACCGCAGAGCGGGAGAACGCGGCGGATCTGGCGCACCGTCTCCGTACGCCGGTCGCCGCGCTGCGTCTGGATGCGGAGGGGTTGCGTGATCCGGGGGAGGCGGAGCGGATCGCGGCGGATGTGGCGGCGCTGGAACGCAGTGTGGACGAGGTCATCCGTACGGCGCGCAAGCCGTTGCGGGAGGCCGCGGGGTACGGAGGTGCGGGCGGTCCGGGGCGTGCGGGGGCCGGTGCGCCATGTGCCGACCTGGTGGCGGTGGCCCGTGAGCGGGCGGACTTCTGGCGGCCGCTGGCCGAGGACCAGGGGCGCACGCTGGACTTTCACGCCCCTGATGCGCCGGTGTCCGTACGGGCGGACGAAGCGGAGCTCGCGGCGGCGGTCGACGCACTCATCGGGAATGTCTTCGACCATACGCCGGAGGGTGTCGGTATGCGCCTCTCCGTGTCCGCTGCCGAGCACGGGCACGAGGGCGGGGCGGCGAGTGGCCGCCTCGGGGGCGGCGGGGTGCTGGTCATAGAGGACGACGGGCCCGGCTTCCCCGAGGGGCACGTCCCGCAGCGGGGCAAGAGCGGCGGTGGTTCGACGGGGCTCGGCCTGGACATCGTGCGCCGTGTCGCGGAGGAGACCGGGGGCCGCACGGTGCTGACCGCGGCGCGTCGGGCCGGCGGCCGGGATGCGGTCCCTGCCGATGGGGACGAGGGCCGTGGTGCCCGGGTGGAGGCGCACCTCGGCGGTCCGTCGGCGTGATGCCCGCCCGGGTCGTCCTTCCGCCGGGTCGTTGCCGTCACGGCGTCCCCGTCACGCCGCGTGCGGCTGGGCCGGGGTGAAGACCGTGCGGGTGGCGCGGCGCCAGGCGTTGGCGGTGAGGTCGGGGCGGAGGGCGGAGAGCGCGCCGCAGTACTTGGTGAACTCGGCCGGGCGGACGCCATAAGCGTGCAGCAGCCGGTCGGCTTCGGTCAGGTGGCCGTCGGTCTTGGACTCGACCAGGACCAGTCCGCCGTCGGCGCGGACGGAGCGGCCCGTGCGCGGGTCGTGGCAGACCATGCCGGCATCGCAGGTGATGCGTTGGCCGTCGGCCACGAAGGTGGCCCGCTGGTAGTCGGTGACCAGCGAGGTGGCGAGGTCGGTGGGGGCCGCCAGGTCGTAGTTGCGGCGCAGCACCGAGGAGAGGAAGTCGCGCGGTGCCCGGTCCAGCGCGGTGTCGCCGGGGAGCATCGGCTGCCGGAACTTGACCGTTTCGCCGCGTCCGCTCTTCAGCTTGATCTCGAACTGTCGCTCGCCGGTGTCCTCGTAGTGCCGCTCCCGGATCTTGTAGCGGAGCCGCCGTCCCTGCCGGTGGTCGTGGAAGGCCCGCAGGTCGGGGGTGTCGTAGTAGAGGGAGTTGTACCGGAACCAGCGCCGGCCGTTGATGCACAGCGACTTGAAGGGGCCGCCGGGGCGCTTGGGGTCGGTGAGCCGGGCGGCGATGTCGGCGAAGGTCTCGACCGGTACGAGGTAGCTGTTGTCGTGCCGGGCCAGCAGTTCGGCGCGGGCCTGGACCTCGGCGAGGGTGATGGGGTGGGCGGCCAGTGCGGCACGGGCGATGGCGCGTACGGCGGGGTTCACACGGTCTCCTTCGAGGCGTTGGCGGTACGTCCGGAGGGGAGTTCGGCGGTGCGGTCGGGGTGGTGCGCGGTGGTGCCGTGGTCGGATACGTGGGGCGAGCGGTCGGCGCGGTACTGGGTTGCCGGTTCCCCGGGCGCCTGGTGGTCAGCCGCCTTGTGAGGCGTACGAGCAACGGCGAGCGAACGTTCCATCTCGCGGTAGCGGACGTCCACGACCGTCACGTCCCGGACAAAGTCGACCTGCTTGACGGTCCAGTTCAGCGGCTCGCCCACGCGGCGTGCCAGGTCGGCGCGGAGCGCGGCCGGGTCGGTGTGGACGACGTCGAGCGTGACGACCGTGCGGCGGCTCCGTGTGAGCAGCTTGGGGTGGTCGGCGCACCAGATGACGAAGAGCAGCAGCACGGTGAAGATCGCGGCGAAGCCCAGGTTCAGCTGCGGGAGCCCGCACAGCAGGCCGAGGACGAGGGTCGTGAAGTAGTACGCGACCTCTTCGTGCTGGATGGAGTCCGAGCGGAGCCGGATGATCGACAGCACGCCGAAGAGGCCGAAAGCCAGCGCTGTGCCGCCGCTGCCGTTGACCTCCGCGAGCGCCGCGACGACCGAGAAGAGCGCGACGTTCAGGGCCAGGTAGGCCGGGACCAGGTCGCGGCGCCGGTGCCGTGGGTAGTACACGGCGAAGGTGAGCACGCACACCGCGGCGAGATCGAGCCCGAGGTGGGCGGCCAGCTGTCCGAGAGTAGTCATCGCTTTCCTCGTCCGGTCACGGGTGGCCGACCCGTCGGGCGGCCACGTCTCCTGCGATTCGCTCCCGGGGCGCGGCGGGCAGCCGCGCCCCGGGAGGCACAGGAAAAACGTAGGAACCGGTGGGTTAAAGGCGCCCCCCATCGGCGTTAAGGAAGTCGAGCCGGGGGTCGACCACGGCAACTGAGCGCCCCATGGGTTTCTTCAGTCCCGCCCGCCCCTGCTGTCGCTGCGGCTACTCTCCTGTTCACCACACGCAGCTCCGCCGCCGAGGCTCGTGCCGTGTGGTGCCGGGCCGCATGCCACTGGGAGGGGTTCCGCATGCCCATCAGCCGTCGAGGGTTCGTCGCCGCGGCCATGGCCGGCTCCGCCACCGCTCTGCTCGCCGGGGCGCCCGCCCGCGCGCTCACGGCCCCGACCGCCCCCGCTGCCGGCCGCTCCGCCGCGGCGGCCGACCCCGCCCGGTGGATGTCCGCGCTGTCGGACGGCATCACGCTGACCCGGCTGACCGTCCCGGGGACGCACGACACCTGTGCCACGGATCCGATGAACGGTACGGAGTGGTCGCACACCCAGAACATGGGCATACCGGAGCAACTGCGGCGCGGCATACGGTTCTTCGACATCCGCCTCGGTACGCCGCCGCCGGACGTGCCCGGTGAACTCGGCGTCTATCACGGGTCGTACTACCAGGACATCACGTTCAACACCGTCCTCGATCAGTGCCGCGACTTCCTGCGGTCCTCGCCGGGCGAAACCGTGCTGATGCGCGTCAAGAACGAGCACGGACTGACCGACGCCCAGCTCAGCGACAAGTTCGCCGAGTACCTCGGGCCGAAGGGGTACGGGGACCTCTTCGCCATCCGGCCCACGCTGCCGGCGCTCGGCACGGCCCGTGGCAAGGTCGTGCTGATCACCCAGTTCGCCTCCGGGCTGAGCGCGCCCGCCTGGCCCGCCGGCGACAACGGCACCTTCTCCAACGAGTGGTTCGAGCTGCAGGACCACTACGCGACATCGGTCGACACCAAGCGGCAGGACATCCTGCGGCACTTCGACGCCGCGACGTCCCATCAGGACTCCGACCGGCTCTACCTGAACTTCACCAGCCTCGCCCCGGACGCGGCCAACGGCTTCCGCTGGCCCAAGCACCTCGCCGACGCGGTCATGCCCGCCGTCCTGGACTACTTGGCCGCCCCTCGGCCCGGCGTCCACCTCGGCGTCGTCATCATGGACTTTCCCGAATTCCACCCCCCTGCCGTCGAGTCGCTGATCGCCCGCAACTTCCCCCCGACCACGACTGCCTGACCAACGCACCCGCCGGACCGATCGTTCCCGCCTCGTGACGCCCCGGCTGCCCACGTGCGATCCCCGGCCGCCTACGCTCGGCTGACGATGCCGTAACGCCACAGGACGCGACGGCAACGGCAGAGCGAACGGGGAGGGTGCCGGGCATGGACGGTCTCAAGGGGCTGACGGCCGAGGACCCGCGGACGATCGGCGCCTACCGCCTGCTCGGCCGGCTGGGCACCGGCGGCATGGGTCGGGTGTACCTGGCGCGCTCCGAGGGCGGCAGAACCGTGGCCGTGAAGCTGGTCAGGGCCGAACTGGCGGTCGAGCAGGAGTTCCGGGACCGGTTCCGGGCCGAGGTGGCGGCGGCGCGGCGCGTGGGCGGCAATTGGACCGCGCCCGTACTGGACGCCGACACCGAGGCGGACGTCCCGTGGGTGGCGACCGGGTACATCGCGGGCCCGTCGCTGAGCGAGGTCGTGGAGGGCACGTACGGGTCGCTGCCGGAGTACGGGGTCAGGCGGCTCGCCTACGGGCTGTCCAGCGCGCTGCTCGACATCCACGGCGTCGGCCTGGTGCACCGCGACCTCAAGCCGTCGAACGTCCTGCTGACCATCGACGGCCCCCGCGTCATCGACTTCGGTATCGCGCGGGCGCTGGACGCGGTGAGCGAGCACACCCAGACGCAGATGGGGATGGTCGTCGGCTCGCCGAGCTTCATGTCGCCCGAGCAGGTGCGCGGGGAGCGGGTCACGCCCGCCAGCGACGTCTTCTGCCTGGGTTCGGTGCTCGCGTACGCGGCGTCCGGGCGGATGCCCTTCGGCTCGCCGGCATCGGGCGTGCACGCGGTGATGTTCCGCGTCGCCGAGTCCGCGCCCGAACTGGACTCCGTGCCGAAGCACCTGCAGGAGCTGATCGGCAGCTGCCTGCTGAAGAACCCGGAAGAGCGGCCGACGCCGGAGGACATCGTCTCGGAGATCGGGCCGGTGTGCAGCGGCGGAGCGAGCTCGCCGTGGTTGCCGGCTCAGCTGGTCGCCCAGTTGGGGCAGCATGCCGTACGCCTGCTGGACGCGGATACGCCGCCTTCGGGGCAGCCGGCACGCGGACGTACGGAAGAGGCGGGCGGCGCGCCCCCTTCGAAGCGCTCGGAGTCACGGACGACGGTCCTGCCGGCCGGCTCGCGAACAACGTCGGGCAGCGCGTACGGGCCCGGCGGCGGGCCGGGTCCGGGCAGTCCGCACGCCGGCCCGGACGGCTCCGGAAGCGGCGCTCCTGCCCTCCTCCCGACCACGCCCCGGCGGCGCCGCTGGCCCCTGGCGCTGGGCGCTGTCGCCGTGGTGATCGCGACCGCCGGTGTGGCGACGTTCACCGTGCCCGCGCTGGGCGGCGGCGGGCGGAGCGGCGGCGGCTCCGACATCCCGGCGGCCTACGTGGGCACCTGGACCGGTGCCGTGGAGCGGGACGGCGTGCCCACGGGGCAGCAGCGGCGGTTCGTGATCTCGCACGGGTCCGTGGGCGAGGTGGTCGCCAACAGCATCAGCCTCGGCGCCACGTACGAGTGCAAGAGCGACGGGAAGCTCGTCTCCGTGTCGGACGCGGACGGGCTGCGGCTGGACACCACCGTGGTGCACTCCGCGCCCGAGGGGCGCTGCTCGGCGCTGGGTGAGCACAACCTGAAGCGCGGGCCCCGCGGCACTCTCGTGTGGAACGCGGCGGGCCGTACGGCGACGCTGCGGCCCGCGGGCCACGAGGTGGTGCCGACGGCGTATCTGGGCACATGGGAGCGGCCGAACGCCGATGGTGTGGGCACCCAGCGGGTGACGATCGAGCGCGCCCCCGTGGGCAGCGCCGCCGTGACCATCGAGGTGCGGGGCAGCGGCGGGCACTGCACGGCCCGTGCGGACTTCTACTCGGCCGACGGGAAGCTGACGGTCGGCCCCTCCGTGGTGCAGCGGCGCGCCCCCGGGTGCACGGCCAGCAGCTCCTCGTACTTCCGGATCGCGGACGACGGCTCGCTGGTGCGCGAGTTCCGCGGCAACGACAAGCAGCCGCGTTCCTACACGAAGGTGCAGTGAACGCGGCTGCCGGTCGTCACTCCGGGGTGGCCCGCCACAGGACGCGCGGCCCCCGTGGGGCAGGGGCCACGGGCCCCCTTCGGGTGCCTCAGTCCAGGAACGAGTTGATCTGGATCGTCTCGTCGCGGCCCGGGCCGACGCCGATGGCGGAGATCGGGGCGCCCGACATGTCCTCCAGCGCCTTCACGTACGCCTGGGCGTTCTTCGGGAGCTCGGCGAAGGTCTTGGCCTTGGTGATGTCCTCGGACCAGCCCGGGAGCATCTCGTAGACCGGCTTCGCATGGTGGAAGTCGCTCTGGTTGTGCGGCAGCTCCTCGACGCGCTTGCCGTCGATCTCGTAGGCGACGCAGACGGGGATCTGCTCCCAGCCGGTCAGCACGTCGAGCTTGGTCAGGAAGAAGTCGGTGAGGCCGTTGACACGGGTCGCGTAGCGGGCGATGACCGCGTCGAACCAGCCGCAGCGGCGGTCACGGCCGGTGGTCACACCGCGCTCGCCGCCGATGGTGCGCAGCGCCTCGCCGTCCTTGTCGAACAGCTCGGTCGGGAACGGGCCGGCGCCGACGCGCGTGGTGTACGCCTTCAGGATGCCGATGACCCGGTTGATCTTCGTCGGGCCGACGCCGGCACCGGTGCAGGCACCGCCGGCGGTCGGGTTCGACGAGGTCACGAAGGGGTACGTGCCGTGGTCGACGTCCAGGAGCGTGCCCTGGCCGCCCTCGAAGAGGACGACCTTGCCGTCGTCGATGGCGTCGTTGAGGATCAGGGTGGTGTCGGCGACGTAGCCCTTGATCTGGTCGGCGTAGCCGAGCATCTCCTCGACGACCTGCTCGGCGACCACCGCTCGGTGGTTGTAGAGCTTCGCGAGCACCTGGTTCTTGAAGTCGAGGGCCGCCTCGACCTTCTGGAGCAGGATCGACTCGTCGAAGAGGTCCTGCACCCGGATGCCGGTGCGGTTGATCTTGTCGGCGTAGGTCGGGCCGATGCCGCGTCCCGTGGTGCCGATCTTGCGCTTGCCGAGGAAGCGCTCCGTCACCTTGTCGACGGTGATGTTGTACGGCGTGATCAGGTGCGCGTTACCGCTGACCAGCAGCTTGGACGTGTCGACGCCGCGCTCGTTCAGTCCGCTCAGCTCGGAGAGCAGGACCGCCGGGTCGACGACGACGCCGTTACCGATGACCGGGGTGCACCCCGGCGAGAGGATCCCGGAAGGGAGCAGGTGCAGTGCGTACTTCTGGTCGCCCACAACGACCGTGTGGCCGGCATTGTTGCCGCCCTGGTAGCGCACTACATAGTCGACGGACCCACCGAGCAGGTCGGTGGCCTTTCCCTTGCCCTCGTCACCCCACTGAGCACCGAGCAGCACAAGTGCGGGCACAGGCGTACACCCCTTCCGGGCGGGGCATGTCCAACGTGCGAGCGGCTCACTGCCTGGTGCAGCCGCCGCGCGAGCCGTCGAACCGGTGCCCCGGATAGACGAAGCCCCTGGCGCAACAACGACAGGGGCTCTTGCACCGAGAGATTACCCAACATTTCTCTCGGGCGACGAACAGGACAATCGCGGGGCGCCCGGCCGGCGCCGGGGCACGGGGGCCTGCGGCGGTCGCGACGACCGTTTTGTCCCCTTCCCGTCCGAGTCCGTTCCCCGAGAGAACGCAAGCCCTAGGAAGGACCGAGGTGTCGGCTCCAGACCTTGCCGGGCGCTCCCTGCTCGTGGTCATCGACCCGGTCGCCCGCCGTGTGGACGGCGAGTCCGTACGCATCGCCAAGGACGTCCTGTGTGCGGCCGCGACCACGAAGATCTGCTTCCCGGACGACCCCGGAGAATTCGCCCGGGTGCTCGCCCGAAGGGGGCATCGCCGCCCCGTGGTGATCGGCGACGACCGCGCCCTGATGCGCACCGTCGAGCTGCTCCACAAGGAGCGTGAGCTGGCCCGGGTGGCGCTGTCGCTGGTGCCTGTCGGGGCGCCGGCCGGGGTGGCGCTGTGCCGGGCGCTGGGCGTCCCCACCGACACCGTGACCGCGGCGCGCGCCGTCCTGGACGGCCAGGAACGCGCCCTCGACCTGCTGTCCGACGACAGCGACGGGATCGTGCTGGGCGGGCTGCGCATCCCGGGCGGCGAACTGGCCGAGCAGCCCGCGCCGGAGCCGTGTGCGGCCGCCGAGGAGCCGGCCGTGCCCGCACAGCGGTCCTGGTGGATGCCGGCCGCGCGGACCGCGCGAGCGGCCCTCTCGCTGCTCACGGCGCCCGTCCCGGGTGGCGGCGGGGGGCGCGGCCGGCGCGGTGAGCGGGTGCTGCCGCGGCTGCGGGTGGAGGCGGACGGCGTGGTGCTGGCGGATCTGGACCGGCCGGTGCACCGGGTGTCGGTCACGCCGGTGGGGTGCACGGCGGCGCACGGCCTGGAACCGGGCGACGGGGCGGCGTGCGCGTCGCAGGAGCCGGAGGGGCTGGCCGAGGTGGTCGTGCAGTGGCAGGCAGCGGAGGCGCCGGTACGGGTACGGGCGCGGGCCGTGACGGTGTCCGGGCCGGATTTCCGGTACCGGGCCGACGCGGTGATCGGCGGGCCGGTCAGGACGCGGACGTGGACGGTCCAGCCGTCCGCGTGGCGGCTGACGCTGCCCCGGGAGTGATCTTGCGGCGGGGGTGACGCTTCTCACGCCCGGGACGGCGGGCGCGAAGAAGCCCGAGCGCCCGGTCGCAGGCGCGCGCCCTCACCGGGGGAGGCGGCCCTCGTCCTCGGCGTCCTGCTGCGCGCGCAGCTGATCGCGGTGCGCCCGCCAGCGCTCCATCATCACGGTCAGCTCCTGCTGCATGAACTCGAAGAACGCGAGGGTCTCGCCGACCCGGCGGCCCGCCGGTGAGCTCTGGCCGAGGCTCTCCACGCCCTCGCGCAGCGCGGTCTCCAGGCGGGTCATGTTGCTGTCCTTGCGGGTCAGCGCCTCGTGCCACTGCTCGCTGTGCACCCGGTACCGGTCGCGCCGGGAGCCGGGCTCGCGCTCCCGGCCGACCATCCCGACCTGCGCGAGGTAACGGATCGCCCCGGAGACGGCGGCGGGGCTGATGTGCAGCCGCTCGCTGATCTCCGCGGAGGTGAGCACGCCGGAGTCAGAGGCGAGCAGGCAGGAGAACACCCGGGCGGGCATCCGCTGCATCCCCGCGTCCACGAGCTGCGCGGCGAAACGCTCCACGAACTGGGAAATGGCCTCGTCGTCCCGCCGTTCCACCCTCTGCTCCTCGCTCATCTGCTCATCCTCTCCCGAACCCCCGGCGACCGGCGTCGCGCGCTCCGGCTCCGCCGCGCGTCCTCCAATTTTATACGCTTCCTTAACTTCACAAATTTGTGAAAGTAGCGTATGTTCAAAATCATGACCCCAGCATCCGACCCAGCAGCGGCGGTCCACGTCGCCGGTCTCCACAAGTCGTTCGGGCGCACCCGCGCGCTCGACGGTCTCGACCTCACCGTCACCCCCGGCGAGGTGCACGGCTTCCTCGGGCCCAACGGCGCCGGGAAGTCCACCACCATCCGCGTCCTGCTGGGCCTGCTGCGCGCCGACCGAGGAGACGCCCGCCTGCTGGGCAAGGACCCCTGGCACGACGCGGTCGCGCTGCACCGCCGCATCGCGTACGTACCCGGGGACGTGACGCTGTGGCGCAACCTCTCCGGCGGCGAGGTCATAGACCTGTACGGCAGGCTCCGCGGCGGACTCGACAACGCCCGCCGGGCGAAGCTGCTGGAGCGGTTCGAGCTCGACCCCACCAAGAAGGGGCGCACCTACTCCAAGGGGAACCGGCAGAAGGTCGCCCTGGTCGCCGCCTTCGCCTCCGACGCCGACCTGCTGATCCTCGATGAGCCGACCTCCGGCCTCGATCCGCTGATGGAGGAGGTCTTCCAGGAGTGCGTCCTGGAGGCGCGCGACCGCGGGCGTACGGTCCTGCTCTCCAGTCACCTCCTGTCCGAGGTCGAGGCGTTGTGCGACCGGGTCAGCATCATCCGCAAGGGCCGGACCGTGGAGAGCGGCTCCCTCGCCGAGCTCCGCCACCTCACCCGCACCTCCGTCTCCGCCGAACTGGCCGGCCCGCCCGACGGGCTGTCCCGCCTCGCCGGGGTGCACGACCTCGACGTCCAGGGCAGCCGGGTCCGGCTCCAGGTCGACGCCGACAAGCTCGACGCGGTGCTGCGCTCCCTCACCACCACCGGCGTGCGCAGCCTGACGAGTACGCCGCCGACGCTGGAGGAGCTGTTCCTGCGGCACTACCAGGACGAGTTGGGCGGCGAACCGGCCAACGGGGACCGCCGCGCCGGCGAGGCTCACGGCGCCACCCCGTCCGAAGCCGAAGGGATGACCTCGCGATGACCGCCGTGCTCGCCGGGCCCGCCGCCCGGAGCGGGAGCCGCGACCTGGCCGGAACCGGCACCCTGCTGCGTCTCGCGCTGCGCCGCGACCGGCTGATGATCCCCCTGTGGGTACTGCTGCTCGGCCTGACGATGGCCAGCCTCGGCGGCTCCTTCGAGGCGCTGTACGACACCGCGGCCAAACGCGCCGAGCTGGCTCACTCGATGAACGCCAACGTCTCGATGCGCGCGCTGTACGGGCCGGTGTTCGGCGACTCGATCGGCGGGCTGGTCGCCTGGCGGATGGCCGGCTTCGGGGCGGTGCTCGCCGCCGTCATGAGCCTGCTGATCGTCGTACGGCACACCAGGGAAGAGGAGGAGACGGGCCGTCAGGAGCTGCTGTCGGCCGCCATGGTCGGCCGCCGCGCGCCGATCACGGCCGCACTGCTGACCGCGCTCCTCGCCAACGTCGCGCTGGCGCTGGTCATCGCCGCCGGACTCACCGCGTCCGGTCAACCGGCAGCGGGGTCGCTGGCGCTGGGCCTGGCCGTCGGCGGCAGCGGCATCTTCTTCGCGGGCGTCGCCACCATCGCCGCCCAGCTCACCGAGAGCGCGCGGCTCGCCAAGGGGCTGACGGGCGCGGTCGTGGGCCTCGCCTTCGTCCTGCGGGCCGCGGGCGACGCCGCGACCGCCGACGGCTCCTCGCCGCTGACCTGGATCTCGCCGATCGGCTGGTCCCAGCATCTGCGTGCCTACGCCGGTGAACGCTGGTGGGTGCTGCTGCTGTTGGCCGCCGGCACCGTCCTCACGGCCTGCGCCGGGTACGCGCTGACCGCTCGGCGCGACATCGGGATGAGCTTCCTGCCCGCCCGGCCGGGACCGGCCCGCGCACCGGCTTCGCTGAACGGCGCGTTCGGCCTCGCCTGGCGGCTGCAGCGCATGACACTGCTCGGCTGGGCGGTCGGATTCGCGGTGGCCGGCGGGGTGTTCGGCGGCATCGCCGACGGTGCCGCCGACATGGTCGGCGACAACGAACAGACCCGGCGGATCCTGGAACGGATGGGCGGCGCCCAGGCGCTGACCGACACCTTCCTGGCCACGATGGTCGGCATGCTCGGGATGGTCGCGGCCCTCTACGCGACGGGCGCGGTGCTGCGGCTGCGCGCGGAGGAGACCGGCGACCGGGCCGAACCGGTACTGGCCTGCGCGGTCGGGCGGTTGCGCTGGACGGCGAGCCACCTGCTGATCGCGTTCCTCGGCACGGCCGTGGTGCTGGCGGCCGGCGGGGTGGGCCTGGCGATCGGGTACGGGAGCACCGTCGGAGACATGGGCGGTCGGTTCGGCTCGATCATGGGCGCGGCGCTGGCACAGATACCGGCGGTCTGGGTCCTGACCGGGCTCGCCACGTTCCTGTTCGGCGCCCTCCCGAAGTGGGCGGCGGCGGCCTGGGGGCTGGTCGGCGCGTCCTTGGCCCTCGGCTGGATCGGCCCCGCACTCGACCTCCCGCAGCGGGCGATGGACCTCTCCCCCTTCAGCCACCTCCCGAAGCTCCCGGGCGGCGACGTGACGGCCGCCCCCTTCCTGTGGCTGCTACTGATCGCCGCCGTGAGCACGGCCGTCGGCCTGGTGGGGGTGAGGCGCCGGGACATGGGGTGACCCCGGGGAGTGGGGGACGACGGGGAATGGGGTGGCGACGAGGGGCGACCCACGAGGGAGCGTGCCGGGGGAGGACGCGGGGAGAAGGCGCAGGGAGAGGGCACAGGGGGAGGTCGTGGGGACGGGCCCGGAAACGGGGGTGGGGCCCGCCCTCCCCTTCGGCCCTTCCCCGTCAGCCCTTCCCCGTCGGCCCTCCCCGTCGCTCCCATCCCGGCGGTCTCTTCCCGGCGGTCTCTTCCCTCCGGAATCTTGCCTTCGGTTCGCCCCGCACCCTTTCGGTGGTGGTCGGTCGCTGACCCCACAGTGATATCCACACCCTGTGGATATCGTTCGGGGTTTACCGGCAGGAGGCCCCGGGGGCTGGCGGTGGGGGGTGGAGGGGTGGGGGGGAGACGGGTGGGGGCGGTGGCTCAGGCGCCCGGTGTCACCAGGCCGGTTTCGTAGGCGAAGACGGCGGCCTGGGTGCGGTCGCGGAGGCCCAGCTTCACCAGGATGCGGCTCACATGCGTCTTGATCGTGGATTCGGCGATGACGAGGTGCGCGGCGATCTCACCGTTCGACAGGCCCTGGGCGACCAGTACCAGGACCTCGGTCTCCCGTTCCGTGAGGTCGCCGACGCGGTCCTGGGCGGGCGGCCGGGGCGTGCCCAGCCGGGAGAACTCCGAAATCAGCCGCTTGGTGACGGTCGGCGCGAGAAGCGCTTCGCCGGACGCGACGATCCGTACGCCCTCGGCCAGCTGGCCGGCGGAGGCGTCCTTGAGGAGGAAGCCGCTGGCTCCCGCGCGGAGCGCTTGGTAGACGTACTCGTCCAGGTCGAACGTGGTCAGGACCAGCACCTTGGCGTCCGCGTCAGCGGCGACGATCTCGCGGGTGGCGTCGAGGCCGTTGACCTCCGGCATGCGGATGTCCATCAGGACGACGTCCGGGCGGAGTGCGGCGACCTGTTCGACCGCGTCGCGGCCGTTCACCGCCTCGCCGACGACCTCGATGTCCGGCATCGCGTTGAGCAGGACCGAGAAGCCCTCGCGGACCATCACCTGGTCGTCGACGATCAGGACTCTGATCATTCCTGCGGCCTCTCCGGCGAGGTGTCCGGCTTGTTCAGCGACACGGTGGGCTGGGATGAGTCGACGCTCCGGCGTGAATCGGTGGGCGGGGAGTCGGTGGGCGGGGAGTCGGCGGGCGGGGAGTCGGCGGGCGGGGAGTCGGCGGGCGGGCGAGCGGTGGGGTACTGCGGGGTGGCGTGCCGCATCGGGCGGGTGGGGGATGGTGACGGCTCCTTCGTACCAGAAGAAGCGGGTGTCCCAGTCGCACCGTGCCCGGACGGTCCCCGTCCCTGGTCGCGAGTCGCTCCGGTCTCCCTCGGTGTCCCGGTCGTCGCCGACGAGTCGGACGGTTCCGGTGTGGGGGCTGCCGGGAGGAAGACCGTGACCTCGTAGCCGCCGTCCTCCGTCGGGCCGTTGATCATCTCGCCGTTGAGCATGCCGACGCGTTCGTGCATGCCGAGGACGCCGTGGCCCGCGCCGGGCGACGGCTTGGCCAGGCGGTTCGCGGGGCCGTTGACGATACGGAGGCCGAGACCGCCGAGGACGTACGCGACTTCCACCCGGGCCTCGGCGCCCGGCGCGTGCCGCAGGGCGTTGCTCAGCGCCTCCTGGATGATCCGGTACGCCGACAGTTCGACGCCCTGCGGCAGTTGTCGTACCGCACCGGTGACGACGGCCGTGACGTCGAGCCCCGCCCCGCGCACGCTGTCCAGCAGTCCGTCCAGGTCGGCGAGGGTGGGCTGCGGGGCCTCCGGGCCGGCGAAGGCGTCCGGGTCCTCGGAGCGCACGACGCCGAGGATGCGCCGCAGTTCGGTGAGCGCGGCCACGGCGTTCTCGCGGATCGTCGAGAAGGCGGTCGCCAGCTCGGGAGGCGTGTCGGTCACCCGGTACGGCGCGGCCTCCGCCTGGATGGCGATCACCGACATGTGGTGCGCGACGACGTCGTGCAGCTCGCGGGCGATGGTCGCGCGCTCCTCCAGCGTGGTACGCCGCGACCGCTCCACCGCGGTGACCGTACGGGTCTCCTCGACCTGCTGCCGTTCCTCACGCCACGCGCGGACGGCCGCGGCCGCCAGCAGCACGACCCCGCTCGCCACCGCCACCTGCGGCAGCAGGGAGGTGTCGGAACCGAGGATGGTGGTGCCGGGCGTGAGCACGGCGAACGTCACCGTCCACATCGCCGCCGCCAGGCGGGGCCGGGTACGCAGGACGACCAGGGTCATCGTCGCGAGGTGCCCCATGACGGCGAGCGCCCAGGCGCCTCCGCCGCCGCCCAGCAACCCGAAACACACGGCCAGCAGCGACACCCAGAACGCCCCCACCGGGCGGACGAGTGTCATCGCCGTCGGGCCCGCCACGAGCACACCGAAGATCAGGGTGAACAGGGACGGCCCGACGGAGCTCACCTGCACGGCGAACATCAGCAGCACGAAGGCGTAGCCGAGGACCACCGCGTGCGGTGTCCAGCGCAGACAGCGGCCCACCCGGGGCGGCAGCCACGGCACCAGGGCCGCCACCCGGTCGGCGTCCAGCGGGGGCAGCGGGCGGAAGGCGAAGGGGTGGGAGAACAGGTCGCGGCGGAGGCCGCTCAGCACGCCGCTCACGATGCGTGCTTCGGGGTTCGGGCCGGTCCGGGCGTACCCGGCATCGCCCTGCTTCCGGCGGCTGCCGTCCACAAACTGAGGAGTCTCGTTCACGCACACCACCGTATGTACGGGGACGGTCTGCGGCGTCCGGCCCGATGGGGATCTGCGCGGGTCCGTCTCAAGTACTACACGCCACCGGCGGCGCCTCGGCCCGCCGCCTCAGGCACTCCCCCTACCCTTGCCCCTGGCGCCCGGCGGCACTGCGCCCGGTGGCCTGCGGCTGCGGCTGCACTGCGCTCCCCCTCAGATCTCCACCAGGAGTTCCCGCACCCCCCTGATCACGAAGTTCGGCTTCCAGGTGGGCTCGGTGGTGAGGCGGAGGGTGGGGGCGGCGCGGAGCAGGGCGCCGAAGGAGGCGGCCAGTTCGAGGCGCGCGAGCGGGGCGCCCAGGCAGTAGTGGATGCCGGCGCCGAGGGCGACGTGCGGGTTGTCCGGGCGGGAGAGGTCCAGCTCCTCCGGCCGGTCGAAGCGCGCCGGGTCGCGGTTGGCCGCGCCGAAGAGGAGGGCGACCTCCGCTCCGCGCGGGATGACCGTGCCGTCGAGCTCGATGTCGTCGAGCACCCAGCGTTCGAAGAGCTGGAGCGGGGTGGCGTACCGCAGCAGTTCCTCGATGGCGGTGGGGAGCAGCGCATCCGGGGCTGCGCGGAGTGCGGCGAGCTGTCCGGGGTTCCGGAAGAGGGCGAGCCAGCCGTTGGTGGTGGTGTTGACGGTGGCTTCGTGGCCGGCGTTGAGGAGCAGCGCGCAGGTGGAGATCATTTCCTGCTCGGTCAGCCGGTCGCCCTCGTCGTGGGCGGCGATCAGACCGCTGATCAGGTCTTCGCCCGGCTCCTTGCGCCGGGCGGCGATGAGTTCGCGGAGATAGGCGGAGAATTCGAGGGAGGCCTCCACCGCGCGGCGTGCCGTCTCCTCCGGCGGGTTCAGCTCGTACATGCCGCAGATGGCACCGGACCAGGGGCGCAGCAGGTGGCGGTCGGCCTCGGGGATGCCGAGCATTTCGGCGATGACCGCGACCGGGAGGGGTTCGGCGACCGCGGTCAGCAGGTCACCGCCGCCCGCCGCGACGAAGTCGTCGACCAGTCCGTCGGCCAGCGCGCGGACGACGGGGGTCAGCTGCTCGACGGTACGGGGCGTGAACGCCTTGGACACCAGGCGGCGCAGCCGGGTGTGGTCGGGGACTTCCGTGTCGAGCAGGGAGTTGCTGTTGAGGGCGTGGAAGGGCTCGTGTGCGGCTGGGGGCGGGGTGCGGCCGAATTCCTCGTGGGTGAAGCGGTGCAGGTAGGTGCGGCCGAGGCGGCGGTCCCGCAGGAGTGCGCCGACGTCGGCGTGGTGCGGTACGAGCCACTGGTCGGAGGGCGGGAAGTAGTGCACGCGGCCGGCGGTGCGCAGTTCGGCGAGGCCGGGGTAGGGGTCGGCGACGAACTCGGGCGACCAGGGGGCGAATGCGGCTACGGCTGCCATGGGGGGACGGTACCGCCGGGGACGGCCCGCGGGTCAGGGCCGTACAGTCGGATTCCCTGCGGGTCAGGGGCCGTACAGCCGGATTCCCCGCCGGTCAGGGGCCGGTGCGGCCGGGTTGCCCGTCGCCCGGGGCGACTTCCGGGGCGCCTCCCGGAGCGGCTCCCGCGGCGGTGCGCAGCGCCTCGCGCAGTGCTTCGCGCAGCGCGGCGAAGGCGTCCGTGCCCGGTGTGACGGCGGCGTAGTGCCCCACACCGGGCAGTTCACGCAGCACGACGGGGGCCGTGCCGTCGGCGTGCGCCGCCACGTACCGGCGCGACAGTTCCACCGGTACGTCGGGGTCGTCCGTACCGTGCAGGAGCGTCACCGGTACGCGGGGCGTCAGCCGTACGGGGTCGGTCTCGGCGATGCGGGCCGTCAGCGCCGCCGGCGTGAGCGGTGCGGGCGTGAGCGGTACGCGCGTGCCCGCACCGCTCAAGGACTCCGCCACCGCACCGCTGCTCAGGAACTCCGCCACCGCGCCGTTGCTCAGGCCCAGTTCGTGGGCGCGGGCGAGGTCGGCGACCGGGGCGAGGGCGACGGCCGCGGTGAGGGGGCCGGGGCGCGCGGCGGCCCAGAGGGCGAGGTGCCCGCCGGCGGAGTGGCCGGCGACGAGCACAGGCGTGCCCGCGGGAACCTCCGCGGCCGCCGCCCGTACCGCGTGGGTCACGTCGTCGAACGTCTCCGGAAGTCCGCCGCCTCCGCCCGCGCGGCGGTACTCGGCGAGCGCGACGTACAGGCCGTGCCGGGCCAGCGCTGCGGCCGCCGGCGACAGGTGCGTACGGTCGTAGGCCACACGCCAGAAGCCGCCGTGCAGCAGCACGACCAGCGGCGCGGTCCGGCCGTCGGCCGATGAGGCAGGTGCCATGGCCGACGAGGCGGATGCCGTCGCGGACGAGGCAGGTGCCGTGGCCGGCGGCCGGTACAGGTCGACGACCTGGTCCGGGTGGCCGCCGTAGACGAGACGGTCGTCCGGCGCGACGGGCGGGAGGCCCAGCAACGCGGCCTCCTCATCCCCCGCCAAGCCCTCCACGGCTCCCTCCTCCACCGCCAAGCCCTCGTCCCGCGCAGGGTCGCTCATGTCGTGACCAGCCCCTGTTCCAGGTCGCTCATATCGTGACCGGGCCCTGTTCCGGGCCGCCCGCGGCGACCGCGGAGGCGCTGCCGTCACCGGGGACGTACGCCACGATCTCGGCGAGGGTCCGGGCTGCGTGTTCCGCGTCGGCGAAGGAGGTGTAGAGCGGGGTGAAGCCGAAGCGCAGCACGTCGGGGTGGCGGAAGTCGCCGATCACACCGTGCCGGATCAGTTCGCCCATCACCTCGGCGGCCCCGGCGCACTCCAGCGCGACCTGGCTGCCGCGTTCGTCGTGCCGTTCCGGGGTCACCGAACGCACCCGGCCGCGGGGCACATAGGCCCGTACGCAGGCGAGGAAGAAGTCGGTGAGCGCGAGGCTCTTGGCGCGTACGTCCTCGATGGCGACGCCCTCCCAGACCTCCAGCGCGGCTTCCAGGGCGAGCAGCGAGAGGATGTCCGGGGTGCCGACGCGGCCGCGTTCGACGCCCGGTGCGGGGGTGTACTCGGGGTCCATGCCGAAGGGGTCGGCGTGGGAGTTCCAGCCGGGCAGCGGTGAGTCGAAGCGCGGCTGGTGTTCGGCCCGGATGTACAGGTAGGCGGGGGCGCCGGGGCCGCCGTTGAGGTACTTGTACGTGCAGCCGACCGCGAGGTCCACGCCGTGCGCGTCCAGGTCGACGGGCAGGGCGCCCGCGCTGTGGCACAGGTCCCAGACGGCGAGGGCGCCCGCTTCGTGCAGGGCGGCGGTGATGCCGGGCAGGTCGTTGAGCCGTCCGCTGCGGTAGTCGACGTGGTTGACGAGCGCGGCGGCGGTACGGTCCGACGCTTCGGCGGGCATCAGCGCGGCTTCGACGGGGCGCAGCGTGCAGCCGGTGAGGCGGGCGGCGGACTTGGCGATGTAGCCGTCGGTCGGGAAGGTCGCGGCGTCGACGAGGATCTCGTCCCGCCGGACACCGTTGGCCGCCGGGCCGGCCTCGTCGGCCATGCGTACGGCGGCGACCAGGGCCTTGAAGACGTTGATGCTGGTGGAGTCGCCGACCACGACCTGGCCGGGGGCGGCGCCGAGGAGCGGGGCGATACGGTCACCGATCCGCTCGGGCGCGGTCCACCAGCCGGATTCCGACCAGGAGCGGATGCGCAGCTCGCCCCATTCGCGGGAGATGACCTCGCGGACCCGCTCGGGGACCGCGTGCGGGAGCGCGCCGAGGGAGTTGCCGTCGAGGTAGACCGCCTCGTCGAGCACGAACTCCGTGCGCTTGGCGCGCAGGGGGTCGTCGGCGTCCATGCGCGCGGCGTGGGCGGCGAAGTCGTCGCGGACGGCTGCCGCGGCGACGGCGTGACCGGACAGGGTGTCGCCGATGTCGGTGATGTCTGCCATGTCGGCCCCATTGGCCGATGCGGGCGGATCGATTCTGTTGGTGGTCGCGCCACCCTCGGTGCTCTGGTTCTGCTGCACGTCGTCACCCTCCGCCGCTGCCCGGCCGTATCGCTGTGTGGTGCGGGGCCGCTCGTCTCCGGTCTCCTCGCCCTGTCCTGCGGGGCCCGGCCGCGTCGCTGTGCCCTGGGGGCCGGGACCGTTCGGGCCCGGCCCACCCGGCTCCTCACCGACGGGCTGGCCGACGGCGGCCGGCCCGTCGACGACAACCGCCTGCCCCCTCACGGGTGCCCCGTCCCGCGGGGTCGAGTACCGCTGTTGGGCGATCGGCCGGTCAGACATGGCTCCGGGCCGTCCACAGCTCCGGGAAAACGTTCTTGCGGGCCCGCTTCTCCAGCCAGGCCACACCGGACGAACCGCCGGTGCCCATCTTCGCGCCCATCGCCCGGCGGGTGGCGACCAGGTGGTCGTTGCGCCAGCGCCAGACCAGTTCGGCGACGTCGGTGAGGACCTCGCCGAGCGCGATCAGCTCGCTCCGCGGGTCGCCGGCGTAGACCTCGGTCCAGGCGGCCTCGACGGCGGGGTTCGGCTCGTACTTGAGCGTGGGGTCGCGGTGCAGAACGGACACCGGGACGGCGTATCCGCGGCGGTCCAGCAGCCGCAGCACCTCGTCCCACAGGCTCGGCTCGTGCAGCGCCTTCTCCAGCTCGGCGTACTCGCGGGGCGCGCCGCGGTGCGGGACGAGCATCGACGCGGACTTCTCGCCGAGCAGGAACTCCAGCCGCCGGTACATCGCGGACTGGAAGCCGGAGCCGTCGCCGAGGGCGCCGCGGTAGGCGTTGAACTGCGCGGGGGTCAGCCGGGCCAGCGGCTTCCACGCGGCGTTGAGCGCTTCCAGCTCGTACGTGGAGCGGCGCAGCGCGTCGATCGCGGTGGGCAGGTCGTCGCCGCGCAGGGCCTGGGCCGCGGTGTGCCACTCGTGGACGATGACGGTGAACCACAACTCCATGACCTGGGTGGTCACCAGGAAGGCCATCTCTCCGGGGTCGTCGGAGAGCAGGTGCTGGGAGTGCGTGAGCAGCTCCGCCTGGACGTAGTCCTCGTACGGGGTGGTGCCCGCGAAGTCGAGATTCGGGTCCGCCTCGGCCTGGCCGCCGACCGGGCAGCGCGGGGCCGGCTCCGGGGACGGGGACGCCTGGGACGCTGATGACGAGTACGACATCAGGAACTCCTCGTGATGCATGCCTCCGGGTAGCGGTCCGCCCCTTCCTGTCGGCATCGGAGCCCCGGTCCCCTCGTCAGGTCCGGCTCACCGGACCTGTTGCGCATCTTCCGCAACTCTCCGGGGTTTGGCAAGGGCAGCCCCGGCCGACTCGCGGGGCCCGAACCGGCTCAGGACCGGCCGGAAAATGTCGCCGGCCGGTCCTGAGCGGGTCGTCTCCCGGGTGGGTACCTCAGGAGAGCGTGTCGGCGGCGGTCGGCGAGGACTCGCGCAGGAAGGTCGTGCAGCGCTCGTACTCCTCCTGCTCGCCGATCGCCTGGGCGGCGCGGGCGAGCGCGTGCAGCGCCCGCAGGAAGCCGCGGTTCGGCTCGTGCTCGAACGGGACCGGGCCATGGCCCTTCCAGCCGGCCCGGCGCAGCGAGTCCAGGCCGCGGTGGTAGCCCGTGCGGGCGTACGCGTAGGACTCGACGGTCCGGCCGGCCTGGAAGGCGTCGTCCGCCAGCTGTGCCCAGACCAGCGAGGACGCCGGGTACTTCGCGGCGACGTCGGCCGGAGCGGTGCCCGCGGCGAGCAGCTCGCGGGGCTCCGGGTCGTCGGGCAGATGGGTCGGGGGCGGTCCCCCGAGCAGGTTCTCGTGAATGGCCATGAGTCCAAGTCTGCCTGGTCCGTGCGGCGGGCGATGCCTCGGAGGTGGCCGTTCGGCCGGGCGCACGGAGGATCGTCCACGCGCGCAGCTGACCCGGCCGCACCACCGTGTGCGGCGCCGGGCCGATCTCCCGCCATCCGGCCCACCGAGTACGCCACCCGGCCCGCCGAGTACGGCCCGGTCACGGCCCCGGCATGCCGAAGGGCCCCGTACGCATGATCCTCTGCGTACGGGGCCCTTCGGCATGCTTCTCGGCGTGCTCTGCCGCAGGCGCCGGTGCTGTGCGGCGCCGGTGCTGTGCGGCGCCGGTGCTGTGCGGCGCCGGTGCTGTGCGGCGCCGGTGCTGTGCGGCGCCGGTGCTGTGCGGCGCCGCGCCGAAGTTACTTGATCTTGGTGCCGGTGGAGCGCAGGTTGGCGCAGGCCTCGGTGACGCGCTTGGCCATGCCGGCCTCGGCCAGCTTGCCCCAGCTGCGCGGGTCGTAGACCTTCTTGTTGCCGACCTCGCCGTCGACCTTCAGGACGCCGTCGTAGTTGCGGAACATGTGGTCCGCGATCGGGCGGGTGAAGGCGTACTGGGTGTCGGTGTCGAGGTTCATCTTCACGACGCCGTTCTCCAGCGCGGTGGCGATCTCCTGCTCGGTGGAGCCGGAGCCGCCGTGGAAGACGAAGTCGAACGGGGACTGCTTGCCGTACTTGGCGCCGACGCCCTCCTGGAGGTCCTTGAGGAGCTCGGGGCGGAGGACGACGTTGCCCGGCTTGTAGACGCCGTGCACGTTGCCGAAGGAGGCGGCGAGCAGGTAGCGGCCCTTCTCGCCCAGGCCCAGCGCCTCGGCGGTGCGGATCGCGTCGTCGACGGTGGTGTACAGCTCGTCGTTGATCTCGTGGGAGACGCCGTCCTCCTCGCCACCGGTCGGGGTGATCTCGACCTCAAGAATGATCTTGGCGGCGGCGGCCTTGGCCAGCAGCTCCTGGCCGATGGAGAGGTTGTCGGCAAGGTTCTCGGCCGAGCCGTCCCACATGTGGGACTGGAAGAGCGGGTTCTCGCCCTTGGCCACGCGCTCGGCGGAGATGTCGATCAGCGGGCGGACGTAGCCGTCCAGCTTGTCCTTGGGGCAGTGGTCGGTGTGCAGCGCGACGGTGATGCCGTACTTCGCCGCCACGACGTGCGCGAACTCGGCCAGGGCGACGGCGCCGGTCACCATGTCCTTGCTGTACTGGCCGCCCAGGAACTCCGCACCGCCCGTGGAGATCTGGATGATGCCGTCACTCTCGGCCTCGGCGAAACCGCGCAGCGCCGCGTGCAGCGTCTGGGTCGAGGTCACGTTGATGGCCGGGTAGGCGAACTTGCCTGCCTTCGCCCGGTCGAGCATCTCGTTGTAGATCTCGGGGGTTGCGATGGGCATCTGTCCGCTCCTTGTGTGTGCGGGTACCGGGTACGTTCTGGGCCCTGACCAGGGGGCGACGTCATCGTCGCGGCCCATCTTCCCAGACTTGCCGGATACCTCCACATCGCGCCGCCACCCGGACGGCGCAAAGGGCGGGCTGTTTCACGTGAAACAGCCCGCCCCGTGGCGAAACCGCAGGTCACCGCGCGCACCACCGAAAAACTCGGTCCGGCGCCGACCTCGCCGGCGTGACCGCCGGATCTCTCAGGCGAGATCCAGGTCGGTGAGCTGGTAACCGGTGATGTACTTCAGGCCGGCTCCGGCGATGGCCGACTCGGCGCCGCGGTCGACGATCGTCGCGACGGCGACGACCTCGGCGCCCGCCTCACGGGCCGCCTCGACGGCGGTCAGCGGGGAGCCGCCGGTGGTGGAGGTGTCCTCGACCACCAGGACACGGCGGCCCTTGATGTCCGGGCCCTCGATACGGCGCTGCATGCCGTGGGTCTTCTGGGACTTGCGGACCACGAAGGCGTCCAGCTTCTGCCCGCGCGCGGCGGCGGCGTGCAGCATCGACGTCGCGACCGGGTCGGCGCCGAGCGTGAGCCCGCCGACCGCGTCGTAGTCGAGGTCGGCGGTGATGTCCAGCATCACCTGGCCGACCAGCGGCGCTGCCTCGGCGTCCAGGGTGATCCGGCGCAGGTCGATGTAGTAATCGGCTTCCTTGCCGGAGGAAAGCGTCACCTTGCCGTGCACCACGGCCTTGTTCTTGATCTGCCGCAGCAGCTCGCCACGTACGTCGTCGGTCATGCGCACGAGCTTAGGACAGCGCGGGGACCGGTTCCGGACACGGCTCCGCGACGCCCGCCGGAGCCGGTCCCGAAACGCTACCGGCCCCGGAAGGCGCCGGGAGGAGCATGCCGGTCAGGCCAGTGAACGCCAGGTCCAGGTCGTGGAGATCTCCAGCGGGTCGATGGGCGTGACCAGGCGCGGCAGGGTGTTCAGCCCGTTGGGCGGGCCGGACTGCGGCTCCACGCACACGGCCTCCTCCTGCTCGTCGTACACCACCACCCACTCGGCACGGCTGGTGACCTTCAGCTCCAGGCGGCCCGGCCAGGTGAGGGTGACGTCCACGCCCTGCGGCATGCCGAAGCAGTCGTCCCAGGGGCCGGGACGGGGGTCGACGCGCTGCCCGGTCGGGAGGTGGTCGGGCCCGCGCTCCTCCTGCCACTCGGGCTCGAAGTCGATGCGGACGCCCTCACCGCCGTCGCCGAGGTCGCGGAGGAACCAGGGGTGCCAGCCGGCCTGCGCCGGGAAGGAGTCGCCGTACGTCTCGACGCCCATGCTCAGCGTCAGCGAACCGCCGTCCTCGGCCAGCTCCACCAGCTGGGTGACCTTGCCGGGGTACGGCCAGGGCGCGGCCGGGTCGTCCAGGTCGTACGTGAAGGCACCGGTGGTCCCGGTCGTGCGCGCGGTACGCCAGGAGAGGTTACGGCCGTTGCCGTGGATGGCGTGCGGCGGGGAGTTCACCGGCATCTGGTGCGTCTCGCCGCCGTTGCGGAACCGACCGTTCTCGATCCGGCCGCACCACGGCACCATCGGGAAGCAGCCGTACTTGTCGCCCTGCCTGAGCAGCTCCGTGCCGCCGATCCGCAGACTCTCGATGCGGCAGCCGTTGTCCGGGCGGACGGCCACCTCGGTGTCCCCGGCGGCCAGCCGTACGGTGCGCGCCACGCGCGACTTGCGGGCGGGCTCTGTGCGGTTCTCAGTGCTCACGGCTCGACCTTAACGGTGTGGCGGGTGAGCGGCGGCCCGGGCACGCGGGTCCGGAGCCGCGGTCAGCAGCGGGCCGGGACCGGACCCCGGAGCCGTGGCCAGCAGCAGTCCGGACAAGCAGGCCCCGGAACCGCGCTCGGCAACAGACCGGGCACACGGGCCCGGGAACCACGCTCAGCGGCGGCGGCGCAGGACCCGGCCGACCACTACGGCGGAGGCCAGGACGACGGCCGCCGCGGGGGCCGCCCAGCGGAGGGTGGCCGAGGCGGTCGAGGCGTCGGGCGCGGGCACGGGGGCGTAGCGGCCGCGCGGCGGGGCATGGTCGACCTCCTCCGCGCTGCGGCCGATCATCGTCCGGCGGGCGTGTGCGGCCTCGGCGGGCGGCTCGGCGGGAATGCCCAGCTCCTCCTCGGCGAGCGGGTCCAGCGAGGAGGGCGGGATCTCGGTCTCGAAGACGCCGGACCGCGGCGGCGCGTCCACCAGGTCGCCCACCTCGTCCACGTCCTCCGCGTCGGCGTCGTCCACTCCGGTGACGTCGTCGGGGTCGTCCTCGGCGCCCGGTTCCCTGCCCCCGTCCGCCCCGCCGAGGGCGTCGGCGGCGTCGTCCTCGGCGAGCACGTCGTCCTCGTCACCGGCCGGGTCCGCACCGGTCGCGCCGGACTCCTCGGGCACGTCCGCCGGCTCGCCCCCGAAGACCGCCAGCCCGTCGGCGGCCGTCGTGGCCCCGGCCGCCGGCCCCGCGCCCGGCGCGGCCTGCGCGTCGGACCCGTCCGGCTCCCCCGCGGCGACCGGCCGGAGCGACAGGTCCTCGGTGAGAGTGGTGGCGAAACGCTCCAGGAGGCGGCGCCCGGCCGAGCGGACGGCGTCGTCGGCGGCGCCCGCGAGACGTCCCCCGGACCGCAGGGCCGCGGTGCAGGAGAGTGTCGTGCCCTTGCCGCCCTCGTCGGGTGCCACCCGGACGGTGACGTCCAGCTCGGCGAAGCCGTCGCCGCGCACCTCCGTGCCGCGCAGCGCGGCGTCGAACACGTCCGGCTCGCCGTCGCGCGGGGTCACCCGCAGCGATCCGCGGTAGGTGATGGTGGAGCCGCCGACCCGCAGCCGCAGCCGGCCCTCCGGAACTCCGGGCGCGTGGTCCGCGTCGAGCTGGGCGCCCGGGACACAGCGAGCCAGGCGTTCCGGCTCGGTGAGCGCCTGCCGCACCGTGCCGACGGGAAACGGAACGTACACCTCATGCTCCATGACATCGGAGCCTACCCAGCACGCCCCGCACCGTGCCTGCTCCCGCGCAACTTTCTCGGCATGCCGTCGCTGTCCCCGACGCGGTCACCCGCCGTACCCCGGATGCACCAGGGCCGGCGGCGGCAGGCCCGGCAGACGGGCCCGGTCCGGGGCGAGGCGGACCGGCCCCGGGGCGAGCACGGTTCGGGCCGAGGCAGGGCCGGTACCGGCATGGCGCGGCCCGCCAGGACGAAGTCCCGGTCCCGGACGGACCCGGGGCCGTGCCGCCGTCGCGGGCCGTGCCGCCGTCGCGGGCCGTGCCGCCGTCGCCGTCACCGTCCGGGACGCGGTCACCCGCCGTACCGCGGATGCACCAGGGTCGACGGCGGCAGGCCCGGCGGGCGGGCCCGGTCCGGGGCGAGGCGGGCGGCACGCAGGGCGGCCGGGGTCAGGGAGCGCAGGGGCGGTGCGGTGGGCGAGAGGGCCGGTACCGGGGTGGCGCGGCCCGCCAGGACGAAGCCCCAGTCCCGGGCGGACCCGGATGCCGTACCGCCGGCGGTGCCGGACTGGCCCCGGTCGGGGCCGCCCGAGAACGCGTGGCGGCGGCCCTCTGTCCGGTACGCGGCGGTGCGCAGGCCCGCGGCGCGCACGGTCGCCTCGACCGTCCAGAAGTTGCGCGGCCGGGCACGGGGCGGGCCCGCGTGCACCGCCAGCCGGCCGTCCGGAGCCAGCACCCGGGCCGCGAGCCCGTAGAACTCCTGGGAGTACAGCTTGGTGCCGGCGGTGATGGCGGGGTCGGGCAGGTCGGAGAGGATCACGTCGTACGGGCCGTCGCGGCGCACCTCGTGCCGGGCGCCCCAGCGCAGCCAGTCGAAGACGTCGGCGGTCACCACGCGCACCCGCGGGTCGTCGAGCGCGTGGCGGTTCAGCCGGGCGAGGCCGGGGTCGGTGCGGGCCAGCCGGACCAGGGCGGCGTCGCGTTCGACGACGGTGACGGACTCGACGTCGGCGTAGCGGAGCAGTTCGCGCGCGGCGAGGCCGTCGCCGCCGCCGAGGACGAGCACCCGGCCGTGCGGACCGCCCGCCATCGCCGGGTGGACGAGCGCTTCGCGGTACCGGAACTCGTCGATCGCGCTGGCCCGCAGCCGGCCGTCGAGGTAGAGCGCGAGGGGCGTACGGACGGCCTCGCCGCCGCTCCGGCCCGCGCGCCCGCCGCCCGTGCCGCCGGTCAGCACGACTTCCTGCACCTCCGTCTGGAGGGCGACCCGCGGCTCGGTGGCGTACACCGCTTCGCGCGCGGCCCGTTCGAAGGGGCCGGCCAGCACCGTGCACGTGGCGAGCAGCGCGAGCACCAGGACGTTGGCGGCCAGCAGCGACCGGCGGGCCCACGGGGAGAGGTCGCGGCCGAACAGTCCGAGGACGAGCGCGCCGCCCGCGACGGCGTTCACCCCGCCGGTGACCAGGGCGCCCGTGAGCTGACCGAGCACCGGCAGCAGCAGGAAGGGGAAGGCGAGTCCGCCGACCAGCGCGCCCACGTAGTCCGCCGCGAAGAGATCGGCGACCGCGCCGCCCGCGTCCTGGTTGCGGATGCGCTGGATGAGCGTCATCAGCAGGGGCACCTCGGCGCCGATGAGTACGCCGATCAGCAGCGAGAAGCCGACCAGCACGGGCCGGGACTGGCCGAACCAGGCGAAGGAGGCGTACAGCGCCATCGCCGAGACGCCCCCGACCAGGGCCAGCGCCGCCTCGACCGCGCCGAAGCCGACCGCGGCCCGGCAGCGCAGCCGTTTGGCCAGCAGCGAGCCGACGCCCATCGCGAAGACCATCACGGAGAGCACGACGGAGGCCTGGGTCACGGAGTCGCCGACCAGGTAGGAGGAGAGGGCGACCAGCTCCAGTTCGTACACCAGGCCGCAGGCGGCGCAGAGAAAGACCACGGCGAGGACGAGGAGACGGCCGATTCCGGCCGGTACCGGCAGCCGCGGTGGTCTGACGATCTCCGGCGGCCTGCGGGCGCCGGAGGTGAGGGCCGCTGGCGGATCGATCATGTTGCGAACGCTACGTGACGCCCCTGTCGCGCCTCGTCACCCACAGGAGTGCATTGGATTCGCGCGGAACGGACGCCGCGCCACCGCCGCGCTCCCGTTCACAGCGCCGCCACCGCCCGAACGCCCACGCGCGTACGGGTCGCCACCAGCCGGCCTTCCTGCGGGTAGGCGTGCCAGGTCCGCCAGCGCACCTGGCCGCCGTCGCGTTGCGCAAGCATCGCGGTGAAGGCGTGCGGCGCACCGGGGAACGTCCCGGCGAGGCCGTACGGATGCTCGGCCACCAGTGCGAGCAACTCCTGTGCCCTGCCTGCGAAAGAGCCGCGCGAGAGCGTCTCCACATGCGCGGCGAATTCGTACTCCCAGTCGCCGATGCGTTTGGCCACACCGAGCGGGAGCGGGGTGCTGCTGCCGGGCATGCACGCCACCGTCTCCGAACAACTGCCGTGCTCCTCCTGGAGAAGCACCTGATGCGAGGCGCCGAGCAGTCTCAACTGAACACTGGCGTCACCCAATTGCAGGTCGAGGACGGCGAGGGCGGGCAACGGCTCCCGGCCGAGTGCCCAGGCGAGGTCGGCTGCACGGGTGTCGGTGTAGGCGGTCTTGATGGTGGTGAGCATGGGTCGGCTCCGCAAGCACGCAGTGGATGGTGGGCCGGCCCGCCCCGGAGGAGGACCAGGGATACGACTTACCGGCTGCCGGCTCGTGACCACGTGGGGTCCGAGAACTGGTGGATTCTCACAAGAGAGGGAATCATGAAACTCGCGGGGCCCACAGCCTTTTTACCCATCTTCGCCGGGTTTCCATCCCTCAGAGGGCCTCTCAGTTCAGTTGTTCAACATGCTTGCGCCCGGCGGTTGTTGAGAACCACCGGGCGCATATGCTGTGGGGCATGAGCCGGTTGCATGTTCCATACCGGCCAACCGCGCGACCGCTTCAGGACGCGCGGGGGAGCCGCTCAGGAACCGCCGCCTCCGCCTCCCCCGCAGCCGCCACCGCCACCGCCACCGCCACCGCACGACGAGCCGCCACCGCAGGACGAGCCCCCGCCGCACGACGAGCCGCCGTGATGACCGTGGTGGCCGCCGCCGGACCCGCCGTCACCGGCCCACCAGGACCCGGACGAAGAGCCGCCGCCCCCCGCGGCCCAGCCCCGCCTCTTGTTGCGGCCCCGCGGCGACTCGTTGGCCGCGGCCGTCTTCGCCATCCAGACCACAGCCGCCACAAATGCGCAGATCACCAGGAAAATCACAAAGCCCGCCATGTGCCTCACCCCCGTACATCGTTTCTTGCGTGCGGATCACATGCCCGGCCTCGCTGATCCCAAAAGCGGAGTTGAGGAACTCCAGAGGTTCGGCGGAGGATGACGCCCATGGGACGACCGCTGCTCAACCGCCGCCTGGCCGAATTCGGAACGACGATCTTCGCCGAGATGTCCGCGCTCGCCGTGCGGACCGGCTCCATCAACCTCGGCCAGGGTTTCCCCGACACCGACGGGCCCGAAGAGGTCCGCGAAGCAGCGGTACGCGCGCTGCGCGACGGCCGCGGGAACCAGTACCCGCCGGGCCCCGGCATCCCCGAGCTGCGCACCGCCGTCACCGCCCACCAGCGGCGCTGGTACGGCCTGACGTACGACCCCGACACGGAGGTGCTGGTCACCGCGGGCGCCACCGAGGCCATCGCCGCGTCCCTGCTGGCGCTGCTGGAGCCCGGCGACGAGGTGATCGCGCTGGAGCCGTACTACGACTCGTACGCCGCGTGCATCGCGATGGCCGGTGCCACCCGCGTGCCGGTCACCCTGCGCCCCTCCGTCGAGGACGCTTGCTACCGCCTCGACCTGGACGAACTGCGTGACGCGGTCACCGACCGCACCCGCCTCATCCTCCTCAACACCCCGCACAACCCCACCGGTACCGTCCTCAGCCGCGACGAGCTGGCGGCCGTCGCCGAGCTGGCGTGCGAGCGCGACCTGCTCGTCGTCACCGACGAGGTCTACGAGCACCTGGTGTTCGAGGGCGAGCACGTGCCGCTGGCGTCCTTCCCCGGGATGCGCGAGCGCACGGTCTCCATCGGCAGCGCGGGCAAGACCTTCTCCTTCACCGGCTGGAAGGTCGGCTGGGTCACCGGCTCGCCCGAGCTGGTGAGCGCGGTCCGCTCCGCCAAGCAGTTCCTCACCTACGTCTCGGCCGGCCCGTTCCAGTACGCCGTCGCCGAGGCGCTCGCGCTGCCCGACTCCTACTTCCACGGGCTGCGCGAGGACATGCGCCGCAAGCGGGACATCCTTGCCGACGGGCTGGCGGAGGCGGGCTTCCGGGTCTATCGCCCGAGCGGCACGTATTTCATCACCACCGACATCACCGCGCTCGGCGAGCAGGACGGCCTGGCGTTCTGCCTGGGCCTGCCCGAGCGCTGCGGTGTGGTCGCGGTGCCGAACGCCGTCTTCTACGACGACAAGGCGGCGGGGCGCAGCCTCGTACGGTTCGCCTTCTGCAAGAAGGACGAGGTGCTGCGCGAGGCGGCAACCCGGCTCAAGCAGCTGTCCGGCAGCTGATCCCGCGTGCGCGAGGGCCCCGGAGCATGGACTGCTCCGGGGCCCTCGCGCTGCCGTACGGGAGGCCTCAGGCCTCGTCGTCCGGTTTGGCGTCGTCGACGTCGGCCTCCAGGCCGAGCTGCTCGACGAGCCACTTGTCGAACTCGATGGACGCGCGGATCCAGCTGACCGTGCTGGAGACGAAGTGCTCCAGCGAGACGCCGGTGCCGACCAGCATCGACGCCTCACCGATCAGGCGGACGGTGCCGTCGTCGTGGGTGTGGGTGTAGGCCTTGGGCCACAGGGTGCGGCGGTTCCAGTCGTCGATCGCCTCCAGCAGCTTGGGCTTGAGCTCGATCGCATGGGGCCGGTCGTAGAAGGTGCGGACGGAGAAGATCTGCTGCTCCTCCTCGCCCCGGAACATGAAGTACGTGCGGAACTGCTCCCACGGGGCGGCGAGGTCGCCCTCGTCGTCGACGACGTACTTCAGCTCCATCTGGTCCAGAAGCTGCTTGACCAGTTCCTGGTCAGGCACGATGGGACCCTCCGGCCCCGTCGGCTGCGGTTCGGGCTGGCCCCCGAAATTCGGAATCGAGGACGGGTCGATAGTCACCGTGGAAGTCCCTTCGTATGGTCCTCGCCATCCTCCCCCACTACCGCCCCGTCCTGGCAAGCGGACGGGGCGGGTCGCACAGTGGGTGCCGCCGCGCGGCGGGGGCGCGGCGGCGGTCAGACCGCGGCCACCGGCTCCCGCTCCGCCGTCACCGACAGGTGATCGCCGTCGACATCCACCCGTACGGTGTCGCCGTCGTGCACGTCGCCCGCCAGGATCGCCCGCGCGAGCTGGTCGCCGATGGCGGTCTGGACGAGGCGGCGCAGCGGCCGGGCGCCGTAGGAGAGGTCCGGCTGCGACTGTTCCGGCTGGTCGATCACCGGCTCCTGGCCGAGCCAGGCCAGCCAGGTCAGGGCCGCGTCCGAGACGTCCAGCGTCAGCCGCCGGTCGGCGAGGCGCTTCTGCAGGTGGTCGATCTGGATCTGCGCGATCCGCTGGAGCTGGTCGGTGCCGAGCGGGTGGAAGACCACCGTGTCGTCCAGCCGGTTCAGGAACTCCGGGCGGAAGGCGGAGCGGACCGTCTCCAGCACCTTCTCCGTCTTCTGCTCCTCCTTCAGCAGCGGGTCCATCAGGAAGTTGGAGCCGAGGTTGGAGGTCAGGATGAGGATGGTGTTCCGGAAGTCGACCGTGCGGCCCTGGCCGTCGGTGAGCCGGCCGTCGTCCAGCACCTGGAGCAGGATGTCGAAGACCTCGTGGTGGGCCTTCTCCACCTCGTCCAGCAGCACGACGCTGTACGGGCGGCGGCGGACGGCCTCGGTGAGCTGGCCGCCCTCCTCGTACCCGACGTAGCCGGGCGGCGCGCCGACCAGGCGGGCCACGGAGTGCTTCTCGCCGTACTCGCTCATGTCGATGCGGACCATCGCCCGCTCGTCGTCGAACAGGAAGTCTGCGAGCGCCTTGGCCAGCTCGGTCTTGCCGACGCCGGTCGGGCCGAGGAAGAGGAACGAGCCGGTGGGCCGGTCCGGGTCGGCGATCCCGGCACGCGTACGGCGTACCGCGTCGGAGACCGCGCGCACGGCCTCGGTCTGCCCGATCAGCCGCTTACCGAGCTCGTCCTCCATGCGCAGCAGCTTCTGCGTCTCGCCCTCCAGCAGGCGGCCGGCCGGGATGCCGGTCCAGGCGGCGACCACGTCGGCGATGTCGTCCGGGCCGACCTCCTCCTTGACCATGGACTCCTTGGAGCCGCCGGCCCCCTTGGCGGCCTCCTGCTCGGCCTCGGCCGCGGCCGCCTCCTCCAGCTCCCGCTCCAGCCCCGGGATCTCGCCGTACAGCAGCTTGGAGGCGGTGTCGAAGTCGCCGTCGCGCTGGGCACGCTCGGCCTGTCCGCGCAGCTCGTCGAGCTTCTCCTTCAGCTCGCCGAGGCGGTTCAGGCCCTGCTTCTCCTTCTCCCAGCGGGCGGTGAGGCCGCGCAGCTCCTCCTCCTTGTCGGCGAGGTCCTTGCGCAGCTTCTCCAGGCGCTGGACGGAACCGGCGTCCGTCTCGTTCTTCAGCGCCAGCTCCTCCATGCGGAGCCGGTCCACGGACCGCTGCAGCTCGTCGATCTCCACCGGGGAGGAGTCGATCTCCATGCGCAGCCGCGACGCCGACTCGTCGACGAGGTCGATGGCCTTGTCGGGGAGGAAGCGGGAGGTGATGTAGCGGTCGGAGAGGGTGGCGGCGGCGACCAGCGCGGAGTCCGCGATCTGCACCTTGTGGTGCGCCTCGTACCGGCCCTTGAGGCCGCGCAGGATCGCGACGGTGTCCTCGACGGTCGGCTCGGCGACCAGCACCTGCTGGAAGCGCCGCTCCAGCGCGGGGTCCTTCTCGATCCGCTCGCGGTACTCGTCCAGCGTGGTCGCGCCGACCATCCGCAGCTCGCCGCGGGCCAGCATGGGCTTGAGCATGTTGCCCGCGTCCATGGCGGAGTCGCCGCCGGCACCCGCGCCGACGACCGTGTGCAGCTCGTCGATGAACGTGATGATCTGGCCGTCGCTGGACTTGATCTCCGCCAGGACGGTCTTCAGGCGCTCCTCGAACTCACCGCGGTACTTCGCGCCCGCGACCATCGCGCCGAGGTCCAGCGCCACCAGCCGCTTGTCGCGCAGCGACTCGGGCACGTCGCCCTTCACGATGCGCTGGGCCAGGCCCTCCACGACGGCGGTCTTGCCGACGCCGGGCTCGCCGATCAGCACCGGGTTGTTCTTCGTACGCCGCGACAGCACCTGCACGACGCGGCGGATCTCCTGGTCCCGGCCGATGACCGGGTCGAGCTTGCCCTCGCGCGCGGCCGCGGTGAAGTCCGTACCGAACTTCTCCAGCGCCTTGTACGTGCCCTCGGGGTCGGGGTTGGTCACCCGCTGGCCGCCGCGCGCCTTCTCGAAGGCATCCAGCAGCTTCTTGGCAGAGGCGCCCTGCTGGTCCAGCAGCTCGCCGGTGGCGCCGCCCTTGGCGGCGATGCCGATCAGCAGGTGCTCGGTGGAAATGTAGTCGTCGCCCAGCTCCTTGGCGCGCTGCGCCGCGTCCGCTATCACCGCGAGCATCTCGCGGTCGGGCTGCGGCGGGGCGACGGTCGAGCCCTGGATGCTGGGGAGCGCGGCGATCCGGCGCTCGGCGCCGGCACGCAGCGCGGCGGCGTCCGCGCCGACGGCGGCCAGCAGGTCGGTGATGTTCTCGTTGTCCTGTCCGGCGAGCAGCGCGAGCAGCAGGTGGGCGGACGTCATGTCCGCGTTGCCCCCGGTCACGGCCCGCTCGTTGGCGGCGCTCAGCGCCTCCCGGCTCTTGTTGGTCAGCTCGGCGTCCACGTGCTCGCGCTCCTCCTCGTACTCGGTGGCCGTAGTCTCGCAGGCTCCGCTCGATCCTGCTCATACCAACGTGCGATAAGTTGAGTCTATTCCACTCAAGGCAAAAATGCCGACCGTTGCCGGGCCGGGGCCCGGGTGCCCGTCGGCGGCGCACTCCACTCGACCGCACCGCACACCCCCGTAAAGTGCGGGCATGGCTCAAGACCTGCGGAACCCCGACCCCGAGTACCTCGCCTTCTGGCGCGAGCGGCATGTGTGCACCCTGACCACCATGCGGCCGGACGGGACCCCGCACGTCGTACCGGTGGGCGTGACGTACGACCACGAGCAGGGCCTGGCCCGCGTGATCACGAGCAAGGGCGGCACCAAGGTCCGCAACGTCCTGGCGGCGGGCGACGGCGGCGCGCGCGCCGCGGTGTGCCAGATGCAGGGGCGGCGCTGGGCGACCCTGGAGGGCCTGGCCACGGTCCGTACGGACGAGGCGAGCGTGCGGGACGCGGAGGCCCGGTACGCCGTGCGGTACGAGCGACAGCCGCGGCCCAACCCCGAGCGCGTGGTCATCGAGATCCGGGTGACGAAAATGCTGGGACGGGGCTGAGGATCCCGGCCCGCACGCCGGCCGTGCGTGGCCGAAATCGGACCGCGTTCTTCCGAATCTTCAATTGAGCCTGCTAGTGAATATGTGACCAGGCCCGCGCGCCATTCGATCCATTACGGGCCGAATACGTCAGCTGGAGGCCAGATGAGGTCAGCAAAGCGCACCAGCACGACACACGGGAATACCTCCCCCACCCCGGACCGAAGCGCCCGTGCCGAATCGTGCCCGCGCTGCGGCGGCCAACTGGCCGTCAACCAGGACGGATGGAAGATCTGCCACGCCTGCGGATACGCCTCACCGCCCGGCACAGCGCCGCAGCCGCGCTCCGCTCACAGCGGTATCGTCACTCCCACAGTCGCCGGGTCCCGGGGGGCAGGATGAATGCGGTGCGAGTGACGGCGATCGCGTGCTTGATGCCGCTCGCCGAGCTGGATGACGATCCGTTCCTGGTGGACGACCGCAGCCAGCACGAGATGTGCGCCCGCTGGGCCGAGGATCACGACTACCGCCTCACCTGCCGGCTGAGCCTGCACCAACTGCGCGTCGACCACTGCGCCCTGTGGCAGGACGTGGAGGCGGGGCTGGTCGACGTCTTCGTCGTACCGAACCGGCGCGCCCTGGAGAACGCCGTCGACTCCGCCGACGAGTTCACCGCCCGCTGTGCCGCGGCCGGCATCCGCCTGGAGACCGCCGACGGCACCGAGCCGGTCTACACCACGGAGATGAAGTCCCGGGTGCACCGGCGGCTGTCGATGCCGACGGCCGGGTACAACGGCTGCTGACCCGGCCACCCTTCCCGTCGTACGGACGTGTCGTGCGGCGGGAAAGGCGAACGGGCCGGGTCCAGAAGAACCCGGCCCGCCCCCTCGAAGCACAGCGGCTACTCGGACGTCCGCTTCGGCCGCCACACGACCAGCGCGCTGGTCTGCTGCACGTCCTGGTACGGCACCAGGTCCCGGCGGTAGCTGGCGTGCACCGCCGCCTCCCGCTGCTGGATCGCCGCTGCGGCACCCTCCACGGCGCTCTGCAGCTCGGCGACGCGCTGCTGCAGCGCCGCGACCTGGTTCTCCAGTTCGATGATGCGCTTGATGCCCGCGAGGTTGATGCCCTCGTTCTGCGACAGCTGCTGCACCTGGCGGAGCAGCTCGATGTCACGGGCGGAATACCGCCGGCCGCGCCCGGCCGTACGGTCCGGGGAGACCAGACCGAGCCGGTCGTACTGGCGCAGCGTCTGCGGGTGCAGGCCGGAGAGCTGAGCTGCGACGGAGATGACGTACACCGGCGACTCATCGGTCAGTTCATATGGATTACGACTCCGACGCCCGCCCCGGCTGTCCATCATCAAGCTCCCTTCGCGGCCTGGAAGAGCTCCGACCGTGGGTCCTCACCCGCGGTCGCCTCGCGATAGGACTCCAACGCGTCCTTCGCCTTGTCGCTGAGGTCCTTGGGCACGACCACCTCGATGGTGACCAGGAGGTCGCCCCGTGTGCCGTCCTTGCGCGCCGCACCCTTCCCGCGCGCACGCATCGTCCGGCCGTTCGGTGTCCCGGCCGGTATTTTCAGCGTGACCGGCGGACCGCCCAGGGTCGGCACCTTCACCTCGCCGCCGAGCGTGGCCTCCGGGAAGGTGACCGGCACGGTGACGGTGAGGTTGTCGCCCTTGCGTCCGAACACCGGGTGCGCGTCGACGTGCACGACGACGTACAGGTCGCCGTTGGGCCCGCCGCGCTCACCCGGAGCGCCCTTGCCGCGCAGCCGGATCCGCTGGCCGTCGGAGACGCCCGCGGGGATGCGCACCTGCATCGTGCGCGCGCTGGTCGCGCGGCCGCTGCCCTTGCACACGTCGCAGGGGTGCTCCGCGATCAGACCGCGGCCCTTGCAGTCGGCGCAGGGGTCGGTGAGCGAGAAGCCACCGCCCGCGCCCCGGCTGACCTGGCCGGTGCCCACGCAGGTCGGGCAGACCCGCGGGGTGCCGTTCTTGTCGCCCGTGCCGGAACAGGCCTTGCAGGGGGCCTGGCTGGACATCCGCAGCGGGACCGTGGCGCCGTCCACCGCCTCGGTGAAGCTGAGCGTCACCTCGGACTCGACGTCCTGACCACGACGGGGCTGCGTACGCGTGCCCGCGCCGCCGCCCCTGTTGAACAGGCCGCCGAAGACGTCCCCGAGGCCGCCGCCGAAACCGCCGGCACCGCCGGCGCCGCCCTGGGCACCCCCGAAGAGGTCACCCAGGTCGAAGTTGAAGCTGCCGCCACCGGCACCCGCGCCGCCGGGACCGGCCCGGAAGCCGCCGTTGCCGAACAGCGCCCGCGCCTCGTCGTACTCCTTGCGGCGCTTGGGGTCGCCCAGGATGTCGTTCGCCTCGGAGACCTCCTTGAAGCGCTCCTCGGCCTTGGGGTCGCCCTTGTTGGCGTCCGGGTGGTTCTCCCGGGCCAGCTTGCGGTACGCCTTCTTGATCTCGGCGTCGGTGGCGTCCTTCGGGACGCCGAGGACCTTGTAGTAGTCCTTCTCGACGAAGTCCTTGGTGCTCATCCCCGACGTCCCTCCTCCCGTACTGTCCTGCTGTTCACGTCAGCCCTCGTCCGGGCCACCGCTCTCCTCGTCCGACGACTTCTCCTCGGCCTTGCCGGGCTGGGCGCCCGGCTGCGGCTCGGCGACGGCGACCCGCGCGGGGCGAATCGTTCGCTCGCCGATCCGATACCCCGGCTGCAGGATCGCGACGCACGTCGTCTCCGTGACGTCCGGTGCGTACGAGTGCATCAGCGCCTCGTGGATCGTCGGGTCGAAGGGCTCGCCCTCCTTGCCGAACTGCTGCAGACCGAGCTTGGCGACGACCGTCTCCACCGACTCGCCGACCGACTTGAAGCCGCCGACCAGCTCGCCGTGCTCGCGGGCCCGGCCGATGTCGTCCAGTACCGGCAGGAGCTCGGACAGGAGGTTCGCCGCGGCGATCTCCTTGACCGTCACCCGGTCCCGCTCGACCCGCCGGCGGTAGTTCTGGTACTCGGCCTGGAGTCGCTGGAGGTCCGCGGTGCGCTCGTTGAGCGCGGTGCGCACCTGGTCCAGCTGGGCCACCAGACCGGCGTCCTGGTTCGCGTCCCCGGCCGGGGCCGGGCCCGCCTTGTCGGCGGACCCGGCGCCCTGCGCCGCATCGTCAGGGGCTGCGGCGTCAGAGGGGACGTCAGGCTTCTCGTCAAAGCCCGGGGTCTCCTCCGTCACGCGGCACCGTCCTTCTTGGGCTTCTCGTCGTCCACGATCTCGGCGTCGACGACGTCGTCGTCGGCCTTGGGCTGTCCACCCTCGGCACCGGCGTCGGCACCGCCCGCGGCCTGCGCGCCCTGGGCGTCGGCGTACATGGCCTGGCCCAGCTTCTGCGAGACGGCCGCGACCTTCTCCGTGGCGGTACGGATCTCGGCCGTGTCCTCGCCCTTGAGCTTCTCCTTCAGCTCGCCGACGGCGGTCTCGACCTCGGTCTTCACCTCGGCGGGGACCTTCTCCTCGTTGTCCTTGAGGAACTTCTCCGTCTGGTAGACGAGCTGCTCGCCCTGGTTGCGCGTCTCGGCGGCCTCGCGGCGCTTGTGGTCCTCGTCCGCGTAGCGCTCGGCCTCCTCGCGCATGCGGTCGACCTCGTCCTTCGGCAGCGAGGAGCCGCCGGTGACGGTCATCTTCTGCTCCTTGCCCGTGCCCAGGTCCTTCGCGGTCACGTGCATGATGCCGTTGGCGTCGATGTCGAAGGAGACCTCGATCTGCGGGACGCCACGCGGGGCCGGCGGCAGACCGGTCAGCTCGAACATGCCGAGCTTCTTGTTGTACGCCGCGATCTCGCGCTCGCCCTGGTAGACCTGGATCTGCACGGAGGGCTGGTTGTCCTCGGCGGTGGTGAAGATCTCCGAACGCTTGGTCGGGATCGTCGTGTTCCGCTCGATGAGCTTGGTCATGATGCCGCCCTTGGTCTCGATACCGAGGGACAGCGGGGTGACGTCCAGCAGGAGGACGTCCTTGACCTCACCCTTGAGGACACCGGCCTGGAGGGACGCGCCGATGGCGACGACCTCGTCCGGGTTGACGCCCTTGTTGGCGTCCTTGCCGCCGGTCAGCTCCTTGACGAGCTCGGCGACGGCCGGCATGCGGGTCGAACCGCCGACCAGGACCACGTGGTCGATCTCGGACAGCTGGATGCCGGCGTCCTTGATGACGTTGTGGAACGGGGTCTTGCAGCGGTCGAGCAGGTCGCTGGTGAGCTGCTGGAACTGCGAGCGCGTGAGCTTCTCGTCCAGGTGCAGCGGGCCCTCGGCCGACGCGGTGATGTAGGGAAGGTTGATCGTCGTCTCGGTGGAGGACGACAGCTCGATCTTCGCCTTCTCAGCGGCCTCGCGCAGGCGCTGGAGCGCCATCTTGTCCTTGGACAGGTCGACGCCGTGGCCGTTCTGGAACTGCTTGACCAGGTAGTCGACGACGCGCTGGTCCCAGTCGTCACCACCGAGCTGGTTGTCACCGTTGGTGGCCTTCACCTCGACGACACCGTCGCCGATCTCCAGCAGCGAGACGTCGAAGGTACCGCCACCGAGGTCGAAGACCAGGATGGTCTGGTCGTCCTTCTCCAGGCCGTACGCCAGGGCCGCGGAGGTGGGCTCGTTGACGATGCGCAGGACGTTCAGACCCGCGATCTCGCCGGCCTCCTTGGTGGCCTGCCGCTCGGAGTCGTTGAAGTACGCCGGGACGGTGATGACCGCGTCCGCGACCTTCTCGCCGAGGTAGGACTCCGCGTCGCGCTTCAGCTTCTGAAGGATGAACGCCGAGATCTGCTGCGGGTTGAAGCTCTTGTCGTCGATGTCCACCTTCCAGTCGGTGCCCATGTGGCGCTTGACCGACCGGATGGTCCTGTCGACGTTCGTGACCGCCTGACGCTTGGCGACCTCGCCGACGAGCACCTCACCGTTCTTGGCGAAAGCGACGACGGACGGCGTGGTCCTGGCGCCCTCGGCGTTGGTGATGACGGTGGGCTCACCGCCTTCGAGAACACTGACGACGGAGTTCGTCGTGCCCAGGTCGATGCCGACCGCACGTGCCATTTCGATTCCTCCAGCTGACATTGAGTGGAACTGGCTCAAGGGTGCACCAGAGATCCGGCGCTGTCAAAGGACCTGAGTCGTACGCACTCAAGTCTTCTGCCGGATATCTGCGCACGACAGCATTCACGCAGGTCAGCGAGGTGCCGATAAGGAAGTCGACAAGAAAGGAGAGAGGCTCCCACCCGGCGGCGGGCGCGGCGCCGGCATCCCCACCCTCCCCCGCACGGACGTCCGGCGCATCTCCGGCGTGTCGCGCTCGCGCCGCGACAGCGACGCTTACGGCACCCTTAGGTCACCCTCAGCGACACAGATCACCGCCGCAGCTGCTACAGGACAGCATGAATAGTGGGTACCCTCAGCACGGATTGACTAAGTTACTGCTTAGTAGTTGCCCACCCCGTCCCTCACAGAGACCTTCTGGATTCCCCGCTCACGCAGGCCCGAGGAGCCCCCATGCAACTCGCCGCGATCATCGTGTCGCTGGTCCTAATCGCGGTCGGCGTCGCACTGTTCGGCCGCGCAATCGTGCAGCTCTTCCGCTTCATGCGGCTGGGCCAGTCCGTACCCGCCGGCCTCCGGACCAACGACCCGACGCAACGCACCGTCACGGTGGTCAAGGAGTTCCTCGGCCACACCCGCATGAACAAGTGGGGCATCGTCGGCGCGGCGCACTGGTTCGTGGCGGTGGGCTTCTTCTCGCTGCTGCTGACGATCGTCAACGCCATCGGCCAGCTCTTCAAGGCCGACTGGCTGCTGCCGATCATCGGTGAGTGGGCGCCGTACAACGTCTTCGTCGAGTTCATCGGCACGATGACGGTCCTCGGCATCCTGGTGCTGATCGGCATCCGGCAGCTGAACCGGCCGGGCGGCGCGGGCCGCAAGTCCCGCTTCGCCGGCTCCAACTTCGGCCAGGCGTACTTCGTCGAGGCCGTCATCCTCATCGTCGGCGTCTGCATCTTCATGCTGCACGCGCTGGAGGGCGCCCAGCACCACGTGGACGGCTACGAGGCCTCGTTCTTCATCTCGTACCCGGTCGTCTCGTGGCTGGAGGGCATGGACGTCTCGACGCTCCAGAACCTCACCTACTTCTTCGCCGGGCTGAAGATCGCGACCTCCTTCATCTGGATGATCACGGTCGCCCTGAAGACCGACATGGGTGTCGCCTGGCACCGCTTCCTGGCCTTCCCCAACATCTGGTTCAAGCGCGAGTCCGACGGCGACGTCGCGCTCGGCGCGCTGCAGCCGATGACCTCCGAGGGCAAGGAGATCGACTTCGAGGACCCGGGCGAGGACGACCAGTTCGGCGTCTCCCAGATCGAGCACTTCTCCTGGAAGGGCCTGCTGGACTTCTCCACCTGCACCGAGTGCGGCCGCTGCCAGTCGCAGTGCCCCGCGTGGAACACCGGCAAGCCGCTCTCCCCGAAGCTGCTCATCATGGCGCTGCGCGACCACAGCCACGCCAAGGCCCCGTACCTGCTCGCCGGCGGCGGCAAGGACGCCGAGGGCAACGAGCAGGCCACCGAGGAGCAGCTGAAGGACGTGCCCGCGGCCGCGCTGGCCGAGGCCGAGCGCCCGCTGATCGGCACCCTCGAAGAGAACGGCGTCATCGACCCGGACGTCCTGTGGTCCTGCACCACCTGCGGCGCCTGCGTCGAGCAGTGCCCCGTCGACATCGAGCACATCGACCACATCGTCGACATGCGCCGCTACCAGGTCATGATCGAGTCCAGCTTCCCCTCGGAGGCGGGCACGATGCTGAAGAACCTGGAGAAGAAGGGCAACCCCTGGGGCCTGGCCAAGAAGCAGCGCCTCGCCTGGACCAAGGAGGTCGACTTCGAGGTCCCGGTCGTCGGCAAGGACGTCGAGGACCTCACCGAGGTCGACTACCTGTACTGGGTCGGCTGCGCCGGGGCGCTTGAGGACCGCGCCAAGAAGACCACCAAGGCCTTCGCCGAGCTGCTGCACATCGCGGGCGTCAACTTCGCCATCATGGGCGGCGACGAGAAGTGCACCGGTGACTCCCCCCGCCGCCTGGGCAACGAGTTCCTCTTCCAGCAGCTGGGCGCGGAGAACGTCGCCACGCTGAACGCGGCCTTCGGCGAGGACGACGAGGACGAGGCGACGAAGAAGCCGAAGTCCAAGAAGAAGATCGTCGCGACCTGCCCGCACTGCTTCAACACGATCGCCAACGAGTACCCGCAGCTGGGCGGCGAGTACGAGGTCATCCACCACACGCAGCTGCTGCAGCACCTCATCGACGAGGGCCGCCTGACCCCCGTCACCCCGGTCGAGGGCCTGATCACCTACCACGACCCCTGCTACCTGGGCCGCCACAACAAGGTCTACACGCCGCCGCGCGAGATCATCGCCAAGGTGCCGGGCCTGCGGAACGAGGAGATGCACCGCCACAAGGAGCGCGGCTTCTGCTGCGGCGCCGGCGGCGCCCGGATGTGGATGGAAGAGCGCATCGGCAAGCGCATCAACAACGAGCGCGTGGACGAGGCACTGTCCCTCAACCCGGACATCGTCTCCACCGCCTGCCCGTTCTGCCTCGTCATGCTGACCGACTCGGTCAACGGCAAGAAGAACGATGGCAAGGTCAGCGAGAACGTCCAGGTCGTCGACGTGGCCCAGCTCCTGCTGGACTCCGTGAAGACCCCGGCGGACCCGGCCGGCGAGGCCGAGACCGCCGACGAGCCGGAGCCCGAGCCGGTCAAGTAACCGCCCTGCACGTCCCTTCGACGGCCGGTCCCGCATCCCGCGGGGCCGGCCGTCGCCGTTCGCCCCGGCCCGCCGCGCACCGGTGTCCGAAACCGGATGAACGTACGGGCGCACGACGTATGTCCGTGCGACCATGAGGCGCCGGGTACGGGTGGGGCGCTGGGGGGCGAAGTGCGGTACCGAGGGTCACGAGCGGCACGGGCGGCGGGAGCCGGGCTGTGCTGCGCACTGCTGGCGGCGGGCTGCGGCCTGCTCCCGGCGGGCGGCACTGACGGCCGGTCGGCCGACCGGCACACCGCTTCCGGCCCGCCGCCCCGGCCCGTCCCGCACGGCAAGGGCAGCGAGATCGCCGACGACTTCAACGGCGACGGTCACCCCGACCTGGTGCTGGACACCCTGCTCAACCCCGACGACAGCCACGACGACGATCCCGGCATCGGCATCGTCTACGGCTCGGAGCACGGCCTCGACCCCGCGGTACGCCGGCTCCTCACCCCGGCCCGGCACGCCGCCCCCACGAAGGGCGTGGCGCCGGCCGTCTTCGACGCCGAGGCCGCCTGCGACCTGGACGGCGACGGCTTCACCGACCTGGTGGTCAGCACGGACCCGCCGTACGACGGCCAGGGCAGGCCGCCGGTCCCCGTACAGATCCTGTTCGGCTCCCCGGCCGGGCTGACCGCGCGCGCCGTGAAGCTGCGCATCCCGGACCGGGCCCGGTTCGGCAACGAGTGGCCCGACCGGCCCGTCTGCGGCGACTTCGACGGCGACGGCGCACAGGACCTGGCCGTCACCGCGTCCGGGCCGCGGGCGAGCTTCCTGCGCGGCCCGTTCACGCGGCAGGGCGCGCCCAAGGGGGCCGGCGCGCCGCTGGACATGCCCGGAACGGTGCCCGTGGGACTGCCGGCGCCGGTCGACGTGGACCGCGACGGCGCCGATGACCTGCTCGTACGGTCGGGGGCGACGGGCCGCAACGCGAAGGGCCGGCTGGCGCTGGGCGGCGCACGGGGGCCGGACACGGCGGGTGCCGCGCTGCCGGCGGGGTTCGGGACGGCGTTCGGCCGGTTCGACGGCGGCGCCTCGGTCGACGCGGTGGTCGCCACGGGCGACCGGCTCGCCGTGCGCTACGGCATCGGCACGCGCGCCCCGCGCAGCGCGTCCGTCGCGGTGGCGGGGCAGTCGGTCGCCGCCGGGGACGTGACGGGCGACGGCCGTACGGACCTGGTCGTCTCGGGCGGCACGCACCGTCCCGTGTTCCTCCCGGGCTCGGCCACCGGCCTCCGTCCGGATCGCGAGCAGCCCGTCCCGCAGGCCCCCGGCATGCCCGTCGACGCACACCCCACGGTGGTCCGGCTCACCGACTTCGACCACGACGGCCGCGCCGACCTGGTCCTCCGCACCGTCCACGGCACCCGCGACGCCATCACCGTCCACCGGGGCACGGCCACCGGCTTCGCGGCCGGCCCGACGGTGACCTTCAGCACGGCCGCCTTCACGGAGTGAGCAGGGGCGCCACGGCCCGCACGGCCGCGGCGCCGGGCATTCCGCGTGCAACCCTCGCGCCCCCTCGCGGGTCTTGTGATCGCCAACTGCCGTCGAACTCCCGGGATATGGCCGGTGACGCACGACGGCGGACGGCCCTCATCCGGACGGGACGCGGCTGCGTCCCGCATGCAGCAGGAGAACAGCGTGCCCAAGCACCTTCGTACGGCTCTGGCCGCCGCGACCGCCGCGGCCCTGGCCGGCGGTCTGCTCACCCTCACCACCGGCCCCGCGGCCGCCGCCGGCAGCGGTTTACAGGGCGACTTCAACGGCGACGGCTACCGTGACCTCGCCGTCTCCGCGCCCGGGGCCACCGTCGCGGGCCACAAGGACGCCGGCGCGGTCACGATCCTGTACGGCTCGGCCACCGGCGTCTCCGCCGGCCGGCACGCCACCTTCACCCAGGACACCGCGGGCGTCCAGGGCGCCGCGGAGACCGGTGACATGTTCGGCCTGGCCACCTCCGCCGGTGACTTCAACTCCGACGGTTACGCGGACCTCGCCGTCAGCGCCCCGTACGAGGACGTCTCGGGCGACACCGACGGCGGCACCGTGCAGATCCTGTGGGGCGCGGCCGGCGGCATCACGCGCACGGCCACGGTCCCCGACCCGGCCCCGACCAAGCACGACCGCTTCGGCAACGCACTGGCCGCGGGCGACTTCGACGGGGACAAGAAGGCCGACCTGGCCGTCGGCACCACCTCCGCGACGCTCCGCGTCCTCAAGGGCGGCTTCAGCACGGCGGGCGTTCCTGGCGCCAAGGCGGCGGTTAAGCTCCCGATCCTCGGCCGGTCCGACGCCGGCATCCGCACCCTCACCGCGGGCCGGGTCAACGGGGACGGGCGTACGGACGTGGTCGTCAACGGCTTCCAGGAAACCCCGCAGGGCGACAACCACTACGACGCCAATTACTACCTGCCCGGGTCGGGCAGCGGCCCGTCCACCTCCGGCATGCGCGAGCTGCCCGCCGGCATCATCACCGCCATCGGGGACACGGACGGTGACGGCTACGGCGACCTGGTCACCGGCGTGCACTGGGACGACTCCGTACCCGGCAGCACGAAGGGCGGCAAGGTCAACGTCATCTACGGCTCGGCGAGCGGCCCCACCAGCCGGATGGACACCATCACCCAGGAGACCGGCGCGGTGCCCGGCAACTCGGAGCGCGGTGACGTCTTCGGGTACGAGGTGTCGCTCGGTGACATCGACGGTGACGGCAGGCAGGACCTGGCGATCGGCGCGGGCGGCGAGGACATCGACGGCGTCACCGACACCGGTTCCGTCACCGTGCTGCGTGGCTCCCCGTCCGGCATCGACACCGCACACGGCGTCCAGTACTTCCACCAGGACACCCCGGGCGTTCCCGGCGCCTCCGAGAAGACGGACTTCTTCGGCGGCGAAGTCTTCCTCTCCGACATCGACGGGGACAGCAAGGCCGATCTGACGGTCGGCGCCAGTTACGAGAACGACGGCAATGGATCGGTCGTCTCGCTGCTGTCGGACGGGGCCCGTATTGGTACAGCGGGTGCCCGGTCGGTGGCTCCGAGTGCGGTGGGTGTGCCGACCACGGGACAGCCGCAGTTCGGTTCCTTCGTGACGGGCTGAGCCCGCGTCCCTGCCCCGCCGGGGAGCCCCTAGGGGATGTCACAGGTCGGCAGCAATGCCCGTCCTGTCCGCTCTCTCCCACCTGCGGGCCGTCGGGACCAGGTACGTTCGAACCGTGGCTGGATTCAGGATGGGTCGCGGGCGGAACTCCGGCACCGCGCAGCAGGGGCAGCAGGGCCAGGCCCCGTACGGTCAGCAGGCTCCTTACGGTCAGCCTGCCCCGTACGGCCAGGCGCCTTACGGTCAGCAGCAGGCACCGTACGGCCGGCAGGCGCCGCCCCCCGCTCAGGGACAGTGGCAGCAGCACGGCGCGCACGGCGGCGGCCAGGGCACCGGGCCGCACGGCGAGCCCGAGTACTTCGGCGACCCGGGGCACGCCCCGCAGCAGTCGCCCTACGGCAGCGCCCCCCGCCCGGACGCGCCGGGCCACACCCAGCAGTTCAGCGTGGGTGAGGCGCCGGACGCCTACGGCGACCAGTACGGCAACGACGGGTACGGGGACGGCCAGTACAGCGGCGGCCACACCTACCAGGCCGGGCAGACAGCGGCGCCGGCCGGTCCGCGCCTGCCGTGGAAGGAGCTGCTGACCGGCATCGTCCGCCGGCCCGACGCGACCTTCTGGCAGATGCGCGACTACGCGGTGTGGGTCCCGGCCCTCATCGTGACCTTCATCTACGGCCTGCTGGCGGTCTTCGGCTTCGACACCGCCCGCGAGGACGTGCTCAACGCCACGCTCTCCCAGAGCATCCCGTGGGTGCTGATCACCGGCGTGATGTTCGTGATCGGCGGGCTGATCCTGGGGGCCGTGACGCACACCCTCGCGCGACAGCTCGGCGGCGACGGGGCCTGGCAGCCGACCATCGGCCTGTCCATGCTGATCATGTCGATCACGGACGCGCCGCGTCTGCTCTTCGCGATGTTCCTGGGCGGCGACAGCACGTTCGTGCAGGTCATCGGCTGGCTGACCTGGCTCGCCGCCGCCTATCTCTTCACCACGATGGTCCGCCGGTCGCACGACCTGCCCTGGCCGAAGGCGCTCGGCGCCTCCGCGATCCAGCTGGTCGCGCTGCTGGCCCTGGTGAAGCTGGGCACGCTGTAGCGACAGCGGCGACCGCCGCTCGCGTCGGCGACACATCCTGCGGCAGGGCCCCGTTCCCGAGGGAACGGGGCCCTGTCGCGTACGGGCCGGGGCTCAACCGTCGGGCTGAACTCCCGCTCGGCCCGCGTTGTTTCACGTGAAACGCTGCGTAGCCGCTCCCTCACACTTCTGCAGCCGCAGCGCGTCCTTCGCCGAGGCCAACGTCAGACACAGATCACGGGCGGCCTCCGGACGGAGGGTCTGCCCGTCCTTCACGAACCGCTGATTGGCCGCGCCCGAGCAGTTCCACAGCACCAGACCGGCCCCGGCCTGGTACTTCGCTCCCGGCACATCCAGGCACCGGTCCTGCGTCAGCTCCACGTGCACCGACCGCCGGCCGCTGTCGTACCACCAGCCCTGGTTCCGCTGACCGTTGCAGTCCCAGCCGCCGACGCTCGTACCGTTGCGCGAGCTGCCGCCGGTCGCGTCCACACAGCTCCCCGTACCGGCGTTCTTCAGCGGTCTGAAGGCGTCGTCCCACGCCCCGGCGTACAGCTCGGGCTTCCCCGTGCCGGCCGGGTCGGCGCAGGACGCCTCGCGCAGACCGGAGGCGTAGAGCTGGGTCAGGCAGGAGGCGAAGGCGGCGTGCCCGCGCGCGTTCGGGTGGAAGGACTGCCGTACGGAGTTGGCGTCCGGCGGGAACGGGTTCGAGAGGTCGACGTAGAGACCGCGCGCCCAAGGGTTCTCCATGCACACCTCGTGCCCGTGAAAGAGCCGCGAGTTGTCCAGGTACACGGCTCCCGAGTCCCGCGCCGCCTTCCGCATGCCCTTCTCGAAGGCGGGCACGGCGGCGTTGCGCCCCCACGCCGAGTCGGAGGTGTACCCCGTGCACCCGCCCGGCAGCTTCCCCGGGTAGTCCGGGTTGTCCTCGATATCGGGGCCGATCGGGCTCGGGTAGCCCATCACCACGAGCTTGTAGGCGCCGTCCGCGTACCCGGCGTCCCGCATCACCGCCCGCAGGTCGCCGACGGTCTGCTCGACCTTGGGCACCAGCCCGTCCACCCGCGCCTGCCACCCCGGCGCGTACTTCGGCTCGCAGGTCCCCTGCAGCGTCAGCCAGCGGGTGACGCAGTCCGTCATCACCGGCCCGAACTGCAGGTCGTCGTTGGCCCCGGCCACCAGCACGACCATCTTCAGCCGGGTGTTCCGGGCCTTGATCGCCAGGCTGTCGCTCTGCACCAGCTCATCGGCGTACTGCTTGCTGCCGCCGGCCTTGATGTTCCCGGTGTACGCACCCGAGCAGGAGACGTTGTACGTCACGTCCGCGGCGATGCCGGTCCGGTGGATGGCCGCGTCCGGCGACCGGTGGCACCAGTTGTCCGGCCCGTCGGTCCCCGGTTCGTACGTCCCGACGCCCTCGCCCGAGATCTCGCTGTCGCCCAGCGAGATCAGCGAGGTCTTGCGCTGGTCCAGCGGCCGTTCGGCCGGGTCACCGTAGAGTTCGGCGGCCTCCTGGGCCCGGATCTTCTCCAGCTCGGGCGGCAGCGGCTTGCTCTCCGCGACGGCCCGCGCCCCGTACGGCGGCTGCGCCGCCACGCTCGTCCCCGTACCGGCGACGGCCGTACCGCCGGTCAGCACCATCACGGCGGCGGCTGCGGTCACCAGCCGCCGCCCTCGTCTCGCACGCACCATTGGGCCTCCCCTCCGGTCTGCTGTTACCGCCGGTTTCTACTCGTAGGTAGATCCCGGCGGAACACCCGGCACAGGATTGGCCCGAATTCGCCATGCACCTCAACCGGCACACAGGAGCGGGTAGTTGACCCTCAAGGAAAAAGCGAGCCCCCGGTAAGGGGGATGGGCTCTCAGGCGTCGAGGACCTGGCCCTCGCGCCGGACGACCGGCGGCTCGACGCTCCACGGGAAGTTGATCCAGTCGTCCGTGCGCTGCCAGACGTACTCGCACTTCACCAGCGACTGCGACTTCTCGTAGATCACCGCGCTGCGCACCTCGGCCACGTTCCCCTGGCAGAAGTCGTGCACCAGCTTCAGCGTCTTCCCGGTGTCGGCGACGTCATCGGCGATGAGCACCTTCTTGTCGGAGAAGTCGATCGCGTTCGGCACCGGGGCCAGCATGACCGGCATCTCCAGCGTCTCGCCGACGCCCGTGTAGAACTCCACGTTCACGAGGTGGATGTTCTTGCAGTCCAGCGCGTACGCCAGACCGCCGGCGACGAACACGCCACCGCGCGCGATGCTCAGCACGATGTCGGGCTCGTACCCGTCGTCGGCGATGGTCTGCGCCAGCTCGCGGATGGCGACACCGAAGCGCTCGTACGTCAGATTTTCCCGGACGTCAGTCACGTATCTCTCTCAGCCCTCTAGCGATCCCGCCCCGCGGCGCGGCTCCCCTGCGAGCGCACCGCCGGGCCACTGCTCTCCCCCGCCGCCGTACGGTCATCAGACCTGCGTACGGTGGAAATTCTTGTACGACCGCGAGGGCGTCGGCCCGCGCTGCCCCTGGTAGCGGGAGCCGTAGCGCTCCGACCCGTACGGGAACTCGGCCGGCGACGTCAGCCGGAACATGCACAGCTGCCCGATCTTCATGCCCGGCCACAGCTTCATCGGCAGCGTCGCGACGTTGCTCAGCTCCAGCGTGACGTGGCCGCTGAAACCGGGGTCGATGAACCCGGCGGTCGAGTGCGTCAGCAGCCCCAGCCGTCCCAGCGAGCTCTTGCCCTCGAGCCGGGAGGCGATGTCCTCAGGCAGCGTGATGACCTCGTACGTCGAGGCCAGCACGAATTCGCCCGGGTGCAGGATGAAGCACTCGTCCTCCTCGGGCACGACCTCGCGCGTCAGGTCGGGCTGCTCGACGGCGGGGTCGATGTGCGGGTACCGGTGGTTCTCGAACACTCGGAAGTACCGATCGAGGCGCACATCAATACTCGACGGCTGGACCATCGACTCGTCGTAGGGATCGATACGCACCCGGCCCGCGTCGATCTCGGCCCGGATGTCCTTGTCTGAGAGAAGCACGCCACGAGGATACGCGTCCGGTACCCGGGGCTCCGCATCCCGCTTCCTCCCCGCCTTCCCGCCCCGTGCCGCCCCGGCCCGTCCGGCCCCGGGACAGCTCCCCGACAGCCCCCGGCAGCCCCCGGACAGCCGTGAGGGCCCCGCCCCTCCAAGGGGGCCGGGCCCTCACGTCCTCTTTAGCGCTTCTCCATCTGCACAGGGACCGCGTGACGCAGCCGCGCACAGCGCGGGCACCGCAGCAGCCGACCGGGACCGAGCCGGTCGGTGGTCTGCATGGGGAACGAAGCGGTGCTGAACACGTGCCCCTCGGCACAACGGACGACGGTGCGCTCCATCAAGTCCCTCTCCCAAACGCATGGACAACAAAAGCCACATTAGGGGATGAACTGGGCGCACTCCCAGGCGGCACTCCGAACGCGGGAAGAGTCCCCACCGTACGCCTCAACTCCCGCGGCCCGCACCCCGCATACGACCCCCGCGCCGCCCCCGGACATGACAAAAGCCTCACGGCCAAATGCACCGGAGGCGAGGGATGGGGTACAGTGTGCGACGATGCACCGCCCTGCAAGATCAGGCGGTCACGCGGGTGTAGTTTAATGGTAGAACATGAGCTTCCCAAGCTCAGAGCGCGGGTTCGATTCCCGTCACCCGCTCCAGAGTTGAGGCCCAGGTCAGAGACCTGGGCCTTGTTCGTTGTCTAGACCGGCTCAAGCGTCGCGCACCAGATTCGCACCAGAAGGGCCGTCACCGGCCTGCTCAGCACGGGGACTGGCACCCTTCCGTCGTTCGGCCCGCACGAGATCATCCAGCCCGCCGGCGACTTCCTGTTGACGCTCGACATCCGAGTGCTGATAGATCAGCGCGGCTCTGGTCGAGGACTGTCCGGCCCGCACCATCGTGTCCTTCAGCGTCGCCCCGGAGCGCGTCGAGAGGGTGTGCCCCGTGTGACGAAGGTCGTAGAAGCGAAAGCCCTCCGGCATGCCGACCCGCTCCCGCGCCTTCCGCCATTTCCGGCCGAAGGTGGAGCGCCGGAACGGCTTCCCCTTCTCCCCCACAAAGAGCAGCCCTTCCGCTCCCTTGTCCTTCTCGGCGTACCAGTCCAGGTGACGCCGCAGATCGGTACGGAGAAAGGCCGGCAGGACGACGATCCGCTTGCCCGCCTCGGACTTGGTGTCGCCGAGAGCCCGCTTGCCCGTGGTCAGCTCGGGCGCGGCCTGACGGACGCGAATGGTCATCGCCTCCAGGTCCACGTCCTTGCGCCGGAGCTCCGCCTGTTCCTCCGGCCGCATGGGCCCGTACGCACCAAGGAAGACCATCAGCCGCCACCGGGGCCCGACCGCATCGGCGAGCGCGTCCACCTGAGCGACGGTGGCGATCTGACGTTCGGCGGACGACTCCTTACCAGCTCCCTTGATCCGGCAGGGGTTCCGACGGATCAGCTCGTCATCGACGGCGGTCTCCATGATCGCCTTAAGCAGCCGGTAGGCCTTGGCGATGGTCGTCGGGGCCTCTGTGGTCGCCAGCCGCTCGGTCCGCCAAGTACGGACGCGGGGCGCGGTGATCTCATCCAGGTCCCGGTCCCCGAAGGTCGGCAGTATGTGCAGACGGAGCAGCCGCCGGTACAGCTCATCCGTCGTCGCAGCGAGACCGCGCTCGGCGACCCATTGAAGTGCGTACTCCTGGAAGTTCACCGCGCCCGCGTCCGGGCCCTGCCAGTTCCCGCGCGTGAGATCAGCCTCTACCTGGGAGAGCCAGATCTCGGCGTCCCGCTTGGTCTCGAACGTCTGCGGTGCCCGGAACTCTTCTCCGTCAGGTCCTCGGTAGCTCGCGGTCCAGCGGCCAGAGCGGTACTGGCGTACGGCACCGAACCGCCGACGCGTGCCCTTCCTGTTCCCCATCAGGCCGCCACCCTTCCGTATCGGGCCCGACGACGCCGTACGGGCTGAATGGTGTTGGCCTCGATGAAGTCGGCCAGAGCACTTTCCGGGATGCGGACGTGCCGACCGACCTTGATGTATGTCACGCGACGCTCGGCGACCAGACGTCGGGGGAAACGTTCCGTCGTCCCCAGAAGCTCGGCCACCTCGGGGATGGTGAGAAGTCGCTCAGTCGTCGGCCGATTCATCGAGTGGGCTCTCCTTCTGTTCCGAGGGCGGGTTCGAGCGAGGCGGATAGCCATTCCTCGCCGGGGGTGAGGCCGGTGCCGGCGAAGACCCAGTGGGCGAGGACGTACGTGGTCGGCTCCTCGTCTTCCTGGTCACGGGTGGCGGGTCGCTGGTCCTCCGGCAGAGCGGCGAGGGCCTGGAGGCGGCGCCACTCGGCGCGGGCGGTGCGGAGGGCGCCGAGGGTGGTCGAGTAGTGCCGGGTCTTGGTCGAGAAGTGGCCGCGGAAGCCGAGCATGTGCGCCCAGGCCCGCAGCCTCAGGTCCGCCAGGTCCTTGCGGGCACCGAGCGTCCACGCTGTGCGGATCATGCGCTCGGCGTGGTCACTGATCCGAGCCCAGGACAGCTCGGCAAGGAAGCGCAGCGGGCGGTCCAGGGTGCCGGTCGCGGTCTCGGCGCCCTTGGTGGCGTACTTGGCGATGTAGCCCGCCACGGCCCGCTCCGTCAGCTCGGACGAGCCGTCGAAGGCCGACGAGCGGATAGGACGGATGTCGAGCTGGCGGCCGAAGCCGAAGCTGTATTCCCGACCGTCGATGACGGGACCGGTCACCTCGACCTTGGCGGCAGCGGCTTCGATGGCGTCGGTCAGCAGCTCGACCGTGGCCCAGGTCGGGGGCGCACTGTGGCCGCCGGCGGGGCCGTCGATGCGGATAACGGCGTGGAAGTGGACCGCGCCGCGCTTCTGGTACTCGGCGACCTTGGCGAAGGAGACGCGGGCGACGTTGGGGAACTCGCGCTGCGTTAGGCCGGCGCGCTTGGCGATCTCGCGGCGCAGGTAGATCGAGAAGCGCCGCCAGAGCATCCCGGCGTGTGCGTTCCACAGCACCGCCGCTTCGTAGTCGTAGGCAGCCGGGTCCAGGGGCGTGCCCAGGGCTTCGTCCTCCTGGTCGTGCAGGACGCCGCACCGGCACTTGCGCACGACGCCCCGGCTGGTGGGGCGGTTGTGGACGGGGCCGAAACCGGGAGCGGTGAAGGTGGCGAAGACGCGGGGGTGCGTGGTGACGGTGTCGGGTTTGCCCTTGCCGCCGCGCAGACCGGCGGTGATGAGCTGGTAGGTGTCGCGGCGGTAGACCTCGGCACAGGCTGCGCAGCGGGTGGCGCGGCGGTTGTTGCAGCGGGTCAGCAGCTGCCCGGCCGGAAGGTCGGTGGAGTCCAGTCGGTGCAGGACGGCGCCGATCTCACCGGTTGCGGGGTTGAGGGCGTGTTCGGTGCGGTGGCCTTCCAGCCGGATTGGGCGGGTGCAGCCGCCGAGGGTGCTGAGCTGGCGGGCGAGGGCGGGCAGGCGGCCCGTAGAGGCGAGCGCGCCCAGGGCTGCCAGCGGAGGCGGGGCGTGTCCGGTAGGAATGGGAGTGTCCTTTCGACTGAAGGTCGGGAGAGGCCGCGCCTGCCGGGGCGGTGGATGCTTGGCGGTATCGAGGCCGCCCCGGCAGGCCGATCAGCGCGAGGTGTCGTTGATGACCCCGACTCCGGTACGCGTCCCGGAGTCGATCGCGGGGGCCAGGAACGTCTGGCTGAGGTAGAAGCCGAAGAGGGCGATCACCACGACGACCCAGATGCGGACGCCGAGGAACTTCACTGCGGCCCAGGCGATGACGCCGAGGACCAGGACGAGCGGCAGCGAGACGGTCACGGTGGAGTACTCCTGTCAGTGGGCGGGGCAGCGGTGCGTACGGGCGGCCAGCTCAGCGGCGGCCCGGGAGTCGTACTCGGCGGAGAAGCCGCAACGCGGGGCCGTGCAGGCGGCGGTGTGCTTCTCACGGCCGCGGTTGTCATAGGCGGTGCCGACCTGCACAGGGCCGGTGCGGGTGACGCGACGGAACTTCCGGTTGCCGAACATGGCGGGTCCTCCGTTGTTGTGGGATCAGGTGAGTTGAGTCGCGATCTGCTGGGCGAGGGCCGACGGGACGCCGAGCCGGGCGCGCAGGGTGTCGGTGTCGATGGGTTCGCCGGTGCGGTCCCGGTGCGTGGCGGCGACCTTGCGGGCGTGCTCGACCAAGGCGGCAGGGACCGGGGTCGACGAAGGGGCAGCGACCGGCTGAGGGGCGGGGGCTGAGGCCGGGGCAGCTACTGGCTCGGGCTCCGGGGCCACGGGCTTGGAGGGCAGCGGTTCCGGCGGAGAGTCGAGGTGGACCGTCGGAGGCTGGGCCTCAGAGTCAGCGAGGCTGACGACCTCCTGGGCTTCTTCCTCCTCACCCTCCGGCTTCGGGGCGTGGGCAAGGAGTGTCCCGCCGAGGAAGGCCACGGCCGGCCATCCGGCAACGACGATGCGGAGCCAGGCCGGTACGTCGGTCAGGTCGAGGAGACCGGCGGTGGCGATGTTGGCGCCGAGCGAGGCGACGAGCGCTGTCAGGAACCAGCACCAGCCGGGCGCCGTGCCGTGCCCCGAGCGCAGTCGGCGCCAGGCCGCGACCAGGAGCAGGTCAACCGAGATCGGGTACGCCCAGGCTTTCCAGCCCTGTTGTCCGGCGGCTGCGGCCAGGTCGTGCAGGTGGGAGAAGGACAGCGCTCCAGCGATCACCGCTTGGATCAGTACGGCGTCGAGCCGGGCCACATAGCGGCGCATCGCGGGTCTCCTTTCGTACGACTCGTGCGGCTCGGGTTTTGGGCATGGCGGGGTAGGGACATGGCGCGGTGAGGTCGCGCCGACCGAATGGGGTGTGGGGTCAGTCGGTGACGGGTCGCGGCTTGATCAGCGGCGAGTCAGGAGCAGCCGGTGCCGGACGGGCAGCCGGGCGGAAGCGGTCGAGGGCGGGCACGTCCGGTACGAGGTGTGCGGAGTCCCGGCAGGTGGCTGCCGCGTCGGTGAGCGACAGGTACGGCGTACGGATGCGGGACCAGCCGCCGGAGGTGTCCCCGGCGACGGCGAGGCCGGGACGCTCGGGAGCGATGGTGCAGGCGGCGTCGACGGCTTCCGGGGCGATGTCGCCGAGGGCCATCTTCGCCGAGGCTTCGTCGTTGACGCGGTGGCAGACGCGGCCGGAGAGCTGGGCCCGGAGCATGGTGGCGCCCTTGCCGAGTTCGGCACCGAAGCGCTGGCCGCAGACCTCCAGGTAGATGCCGGCGGCGCGGCCGAGCTGGGCGAGGCGGATGAGCTGGGTGACCATCTCGTCCCGCCGTTCCTCGTCCTTGCGCGTCGCGGTGAGGAAGAGTTCGGCCACCTCGTCAACGAACATCACGATCGGTACGGGGCGTTGGTGCTCGGGCAGGCCCCAGATGTCGGAGGTGATCTCCTCGTCCGGGGTGTCCGGCGTGATGCCTTGCCGGGCCTTGATCAGGTCGTAGCGGTCCTCCATTTCCTTGACCAGCGTGGGCAGCAGCTCGGCGGCCTCGTCCGGGTTCGTGGCCAGGGCGGACAGCCGCGGGGCGAAAGGCGCCAGTTCCACGCCGCGCTTGCAGTCGATGCCGACCAGGGCCACCGGCTGGTGGGCAAGGCCCCTGATCAGGTTGCGCAGGTACATGGACTTGCCGGAGAGCGTTGCTCCGAGGGTGAGTTGGTGCGGGATGGCCAGGTAGTCGCGTACGAAAGCGGTGGCGTCCTCCCGAAGCGCGACCGGTACACGCAGCAGGTCAGCACCTGGAGCCTTCGGCATCCGGACCTTGCCCAGGACGTCGAAGCCGACCAGCCGCAGCTCGACCACACCGGGCTTGACCGGGGTCACGTACACCCCGTGCACGCCCCAGGCGTGACGAAGCCTTTCTGCGGAGGCCGCGACGTCTGCCGGCTCCTGTCCGGGAGCGAGCCGAAGCCGTAGCCGCATGCCCGTGGGGGTGGGCCGGATGAGGCCCCGGCGCGGAGGGACGGGGCGCACTTCCCGCCGTGTGGTGACCCGGACCGCCAGCGCCCGAAGGCGGGACGGCGCAACCGTCAGTCCGCACGCCTCCATGACCGACCCGTACGAGGTCAGCAGGCGTCCGGCGGACATCGGGAGGCCCACCGTGGACCAGTAGATGTCCGGGCGCTGGGAGCGGGCCCAGGCGGCCCCGCCGCCGAGTGCGACGAGGGGGCCGCCCAACTCCAGAAGCGTCGACAGGTCGGACACGTCAGGCCGCCGCATCCGCCGCGGCCGGCATGGCACCAACGGTGACGGCAGCCGCGCGGTAGGCGATGCCGTGCCGCTGCTGGCCGTTGAAGACCGACTCCCACGGGCGGGCGATCAGTCCGGGGAGCGCGACGGGCGAGCCCAGGGTCAGGCCCTCCGTCACGCCGCTCTCCGGCACGGTGACGTGGATGAGCGAGGACTCGCCCTCGTCGATGTAGACGACGCCGACCTTCATCAGCGCCTCACCGCTCACGGCGTCCTTGGCCACCTCGCCGGTCTGTCGGTCGCGGACCTTCGGCTCAGGGGCTTCGGTCAGCAGGATCGTGGCGGTGGAGGTCTCGACTCGGATGGAACGCACGGTTGTCTCTCCTTGAGGTCTACCCGGCACCCGGCAGCCATCTACTCGTCTATACGAGTAGCGACCGCCCGCCGGGGCGTGCAGCGAACGTGATCACTGTGCCACACATCTTGCCCACTCGTCTATACGAGTATGCCTGTCGGTGTGTACAAGTTCTCGCGCAGCGCGCTTCATCCGAGGCTCCGTCACCATCCCGCGCCCCGGCGGCCGTTAGGTAGCAGGCAGCTGGTAGTTCAGGACGTAGGCGTCAGCAGCCATCACCGTGTCGCACACCTCGACCGCTCGCCCCTTGGTGTCGAACGCGGTGCGGATGAGGTGAATGACCGGGACGCCGGAGCCGAGCCGCAGCGTCTTGACCTCCTGCGGAGAGGGCATCCGCGCACGGATCTCCTCCTCGAAGTGGTCCAGGTGGTGACCCAGCTCTTCCAGTCGGGCGTAGATGCCACCGGGGCCGGGGTTGGGCTGGGCGATCGGAGTGTCCCGCGCGAGGTCCAGCGGCAGGTACGAGGTAGCGAACTCCACCGGGCGACCGTCCAGCAGGTACCGGCGCCGACGAGCCAGCACACGCCGCGGAGCACCCAGCCGCGCGGAGATATCCGTGCTCGGTCGCTCCTCCTTGACCTCCAGGTTGTCCACCTCGGGACGACTGCCGGCAGCTTCCGCCTCCACCGTGAAGGCGGACTTCCCCTGCTCGCGGTGACGACGGGCGAACCGGTCGGATGCCAGACGTCGCACGGGAGGCCGAGGCCGCACGAAGACGCCCTTGCCGTGCTCCGACGACACCAGCCCCTCGCCCTGGAGTACGGAGAGCGAGTTCCGGACGGTCATCCGCGAGACACCGAAGTGCTCCACCAGCTCCGATTCCGACGGCAGCTTGGAGCCCTCGGCGAAGCTTCCCTTGTCGATGGCCTCCCTCAGCTGGTCAGCGATCTGCCGGAACACGGCCCGGTCACTGGTGGGGTCCAGCGAGCCGAGCACGCCGGGAGGAAGGGCGGCCATGTGTACTCCTTTGGATATCTAGACGAGATGCCGAGTTCAATTGCTACCGTGGGAGAGCCTAGCCAGCCGACCGGACGAGGAAGTCTGAACGTGAGCACCATCGAGCGCCCGCACTCCGTGAGCGTCGCCGGGGTGATCGTGGACGACCACGGTCGCGCCCTGCTGATCAAGCGACGCGACAACGGTCACTGGGAGCCGCCGGGCGGCGTGGTCGAGGCCGACGAAACCCTCCCTGACGCGCTTCAGCGCGAGGTCCTGGAAGAGACCGGCTTCAAGATTGAACTTCCGGCCACTCTCACCGGTGTCTACAAGAACATGACGGGCTTGATCGTCTCGCTCGTCTTCCGATGCCGCGCCATCGAGGGCCAGCCCACCACCGGCGACGAGACCAAGGCCCTGCACTGGGCCACTCGCGACGAGGTGTCCGAGCTGGCTTCCGAGGCGTACGCAATCCGCGTGCTGGACGCTCTGGACGCGGCGTCGCCGCCGGCCGTGCGTGCACACGACGGCGTGAAACTCGTCTAGCACTAACCCACTGTCCATAGTGGCCCACCAGCACGGAGGTACTTGTATGGACGAGTATACGAGCTCAGGTCAGGTCTGGGAACTGGTCTGTCCCCGATTGCCCCAAGAAGTGGGCCGCGCTCGCCGCTGGACGCGCGACATACTCAGCGATCACCCCGCCGTTGAAGACGCCGCCCTGATCGTCACCGAGCTGGGCGCCAACGCTGTCCGGCACACCGCCGGCAACGTCTTCCGTCTCACCATCAGTCGCGCTGGCCAGGCCGTCACGCTCACGGTCAAAGACACCGGTCCCGCCGTGACCAGCCCGCACATCACGCTCCCCGACAGGAGCGCCACCGACGGCCGCGGCCTTAGCATCGTCGCGACACTCGCCGCCGAACTCTCGGTCACCCACCACGCCAGTGGATGCATGGTCACCGTTCGCCTCCCCCACAAGCCCTCAGAGGCGCCCGAGGAGAAGACGCAGCCATGCTGACCAAGCACCGCAAGACCAAGGCGGCATTACCCGGCTCTACCCGTGCGAAGTACCGCTCCGAGGCCACCGCCTATGTCCTCGCCGAACACCGGGTCATCTCCCTCGGCTGGCAGCCGGCCCCTACACCCCGACTCGCTCTGCGCTGGCTACGAATCCGCTCCGGCCACATCGCCGACCAGCTCGACCATCGAACCGCCCAGCCCCTCCGTCACTGGGCCACGGACGACCACGAGTACGAGCGCGCCCTGACCACCCTGGCCGGAGGCTCGACCTACACCTTCACGATCTCCGAGACAGCAGTCCGCTACCGCCTCACCGCCTGCCTGATGGACAACTACCTGCCACAGACCGCAGCTCCAGGACGACGCCGATGACGAACCCCCACGCGCCCGCACCACAGCCTGACCCCGCCGACGAGCACGAAGAGCAGTGGCGCGACGAGATCACCACCGCCATGACTCACGTCATCCGCGCCTGCCAGGACGTCGTACGCGAACACAGTCACCACGGCCGATGGACGCCCCAAGGCACAGAGGCCGCCAGCGGACCGAACCACTACTAGCTCATCGACGAAGCCCGCCACACGGTCCTCAACAAGCTGCAACTAGCCACCCGCTGCGCAGAGACCGTCGCCTACGAGATCGAACGCCACCGCCAACGCGTACGCCGTAGCCAGCCCATACCAGGGCTTGAGTAACAACTTTCTCTACGAGTTCAAGGCGGCTCGCTCCGCTCCCCGCGCGCGGCCCGGCCCCCGGCCGGGCCTGCGCTCCTGTCTCCGCCCCGCTCCAGCCCGGCCGGCGCCCGTACCGCGCACACAGCAAGCAGCCATTTAAGGCCAGAGAAGAGGTACGTCGTGGCTGGGGCGGTCGGCTCCACGGCTTTAGCCACCTCCCCGGTCCGGGTCCCGCGTCGAGCAAGACCAGGGGGCCACTCGTGCTAATTGCGGGCAGGTCCAAAGCCTGCCCGAGTTGCCGGCCAGCGTACGGCCCCCTGATCATGCTCGACCCCAAACCAGGCAGGCCACCGGCCAAACCCGCTCCGCCGACCTTGTATGGCATCGTTCTACGTCTCAACCAGGCTCCCGCAGACCCCACTTAGAGAGTTTTTCTGCGTTTTCGCACCCTCCGCAACTAGGGACGACTGGGAGGGGTGACAAGAATCCAACGTTGCAGTTCTTCGTGCCGGAATTGATAGGCGCCGCCTGCTACACGAATGAGACCAGATTTCTCAGCCCAACGAAGGAACCGACCGAGCCTCCAAGGGAGCAGAACCTCACCCCTCCGCGCGCATAGCAGCATTCCTAGGTATCGCATTCCGTGCATCGCTAGCGTGTTCCCGACCGTGCAGCTAATCCAGAAGAACATCCCAAGAGCGGATAGCACCCAGGAAAATAGTGTGAGATGCAAGTTTCCGACGAAACAGAATCCCACCCCGCCGAACGTAAAGAACGGATATACGACGCGGCTATACCGACGACGATGATTGAATACGCCGGGTCCGTGCGTATTCAAACCCACCCCAGCCGAGAATGCCGCTCCGAATACCAGCCAGAAAACAGCCCCGACAATCAAACCGAACCCATATCCGAAAATCATGCTTGATAGCAGACCGCCGCTCGCACCGAGTCCGACATCGCTCAGCGAATTGCGGATCCATGGGCGATCCATTCCGATGTGATAGGCGTTCGACCGGAACGCATAAAGCATAAGAAGAAACATTACCCACATCGTCGCAAGGGAGTAGAAGAACGGAGCCCCCTCAGGCGTTGCAGCAGAAATTGCGATACCGGCGGACACCCCCACCCAAGGAATCGCTAAGATATTTCCGAGAACATAGAACGCGGTTCGTGACTGTAGAGTTGGGATCACCCACAATCGATCCATGACGATGTTATTTTCGGGAAAACCTAGCATCACATTCCCAATCGAGCCGACGCCCACGGTATGGAGGCGAAAAAGGTGCCCAGCCAGCGTGTGAAGCCACGTATGCACCTGGGCAACCTCGTACGACCCTCCCCTCGGGAAGGAGTTCACAGAGATGCTGGCCTCGATGAAATGACTCAGTAGGTGGTCTCGTATTGCACTGGGTTCGTCGGAACTCAGGCTCAAAAGTTCGACAGGGGAACGGAGGAACTCCCCGGACTGTCGGTCACGCTGTTCGTAAACCATCACCGCTAGGGTAAGACGCCAGGGCGTGGCTAGGCTTTGACTGAGCGACCCGGACGTATCGCGGTCGATCGCGTCCAGTACCTCACGCCAGCGCGTAGGGTCCTCTGCTCGTCTTTCTACGAAGGTGCGCGCCTTCGTGGGTATCACTCTCTGGATCTCGATCTCGGCGGCATCTTTCATGCGCACTGATTCCTGTTTCAGTGCGTAGTACTGATCACTGCGACACGTGAGAACCAGATCGGCCTTTCTAAGGCCGTGCTGATAAGAATTAACCGCTTCGATAGCCTTTCGAGCCTCGGACGACCAGCCGGGCCGATCATCCGTGTCCATCTCGTCCAATCCATCAAGGATGGGCAGCACCTTCCCAGCGTCAAAAAGTACTTTCGCAGCAATCGCGGAGAGGCCGTAGTCATTACCCAGGTTGCGACAGACCCATTCACGTAACACTTGGGACGGATCGTTATCATGCTGCGTAGTCGAATCCCGAGAACGCAATTCGCTCCAGGAAGACAATGCAAGCCGTAGGGGCACCTTGTCACCCGACTTGCGATCCTGCAGCAATCCCAAAACCAGTTCGAGCGCTAAAATAGTCTTTCCCGCGCCCGGGTCTCCAGTAATTATCATGCGCCGAGGCTGCAAATCTAGAAAGTAGGCCACGATGGTGCTGAGCTGCCCATGAGATGCCGCGCCTCGCGCGTCGTGGTGCGGAGCGGGCCGAAGGGCGAACTCCACGTCGATGGACCGGTCGTGGCTCCCTAGCAATCGACGACGAGCGAGCGTCTCCGCTCTGAACACAGCATCAGCGAGCCGGTCTGCCAACTCTGTCGTATTCGTCTCCTGTAGACGTTGACCTCGCCATGCGACGTGTCCGGACCAGCCAGCCAGGGCTAGTCCAACCAGAGCTAGAACGGCACCCATTGGATCGATGTCTCCGCGCCTCGCCCCCGGGAGAGTGGTGGCGGCGAGAGCGAGTGCAAGCGTCGCGATGAGTCCGTAGCCCATCGCAGCCCAGCGGTCTCTGTTCCCCATACCTCCATCATGGCTGCCCAGACGCGCCTTTTTCTCCTAATGGCTCAGCAGCAGACGTACTGCTGCTCACCGGTGTGTCCTAGCCACGCGCGATACGCGGCTGCTCCTGATGGCAGGGGGGACAGGGCTGCGGTGCTCAGAACGTCATATGTTGTGCGCATTTGGTCTGTGAAGGAAGCGGCGTGGCGGAGTGTAGGAGAAGTCAACTGAGGAGACGAGGCCGAGAGTCCGCAAGTAGCTCCAGCTGACGTCCACGGCTCTCATCAACAGTGCCGAACGTCGAAAACACTTGCACCACGCTGCGCGGTCGGCATCGTGGATGCAGTGCTACGTCCAAGCCAAGCACTGGTCGAGCTTGGTATGGGGTGATCGCTTCTACGTCCCACCTTCTCCGATTGGTGGGAGCGGCGCTGCCAGAGACGATCTCAAGCGACAGTCGAGACCGTCCTTCGGCGTCCCGGCGATGAGGTACGCCGGTGACAAGAGGAAGGGATGGCTCTACAACCCTCGCCTGGCTTGCAGAGTCAGAGCCGTCATGCAGATAGAGATGCAGCAGCATAGGGCGGAGCAGTACGGGCGGCTGGCCGCCCTGCTGGAGAAGGACTACGAGGTTCCTGGCGCAGCCGCGATCTTCGACCAAGCGCTCTCATGCGGACTAGCAGCGATCGTCGCTCACGAGTGGCCTGGAGAGGAGCTGAAGAAGAACGGGGACGTGAAGTCGGCTCGGTTCCTGCTCGACGCGGTCAAAACCAAGACGGAGGGATGCCCCGACCAGGATGGCGCGCGGATTCTCCGAGGCGCGGACGGTTCGCTGGACGTCAGAGTCGACTGCAAGGCGTTGGTGGAAGCGATTGACCACACTGCGGCGATCCGGCACGCAAGAGGAGTCGGTGAACTCCAGCGGCCACACGTCGACGCCCTTCTTAAGCTCGACGCCCACGACGCCCTTCTCCAAGTCCTCGACGAGCAGCGCGAGTCGGACTGGGTGAAGGAACAGATCCGGCAGCGCCACGACCGAATGCGTGCTTCTGACTATCTCGAACTGATCGGGGAGGAGGAAGCCGAGCGGCGAGCCAAGGCGGCTGAGGACTTCGTCGTCATCTCACCTGGAGACGTGGACGATGGGGCTGCGCTGGATACCTGCCCGGTGTGCGGATGGGAAGCCCTGGCCGTAAGCGGCATTGACCCGTTCGGAGCCGGCGTTGGATCGGGCGCCTGCTTTGTGTGCTCCTACGTACGCAGTATCGATGAAGCTGAGGACCTCGCGCGAGGGGCCATGATGGCCCGGCACATGGATGACTGAAGCCGATGACGCCCCCAGCCCGGCTGGAGCGGGCTGGGCCCCTGCGCACAGCAAGCGCACCAGAAGCGCACCAGTCGGGGCGGGGAACAGCGGTCAACGGCGGCGCTTGGGCAGGCCTGCACCAGCAGGCGACAGGCGCTTTTTCCGCTGGTCAGTGGCTACATCGCCCGTAAACGATCAGTGATTCCCAAGCTCAGAGCGCGGGTTCGATTCCCGTCACCCGCTCCAGAGTTGAGGCCCAGGTCAGAGACCTGGGCCTTCTTCGTTGTCTAGACCGGGTTAGGCGTTCCGTGCCCGTTGCGTGCCCGATCGCTCTTGATCGCGAGCCGCCTTGGCCTTCTCCCGCTCGGCACGGACGTGCACATCGATGCCACCGGCGACCTCCTTCTGACGCTCCATGTCCGAGTGCTGATAGATCAGCGCGGCCCGCTCCGAGGACTGGCCGGCGCGGACCATCGTGTCCTTCAGCGTCGCCCCGGAACGCGTCGAGAGCGTGTGCCCCGTGTGACGAAGGTCGTAGAAGCGAAAGCCCTCCGGCATGCCGACCCGATCCCGCGCCTTGCGCCATCTGCGGCCGAAGGTGGACCGACGAAAGTGGGGCGTAGGTCGGTGACGGGTCGCGGCTTGATCAGCGGCGAGTCGGGAGCGGCCGGCGCCGGGCGGGCAGCCGGGCGGAAGCGGTCGAGGGCGGGCACGTCCGGTACGAGGTGCGCGGAGTCCCGGCAGGTGGCCGCCGCGTCGGTGAGCGACAGGTACGGCGTACGGATGCGGGACCAGCCGCCGGAGGTGTCCCCGGCGACGGCGAGGCCGGGGCGTTCGGGAGCGATGGTGCAGGCGGCGTCGACGGCTTCCGGGGCGATGTCGCCGAGGGCCATCTTCGCCGAGGCCTCGTCGTTGACGCGGTGGCAGACGCGGCCGGAGAGCTGGGCCCGGAGCATGGTGGCGCCCTTGCCGAGTTCGGCGCCGAAGCGCTGGCCGCAGACCTCCAGGTAGATGCCGGCGGCGCGGCCGAGCTGGGCGAGCCGGATGAGCTGGGTGACCATCTCGTCCCGCCGTTCCTCGTCCTCCCGAAGCGCGACCGGTATGCGCAGCAGGTCAGCACCCGGTGACTTCGACATTCGGACCTTGCCTACTCGCCTTCATGAGTACGCCTGTCGGTGTGTATGAGTTCTCGTGCAGCGCGCTTCACCCGAGGCTCCGTCAACGCCCCGCACCTCGGGAACCGTTAGGTCGCGGGCAGCTGGTAGTTCAGGACGTAGGCGTCAGCGGCCATCACGGTGTCGCACACCTCGACCGCCCTGCCCTTGGTGTCGAACGCGGTGCGGATGAGGTGAATGATCGGGACGCCGGAGGCGAGCCGCAGCGTTTTGGCTTCCTGAGGAGAGGGCATCCGCGCGCGGATCTCCTCTTCGAAGTGGTCCAGGTGGTGCCCCAGCTCTTCGAGCCGGGGCGGTGGTCCGGCTGTCCCTCATCCGTCGCTGGCTGAGGGGTCAGAGGGATCAACTGTCGTGTGAGGCGACGGTGAGGGCGTGGGCGACGCAGTCTTCGGGTCTGGTGTTCAGTCCGGTTTTGTAGGCCGCCTCGTAGGTTGCGTCGCCGATGGCCCCGCGGATCTGTTGTGCGCAGGCCTGCCGGGTGGCGATGAGGCCCGGAGTTCCCATCTGGGTCAGGCCGAAGGAGCGCCAGAGGGTGTCGGCGATGCCGAGCAGCCGTGCAGCTTTCTCCGGATCGATGGCGGCGACGGCCGGGGCCAGGGCGTCCAGGGCCAGTGCGGCTCCCAAGGTGTCGTGCAGCCGCCACTTGATCTTGAGGGAGGCGCGGGCGTACCGGACGGCCGTGGGCGGATCGCCGCTGGTCAGCGCGGCCGTGGACAGGAAGTAGAGGGCGTAGCCGCGCATCCACTCCTCGTCGCGTGACTTGCTCTCCTGGTGCAGGGCGGTGGCCGTCTTCTCGGCCTGGTCGAACTGGCCGAGCTGGAGGTGGGCGAACCACATGGTGCAGCGGATCAGGAACCTGGCGGCAAGAAAGCCCCCACCGCAGTCGGGCGATCGGTTCGCCTCGTCGAGAAGGGCGACCGCGCGGGCCGGCCTGCCGGTCATCGCCGGTTGCGTCCCTGCGAGGTAGAGCGCGGCTGCGGCTGCCGCCGGGTCGCCGAGTTGTTCGGCCATGGGCGTACAGAAGCCCTGCAGTGCAGTGACAGCTTCGAAGTCGCCCTGACCGAGAGCCACCAGTCCGCGGGCCCACAGAGCCCAGAACCGCTCCGGGCCGGGACCGGTGTCCGGCTTCCTGCCGAGCGCCCGGTCCAGGTAGTGGTTCCCTTCGCGCAGGAACCCGCAGCCGAACCAGAAGAACCACAGGTTGCCCGACATCTCCAGTGCGACGTGCGGGTCCGGATGTGCGAGGCAGCGCTCCAGTGAAACGCGCAGGTTCGCGTGTTCGGCAGTCAGGCGCTCGGACCAGACCGCCTGGTCGGGGCCGAACCACTCCCGCTCGCCGGTGCGGGCCAGGTACCGGTAGTAGTCCCGGTGCCGCCCCTGAAGCCCGGTCTGTTCACCGAGCCTTGCCAGCCACTCCTGGCCGTACTCGCGCACGGTGTCCAGCATCGTATAGCGGGGGCCGCGGGTGGTGCCCACCCGCTGGAGAATCGACTTGTCCACCAAAGCGGGCAGCACCCCGGCCACCTCCCCGGCGCTCAGTGGCCCGCCGGCGCACACCCACTCCGCAGCCTCCTGTTCGAAGCTGCCGGCGAACACCGACAGGCGAGCCCAGGCAAGCCGCTCAGGCGACGAGCACAGCTCATGGCTCCAGCCGATCGTGGTCCGCAACGTCCGGTGGCGCGACAACGCCAGACGAGGCAGCATGCCCAAGTCGCCGGTGAGCGCATCGAAGCGTGACTGCAACCGATACAGCAGCCCCGGTACGGACAGATCGGTCAGCCGGACCGCGGCCAGTTCCAAGGCGAGCGGGATACCGTCCAGCCGGCGGCAGATCTCCTCCACATCCGCCCGGTTGTGCTCGGTCAGCGCGAACCCCGGCACAACGGCCGCGGCCCGGCGAACGAACAGGGCCACCGCCTCGCACGGCTCTTCCGGGCGGCCGGCTGCCGCGTCGGCAGAAGGCGGTGGCAGACGCAGCGGAGGCACCCGCAGCAGCCGCTCGCCGCGGACGGTCAACGGTTGCCGGCTGGTGGCCAGGATGCGGACGCCGGGCGCAGCCGCCAGCAACTCCCCCACCGCATGCGCACACGACGGAAGCAGTTGTTCGCACCCGTCAAAGAGCAACAGCAGTCGACGGTTCGCCAGCCACTCGCACAGCACCTCGCGCAGGGGGCGGGTGGTCTGATCTGCCAGCAACAGCGCCTCGGCCACCACGCCGTACACCAGCTCCGGCTGTTGAAGGGCCCCCAGCTCGACCAGCCAGATCCCGTCCGGATACTCCGGTCCCACCGTCTCGCACGCCTCCCGGGCCAGGCGGGATTTGCCGACACCGCCCACGCCCGTGAGCGTTGCCAGCCGGGAATCACCCAACAGGCTCTTCAAGGCTTCCAGCTCGGCTCTTCGGCCGACGAACTCCGTCGGCTCGGGCGGCATATTTCCCCTCGGCCCCTCCACGATGGCTGCGCCCACGGGAGCCCTCCTCGACACGTCACCTGGTTTCAGGAAAACAGTCAGTCTGACCGATACCGGCCCGACCAGGAGGATTTGGCGAAAGTCGTCCCGACGCGATCAGTAAACGATCGCGCAGGACCGCTCACTGACCGGCTTCGAGACTCGGTTCCGGGGCCCCGTGCGCCTGAGGACAGTCAGGGCCGAGGGAGAAGCAGAGCTTGCTGACTGAGGCGGAGGCGAGCCGGGAGAATCGTACGGCGGGCACATGCTTGAGTGCCCACAATCCTGTGCTCGACAGGCGCACCAGAAGCGCACCAGGCGGGGCAGGGAACAGCGGTCAACGGCGGTGTCTGGGCAGGCCGGCACCAGGAGGGCGTCGGGGGCTCTTTCTGCTGGTCAGCGATCACATCGCCCGTAGACGATCAGTGATTTCCAAGATCAGAAACGCACTGCGAGGCCGGCCGGTCAGTTCTGCTTACCGCCCCGCCCTGCGGGCGACATCGCGGGCCCACAGGATGAGCGGGGCCTGCAGCGGGAGGCGCGCGAAGGCGGCGTTCCGCAGCGGGGCGGGACGGTGGCGCCAGTCGACGGCCATCTGGACGTTCGCGGGGAAGACGCCGACGAAGAAGGCGGCCGTGGCCAGCGCCGCCACCCGCCGGGTCCGCGGGTGGGCCACGCCGGCCGCCAGGGCCAGCTCGGCCACGCCGCTCGCGTACGTCCAGCCGCGCGCCGAGCCGGGCAGGGCGCGCGGCACGGTCGTGTCGAACGGCTTCGGCGCGGCGAAGTGCAGCACCCCCGCACCGGCCAGCAGGCCCGCGAGCAGCTTGGGTGAACGTGCGGTGCGGTCGGCGGTGCGGGACATGACGCCTCCTGTGCGGGCCGGGGTGCGGCCGGAAGTACGGGCCGGGGTGCGGCGGCCGGAAGTACGGGCCGGGAGTCGCGACATTACTCCGGAGTAAGTTGGCTCGTAAGAGGCTTCGTCCCCGCCGTGACCGGTGTCACCGCTCGCGGATGTGCTGGTCCCGACCCGCCTGGTAGACCCGGGCCGAGCCGGACGCGGTGGCGTGCTGAGTGATCACCGGCGCCGCCGGGGCCGCGTCGGGGGAGACCTCGTCGAGCAGCGCGCGCAGGTCGTCGGCGACGTCCGGGCGGGCGGCGAGGAGCCGGCGGATGCGGCCCTGCCAGTCCCGGCGCAGCTCCTCCTCGGTCTCCTCGTCGGCGGAGTCGCGGGCCGCGAGCAGGTCCTCGCGGGCGGCCTCCAGCTCGGCCGAGACGGCGTCGGCGCGGTCCAGGCGGGCCCGCCGCCACAGGCCGACGACGCCGTCGCGTACGCCCTGCCAGGCCTCGGTGGCCATCAGCGTGACAAGCGTCGTGCCGGCGGTGCCCGCCAGCGTCGCGATCTCCGGGTCCATCCGCGCTCCCCCTTCGCGTACGGCGGCCGTCCGCCGCCTTCCCTGCCCGCACGGTACGTGACGTGCCCACCTTCCGCAGGACGTCCGCCGCCATCTCTCTTCCGGTCTCTTCCGGTCTCTTCCGGTCCACCCTCCGATTCACCTTCCGCAGAACGTCCGCGGGCATCTCTCTTCCGGTCACGGGTACCGCGTACCCCGGCCGATCCTGCGTTGCCGGGTGGCGCCCCCGCTCCCAGCATGGAGAGGGTCGGTTCGACGGGTAGGCCGGAGAAGGGTTGATTCATGCGGGATGCACCGGGGACCGGGACTGCGGTGGACGGCGGCGAGCGGGGCGCCGGCACGCTGTCCGACGAGGACGTACGGGCGCTGGACGCCCACTGGCGGGCGGCGAACTACCTCGCCGCGGGCCAGATCTACCTGATGGGCAACCCCCTGCTGCGCGAGCCGCTGGCACCCGAGCACATCAAGCCCCGGCTGCTGGGCCACTGGGGCACCTCGCCCGGCCTCAACCTCGTCTACACCCACCTCAACCGGGTGATCGTCGAGCGCGACCTGGACGCGATGTGCATCTGGGGTCCCGGGCACGGCGGGCCCGCGGTGGTCGCCGGGTCCTGGCTGGAGGGCAGTTACTCGGAGATCTATCCGGACGTCGCGCAGGACGAGCCGGGCATGGCGCGGCTGTTCAAGCAGTTCTCGTTCCCGGGCGGGGTGCCGAGCCATGTCGCGCCCGAGACGCCGGGCTCGATCCACGAGGGCGGCGAGCTGGGGTACTCGCTGGCCCACGCGTACGGAGCCGCTTTCGACAACCCTGATCTGGTCGTGGCCTGCGTCATCGGCGACGGCGAGGCGGAGACCGGTCCGCTGGCCACCTCCTGGCACTCGAACAAGTTCCTGGACCCGCGGCACGACGGCGCCGTGCTGCCGATCCTGCACCTGAACGGGTACAAGATCGCCAACCCGACGGTGCTCGCCCGGCTGCCCGAGGAGGAGCTGGACGCGCTGCTGCGCGGGTACGGCCACGAGCCCATTTACGTCACCGGCGACGATCCGGAGGCCGTGCACCGCGAGCTGGCCGCCGCCATGGACCGGTCGCTGGACCGCATCGGCACCATCCAGCGCGCCGCCCGGGAGGGCTCCGCCACCGCTCCGCCCGCGCGGTGGCCCTGGCCGGTGATCGTGCTCCGTACGCCGAAGGGGTGGACCGGGCCGCGCGAGGTCGACGGCAAGCCCGTCGAGGGCACCTGGCGCGCCCACCAGGTCCCGCTGGCCGCCACCCGCGAGAACCCCGACCACCTGCGCCAACTGGACCGCTGGCTGCGTTCGTACCGGCCCGAGGAGCTGTTCGACGAGCGGGGCGCGCCGCGCGAGCAGGTGCTGCGCTGGGTACCGAAGGGGGCGCGCCGGCTGGGTTCCAATCCGCACACCAACGGCGGGCAGCTGACCCGCTCGCTGCCGATGCCGCCGCTGACCGAGTACGCGGTGCCGGTCAAGCGCCCCGGGACGGAGCTGCGCGAGCCGACCAAGGTGCTCGGCAAGCTGCTGCAACGGGTCATGGCCGACACCGCGGAGAGCCGGAACTTCCGGCTGGTGGGCCCGGACGAGACGGCCTCGAACCGGCTGCAGGCCGTGTACGAGGCCTCCGGCAAGAACTGGCAGGACAGGCTGCTGGACACCGACGAGGATCTGGACCGGCACGGCCGGGTGCTGGAGATCCTCTCCGAACACACCTGCCAGGGCTGGCTGGAGGGCTATCTGCTCACCGGCCGACACGGCCTCTTCTCCTGCTACGAGGCCTTCGTGCACATCGTCGACTCGATGGTGAACCAGCACATCAAGTGGCTGAAGGTCACCCGCGACCTGGACTGGCGGCACCCCGTACCGTCGCTGAACTACCTGCTCAGCTCGCACGTCTGGCGCCAGGACCACAACGGCTTCTCGCACCAGGACCCGGGCTTCGTGGACCACGTGCTCAACAAGTATCCGCCGGCCGTCCGCGTCTATCTGCCGCCGGACACCAACACCCTGCTCTCGGTCGCCGACCACGCGCTGCGCAGCCGGGACTACGTCAACGTCATCGTGGCGGGCAAGCAGCCCACCTTCGACTGGCTGGACATGGACCAGGCCGTCGCGCACTGCGCGCGGGGCGCCGGCGTGTGGGACTGGGCGGGCACCGAGCGCGGCGGCGCCTCTCCGGACGTGGTGCTGGCCTGCGCGGGCGACGTGCCGACCCAGGAGGTGCTGGCGGCGGCCGCGCTGCTCCGCGAGCACCTGCCCGAGCTGGCCGTACGGGTGGTCAACGTGGTGGACATCGCGCGGCTGCTGCCCAGCGAGGAGCATCCGCACGGGATGAAGGACGCCGAGTACGACGCGCTGTTCACCCCCGACAAGCCGGTGATCTTCGCGTACCACGGCTACCCGTGGCTGATCCACCGGCTGGCGTACCGCCGTACCGGCCACGCGAACCTGCACGTACGCGGCTACAAGGAGCGGGGCACCACGACCACCCCGTTCGACATGGTGGTCATCAATGACCTGGACCGGTACCGGCTGGTCATGGACGTCATCGACCGGGTGCCGGGGCTCGCCGTACGGGCCACGGCGCTGCGCCAGGAGATGCAGGACGCGCGCCAGCGGCACCACGACTACATCCGGCAGCGCGGCACCGACATGCCGGAGGTCGCGGACTGGAAGTGGCCGTACGAGTGACCGGCACCATCGCCTACGAGTGACCGTCAGAAGGTGACGCGCTCGCCCGACGCCGCGGCCCGCTGAACCCCGGCGAGCAGCCGCTGGCGCCGGGCGGCGTGCGCGAAGTCCGGTACCGAGGCGGTGCCTTCGGCGAGGTCGGCGCGGATCGCGGCGTACTGGGCGCCGACGTTGTACGCGGTGCGGTCGACCGCGTCGCCGAGGGAAGGGATGTCGTAGTAGCGGCCGGGTACGGGGAGTTCGGCCAGGTCGGAGGCGGTGCCGCGGGCACCGCGCACGGTGAGTACGGCCTGCTGGAGGTGGCCCGAGTCGCCGGTGACGACCAGGTCGCCGTCGGTGCCGTTGATCTCCCAGTGGAAGTCGGTGCCGCGCGACAGGCCACCGCGGAAGTGCACGGACACCACCGCTCCCGTGTCGAGCAGGCCGCTCACCGCGACCTGGTCCTCGGCGGTCATCGGCGCGAGGCGCCCCGTGCCCTCCTCGCGCACCGTGCGGCGCCGGGTCGCGGTCACCGCCGCCAGCTCGGTGAACTCGCCCAGCACCATGGTGAACGCGTCGATGGTGTGCCCGAAGGGGATGGTCAGCATGGTGGCGCCGTTCTCCCGGTCCAGGAGGTAGTCGACGCCCCGCGGGAACTCCGCCCCCCAGTTCCGGCCCGAGGCCACCAGGCCGGTGGAGAGCACCTCGCCCACGTAACCGTCGGCGACCAGGTCGCGGAGGTACCGGACCGCCGGCGAGGTACGGGCCTGGAGGCCGGTGAAGGTCCGTACGCCCGCCGTCGCCGCGGCCGCCGCCAGCTCCTCGGCCTCGGCCACGCCGTTGCCCAGCGGCCATTCCGACAGCACGGCCTTGCGGGCCCCGACCGCCGCCAGTACCGCCTCGCGGTGGCGCGGCACCTTCACGCTGACCACCACGAGGTCCACCTCGTCGCTGCGGACCAGGTCACCGGCGCTCCCGAAGGCGAGCGGGACGCCGTACTTCTCGCCGGCCGCCCGCGCCGACGCGGTGCTGCTCGCCGACAGGGCGCGGATCTCGAAGCCGGGCAGCCGGGTCAGCGCGGGCAGATGGGCCTGCGCGGCCCAGCCGCCGCGGGCGGAGAGGCCGATGATGCCGACACGGACGGGTGCGGTGGAGTGCGTCATGGCCGGGACGCTAGGCCCGACCGCCTGATTACCCGCAAGGCACCTTGCTACCTTTTGGAAACCATGACTGCTCAGCGAGGACCCCACCCCCGTACGGAGCCGGCTTCCCGGCACGACATCTATGCGCTGCTCTGCCCGGGCCGGACCGTTTTCGAGCTGCTGGCCAACAAATGGACGGGGCTGGCGATCACCGCGCTGGAGGACGGCCCGCGCCGCTTCGGAGAGCTGCGCCGCAAGCTGGAGGGCGTGAGCCCGAAGGTGCTCACCCAGACCCTGCGCCGGCTGGAGGACCACGGCCTGGTCGACCGGACCGTGTACGCGGAGGTCCCGCCCCGCGTCGAGTACGAGCTGACGCCACTGGGGCGCGGCGCGCTGGAGCCGCTGGCGCACCTGCGGGCATGGGTGCGCGCCAACACCGGCAGCTTCGTCGCGGAGCCGCCGGTGTCGGGCGCCTGACCGGCAGGACAGGGGCCGGCCGGGCGACGGGCGGGGCGGGCACCGGACCGCAGTCCTCCGGCGCCCGCCACCGCCCGGTCGGCGGGAATGCCCGGCGAGGGCTGCCGGCCCGACGGGCATTCCCGAGTCCGGACCGCCCGGGGCGTGCGGTCCCCAGCGGGACCGGACGCCGGGCGGCGCGCGGCGCATACCGGAACCGTAGCAGTTGATAATCATGTTCAACAAGGGTGGGTCGCGAACTTCGCAGATCCGGTGGAAGCGCACGTGAGGGCAGAGCCGCGCTGCGGGTCCGGACACACATTCAAAAGTTCGTCCCTACGCGGAAGTTGCTCGCCGGTAGGAAGCGGATAGGGTGCAGTCGATCTTCGCTTGTCCTGCGCCCGCAGGGCTGTTTGCGACCCCGCGACCGCCCGAGGACCCGTTTGATGTCAGCTCAGACACCCACCCGTCCGCAGCCGGCGCGCTCGCCCCTGGCGGCGGCGCTCTACGCGCTCCTCGCCGCCCTCGTCGTGACCGGCGGGCTGGCGCTGTGGCCGGTGCTCGCCGGCCCGGCGGAGTCGCGGACCTGGCTGGCGTGGTGCTGCGGCACGGCGGCGGTGGCGCTGAGCGTGCTGCTGGCGGCCACGGTGTACGCGTTCCGTACCGCCGCCCGGCACCGCGCGCGGCTCGCCGGGGTGGAGGCCGCGGCGGAGCAGCTCGCGTCCGAGACGCTGCCGGCGCTGGTGGCCCGGCTGCGGGACGGCGCCTCGGTCGGCACCGCGCTCGGCCACACCCCGATGCCGGAGTCCGCCGCGCACCGCCGCATCGTGGAGACGCTGGCCACCGAGGTCGGCCGGGGCGAGCGGATGCGGGCCGCCGCGATGTCCGCCTGCGCCAGCGCCGCCGGCCGGGTCCAGGCCCTGGCCACCAGCATGCTCGCCGACCTGCGCGAGATGGAGCACCGGCACGGCGAAGAGGTCCTGGGCGACCTGCTGAAGCTGGACCACAGCACCGCGCAGGCGGGCCGGCTGGCGGACAGCATCGCCGTACTGACCGGCTCCCGCTCCGGCCGCCGCTGGAACAAGCCGATCACCATGGAGAGCATCCTGCGCGGCGCGATGGGCCGGATCAGCGCCTACCGCCGCATCCGGCTGCACAGCAGCAGCACCGCGGCGGTCGCCGGGCACGCGGCCGAGGGCGTGATGCACGCGCTCGCCGAGATCATGGACAACGCCACCTCCTTCTCACCGCCCACCTCGACGGTGCATGTGTACGTCGAGGAGGCGCAGGCCGGCGTCGTGATCAGCGTCGAGGACAGCGGTCTGGTGATGACCGAGACGGCACTGCGCCGCGCCGAGGCAGCGGTCTCCGCGAAGACGCTGGACCTGATGTCGCTCTCCGGCACCCGGCTCGGCCTCGCCGTCGTCGGCTGCCTGGCCGGCAAGCACGGCCTGACCGTCTCCTTCCGGCCCTCGGCACGCGGCGGCACGAGCGTCGTCGTGCTGGTCCCGCAGCACCTCATCTCCCAGCAGCCGGCGCACCGGCCGGACGACACCCGGACCGCGGCCGGCGAGGCGCCCGCCGCGAGCCTGCGTGCCGCGCACGACCTGCAGGACCGCGAGGTGCACGAGCGTGACGTGCCCGAGCTGCCCGCCACCCGCGAGCGCGGCGACGCCACCGCGGCGCGCGCCGTACGGGAGGCCACCGACGATCGCTTCACCGTCCCCGACCGGGACGCGGGCACCGCGCGCGACGGGGGCGCGCCGTGGAGCCCGGACGACCCGCACGACCGGAGCACGCCCCACCGGGACGCGCCGGACGTGCCCGCGCCGCGTGGAGCCGGCCCGGCGCCCGCGACGGAGTACGGACCGAGCGGGCTGCCCAAGCGGCGGCGCGGCCAGACCCTGGCCGGCGCGCCCATCCCGCAGAACCCGTCGGCCACCGGACGCACCCGCAGCCGCTCCCACGCGGAGTCGGCGGCGCGCCTGCGCTCCTTCCGCCGGGCCGTGCAGGGCGAGGCCCCGCCCGCCCGGCCCTCCACCCCCGAAGAAGCCCCGAAGGACGATCCCCGATGAACACCACCGACAACCGCCTGGACTGGATGCTGGAGAACCTCCTGCAGAAGACGCCGGGCGCGCGCCACGCACTGGTGCTGTCCCGCGACGGCCTGAAGCTCTGCCACTCCAAGGACCTCAGCGTCGACCAGGCCGACCAGCTGGCCGCCATCGCCTCCGGCATCCAGTCGCTGTCGCACGGTGCCTCCGTGGAATTCGGCGACGGCAGCGGCGGGGTACGGCAGGCCATGACCGAGTTCCACGGCGGGATCCTCTTCATCGTCGAGGCGGGGCACGGCGCGCATCTGGCCGTGGTCGCCGTCGAGGACGCCGACGTCGGCGTGATCGGCTTCAACATGAACGAACTGGTCGAGCAGATCGGCGAGTACCTCAGCGCCGCGCCCCGCGGGGACGGCAGCGCGCCGGGCCGACCGGCATGAGCCCGCTGGGCCCGGACGACGACCCGGACCGGCTCTATACCGTCACCGGCGGCCGCAGCCGGGCCACCGGCAGCGCCTTCGACCTGGTCACGCTGATCGTGGCCGAGTGCGAACCGGCGCCCGGGATGCAGTCCGAGCACAGCCGCATCCTGGAGCTGGCCCGGCGCCCGACGGCGGTCGTCGAGCTGTCGGCGGAGCTGCGGCTGCCGGTGAGCGTCGTCCGGATCCTGCTCACCGACCTGCTCGACACGGGCCGGATCACCGCCCGCCATCCGCGCACGCCCGCCCGGGCCGAGCTGCCCGAACCCGACCTGCTGAAGGAGGTGCTCGATGCACTCCACCGCCTGTGACGACACGGCCGGGACCGCCGTGGACGAGAACGTACGGGCCCCGTTGCACCAGTCCGCCGAGAACGGCCTGAAGATCGTGATCGTCGGCGGCTTCGGCGTCGGCAAGACCACCATGGTCCGCTCGGTCAGCGAGATCCGTCCCCTCAACACCGAGGAGACGATGACCCAGGCGGGCGTGGGCGTGGACGACCCGGCCGGCGTCGAGGGCAAGTCGACGACCACCGTCGCCTTCGACTTCGGCCGCATCACGATCAATGAGCGCAACGTCCTGTACCTCTTCGGCGCGCCCGGCCAGGAGCGCTTCTGGTTCCTGTGGGACCGGCTCTTCTCCGGCACGCTGGGCGCGGTGGTGCTGGTCGACACCCGGCGGCTGGACGACTCCTGGTACGCGATAGACCGCCTGGAGGCCCACGGGATGCCGTTCGTGGTCGCGCACAACGACTTCGGCGGCGAGCGCCACACCCTGGAGCAGATACGGGACGCGCTGGATCTCTCCCCCGACGTGCCGCTGATCGCCTGCGACGCCCGCGACCGGGAGTCCAGCAAGCAGGTGCTGATCTCCCTCGTCCGCCACCTGTACGCGCTCACCGCCCAGGAGACCACCGCATGACACAAGTTCAGGAGGGTGCACCGTGACCGAAGCCCCGCAGACCGCCGGCTGCCCCGTCTCCGCCGGGGCCGTCCCGCTGTACGGCGAGGGGCTGAGCGGCGATCCGGCCCGGCTGTACCGGGAGATGCGCAGCCGGCACGGTGCGGTGGTGCCGATCCTGCTGGACGGCGGCTTCCCGGCCTGGTTCGTGATCGGCTACCGCGAGCTGCACCAGGTCACCTCCGACCCCGAGCTGTTCCCCCGCGACTCCCGCCGCTGGCACGCCTGGGACCAGGTGCCGGACGACTGGCCGCTGCTGCCGTTCGTCGGGTACCAGCCGTCGGTGATGTTCGCCGAGGGGCCCGAGCACCGGCGGCGGGCCGGCGCGATCAGCGACGCGCTGCTGGCGATCGACCAGTTCGAGCTGCGGCAGATCTGCGAGCGGGTCGCGGACCGGCTGGTCGACGCCTTCGCCGGGCGCGGCGAGGCGGACCTGATGGCCGAGTACGCGGCGGGGCTCCCGCTGCGCGTCGTCGCCGAGCTGTACGGCGCCCCCGCCGAGGAAGTCCCCGGCCTGGTGAAGGACATCGCCGAGTCGCTGGACGTCCACGAGGGCGCGATCGACGCGCACCGGCGGGTCGCGGAGCGGATGGCCCACCTGGTCACCGCCAAGCGCGGGCAGCCCGGGCCCGACGTCCCCTCGCGGCTGCTCGCCCACACGGCGGGGCTGACCGAGGAGGAGGTGGTCATCGACCTGCTGGTGGTGATGGCCGCGGCGCAGCAGCCCACGGCCAACTGGATCGGCAACACGCTGCGGCTGATGCTGACCGACGACCGCTTCGCGGTCAGCCTGACCGGCGGGCGGCGCAGCGTCGGCCAGGCGCTGAACGAGGTGCTGTGGGAGGACACCCCCACGCAGAACTTCATCGGGCGCTTCGCGGCCCGCGACACCCAGCTCGGCGGCCACCGCATCAAGGCCGGTGACATGGTGGTCCTCGGCCTGGCGGCGGCCAACAACGACCCGCTGGTGCGGCCCGACTTCACCGCGGCCGACGCCGACGGCAACCAGGCGCACATGGCGTTCAGCCACGGCGAGCACGCGTGCCCGTACCCGGCGCCGCAGCTGGCGGAGGTGATCGCGCGGGCGGCGGTGGAGGTGCTGCTGGACCGGCTGCCGGACGTGGTGCTGGCGGTGCCGGACAAGGACCTGGTCTGGCACCCGTCGGTGTGGATGCGCGGCCTGACGGGCCTGCCGGTCACCTTCACCCCGACGTACACGCCGGGGCCCGCCTGAGCCACGGGACCGTACGGGGCGCCCCCCGTACGGTCCCTCGCGCTCAGCCCACCGGCGTGAACGTCACCGGCAGCGCGTCCAGGCCGCGCGTGAAGACACCCTGCTCGCGCGGGGTGGCTCCGGCCTCGATCGCCGCGTCCGGCAGCGCGTCCAGCAGCTGCCCGACGCCGGCCGCCACCTCGGCCTTGGCCAGCAGCGCGCCGACGCAGAAGTGCCGGCCGAGCGCGAAGGCCAGGTGGTCGGCGGCGGCGGAGAACGCCGTCGTCGTCTTCAGGTCGTCGCGGAAGATGTCGAAGGTGTCCGGGTCCGTGTAGCGCCGCTCGTCCCGGCCGGCCGCGCCGATCAGGCAGGTCACGGTGGCGCCCGCCGGCACCTTGCCGCCGCCGATGAGGACGTCCTCCGCCGGCTGCCGCATGATCATGTGCACCGGGGGCGTGTACCGCAGGGTCTCGGCGAAGGCCCGCTCGATCAGCGACCGGTCCTCCCGCACGGCGGCCAGCTGCTCCGGGTGGCGCAGCAGGTTGTGCATGACGCTGGATATCGCCTTGTCGGTGGTCTCCCCGCCCGCGGCCAGCAGCAGGCTGCAGAACGCCTTGATGTCCTCGTCGCTCATCGCCGTGCCGTCGATCTCCGCCGTGCACAGCGTGGAGAGCAGGTCGTCGCCGGGGTTCGCGCGCCGCTCCCGGATGATCGGCAGCATGTACGCGGCGAACTCCTGCTGCGTCCGCAGCCCGGCCTCGGCCACGTCCGGGTCCTGGCTCAGGTTGCCGAGGAAGCCGATGATCGCGGTGTACCAGCGGTGGAAGCGGTCGTAGTCGCCGCGGTCCAGGCCGAGCATGTCGACGATGACGTTGACCGGGAAGCGGGTCGCGAACTGCGCGACGAGGTCGGCCCGGCCCGTGTCGCGGAAGCCGTCGATGAGCTCGCGCGCGTTGCGGTCGATGACCGGCTGGAAGGTCTCCTGGAGGGGCACGCCGCGGAAGGCGGGCGCCACCAGGGCCCGGCGTACGGAGTGTTCGCGGCCGCTCATCTGGAGGATGGTCCGGCCGTGCACCGGCTCCAGCTGCCAGTCGTAGTTGTCGGTGGTGAACACCGGGTCCTTGAAAGCCCGCTCGACGTCCTCGTACCGGGAGACGATGTAGCTCTGGGTGGGCTCGTGGTGGAGCAGCGGGAAGTCGTCGCGCATGACGCGGTACGCGGCGTACGGGTCCGCCATGAACTCGGGCGACAGTATGTCCGGCGCTTCTCGGTTCGCGGCCAAGAACGCTCCCTGGGGGTGTGGATGGGGTCCTGCGGTCCGTACCAAGATCGTCTCTGTTCGGCGCCCTTTCAAGACCGGCAGCGGAGATCCTTTTCGGGACGACGCGCGGGGCACCCGCCCGCACAAGGCTCTGAACTGCGGCGATACCCGGATGCCGGGGGAATGACAACGGGTACCGATGCAGCCTTTGGATCTTTCGCCGAAGTGCGGTTTCCTTCGGTCGAGGGCCCTTGCGGCTGCCATGCCGCCCGACCCAGGAGGGAGTGGGCCATGACGGGGCACGCCCACGCGCACGGTGATCACTCAGGTCACTCGCACGCCGTCGCGGCGGACGCGGACCGCCGCTGGCTGCGCGCCGCACTGATCCTGATCACCGCGTTCATGGCCATCGAGGTCGTGATCGGATTCATCGCCCGGTCCCTGGCCCTGATCTCGGACGCGGCACACATGCTCACCGACGCCGCCTCGATCGTCCTCGCGCTGATCGCGATGCGGCTGGCGGCCCGCCCGGCACGCGGCGGCTACACGTACGGCCTCAAGCGCGCCGAGATCCTCTCCGCCCAGGCCAACGGGGTCACGCTGCTGGTGCTGTCGGTCTGGCTCGCGTACGAGGCCATCCACCGGCTGATCGAGCCGCCCGAGGTCACCGGCGGGCTGGTGCTCGTCACCGCGCTCGCCGGAGTCGCGGTGAACCTCGTCGCGACCTGGTGCATCTCCAAGGCCAACCGCTCCAGCCTGAACGTCGAGGGCGCCTACCAGCACATCCTCACCGACCTCTTCGGCTTCATCGCCACGGCGGTGTCCGGTGCGGTGGTGCTGACCACCGGCTTCGCCCGCGCGGACGCCATCGCGTCGCTGCTGGTGGTCGCGCTGATGCTCAAGGCGGGCATCGGGCTGGTCCGCGACTCGGGCCGGATCTTCATGGAGGCCGCTCCTGCCGGCGTGGACCCGGACGCGCTGGGGGGCCGACTGGTAGCCGCCGACCAGGTCGTGGAGGTCCACGACCTGCACGTCTGGGAGATCACCTCCGGTGATCCCGCACTCTCCGCGCATGTCCTGGTCGAGCCCGGCGGCGACTGCCACAAGGTGCGCCGCACGCTGCAGGAGCTACTCGCGGCCGAGTACGGCATCACGCACGCCACGCTCCAGGTCGACCACCTCGGCGAGCAGGAAGGCGAGGAACTGCTGCGCATAGGGCATCGGGCCGACTCCTCCGACGCCCACTGTGCCGACACGCACGGGCCCGTGCACCGGGCGGGACCGCACGACCACTGAGCCGGGAGCGACGCGACTCACGTGGCCGGATCGAGCGTCGGCCGGACGGGGCACGGCACACTTGCGGGAGAACGGGCGCCCCTGGCGCGCCCGGGAGGTGCCGGTTTCACGTGAAACGGAGGAGACATGGCAGCGAGCGCACCGGCCCGCACCGGCGCTCCGACCGTCCTCGGACCACCGCCCCGCCACCGGCCTCGTGCCGCTATGGCCCTCGTGCTGCTGGTCCTCGGCTGTCTGCTGGCACCGCCGGCCCTCGCCGCCGGCTGGGCACGTACCGAACTGACCGACACCGCCCGCTACACCGCCACCACCGCTCCGCTCTCCCGCGACCCCGCCGTCCAGCGGAACATGGTCACCGCGATCACCGACGGTGTGATGCGCCGGGTGGACCTGTCGCCGCTGGTGGACGCCGTGCCACCGGCACAACGCCCCGCGGTGCGCGAGCGGTTCACCCACGGAGTCCGGGACTTCGTGGCCACCCAGATCCGCGGTGTGGTCACCTCGCACGACTTCCCCGCCCTGTGGAACCGCGTCAACGGCACCACCCACGCCTCCCTCGTCACCGCGCTCTCCTCGTCCGGTGAGCGGACGGTGGAGCTCGATCTCCAGCCCGTCGTCGACCGTGCCCGGGCCCGCCTCGTGCACACCGTGCCGGCCGGCGCCCGGCTGATCCAGCGGGTCCATATCTCCGGTACCACGCTCACGCTGCTGCGGTCCGACGAGGTGGCCGAGGTGCGCGGCCCGTACGCGGCGGTCCGTACGCTCGGCCGGCTGCTGCCCTTCGCCGCCGGTCTGTGCCTGGTGGCCGGGCTGCTGGTGGCGCCGCGCCGCCGCCGGGCGCTGATCGGTACCGGCCTGGGCTGTGCCGTGGGCGGCGCGCTGCTGCTCGCCGTGGTCGCCGTCGCCCGCGGCTACGCCCTGGACATGCTGCCGCAGTCGGTGCCCCCGGCGACGGGCGCCGCGGTCTTCGACACGCTCACGGCGAGCGCCCGGACCGGTGGCCTGCTGCTGGGCGCGGCGGGGCTCGTCGCCGCCCTGGCGGCCTGGCTGCCCGGCGTCCTCGCGGGACGGCTGCGGGCCCGCCGGGAGCTCAGAGCCCGATGACCGTCTTGCCCTGCGCCCGGCCGCTGCGGCTGCGGGCGAGGGCCGCCGGGGCGTCCTCCAGCTGCACCTCACTGGTGATCAGCACGGTGAGCCGGCCGGCGTCGAGCTGATCGGCGAGGATCGACAGCAGCTGCGGCGAGGGCCGGTTGAGAAAGTTGAAGCCGCGCAGGTTGTGCTCGATGAGCATGTCTGTGTCGGCCGCGCCGACCGTGGACACGACCGTGCCCCCGTCCCGTACGACACCTGTCATCTCCGCGAACGCCTCCACCCCGCTGACCAGGTCGATCAGGATGTCCACGCCGTCCGGGTGGGCGGCCCGCACCTGCTCGGCCACCGGCCCCTGGGTGTGGTCCACCGTGGCCGCCGCGCCGAACTGTCCCATCAGCTCCGCGCTGCCCGCCCGTGCGGTGGCGATCACCTCGGCGCCGCGCTGCGCGGCCAGTTGCGTGACGAAGGTGCCGACACCGCCGGTCGCGCCGACCACCAGCACCCGCTTGCCCTCCACGACCCGGGTCTCCTCGACGAGGTTGTACGCGCTCGTGCCGGCCGTCGGCACCGCGGCCGACGTGGCGTACGTGACGTTCCGGGGCGCGGGCGCGACGGCGTCCTCCGCCGCCACGGCGTAGTCCGCGTACGAACCGCCGCCCCTGCCCACCAGCTGGAACTGCCCGAACACCTGGTCACCGACCGTGCAGCGGCGCACGCCGGGCCCGACCGCGACCACCTCGCCCGCCCCGTCGGCCCCCAGGACCAGCGGGAAGGTGTGCGTCGCCGCATCCTTGAGCATGCCGTCGGCGATCTTCCAGTCGACCGGGTTCAGGCCCGCGACCGCCATCGCGACCAGCACCTCGCCGGGCCCCGGCTCGGGCTGCGGCAGGTCCATCAGCTCGGGCTCGGCCCCGAAGGCGCTGACTGCTACGGCTCTCATCGCGGCGTCCCTTCCACTTCTCCGTACCCGGCCCCTGTCCGGCCCCTGCCGCCAAGGATCGTAAGCACGCCGGTACCGCCCCGCACGGCAGGCGAACGGCCGTGGCCCGGAAGCAACTCGTACGGCCGTCCCCGGCGGCGGTCCGGGCAGCGTGGCGGCGGGTTTGGCACACGGCCGGCGCGGTTACCCCTCCCCCTTATGAAGGGCGACAAGAAGGCCGAGGAGACCGTACGGGCGGGCCGGCGTACTGTCGCGATCACCCGCCCCGACAAAGTGCTCTTCCCCGACGACGGCCTCACGAAGCTGGACGTGGCCGAGCACTACCGGGCCGTCGCCCCGCGCGCACTGCCGCACCTGCGCGGCCGCCCGCTGATGATGGAGCGCCACCCGGACGGCATCGGCGGCCGCCCCCTGATGCAGAAGAACGCGCCGGACTACTTTCCCGACTGGATCCGCACCTCCGTGCAGGAGAAGGCCGGCGGCAAGGTCACACACGTCGTCTGCGACGAGGCCGCCACCCTCGTCTACCTCGCCGGACAGGCCTCGCTCACCCAGCACCGCTGGCTCTCCCGGGAGGACACCCCCGACGACCCCGACCTGCTGATCTTCGACCTCGACCCTTCGGAGGGCGCGGACTTCGAGGACGTGCGGTGGGCGGCCGCCCGGGTCTGCGAACTGTGGGACGAGGTCGGGCTGCCCGTACGGCTGATGACCACCGGCTCGCGCGGCCTGCACGTCATCGCGCCGCTGGACGCCAAGCACGACTACGACACGGTGCGGGACTTCGCGCACCGCGCCGCCGGACTGCTCGCCGACCGCCACCCGGACCGGCTCACCACCGAGCAGCGCAAGGCCGACCGCCCTACGAAGGGCGGCCGGGGCCGTATCTACCTCGACGTACAGCGCAACGCCTACGCCCAGACCGCCGTCGCGCCCTACAGCGTGCGTGCCAAGCCGGGCGCGCCGGTGGCCATGCCCCTCGCCCGCGACGAACTCGACGACCCCGGCCTGACCGCACAGCGCTGGACGCTGCGGACCACCCCGGAACGCCTGGAGGCGGCCGATCCCTGGTCCGATGACGGCTGGCGGGCCCGCTCGGTGAGCGCCGCCGCGAAGCGACTGCCGGAGGAGTGAGGCACGGCACACGACGCGGCGGGCCGGGCGTACGCCGCGAAGGCGAACGCCCGGCCCGCTGTACGTCTCAGACGCCGATGTCGTCGCCGTCCTTGCGCCAGACGCTGATCACCGACGGGCGGACCAGCTCGCCCGGGCCGTCCGGCCAGTGCGACGCCGGCTGCTCCACGCTCGCGCCGTCCACCTCGCCCGGGTGCTGCACCGCGACCAGCACCCGGCGCTCCTGCACGATCGGCCCGCAGGTCTCCGCGCCGGTCGGCACGGTCAGGAACTGCCGTACCTGCCCGCGCCGGGAGCCGGTGGTGGCCACGCCGAAGAGGCCGTCGTGGCTGGCCAGGGCGTTGCCGTCGGTGGAGATCCACAGGTTGCCGTGCACATCGAAGGTGATGTTGTCGGGGCAGGAGATCGGGCTGACCTGGTCCTTGGGGAAGCCGCCGAAGTACGTCGACGGGTCCTCGGGGTCGCCGCAGACCAGGAAGAGGTTCCACGTGAAACGTCCGGCCGCCGGGTCGTTGCGGTGCTCGGTCAGCTCCAGGATCTGGCCGTGCTTGTTGCCGTTGCGCGGGTTGGCCTCGTCGGCGGCGGCCTTGCCGTCCTTGCCCCGGTCGCTGTTGTTGGTCAGCGCCACGTAGACCTTGCCCGTACGGGGGCTGGGCTCGACATCCTCGGGACGGTCCATCTTCGTGGCACCCACCTTGTCGGCGGCCATCCGGGTGAAGACGTAGACCTCCTCCGCGGTCATGCCGGGCACGTGCGAGGTGGTGCCGGTGGCCAGCGGGATCCACTCGCCGTGGCCGTCGAACTCGCCGTCCTCCGGCAGCTTCCCCGATCCGTCGATCCCGGCTGCCGGGCTGTCACCGGTGAACTTCGCGACGTACAGCGTTCCCTCGTCCAGCAGCGTGCGGTTGTGCTCGCGGGCCGCCGCGCTGTTGCCGCGCTTCATCCGCTTGGCGGAGACGAACTTGTAGAAGTAGTCGAACTTTTCGTCATCACCCATGTAGAGCACCGGTCGGCCGTCCGGGGTCAGCCGCGGCTCGGCGGCCTCGTGCTTGAAGCGGCCGAGCGCGGTGAGCTTGCGCGGGGTGGAGTCGGGGTCGAACGGGTCGATCTCCACGACCCACCCGAAGCGGTTGGTCTCGTTCGGCTCCTTCGCCACGTCGAAGCGCCGGTCGAACCGCTCCCACTTGCGCTCGCTGGCCGCGCCCTTGATGCCGTACCGCTTCAGCCGCTCCGCGGTCTTCGCGTCGCCGGCCGCGTCGCCGTTGGCGAAGTACTGGTTGAAGTTCTCCTCGCCGGACAGCACCGTGCCCCACGGGGTGATGCCGCCGCCGCAGTTGTTGAGCGTGCCGAGAATGCGGGTGCCCTCGGGGTCGGCGGAGGTCTTCAGCAGGTCGCTGCCGGCCGCCGGGCCGGTCACCTCGAACGGCGTGGTGCCGGTGATCCGGCGGTTGAGGTGGTGACGGCGTACCGCGGTGAGCCGGCCGCTGCGCCGCTCCTCCTGCGCGACGAGCACCGTCAGGCCGTGCGCCTGGAGGCCGATCTCCGCCTGTTCGCGTGTGGGGTTGTCCGCGTCGTACCCGGCGAACATCAGGGCCTCGTCGGTGTACTCGTGGTTGATCACCAGCAGTTGCCGGTCCCGCTCGCCCGGCAGGTCCAGCACGGCCATGTAGTCGTTGTTGTAACCGAACTGACCGGCCTGCGCCTTCGCGGACTGCCGGTCCGCGTCGAACGCCGGGGCCCCGCGCAGCACCGGATCGCCCCAGCGGATCACGATGTTCTGCTCATGACCGGCCGGGACGGTCACGGAGTCGGCGGTGTTGGGCGCGACGGGCGCGAAGCGCAGGCCGCGGGCGGGGCGGCGGGCATGACGGATGGCGCCGGCCGCCGTGCCGGACGCGGCGCCGGACTCCGCCGCGGTGGCGGGGGCGGCGCCCGGGCCGGCGAGTGCGGCACCGGTGGCCGCGGCGGCCGTGACGACGGCGCTCGCGCGCAGCACGGACCGGCGGGAGAGCGCACCTGCGATCACGTCACCGACGTACGCATTGCCACTGGTGTTGGGCGCCTCGTGGAAGCAGGCGTCGCCGCAGCGGTAGCGGCAGGTCATGGCCGAACGGCCGCCGGGATGCGAGCCGATCAACGGCAGCAGCTTGCGCACGGTGTTCCTTCCCTGGTACGGCCGGTGTGCCGGTCCGTAGGCCTGTCGGCCGGTATGACGATGATTCGTGTGATCAGCCGCGACGGTATGGGCACGGGTCCGACACGCGGCGACAAAAAGATGAACTGACGGTGAATCCGGGCGGCTTCGGCTCGTGCCGCAGCACGACGCGCGGGGTCCCACGATGCGATAGGGACAGGCCGCTACCCTTTGGTGTCCGTCCAGGTCAGGAACGCGCCTCGTTTTTCGGACATTCGCCGCACCCACACATGCACGACACCACACGCACGAGAGGTACGCCGATGGGCATTCGGAGTCTGCTGCGCAACGCTTTCGGTCGCTCCAAGGCGGCCCGTAACGAACCGAATGCCCCCGCGGCGACGGAGGCCACCGACGCGGCGGCCATTCCGGAGGCCCGCGAGGAGTCGGCCCCCGCGAGGGAGGCGGCGCCGGCCGCGCCTGTCGCCGAGACCGAGGTACCGGCGGCCCGCACGGAGCAGGAGCCGGCCCGTACAGAGGTGTACGCGGAGACCGCACCCGCCGCGGGCGCCGCGGTGGTGGCCGGCTCGGCCGCGCCCACCACCACGGAGCCGGCCCCCGGGCCCGCCGCCTCGGACGTGCCCGACGTCTCCGAACTGGTACGGCAGGCCTTCGACCGCCCGTCGCCGCAGAAGGCGGAGCGGAAGCCGGAGCCGACGCCGGAGCCGGAGTCGAAGTCGGAGACCGCGAAGGCCGCGGACGCCGAGTCCGAGGTAGCGGAGGCTGCGGTCGCCGAGCCCGAGGCGGCGGAGGCCGCGGTCGCGGAGGCCGCGGTCGCCGAGCCCGAGGCGGCGGAGGCCGCGGTCGCGGAGGCTGCTGCGACTGCTGAGGCTGCTGACGCCAAGGCCGAGGCCGCGCCTGTCGAGGCCGCGCCCGAGACCAAGGCCGTGACCGAGCCGGAGGCCGAGGCCAAGCCCGAGGCCGTGAGCGAGCCCGCGGCTGCCGAGCCGGCCGCGGAGCCCGAGGCCGAGCCGGTGGCCGCCGCGGCCGAGCCCGAGACGAAGTCCGAGGCCGAGGCAGCGGCCAAGGTCCAGGCTGAGCCCGAGGCCGAGCCGGAGCCCGCGGCCGAGGTCGCGCCCGAGCCCGAGGCCGTAACGCCCGCCGCCAGCATCCCCGCCGCCCGTACCGAGGCACCGGTCGAGGCCCCCGCCGAGCCTGCCCCCGCCCCCGAGCCCAAGCCCGTCGCCGCCGCCCCGGCGGACGGCGGGAGCGGTGCCGCGATCTCCCTCAGCAAGGTCGAGGAGGTCGCGCCCGGCCTGGTCAGCCTGTACAAGGACGCCGGTGCGGCGCTGGCGAAGCAGGGCCTCGGCACCCAGCGCGCCGCCGTCTACCTCGTGCTCGACCGCTCCGGCTCGATGCGCAACTACTACAAGGACGGCACCGTCCAGCACCTCGCCGAGCAGGCCCTCGGCCTCTCCGCGAACCTGGACGACGACGGCACCGTGCCCGTCGTCTTCTTCTCCACCGACATCGACGGCACCGCCGACATCGACCTGACCTCGTACGAGGGCCGGATCGAGGAGCTGCACGCGGGCCTCGGCCACATGGGCCGGACCAACTACCACTGGGCGATCAAGGCCGTCATCGACCACTACAAGAAGTCGAAGTCGACCGCCCCGGCGTTCGTGATCTTCCAGACCGACGGCGCCCCCACCTCCAAGCCCGCCGCCGAGAAGGCGCTGTGCGAGGCGGCCAAGCTGCCGATCTTCTGGCAGTTCGTCGGCTTCGGCGACCCCGAGGCCAAGGGCTTCGACTTCCTGCGCAAGCTGGACGACCTCGCCGTGCCGGAGAAGCGCAAGGTCGACAACGCCGGCTTCTTCCACGCCGGCCGCGACCCGCGTGCCCTGGCCGACGCCGACCTCTACGCGCAGCTGATGATCGAGTTCCCGGAGTGGCTCGCCGACGCGCGCGCCGCGGGCGTGCTCAAGGACAAGTGACCGGCAGCTGGACAACTGACCGGCAGCAGGGCAGCTGACCCGCAGCGACGCGGAACCGACACGGCCCGGCGGCCCCTCACGGGGCGGCCGGGCCGTTCCGCTGCACCGGCACTCCGCTGGACCGGCCCACTTCCGTCTACGCTCAGTCCGCCGTCGTATGCGCGAGGAACAGCGTCCACGCCGCGACGGAGAACGTCAGCCGGGGCGCGTCCTCGTCCCCGCCCTGCCGCGAATCCCGCACGTGCACCCGTCCCGCCGCGATCGCCACTTCCACGCAGGTCGCGTCCGTGTCACAGCTGTAGCTCGACGAGACCCATCTCTGTTGCTCTCCCATGGCCCGCCCCTCCCCCTGACCCCTCCTTCTCACAGCATCCCCGGTCGTCCGCGCACCATGCGTGCGGCCGTCCCAGCCGGTAAAAGGGGGCGCGGTGGCACCCGGTCGGGCGAGTACGATATTGGCGTTCCGTAGTGCAAAAAATCACTCACCGTAGCGACTTGGGAGCAGCCGGCAATGGCTCGACACCTCATCACCAGCGCCCTTCCGTACATCAACGGGATCAAGCACCTGGGCAACATGGTGGGGTCCATGCTCCCGGCCGACGTGTACTCCCGCTATATGCGCCAGCGCGGGCACGACGTGCTGTACATCTGCGCGACCGATGAGCACGGCACCCCCGCCGAGCTGGCCGCGAAGGACGCCGGCCAGTCCGTCGACGCGTTCTGCGCCGAGCAGCACGACGCGCAGAAGGCGATCTACGAGGGCTTCGGGCTGGCCTTCGACCACTTCGGCCGCAGCTCCTCGCAGCAGAACGTCGAGCTGACGCAGCACTTCGCGCGCAAGCTGCACGAGAACGGCTTCATCGAGGAGCGGGCGATCCGCCAGGTCTACTCGAAGGCCGACGAGCGCTTCCTGCCCGACCGCTACATCGTCGGCACGTGCCCGCACTGCGGCTACGACAAGGCCCGCGGCGACCAGTGCGAGAACTGCACCCGCGTGCTGGACCCGACCGACCTGATCGACGCCCGCTCGGCGATCAGCGGCAGCAGCGACCTGGAGGTGCGCGAGACCAAGCACCTCTTCCTGCTGCAGTCCAAGCTCCAGGGCGAGGTCGAGAAGTTCATCGACGAGACCGGTGAGGAGTGGCCGACGCTGGCCTCCTCGATCGCCCGCAAGTGGCTGACCGAGGGCCTGCACGACCGCGCGATCACCCGCGACCTGGACTGGGGCGTGCCGGTGCCGGCCGACGTCTGGCCGGACCTCGCCGCCGAGGGCAAGGTCTTCTACGTCTGGTTCGACGCCCCGATCGAGTACATCGGCTCGACGAAGGAGTGGGCGGACGCGGCCGCCGACGGCGAGACCCGCGACTGGAAGTCGTGGTGGTACGAGGCCGACGACGTCCGGTACACGGAATTCATGGCGAAGGACAACGTCCCGTTCCACAGCGTGATGTTCCCGGCCACGCAGCTGGGCACCCGCGAGCCGTGGAAGAAGGTCGACTTCCTCAAGGCCTTCAACTGGCTGAACTACTACGGCGGCAAGTTCTCCACCTCGCAGCGGCGCGGCATCTTCACCGACGCGGCGCTGGAGCTGCTGCCCGCCGACTACTGGCGCTACTTCCTGATCGCGAACGCGCCGGAGTCCGACGACACGTCCTTCACCTGGGAGCTGTTCTCCTCCTCGGTCAACAAGGACCTGGCCGACACCCTCGGCAACTTCGTCAACCGCGTGCTGTCCTTCTCGCGGAAGCGCTTCGGTGACGAGGTCCCGGCGGGTGCCGAGGCCGGCGAGGCCGAGGTGAAGCTGGGCGAGCAGATCGCCGAGCTGCTGGCCGAGTACGAGGGCCACATGGAGGCCCTCCAGTTCCGCAAGGCCGCCGCTTCGCTGCGTGCCCTGTGGAGCGCGGGCAACTCCTACCTGGAGGAGAAGGCCCCCTGGCTGGAGATCAAGACCGACAAGGACGCGGCCGCGCTGACGCTGCGTACGGCGATGAACCTCATCCACCTGTACTCGGTGGTCTCCGAGCCCTTCATCCCGGCGTCGGCGAAGGCGATGCGCGGCGCGTTCGACCTCGCCGACGACACGGCCCTGTGGGTCACACAGGACGAGGCGAAGTCCCTCTCCTCCGTCCCGGCGGGCACGTCCTTCACCGTCCCCCCGGTCCTCTTCGCCAAGATCACCGAAGACGACCTGACCACCTACCGCGATCGCTTCGGCGGCGAGGAGTAGGCCCCACGACATGGCGGAGGGGGCCGGGCCCCCCGGGGGGGGGGGCCCCCCCCCCGGGGGGGGGGGCCCCTCCGCCATGTCGCTGGGCGGACGTTCCGCCGTACGGATGCCAGCCCGCCGTCCGCACCGTGGAGCCCATGGGTTCCGGCATGGGGATCTCCTGGCCGAAGATGCCCTTGGCGGTCTCCACGTAGTGCCGGCCGTCCATCTGGAGCAGGTGCCAGGTTGCGTCGTTCGGGTCGACGATCAGGTGGACGGGGATGCCCGCCTCGGCGTACCGCTCGCGCTTGTCCTCCCAGTCGCGCCGGATGGCCGTACGGGTCGTGGACACGGTCTCGATGACGGCCTGGATGATCTGCGCGGGCCAGTCGGCCTCGTTGTCGGCCGGGAGGTCCTCGGCTCGGGTGACGACGGCGTCGGCGCGACGCCGGTAGTCGTCGGCCACCCGCACGCCTCGGGCGCTCCAGGCTTCGAACGGCTCGGGCGTGTGTCGCACGAAAGTGCGCCCCGGCAGGTCGTGGGAGCAACCGGGGCCGGGTTGCAGAACCAGTTCCCCGTCAAGCAGCTCGGCGCGCAGGCCCTCAGGGACGTCGAGGTCGTGCCACATCCGGATGAGCGCGGCCCTGTCCATGGCAGGTCCCTCCCGATGCGGCGCGTCGCGCCCAGCAGCAGGAGCAACGACCACGCTCGAGGGGCCCGGAACCACACGGTTCCGGGCCCCTCGGGGTGCGTGCCTGCGGCCTACTTCACCTGCGGCTTGCGGATCGAGAGATGGAGTTCCTTCAGGCGGGACTCCTCGACCTCGCTCGGGGCGCCCATGAGGAGGTCCTGGGCGTTGCCGTTGAGCGGGAAGGCGATGGTCTCGCGGATGTTCGGCTCGTCCGCGAGGAGCATCACGATGCGGTCCACGCCCGGGGCGATGCCACCGTGCGGCGGGGCGCCGAACTTGAACGCGCGGAGCATGCCGCCGAACTCCGCCTCGACGGTGTCCTTGTCGTAACCGGCGATCGAGAAGGCCTTGTACATGACCTCGGGCTCGTGGTTACGGATCGCGCCGGAGGACAGCTCGACGCCGTTGCAGACGATGTCGTACTGCCAGGCCAGGATGTCCAGCGGGTCCTTGTTCTCGAGGGCTTCGAGACCGCCCTGGGGCATCGAGAAGGGGTTGTGAGAGAACTCGATCTTGCCGGTGTCCTCGTCCTTCTCGAACATCGGGAAGTCGACGATCCAGCAGAAGCGGAAGACGCCCTCCTCGAAGTGGCCGGCGCGCTTCGCGGCCTCGACGCGGACCGCGCCCATGATCTTCGAGACCTCGTCGAACTCGCCCGCGCCGAAGAAGACGGCGTGGCCGGGGGCCAGGTCCAGCTTGCTGACCAGGGCCTTCACGTCATCCTCGGTGAGGAACTTGGCGATGGGGCCGGTGAGGGCGTTCTCTTCGCCGACGCGGACCCAGGCCAGGCCCTTCGCGCCCTGCTCGACGGCGTAGTCGCCGAGCCCGTCGAAGAACTTGCGCGGCTGGTCGGCGGTGTCCGGCACGGCCAGCGCGCGGACGTGCTTGCCGGCGAACGCCTTGAAGCCCGAGCCCGCGAAGACGTCGGAGACGTCCACCAGCTCCAGCTTGGCGCGCAGGTCCGGCTTGTCGTTGCCGTACTTCAGCATCGACTCGCGGAACGGGATCCGCGGGAAGGGGGAGGTGACCTCGCGGCCGCCGCCGAACTCGGTGAAGAGCTCGGTCATCAGCTTCTCGACGGGCTGGAAGACGTCCTCCTGCTCGACGAAGCTCATCTCGATGTCGAGCTGGTAGAACTCGCCGGGCGAGCGGTCCGCGCGGGCGTCCTCGTCACGGAAGCACGGCGCGATCTGGAAGTACCGGTCGAAGCCCGCGATCATCAGCAGCTGCTTGAACTGCTGCGGGGCCTGCGGCAGGGCGTAGAACCGGCCGGCGTGCAGGCGCGAGGGGACCAGGAAGTCGCGCGCGCCCTCGGGGGAGGTCGCGGACAGGATCGGCGTCGCCATCTCGTTGAAGCCGAGCGTCACCATCTTCTGGCGGATGGCGGAGATGACGGCCGTGCGCAGCATGATGTTGCGGTGCATGCGCTCGCGGCGGAGGTCGAGGAAGCGGTACTCCAGGCGCTTCTCCTCGTTGACCCCGTCCTCGGCGTTGATCGTGAAAGGGATCTGCTCGGCGGCGCCGAGCACCTCGACCGCGGAGACCTCGATCTCGACCTCGCCGGTGGGCAGGTCGGGGTTGACGTTGTCCGTGCCGCGTGCGCTGACCTTGCCGTCGATGCGGACGACGGTCTCCTTGGTCAGGGAGCCGAGCGCTTCGTTGGCGGGGGTGCCGGGGCGGGCGACGAGCTGCGTGATGCCGTAGTGGTCGCGCAGATCGATGAAGAGGATGCCGCCCAGGTCACGTCGATTGTGCAGCCAGCCGCTGAGGCGGACGTCCGTGTCGACGTCCGCGGCCCGGAGCTCGCCGCAGTTATGGGACCGGTACCGATGCATCGCTCATCCAAGTCGTCGCGAGTCGTGGTGGGGCAACGGGGGCGGGAGGCCGGGTCGGCTCCCGGGCGACACCCGATGATCACCCCAGGATTGGCATAACCGCTCCAGGTTACCGCTCCGCCCCCTCGTCACGAGTTGTCATATACACGTCAAGAAACTCGCGGTACTCCCCCGGGGGAGTACCGCAGGACTTCCTGTCGGCACACCATGGGACCAGGGTCACGTCCTTCTCACTGGTGGGCCTCCGTGAAACCCACATAAAGTGATGCAATGCGCACCAAGGACGTCCTGGCCGCCATCGGCACGGGCCTGTGGCACTGGGACCACGCAGTCGGCAAGGTGACGCTGGACGCCGAGGCGGCCAGGCTGCTCGGCCTGCCCGAGGAGCCCGCCGACTTCAGCGAGGCGTTCATCCGCTCCCGCTTCCACGCCGTCGACTTCGCCGAGATCAACGGTGTCGTCCACCTCGCGCTGACCGAGGGAACCCTCGCCGAGGGCCGGCTCCGCGTCATGCGCGACGACGGCAAGGTACAGCGCGTCGTCCGCTGCCGCGCCCGGGTCGCCCCGCTGGACAACAGCTACGAGCTGGTCGGCACCCTCCAGGAGGTCCCCGAGCCGCAGCCGGGCACCTCCGCGGCGCGCACCCCCGTCACCGGCGACTGGCGCCGCTCCCGCGAGGCGTTCCTGCTGGACGCGGGGCGTGCGCTGGCCGAGGCCCGCTCCACCGCCGAGGTGCTGCGGGTGGCCGCCGGCCTGTCCATGCCCGGGTTCATGCCCGACGGGCTGGCCGTCTTCGGCATCAAGGGCGACCACATATCGGTGATCGGGCACCACGGCCAGAAGCCCGGGGCCGAGCGCCCCTTCGTCGACATGCCGCTGCAGACCGACTACCCGGCCGCCGAGGTGATACGGACCGGGCGGGCGATCTACCTGCCCACGCCGGAGGAGTACCGCCGCCGGTTCCCCGCCACCTGGCCGATGGCCGAGCGCTTCGAGCGCCAGTCCTGGGCCTTCCTGCCGCTGATCAGCGCGGGCCGGACGGTCGGCGCCTGGATGGCCGCCTTCGGCCACCGCGTCGCCTTCACCCCCGACGAGCGCTCCGTGCTCACCACCGTCGCCCGGATGCTCGCGCAGGCCCTGCACCGCGCCGGGGACCAGGAGTCGCAGCTGGAGCTGACGACGGGCCTGCAGCGCAGCATGATGCCGACGGTGCAGCCGGACATCCCGGGGATGGCGGTGGCCGCGCGGTACGTGCCCACCGGCGGCGGCCTGGAGGTCGGCGGCGACTGGTACGACATGATCACCCTGCCGTCGGGCCGGATCGCGCTGGTCATCGGGGACGTACAGGGCCATGACGTACGGGCCGCCGGCCTCATGGGCCAGCTGCGGATCGCGCTGCGCGCCTACGCCTCCGAGGGCCACCACCCCGACGCCGTGCTCTCCCGCGCCTCCCGCTTCCTCTCCGGCCTGAACGACACCGAGGCCGAGGGGATGGACCCGCGCTTCGCGACCTGCCTCTACATCGAGGTCGACCCGGCCACCGGGCTGCTGGACATCGCGCGGGCCGGCCACCCCGACCCCGCCATCCGCATGACCGACGGCACGATGCTGGTACGGCCGACCGCGGGCGGGATGCCGCTGGGCATCGACCCGGACACGGACTACCCGACCACCCGGCTCGTCCTGGAGCCCGGCGAGACGATGCTGGTCTGCACGGACGGGCTCATCGAGACCGGCGGGCACGACCTGGAGAGCGGCTGGACGCGGCTGCGGGACGTCATGGAGGCCCACGAGGACCCGGACACCGAGGACGGGCTGGAGCGGCTCGCGGACGCCCTGGTGCAGGCCGTGCACGGGCCGTCCTCGCACCACACCACCGGGCCGCTGGCGGACCGCCGCGAGGACGACATCGCGATGCTGCTGCTGTCCCGTGAGAGCGCCAGCTGCGCCATCGGAACCGGCGGGATGGAGCCCGGGCTGCCCGTCCGCCGTACGGTCCTGACCATCGCGCAGGCCGAGCCGGAGCGGATCGCCGAGGCCCGCGGCCAGATCCGCGACGTCCTGCACGACTGGGCCGACGAGGACCAGGTCGACTCGGCCGTCCTGATGGTCTCCGAGATGGTCACCAACGTGCTGCTGCACACCGACGGCGACGCCCTGCTGGTCGCCGAGATCTCCGGTACGCGGGGCGCCCGGCGGATTCGGGTGGACGTGGCGGACAGCAGCGACGAGCTGCCGCACCGCCGCCGCCCCGGCGAGCTGGCCTCCTCCGGGCGCGGCCTGGTCCTGATGGAGCTGCTGGCCGGCGCGTGGGGCGTGGATCCGCGCGGGGACGGCAAGTCCATCTGGTTCGAGCTGTACGAGGACGCGGGGGACGGCGGTGGCATCCTGGCGGACGCCGCTCAGGCGGGCGTTTCCCCGGAGGAGCCCCCGGACGGCGGCCCCTCGCTGTCCGGCCCGCCGTTGTCCGAACCGGCGGCATAGCGCTCGTGCAGCTCTGACAGGATCCCCGTCACCGCGGCCGCCAGCGGTACGGCCAGCAGCATGCCGAGGATGCCCGCCAGGCTCGCGCCCGCGGTGATCGCGATCAGCACGACGGCCGGGTGCATGTGGACGGTGCGGCTCTGGATGAGCGGCTGCAGGATGTGCCCCTCCAGGACCTGCACGAACAGCACCACGCCCAGCGCCCACAACGCGATCACGAAGCCCCGGTCGGCCAGCGCCACCAGCACCGACACGGCACCGGAGAGGAACGCGCCCAGGTACGGGATGTACGCGCCGACGAAGACCAGGGCGCCCAGCCCGACCGCGCCCGGCACCCCCAGGATCAGCAGCCCGACGGTGATGCACACGGCGTCGATCAGCGCGATGACGGTCGTGCCGCGCATGAAGCCCTCCACGGCCTCGAAGCCGCGGCGCGCCATCCGCTCCAGCTGCGGTCCGGAGTCGCCCGGCGCCCAGGACCGCAGCACGCCGACCGCCTTGTCCGCGTCCCGCAGGAAGAAGAACGTCAGCAGCAGCGCCAGCACGGCGGCGGCCACGGTCTGGCCGACCAGGCTGATGCCGGAGAGCAGCCCGGTGGCGGCCCGGCCGCCGAACTTCGCCGCCAGCTGCTTGATGTTCCCCGTCAGGCCCCCGAGCGAGGTGCCGGAGGCGCCGAGGTACTTGCTCAGCTCCTTGGTCGCCTGCTGGACCGACGCCACGATCTGGTCGCCGGTGTCGATCAGCGCGGAGACCACGATGTACCCGGCCCCGCCGACGACCACCAGCAGAGCGGCGCAGGTCAGCGCGGACGCCAGCGAGCGGTTGAGTCTCATGGCGACGAGCCGCCGGTAGAGCGGTTCGAGCAGGGCGCTGCCGAGCAGGGCCAGCAGGACGGGCGTCACGGCCGCCTTCAGGTGCACGGTCAGCCAGACGGCGACCGCGAGCACGGCGGCGACGAGCAGTGCCACTCCGCACCAGGCCGCGGTCCGGCGCGCACCGAGGGGAAGCAGAGCTTCCCGTTCATCCCTGTTCATCCGTTTCTGCACCCGCCCAGTCCACCACGCGGGGGCGCATCACGGCCCGCACAGCAGAGAGCCGGGCCCGGCGTTTCACGTGAAACGCCGGGCCCGGCCGGAGTGCGTTCGGGTCAGCCGGCAGCAGCCGGGATGGTGCCGAGGCGGCCCGCCTGGAAGTCCTCGAAGGCCTGGGCCAGCTCAGCGTGGGTGTTCATCACGAACGGGCCGTAGTGCATCATCGGCTCGCGGATCGGCTGCCCGCCGAGGAGGACGACCTCGAAGTTCGGGCTGCGGGACTCCTGGGTCGCGTCCGCCTTGATGGTGATCGAGTCTCCGGCGCCGAAGACGACCGACTGGCCCATGCGGAACGGACGGCCTTCGGGGCCCGCCGTGCCGCGCCCGGCCAGCCCGTACGCCAGCGCGTTGAAGTCCGACCGCCAGGGCAGCGTCAGCTCGGCACCCGGGTTGATCGACACATGCATCATCGTGATCGGCGTGTGCGTGATGCCGGGACCCTCGTGCCCGTCGATGTCGCCCGCGATCAGCCGCAGCAGCGCACCGCCGTCGGACGAGGTCAGCAGCTTGACCTGACCGCCGCCGATGTCCTGGTAGCGGGGGGGCATCATCTTGTCCTTCTTCGGCAGGTTCACCCACAGCTGGAGGCCGTGGAAGAGACCGCCGGACATCACCAGCGACTCCGGCGGCGCCTCGATGTGCAGCAGGCCGGAACCCGCCGTCATCCACTGGGTGTCGCCGTCGTTGATGGTGCCGCCGCCCCCGTGCGAGTCCTGGTGCACGAAGGTGCCGTCGATCAGGTACGTCACCGTCTCGAAGCCGCGGTGGGGGTGCCAAGGCGTGCCCTTGGGCTCGCCGGGCGCGTACTCCACCTCGCCCATCTGGTCCATCATGATGAACGGGTCGAGGTGCTTGTAGTCGATGCCGGCGAAGGCCCGGCGGACGGGAAAGCCCTCGCCCTCGAACCCGGTGGGTGCGGTCGATACGGCGAGCGCCGAGCGCTGCCGGGCGTCGGCAGGCGCCGCAACACGCGGCAGGGTCAGCGGGTTCTCAACGGTCACTGCGGGCATGACGGCCTCCTCGGTCGTTCGGCTTTCAATTTAGTTGAACTCTGAACAACCTGCAAGGAGCACTTCATTCCCGACGCGTTTCCGCAGGTCAAAGGGGAGACAAAACCGGTGGGGGGGGGGGGGGGGGGGCCCCCCCCCCCCCCCCGCCCCGGGGGGGGGGGGGGGGGGGCGGCGCCGGGGGGGGGGGGCCGGCCGGCCCCCCGGCGGCCGCCCGGCCGCGCCCAGTCCACCGCGCGC
>NZ_JBITXI010000016.1:103730-174121 GCF_044544605.1 Streptomyces sp. NPDC053560 | reverse complement strand
GATCACCGTCTGGATATTGCCCTGCGCATCCGCCGACGCACCCGTGTCGTACGAACGACGGTCCTGACCCGCAGCACCCATCAACACTCACTCCCCGTGAAAGTTCCATCAGCTCGACGTCCCGGCTGCCGGGGCCCGTCGAAGGATCGAAGAATCAACGGCCCGCCGCCAGTGGTGAGAGCGGGCCGGAATCCCTGTGGCTCAGCGGCCGCCGAATCGGGCCGCGTCGAAATTGGCCGACGACATCTGCTGGCGGGCGTTGTCGCCGTGCTCCTGGTCGCCCGAGCTGAACGCCGAGTCCATGCCCTTCTGGCCGCCGAGAATGCCCGAGAGCGAGCTCTGCAGCGAGGACGCGATCTCGTCGGAACGGGCCTTGAACTGGTCGAAGGCCGCCTTGCCGGAGCCGTTGAACTTGCCCTCCAGAGGGGCAGCGGCATCCACGAGCTGGCGGATCAGCCCTCCGAGGTCCTCACTCGACCCCCGCGACTTCGTCTGCAGGGTCGACAGCACCTGCGAACCCATGTCGAACTTCATCTGGCTCCCCCTGCCGGGCTGGACGGCTACATAAGCGGAGTCATGTCTATCAAGCCGTTATGGGCGGTGCAATCGAGGGTAGGGGGGCGTAGCACACCCGTGACACGGCCGATGCCACCGCGAAAGTGCCCAATGAGGACATGTCCGCAGTTAGTGGCTGCGCGCATTCGTTCGCCACTCGGGTCGGTGCCTCCGACGCGTAACCGGAACTTCATCGCGGTGGCTCGTACCCGGGCCGAGGCCATGAGTGATGCCGCGAGGCCATGAGTGATGCTGAGGTCATGAGCGATCTGTACGCCGTGGACCTTGCCCTGGACCTCCGGGACTCCGTGCCGGACGCCCTGCTCGCCGACCTGCGGTGGCATCTGGACCCCGGGGGCCCTGACGGTGCGCCGGGAAAATCATGCCGAGGCCCTGCCGGAATTCGAGGCACTCGTGGAGCGACTTGCGCCGCAATCCCGGACCGTGGGAGTCGTCGGCCAGCTGCGTTTCCACGAGGATCACGCCCCCCGAGCTGCTGATCAACGACTCGGGCACGCTGACGAAAAGCACTTGCCGGGCGGCATAGGTTCGGATCATGGAGATCCTCAGCGTGAATGTCGGGGTGGCGAAGGCGGTCGAGTACACCGATGCGCCGTCCGGGACGACAGGTATCGACAAGCGGCCGGTGAACGGGCCCGTGCGGGTGGCGGCGCCCGGGCCGGCCGGGGTCGGGGCGAGCGGGGTGGCCGGGGACGCGGTCTGCGACCTGCGGTTCCACGGTGGTGACGACAGGGCGGTCTACGCGTTCGCCCGGGAGGAACTGGACGACTGGGAGCAGGAGTTGGGGCGGCCGCTCGTCGACGGGGCGTTCGGCGAGAACCTCACCACGGTCGGCATGAACCTGCGCGACGCGCTCGTCGGCGAGCGGTGGCGGATCGGGGACGAGGTCGTGCTGGAGGTGACGGGCGGCCGGATTCCGTGCCGTACGTTCGCCGGCTGGCTCGGTGAGAAGGGCTGGCTGCGGCGGTTCACGCTCGCGGGCTCGCCGGGGGTGATGCTGCGCGTCGTACGGCCCGGGGAGTTCCGGGCCGGGGACGCGGTCGAGGTGGTGGACCGGCCCGAGCACGACGTGACCGTCGGGCGGCTGTTCCGCGCCGTGACGACCGAGCGCAAGTCGCTGCCGGACATGCTGGCCGCCGCGCCGTGGATGGAACGCGAGCAACTGGACATCGCCCGTAAGTACGCGGCGAAGTACGGGGACGGGTGCGGGGGTGAGTGAGGGGCCGGGGGCGAGGGCGCGGAAGCAGGGCTGTGGGCAGGGGAGTTGAGCTGGGCGGCGCATGGTGCGTGTGCGGCGTGTAGTGCACACTGGTGAGCGGTCTGTGATCGGTGCTCGTGCGGGTGCGGGACGCCCCAGCGGTTGCGCTGATGACATGTGTTTTCGGGGGATCTCACGGTGAACCGCGTTCTGTCCGTCCTGCTGGCCGGCAGCTCCGCCGCGGCCCAGGCCGGCCTGTTGTTCGGGTTCGTGCCGGTGTGCCGCCGGGTCCTGGCGGAGCAGGATCTCTGTCTCACCGGGCAGGCCAGGCTGCTCGGCGTGGACGCCGTCGGGTTCGTCGTGCGGGACCCCGGCCACGTCGGCGGGTGGCTGCCTCAGCTCCTCTTCGTCATGGTCTGCGCCGTGCTGACCTATGCCGTGCTGCGGACCACGCCGGGGCTGCGGCCGCGGTGGGGAACGTGCCTGGCGCTGCTCGGAGCCGCCCTGTCGGCCGCGGGGGCCGCCGATCTGATCGGGCCGGTCCTGCATCCGCTGGAGTGGACGTACCTGCCGACGCCCCAAGACCAGCCCGTGCTGGTCCGGCAGACGGGCGGCACCGGGTCCGCGCAGTTCGCCCTGTTGTTCTTCTGGATGCCGATTCCGATGTGGGCGGAACTGTGGATCCTGCGGCACTGGGCGCCGGTACGGGAACTCCTGCGGGTGACCGGCGAAACCGGTGACGAAGAGGGCGAAGAGCCGGTGACGCCGGCGCTCGGCACGCGGCGTGAGCGCTGGGAGGCGGTTTTCGCGGCGCTCATTCCGGCGGTGCTGCTCGCGGTCGCGGGCGGCACCGTCCTGCGGCACACGAGCGTCCGCCAGTTGGAACAGGAGCCCGCCCTCACCTTCGACCCCGAACTCTGGCTGCCGTACCGGCCGCCGGAACTGGCCGACGAGTGGAGCGAGATCCTCTACCCGGCGCTGCGACTGCGCCCCCTGCCGACGGAGACCACCACCGGATGGCTGGCGACGCTCCTGATCTGCCTGGTGCTGCTGGTGGCGCTGGCGGTGGCGCTGCGTGCCGTGGTGCGGCGCGCCGACGCCCGGCACCCGCTGCGCCTCTTCATGCGGTGCTGGTACGCGACGCTGCTCGCCGCGGTGGCGGCTGCCGTCGTGGAGGGCGCCGTCGTCGGCGGTGACGACAAGGACGGCGCGCTGCCGTGGTTGCTGGCTCCGCGGCAGGGGTCGACGGACGCCCTCACGTCGTTCGACCTGGCCATCGGTGACGCCGTCCGGTTCGGCACGGCGTGGGGCTGGGCCACGGGAGCCGCGTGTCTGGTGGCCGTTCTGGTGATGAGACGTCGGGGGCACGGTACGGAGCCGGCCCCGGAGGAGGTACGAACCGGCCATGCCCAGTAACCGACCGGCGGCCCGGAGGAACGGGAACGGGGCCCTGACGCGGGCCAGCGTCCGCCGCGGTGGCCGGCCCCGGCCCGCCCCCGAGGAACGCCCGAGCCGGCTGCGCTTTCTGCGCAGCCCCGCCACCTGGCTGGCCGGGATCCTGCTGAGCGTGGCGGCCGTGACGTTCCAGGACGTGCTGGTGGGCGCGGCGAAGTCGGTGTTCTCGCTCGACCGGCTGCCGGACCGGATCTCGCCGGAGGGCGCCATCGACGTCGTCGAGGTGCAGGACGTCAAGGAGAACGGCACGTACGTGATCCGTGGCGGCAAGGGCGCCGGTGCCGCCGCGGCGACGATGCTCGGTACGCCGGACTGGCGGGAGAAGGGGGACGTCGTCGACGTCGGGGTCTCCGAGTGGATGGTCACTCTGGAGGGCCGTGCCGCCCAGCAGGTGCGGATCACCGACATCGTGCCCGAGGTGGAGGGCGGGCGGTGCGGGGCGCCGCTCGGCGGCACGCTCGTACTCAGCCCGAGCCAGGGCGAGGCGCACGTCATCCCGCTGGAGGTCGCCGTCGACTCGCCGACGCCCAGGATGATGACGACCACCACGAGCGCCAAGGGCGTCGACAAGAGCGAGTCGTACTTCACCGGCCCGCACGCCAAGCACATCACGCTCAAGCAGAACGAGAGCGAGGCGTTCCTGATCCACGCCACGTCGAAGCAGGGCCACTGCCGCTGGCGGTACCGGGTCCACTACCAGGTGGCCGGCACGCCGGCGGAGATGGTCCTCAGCCGCCCGGGCAACAAGCCCTTCGAGATGACCGGCGAGCTGCCGCGCGGTGCCGGGTACCGCGCCGTCCACTTCCCGCCCTTCCTCTGCCCCGGTGTGAAGCAGCAGGACAGGTGGCTCACGGCCACCGGGGAGGCGTATGCCCGCGCCCGGAGCGCGGGGAAGCACGAGCCCTGTCCGAAGAAGGAGAGCTGAGGGGGCATCAGGACTTCGCCGCCCGGGAGGAAGCGGAGGACGCGGAGCGAGTGGTGGAAGCGGTGGAACCCGCAGAAGCCGCCGCCCTGCGGCCCGTCGCCGGGCGCAGTCGGTTCATGACGCTCATGTACGAGGCGGGGAAGAGGCGGGCGAGCACGTCGGGGACGACGGCGGACGGGGCGATCAGGAGACGGGGGCGGCGGGTGCGGACGGCGGCCAGGATCTGCTCGGCCGCCTTGTCGGCGGGGTAGGTCAGCAGCTTCGCGAAGCTCTCCTTGCCCGCGCGGATCTCGGCCTCGGTGGTTCCGGCGGCCGGCCGGGCGGTCTCGGCGATACGGGTGCGGATGCCGCCGGGGTGGACGGTGGTGACGCCGGTGGCGCGGTCGGCGAGCTCGTGGCGGAGCGATTCGCTGAAGCCGCGCAGGGCGAACTTGCTGGCCGCGTACGCCGACTGGCCGGGCGGCGCGATCAGCCCGAACAGGCTGGAGAGATTGACGATGTGGCTGCCGGGCGTACGCAGCAGGTGGGGGAGGAAGAGGCGGGTGAGGGCCACCGGGGCGCGGAAGTTGATGGCCATGACCCAGTCGAACTCCTCCGCCGTCAGCTGCTCGAACCGGCCGCCGAGCGCCACCCCCGCGTTGTTGATGAGCAGGGTGATCTGCGGGTGCGCCGCGGTGATGCGGGCGACGAGGGCGTCCAGGCCCGCGATGTCGGCGAGGTCGGCCACGTGCGTGTCGACGGGCAGGGCCGGGTGGTCCTTGCGCATCCGGTCGGCGACCGCGGCCAGCCGGTCGGCGTCCCGGTCGATGAGGACGAGGCCGCTGCCACGTGCGGCGAGGCCGTAGGCCATGTGCTCGCCCATTCCGCTCGCCGCGCCGGTCAGGACCGCGGTGCCGCCGGCGAACCGGTAGGGGGCGAGAGCTGCGGGCATGGGCTCCTCCGAGGGGTTCGGCGGCCGTGCGGCCGGCGGCGGGGCGGTCTGCGGGCGGCACCAGTCTGCCCGGGGAGGGCGACGCCGTACTTGACCTTGCGCGACAGACGCTTACCCCTGGGCGACAGGCCTTTACCCCTGCGCGATACCTGTCGCGTCGTCCTCCTGAGCGATATCTGTCGCGCCGTCCCCGCGTCGTACCGCCGTCGGCGACACCCCCCACCAGCGCCGGCAGCACCGGCTCAGGGCCGACTGTTCGGAGAGGCCGAGGAGGGCGGCGATCTGGGTCATGGGGAGGGCGGTGCCGGTGAGGTAGTGGCGGGCCGCCTGGCGGCGTACGTCGTCGAGGATCGCCGCGTACGTCGTGCCTTCCTCGCGCAGCCGGCGTTGCAGGGTGCGCGGATGGATGCTGAGCAGGCGGGCGACCGCGCCGATGTCGGGCAGGGCCGTGCCCAGCGACTGCTGCACCGCGCCGCGGACCCGGGGGACCAGGCTGGCCCGCTCGTCCGGTGCCTGTTCCGCGAGGAAGGCCAGGGCGAGCTGGCGCAGGTGTTCGTCGCCGCCCGCGAGCGGCCGGTCGCCGAGGCTCTTCGGTACGCGGAGGAGGGCGGCGGGGCGGCCGACGCGTACGGGGGCGCCGAAGAATTCCTCGTAGACGGCGAGGGGCGCGGCGGGGCGGTAGGGGAGTTCGACGGTGCGCAGGCCGTACGGGCCGTCGACGAGGAACTGGATGGCGCGGTGGAGGAAACCGAGGCCCAGGTCGGTGCCCTGGACGGGGGCCGGTAGGCCGGGGTGCGGGCCGTAGCGGAGCGCGGCGATGCCGGGCGCTTCGTACGGGTCGGGTTCGAGGGTGAGGCTGAGGGCCTGCGCGTGGACGAAGAGGTAGCGCGAGGTGCATTCGAGGGCGTCGGCGACGGTGGGGGAGTTCTGGATCGCCAGGGCCAGCGCGCCCAGCATGCCGAAATCCTGCCGGGAGGCGACGCGGAGCCCGAGGTCGGGGCGGTCCAGCGCGGTGGCGGCGAGCTCCAGGACCTCGGTCACGGCGAGGTCGTCGACCAGCAGGTCGTCGGTGTCCAGCGCCGCGACGGGCAGGCCGGCGGCCGTGGCGTACTCCTCGGCATTGCCGCCCAGCTCGGCGACGGTCGCCCGGAAGCCGCGCAGCCCCGCCGACCTGATCACCGACATGCCGGCCCGATCACGGGTGCGCCGGGCTGATCGCTGACACGTCGTTCAGGGGCGGGGGCAGGAGCAGGGGCAGAGGCATGTCGTTCAGGGTCAAATACGTGTCGTGTGAAGTCAAGAAGGCCGCCGGGCGCGTTCCGCAGACTATGACCATGACGACTTCCGCAGGCTCGCAGCCGACCTCCGAGCGCCCGGCCGACGGGCGCCCGCTCCCCGAGCACCTCGACGTCGTGATCGTCGGCGCCGGCCTCTCCGGCGTCGGCGCGGCCTACCGGCTGCGGACCGAATGTCCCGGCCGGTCGTACGCGCTCCTGGAGGCCCGCGACTCCATGGGCGGGACCTGGGATCTCTTCCGGTACCCGGGCATCCGCTCGGACTCGGACATGTTCACCCTCGGCTACCCCTTCAAGCCGTGGCGGGACGCGAAGTCCATCGCCGACGGGCCCTCGATCCTGCGGTACATCAAGGAGACGGCGGCCGAGTCCGGCATCGACCGGCACATCCACTACCGCACGAAGGTGGTCTCGGCGGACTGGTCGACCGCGGACGCGCGGTGGACGCTGACCGTCGAGCGGCGGCCGGAGGGAGCGCCGGGAAAACCGGTACGTACCACTGTGACCTGCGACTTCCTGTACTCCTGTGCGGGGTACTACGACTACGAGCGGGGGCACGCGCCGGAGTTCCCCGGGATCGAGAGCTACACCGGGACCGTCGTGCATCCGCAGTTCTGGCCCGAGGACCTGGACTACGCGGGCAAGCGCGTCGTCGTCATCGGCAGCGGGGCCACCGCCGTCACGCTCGTGCCCGCGATGGCGGCGCGCGCCGACCGGGTCACGATGCTGCAGCGCACGCCGACGTGGATCAGCGCCGTACCGGGCCGGGACCGGATCGCCGACAAGCTGCGGAGCGCGCTGCCGGCGGGCGTGGCGCACCGGGCCGTCCGCACCAAGAACATCCTCTTCGGCATCGGCTTCTACCAGTTCTGCCGGCGCCGCCCGCAGGCCGCGCGGAAGCTGCTGACCGGCCTGAACAAGCGGGTCCTGAAGGACGAGCAGGCGGTGCGGGACCACTTCACGCCGTCGTACGACCCGTGGGACCAGCGGCTGTGCGCGGTGCCGGACGCCGATCTGTTCAAGGCGCTGCGGCAGGGGCGTGCCGAGGTCGTCACCGACCACATCGACAGCTTCGTTCCCGAGGGCATCCGGCTGAAGTCCGGGAAGGTGCTGGAGGCGGACGTGGTCGTCACCGCCACCGGGCTGCAGCTGCTCGCCTTCGGGGGCATCGCGCCGCGCGTCGACGGGCGGCCGGTCGAGCTGTCGCGGCAGTTCGTGTGGCGCGGCGCGATGATGACCGGCGTGCCCAACTTCGCCGTCTGCATCGGCTACACCAATGCCTCCTGGACGCTCCGCGCCGACCTCACCTCACGGCTGGTGTGCAAGGTGCTGAACTTCATGGACCGGAACGATTACGCGGCGGTGGTGCCGGAGCCCGGGCGCCCGCTCGCCGAACGGCCGCTCCTCGACCTGGCCGCCGGGTACGTCAAGCGCTCCATCGACGCCTTCCCGCGCCAGGGCGACCGCGGGCCGTGGAAGGTGCGCCAGAACTACGTGCTCGACGCCGCCACGACGATGCGCACCAACCTCCGGCGCTCGCTGAAGCCCACGCCCCGCGCGGCGGTGCGCGGCGGGGAGCCGGCGGCGGACCGCGGGCCGGGTAAGGCGCCCGGCCGGGCGCAGGCGTCCGCGCGGGCGGAGGCCGCCAAGTGACCGCCGCCGACGCGACATACGTAGAGGTCGGCGGGCACCCCGTCCGGGTACGGGTCAGCGGCCCGGCCGACGGCCCGCCGGTCGTACTGCTGCACGGCATCGCCCGCAGCCTGGAGGACTGGCAGCTCACCCACGACCTGCTCGCCGCGCGCGGCTACCGGGTCCTCAGCACCGACCTGCCCGGCTTCGGGCTGACCCGCCGCATGCCGGGCCGCGCCGGGCTCGCCGCCTTCGCGCGGGCCGTGGTCGGGGTGCTGGACACGCTGGGCGAGCGGCGGCCCGTCCACCTGATGGGCAACTCCCTCGGCGGCGCGGTCGCCATGACCGTCGCCGCCGAGCACCCCGGCCGGGTGGCCACCCTCCTGCTCGCCAACAGCGCCGGCTTCGGACGCGAGGCCAACCTCTCGCTGGGCTCGATGGGGTACGCGGTGCTGGCCGCGCTGCCCGGGATCGGCAAGCGGTTCCGGGGGCGGGCGAGGGCGGCCGGTGTCCAGGTCAACCGGGACCTCTTCCACGACCCGCGGCACGCCACCGAGGAGATGATCCGGCACGCGGGAAAGGTCGGCGGGCAGCCGGACTTCCGGGGCACGTTCCTCGCCACGCTGCTGAGCCTGGGCGTGCCGGCCCTCGGGACGTACCCCGGCTGGCGCCGCGCCCTGCTGGCACGGACGGCGGCGGCCCGGGTGCCCACGCTGATCGTCTGGGGCGACGCGGACAAGGTGCTGCCGGTCAAGCACTTCCACGCCGCGGTGGCCGCGCTGCCGCACGCCCGCAGCCATCTTTTCCCGGCCACGGGGCACATGCCCCAGATCGAACGGGCGGCGGACTTCGCCGCGCTGGCGGCGGGGTTCCTGGACTCCGCGGCGGGCCGCGCGAAGGATGGCGCCGAGGACGCCGCCGGCGCCGACACCGGGGCCGCACCCGTGGCGGGGGCGCCGGACGAGGCCCGGTGAGAGGTACGGCGAAGGGATGACGTGACGGATGGCGGGGACGCGGCGGACGGTCTCGGAGGCACCGGCCCCGGAGGCCGCACCGGTCCCCGCCCCGCTGCGCGCCCGGTACGCGGTCACCCGCTCCGTGGTGGCCGGCCGCCCGGTCCTGCGGCTCACCCCGCGCCGTGGGGCCACCGGCCGGCACCTGCTCTACACGCACGGCGGCGCGTACGCCTTCCCGCTGCAGGAGCCCCACTGGTGGCTCCTCCAGCACGCCGCCAAGGACACCGGCGTCACCCTCACAGTCCCGCTCTACCGGCTCGCGCCCGAGGGTGACGCGAGGCAGGCGTACGCCCTGCTGCGCGAGGTCTACGAGGGCCTGTGCGCCGAGGCGGGGCCCGGCGCCGTCACGCTCGGCGGCGACTCGGCCGGCGGCGGGCTCGCGCTCGGCCAGGCCCTCGCGTACCGGGACACGGGCGCCGGCCGGCCCCGCCAGGTGCTGCTCTTCTCGCCGTGGCTGGACCTCACCATGTCGCACCCCGCGCTGCCCTCCCTCGAACCGTTCGACCCGCTGCTGCGCACCGAGGACCTGATCGAGGCGGGGCGGCTGTGGGCGAACGGCACCGATCCGCGCGACCCGCTGCTCAGCCCGCAGTTCGCCGACGTGACCGGGCTGCCTCCGGTGCACGTCTTCCAGGGCGGCCGGGACCTCTTCGCCGCCGACGCGCGGCTGCTGGCCGAGCGGCTGGAAGCGGCCGGGAACGGCGGAACGTTCACCTTCGAGCCGGAGGGCGAGCATGTGTATGTGAGCGCCGTGTGGACGCGCGCGTCGCGCCGCTCGCTCGCGACGGTACGAGGACTGCTGCGGGACGGCCCGACGCGTGCCTGACGTACGGTCAACTCGGCATGGATGCTCTCTGGATGCTCGTGTATTGATACGAGGAATCGACCGAGCCCGTCGGCGGAACTGACAGACAGTCAGTTGGCCGGAAGTCGCCTCTCGGGGGCGAGTGTTACCCGCGGTACAACGGCGGAATGAGTTTTCCGAAACTGACGCGCAGAACAGTTCTGGCAGGTCTGGGAAGCGTGCCGCTGGCCGCGGGCATCGCCGGCGCGGAGCCACGCCCGGAGGCACCGCCGAGACCCGGCGACGGCGGGCGCGGCACCCTCCTGCGCGGCGCCGACCTCGTCCTCACCATGGACCCGGACGTGGGGGACGGCGAGCTGGGCGCCCTGGAGAACGCGGATGTGCTGATGCGCGGGGGCCGGCTGGCCGCGGTGGGTCACGGCCTCACGGCGCCGGCTGGCGCCCGGGTGATCGACGCGCGCGGCAGGCTCGTCCTGCCCGGCTTCGTCGACCTGCACAACCACCTGTGGCAGTCCAGCATCCGCGGCGGCTGCGCCGACCAGGACCTGAACGGCTGGCTGGCCGCCTGCAACCGGTCGATCCTCCCGAAGATCGACCCAGCGGACATGTACCGCTTCGTCCACCTCGCCGCCCTGGACGCCCTCCAGGCCGGCGTCACCACCGTCGTCGACTGGGTGCACGCCATCCCGTACGACACCAGCGAGCAGTACGTACGGGCGCTGGACGACACCGGTCTGCGCTTCGTGTACGCGATGACCCAGAACGCCGGCACGATCGACCTGATCCCCCGGGTGAAGAAGGAGCTGCTGGACCCGCTGCCGCTGGCCTCCGCGCAGGTCTCGGTGCACGCCGGCATGCGGGCCGTACCGGAGCTGCGCCGCTTCCGGGAGGTCGCCGACGACCTCGGCACCATGCTCAACTCCCATGTCCTGGAACACCGCGACGACCGAGCCGACGACCCGATCCGCTCGCTCCGCGCGGCCGGTGCCTTCGGCCCCCGGCTGCTGATGAACCACGCGATCCACCTCACGGACGAGGAGATCGCGCTCACCGCCGACCACGACGTACGGGTGGCGCACTGCCCGCTCAGCAACATGCGGCTGGCCTCCGGCATCATGCCGCTGCCCGCGATGCACCGGCGCGGCATCCGGGCGGGCCTCGGCCACGACGGCGGGACCAACGACACCTCCGACATGTTCCACGTCATGAAGGCCGCGGTCGGGCTGCAGCGGGCCCGGCACGAGGACGCCGAGATCCACCCCACGATCCCGGCCGTGCTGCGGATGGCGACGCTGGGCGGCGCCGAGTGCATCGGGATGGCCGACACGGTCGGCTCGCTGACGCCCGGCAAGCGCGCCGACGTCCTCGTCCTCGACCCCGGCACCCTCAACTTCGCGCCCCGCTTCGACTGGGTCAGCCAGATCGTCCTCAACGGCCAGCCGCCGAACGTCTCGTACGTCTTCGTCGACGGGCAGCCGCGCAAGGCGCGCGGGCAGCTGGTCGGCATCGACGAGGAAGCGGTCGTACGGGAGGCGGAGCGGGCGGCGGGGCACGTGCGGGACGCGCGCGCCGGAACCGCCGTATAGGGCAGCGCCGCACGCCTCAGTCCGGCGACCGCTCCGGTCCGTGCCGCCGCTCGAACCGGGTGCGAGCGGCATCGTGAGCGCCGCGCAGGAGGTGCACGACCGTGTCCGTCGTCTTCCCGCCGGGATTGACGACGGACACCCAGCCGAACGCGCCGTACACCGGATGAGGCAGCACGCTGTCGGCGGCCGTGTGGTCGCGGGGACCGCCGCCGCCCGGCTCCTCCCCGGTGAGCTGCCGGAACGCCGCACGGCCGACGTGCACGTTCACCCGCCAGCGGCCCGGAGGATCGAGGTCGGAAGCCTCGTCGCCGGGGTAGTTCTTCGTGATGATCGTCCCGTACGGCTGAACATTCCGGGGCACGCCGCCGTCGGGGGCGTAGTAGAAGAACGCGTCTCCCCAAGCGAGCTCGGGAAAGTCGCCGCCCGGCGCCGGGAGAACCACGAGCGCGCCGTCCAGAGCCCGCACGGCCGCGATGATCTGCTCCATACTCATGGTTCAAGCATCAGCTTCAAGTGCTTATGTGGGGTCGGCATGACGGACGAGCCGGCGGACGGTCCGCTCCGGACGGCCGATGTCGCCAGGGAGACGGGGTACTCGGTACAGCAGGTGCGCGACCTGGAGCGGCTGGGGGTCCTTCCCCCGGCTCCCCGCTCGGCCAACGGCTACCGCTCGTACGCGCCGGTCCACGTGCACGCCCTGCGGGCGTATCGCGGACTCGCGGGTGCCGTCGGGCCGGTCGCGGCCCGGCAGCTGCTCTCGGAGCTGCGCACCGCGACGCTCGCGGAGGCGGCCTCGGCGGTCAGTGCGGTCCATGTCCGGCTCGCGCGGGAGCGCGACGAGGCGCTGCGCGCTCAGCAAGCGCTGCGTGCGATCAGTACCGAGGCGGACATGCCCGGGGACGACCGGGAGGCCGACGCGATGACGATCACGGAGCTCGCCGCGGCGCTCGGAGTGCGCCCTTCGACCCTGCGCTTCTGGGAGCAGGAAGGGCTCATCAGCCCCGAGCGGGTGACGTCGCTGCGCGCACGTCGCTACGGTCCTCAGGTCATCGGGGCGGCCCGCATCGTCGCGGCCCTCCGCAGCAGTGGTCACGGCATCCCGGCAGTGCGCGAGATCATGGGCGCCCTGCACCGGCTCGACGGCCCGGAGGAGACTCAACGCCTCCTGCGGCAGCGGCTCGACCGGATCGCCGCACGTACCGTGGCGCTGCTCCGTGCGGGCGCGGACCTGGCGGCCGTCGTCACGTCAGCGGAGGGGACGACGGCCACCCAGGAGGCCCGGCGGCGTTCCTGAAAGCGCTCAGCGGGGGAAGACCTCGAAGGTGACGGCCGGGCGGTCGCCCGCCGCCCCGAGCATCTGCTCGATGAAGTCACGGGCGTAGGACTCCGGGTCCTCGGCGCCGCTGCTGAGGCCTTCGATGTACGCGCGGTGCTCGGCGAGCGAGGCGATGGCGCGCTCGATGCCGGGGCCGACCTCGACGGCGTGCGTGGGGTGCGGCGAGCCCGCTACCGCCACCCGGCGCACGCCGTTCCAGGGCGCGAGCCCGTGCTCCTCGAACAGTTCGGGGAAGATCCAGCGGTTGCCCGCGTCGCCCGGCGCGTCCAGGACGGCACGCCCGACCACCCGGTGGTCGGGCGTGTTCCAGTGCACCCCGCCCCAGGTGTCGTGGTGGTTGATGGTGAGCAGCAGCTCCGGGCGGTGCCGGCGGATCGCCGCCGCCAGGTCGCGGCGGAGCGGCAGCCCGGCCTCGATGACGCCGTCGGGGTGGTGCAGGAACTCCACGTTCTGTACGCCGACCGCCGCCGCGCTCGCCCGCTGCTCGGCCTCGCGTACCACCGCGCACTCGTCCGGGCCGATCCCGTCGATGCCCGCCTCACCATGGGTGACCAGCAGGTACGTGACCTCGCGGCCGGCATCCGTCCACTCGGCGACCGCAGCGGCCGCGCCGTATTCGAGGTCGTCGGGGTGGGCGACGATCGCCAGGGCACGCTCCCAGTCGTCGGGCAGCGGGGTGAGGCCGACCGGTCCGGAGGAGGTGGGCTCGGGTGCGGGCACGGGGGGCTCCTTTCCCGGACGGCGCACGCGTGCGCCGACTCCCTGAACGGCGTGCCGACGGCGGCGTACGCCTCCGCCGATCCTCCCACGGGCCCCGGAGAGATGGCCGGAAACCGACCCGTGCGGCACGGCCGGTCCTCGCCGGTCGGGAGACGGGCACAGGAGGGCCGGATGGTGCGGATGCGGCTGCACTTGCGAGGGGATGTGCGGATGCATATGCCTATGTGAGGCGAGGGGCGACGTCGGTGACGCGAGGGACGCGCCGGTTTCGCGGGCTCATGAAGGGTTCGGCGCTCGGCAGAGGCGCGTGCCGGGGTGTGTGGGAGCCCGCTCGTATGCCTGCTGAGCTGCGTTTCATCACATCGGGTGAATAAGTGGCCCAGGCTTGCGGGTGGCAACGGTGGGTTGCCACGCTGTTGCTGACTGTCAAGCCCTTGGGAGGGCATGTGCCTTTCGGTGAGCAGCCCGCGTACCTTCGCGTCGCCGGTGACCTGCGTCAGAAGATCGTCGACGGCGTGCTGCCGCCGCACACCCGCCTCCCCTCACAGGCCCGCATCCGCGAGGAGTACGGCGTTTCGGACACCGTCGCGCTGGAAGCACGCAAGGTGCTGATGGCCGAAGGGCTGGTGGAGGGCCGCTCGGGATCGGGCACCTACGTCCGGGAGCGCCCCGCCCAGCGCCGCGTCGCCCGCGCCGGCTACCGCACCGGGGCCGGCGCGACGCCGTTCCGCCAGGAGCAGTCGGACGAGAAGGTCAAGGGCACCTGGGAGTCCAGCAGCGAGCAGGACGAGGCGAGCGAGGCCGTCGCTGACCGGCTGCGCATCAGGCCGGGCGAGCGGGTCATGCGCACCCACTACCTCTTCCGCACCGAGGGCGAGCCGGCGATGCTCTCCACCTCCTGGGAGCCGCTGGAGGTGACCGGGCGCACCCCCGTGATGCTGCCCGAGGAGGGGCCGCTGGCCGGGCGCGGCGTGGTCGAACGGATGGCCGCCATCGATCTGATCGTTGACAACGTCGTCGAGGAGGTCGGGGCGCGCCCGGGGCTGGCCGAGGAGGCCATGGCGCTGGGCGGGGTTCCCGGACACACGGTCCTGGTCGTCTCGCGGACGTACTACGCGGGCGGCCGCCCGGTGGAGACCGCCGACGTGGTCATGCTCGCCGACCGGCACCGGGTCGCGTACCACCTCCCGGTGAAGTGAGGGTGACGGCAGGCGTCGCAATGCGCCGCAATGCCCAACTTCCGCCGCCCACCGCCCGTACCGGCACGTAACCTCCCACTCCGACGGCCCTTTATGGGGTCATTTGTCCGTATTCGCCAGGTAGGGGGTGATGTTGAAAAACTCACACCCCCTCAGTGAGCAGGGGTATTTGACCCTTCCTTGGATTCCGATCTTCCGTTTCGCTTTTACGATGGCGAAGTTTGTGCACGGCCGTGGGGGAAGATCAGGAGACCAAGCACGTTGAGCACGCCGAAGACCTCGAGCGCGGAGCAGGGCTCCCACTCGAACTACCGCAGGTCCCTCGGGACCATCGCCCTGACGGCCACGGGACTTGGGTCGATCATCGGCTCCGGCTGGCTGTTCGGGGCCGAGCGGGCCGCCGCCATCGCCGGCCCCGCCGCCATCCTGGCCTGGGTCATCGGCGCGGTCGTCGCCCTCACCATCGCCCTCACCTACAGCGAGCTGGGCGCGATGTTCCCCAAGGCCGGCGGCATGGTCCGGTACGGCCAGTACTCGCACGGCTCGCTGGCCGGCTACCTGGCCGCCTGGGCCAACTGGATCGCGATCGTCTCCGTCATCCCCGGTGAGGCGACCGCTTCCGTCCAGTACATGAGCTCCTGGGACTTCGGCTGGGCGCAGGGCCTGTACGACGGCAAGGAGCTCACCGGCTCCGGCGTCGCGGTCGCCAGCGTGCTGCTGGTCTTCTACTTCTTCCTGAACTGGTTCGCGATCACGCTGTTTGCGAAGACCAACACCGCGATCACGGTCTTCAAGGTCGTCGTGCCGATCATGACCGCGGGCGCGCTCATGCTGGCGCACTTCGACACCAGCAACGTGAAGCAGTTCGGCGGCTTCGCCCCGAACGGCTGGAGCGCGGTCTTCACCGCCGTCGCCCTCTCCGGCATCGTCTGGGCCTACAACGGCTTCCAGTCCCCGCTGAACATGGCGGCCGAGGCGCGCAACCCGGGCAAGTCGCTGCCCAAGGCGGTCATCCTCTCCATCGTGATCGCGCTGGTCATCTACCTGGCGCTCCAGGTCGCCTTCCTGATGGGCGTACCGGCCCAGGATCTGACCAAGGCCGGCAGCTGGGCCGGGCTCGGCTTCAACTCCCCGCTCGCCGACCTCTCGCTCGCCTGGGGCCTGAACTGGCTGGCGATGCTGCTGTACGCGGACGCCTTCATCTCCCCGTCCGGCACCGGCATGATCTACGCCGCCACCACCTCGCGCATGATCCACGGCGTGCAGGAGAACGGCCACCTGCCCGGCATCTTCGGCAAGGTCGACAAGAAGACCGGTGTGCCGCGCCCGGCCCTTGTCCTCAACCTGGTCATCGCGTTCCTGTTCCTCGCGGTCTTCCGCGGCTGGGGCTCGCTCGCCGAGATCGTCTCCATCGCGACGGTCATCTCCTACGTCACCGGCCCCGTCGCCGTGATGTCGCTGCGCCGCCTCTCGCCCGGCCTGCGCCGCCCGGTGCAGCTGCGCGCCATGCCCGTCATCGCGCCGATCGCGATGGTCTTCGGCTCGCTGGTCCTGTACTGGGGCCGCTGGCCGCTCACCGGCAAGGTCATCCTGATCATGGCCGTCGGCCTGCCGGTCTGGGCCTGGTACGAGCTGCGCAAGCCGTGGGCCGAGCTGAAGCCGCACCTGAAGGCCGGCTCCTGGATGGTGGCGTACCTCCTGGTGATGGCCGCGGTGTCGTACTGCGGCGGCACGGAGTTCGGCGGCCGAGGCTTCCTCCCGCAGGGCGTGGACCTCGCTGTCGTCGTGGTGATCGCCCTGGCGTTCTACTACTGGGGCGTCCGCAGCTCCTGGCGCAACCCCTCGCTCGTCGCGGCCGAGGCCGAGGCCGAGGCGCTGGCCGCCGCCGAGCGGGAAGCGGACACCGACGGTGACGGCAAGGGCCGCGGCCCGGCCGAGAAGGTCGGCGCCGGCGCCTGATCCGCCGCCCGCACACCGCCCGGCCGCCCGGCACCTCCTCGGTGCCGGGCGGCCGTCGTTCGTGGGCCTTCCGGGCCGTCCATCCGTGGGGCGAGGGACGCCTGTTATCGCATGTGGACGGTGGCATGGCCGGTTCGGTGTCTCTTTGTGCAAAGGCGTATCCGTTGCGTGAAGGTCGGGCGTAGGCTCGGGCATATGCGGAATGGGTTTTCGGTGTTAGTGCAGGACGGGCGCGCTACCGCGCGCAGGACGGCGGACGGAGGAGCGCGATGACCGACAGTGGCGTCGTACTGCCGTGGCTGGTCATCCGCGAGGACGACAACGGCAACCGCTACCGCGTCGGCAGGTACGCCACTCGCGCGGAGGCGGAACAGGTCGCCGAGCGGCTCGACGACCGTGGACACCAGCGGCTCTACGTGGTCGAGCGGGTCGACCGCGCCACCGCCTGAGGCCGCCGGTACCGGGGAGGAAGGGGAGCGGGGCCGCATAAGCTGCGGCGCATGAGTGCGGTACGCGTAGTGGTGGGCGGAGCGGTGCTGGACCGGGGGCGGCTGCTGGCCGCGCGGCGGAGTGCGCCGACGGAGCTGGCCGGCCGCTGGGAGCTGCCCGGCGGCAAGGTCGAGGAGGGCGAGACGCCCGAGCAGGCGCTCGTGCGGGAGCTGCGCGAGGAGCTGGGCGTGGCGGTGGAGCCGCTGGCGCGCATTCCGGGGGAGTGGCCGCTGAAGCCCGGACTGGTGCTCCAGGTGTGGACCGTACGGCTGGTCTCCGGGACTCCGAGGCCCCTGCAGGACCACGATGTGCTGCGCTGGCTGGCGCCCGGTGAGGAGGGGGCGGTGGACTGGCTGGACCAGGACCGGCCGGCCGTGGCGGAGGCCGTGCGCAGGCTCACGAGCCAGGGGGCGCTCGACTGATCGGCTACGCCGTTCGCGCCACGATGCACCGCGATGACCCTCTTGGGGCGATAACCGAGCCCTGATATCGGGTATGTGCTGATTAACCCCCCTCAAAATGTACAAAACCGCCGGGGGAGCATCGGGCTGGGGAAGTGATCGGCGTGAGCGACAGCGCAGCGGCAGGGTCCCCGGGGTCGCCTGCGTCGCAGGCCCGCCGCCTCGGTACGGCCGCGGTCCCCCCGATCGCGGAGTGGAGCTTTCCCGCCGAGCCGGGCGTGGTCCGTACGGCCCGCGCCATGGTCCGCGAGACGCTGCACGACTGGGATCTGGAGCCGGCGGTGGACGTGGCCGTCCTCCTGGTCAGCGAGCTGGTGACGAACTCCCTGCGGTACGCCAGCGGGCCGATCGGCGTACGCATCGTCCGGCTGCGCGGGGGCGACCTCCTCGTGGAGGTGTCCGACCCGCTGCCCGACCCGCCCCGCGAGCGCACGGCGGCCCCCGACGACGAGGGTGGCCGGGGACTGCAGCTGGTGGCATGCAGCGCCCGTCGTTGGGGCACCCGACGGGGCAGGAGCGGTAAGACGGTGTGGTTCGAGCTCGCCGAGACCGGCTGAGGCACGCCGGACGGCCGCGCCCCCTGCGGACCGTGAGCAGAAATCACTGCTTCGTGCCTGGTGGGGAGGTTGGAGCGCACCGTGGCTGGTTATGAGTCAGGGTGGGTCACGATCGTTGCGAATTCATCGAGATCTTGTCGATGACCTGCGATCGAGACTGTGCTGTGATCGTGAAGACCGTGTTCCGGATAGCCGTGTTGCTGGATACTCGGCCTGTCCGGTCCGGGCACGATGAGCTGGAGGGGACGGGGCTCGTGAGCGAGATGTCAGCGGGTGAGGAACACCCTGCGATGAGGGATGGGTCGGGCCGTACGGCTGCACCGGACGGTCCGCCGGTCTGGCAGAGCAGCGCGCCCGGATCGATCTATGACTACATCCGTGTCGCCTCCTTCGCCCTCGGGCCCGACGGCCGCATCGAGCAGTGGAGCCGCCGCGCCGCCGACATGCTGGGTATCCCCGCCAAGGACGCCATCGGCCAGGACCCCGTGGAGGCCTTCGTCCCGCGCGAGCTGCGCGAGGCCGGCCACCGCACGGTCGGCGAGATCCTCGACGGCCGCGAGTGGACCGGCCTGGTGCCCTACCGCACGGGCCGGGACGCCCCCGTTGACGGCCTCGCCGAGATCTACGTCATGCCGTCCGAGACCGGCAGCGGCGAGCGGGCCGCGGTCTGTCTCGTCGTCGACGTGCGGGCGCTGCGCGGCATCGAGACCGACCTGGCCGCCGCGCAGGCGGTTTTCGGACAGTCCCCCATAGGCTTCATGCTCTTCGGCACGGACCTGCGGCTGCGCCGGGTCAACGAACGCTTCGCCACCGTCTTCGGCGGCACGCCGAACAGCTTCTGCGGCGCGGCGCCCGAGGACTATCTCCCCCGTCCCGAGGCCGACCGGCTCAATGCCGCGCTGCGCAGGGTCCTGGAGACCGGTGAGCCGGTCGCCGAGATGCAGCTGGTCGGCACCCCGCACGGCGAGGAGGAGCGCCGCCGCTGGTCGGTGTCGCTGTACCGGCTGCACAGCGCCAGCGGCCGCCCCATCGGCGTCGCCGCGCTCGCCTCCGACGTCACCGGGCGCCGCCGCGCCGAGCGGGAGGCCGCCAACGCCCGCCGGAACCTGGCGCTGCTGAACGAGGCCGGGGCGCGGATAGGCAACTCCCTGGACCTGGAGACCACCGCGCGCACGCTCCTGGACGTCGCGGTACCGCAGTTCTGCGACCTGGCCTCGGTCGACCTCTACCGAGGGCTGCTGGCCGGGGACGAGGCGCCGCCCGGCATGACCGACGGCAGCGCCGAGCTGCGCCGGGTCGCCTTCGCCAGCGCCGTGTCCGACGGGCCGCTGCCCCAGGGCGGCAGCGGCGGCGGCGTGCCCGGCGGGGACGCGGCGGACGACGACGGCACGGTCGCGGTCGGCGCGGTGCACCGCTTCCCCTTCAATTCCCCCTGCGCGGGCGCGCTCCGCACGGCCCAGGCACAGATCATCCCGGGCCGGGAGACCGACGAGCGGCCCGAACTGGGCAGCGCGGTCGTGCACTCCACGCTCGCCGTGCCCATGGTCGCCCGGGACACCGTCGTCGGCCTGGTGCAGTTCTCCCGCACGAAGGGCAGCGAGTCCTTCGGTGAGCGGGACACGGCCCTCGCCGTGGAGCTGGCCGCGCGCGCCGCCGTCTGCATCGACAACGCCCGGCTTTACCGGCGCGAGCACGAGCGCGCGCTGATCCTCCAGCGCAGCCTGCTGCCGCCCGGCGACCCCGAGGCGGCGGGCCTGGACATCGCCTGCCGGTATCTGCCCGGTACGACCGCCACCGAGGTCGGCGGCGACTGGTTCGACGTGATCGAGCTGCCCGGCCACCGCACGGCGCTGGTCGTCGGCGACGTCATGGGCCGCGGTCTGCGCGCCGCGGTCGCCATGGGCGAACTCCGTACGGCGGTACGTACGTTGGCCCTGCTGGACCTGGAGCCCGCCGAGGTGCTCTCGGCGCTCGACGAGATCGCGCGCGGGCTCGGCGCCACGGGCAGCGGGGCGCGCTCGGGCCCGCGGGGACGCGGAGCAGAGGGCGACGCCGGGCCGGACGCGGGCACGAAGGCCGGCGCAGGGGCCGGTGCGCAGGCGGGCGCGGGTGCCCATGTGGGCTCCCGGCGCACCGACCGCGCCGCCGACCTCTCCGAGGTCTATCTCGCCACATGCGTGTACGCCGTCTACGACCCGGTCACCCGGCGCTGTACGTTCGCCAACGCCGGCCATCTGCCGCCCGTGCTGGTGGAGGAGGGCGAGGACGCCCTGCTCCTCGACGTACCGCCCGGCATGCCGCTGGGCGTCGGCGGCGAGCCCTTCGAGGAGACCGAGGTCGAGCTGCCGGACGGGGCGCTGCTGGCCCTGTACACCGACGGCCTGGTCGAGTCCCGGGACCATCCGCTCGACGAGGGGCTGCAGGCCTTCCGCGCGGCCCTGTCGGCGGCGGGACGGCCGCTGGAGGACGCCTGCGACCACGTGCTCTCCGCGCTGGACACCCGGCACGGCGAGGACGACATCGCCCTGCTGATGGCCCGGGTGCACGGCCTGCCCAAGGACGCGGTGGGCGACTGGAGCCTCGCGCCCGAGGCCCGCTCGGTCGCCCGCGCCCGCGAACTGGCCCGCGACCAGCTCACCGACTGGGGCCTGGAAGCGCTGGTCGACACGACGGAGCTGCTGGTCAGCGAGCTGGTCACCAATGCGCTGCGGCACGGCCACGGCGACATCCGGCTCCGCCTGCTGCTGGACCGCACCCTGGTCTGCGAGGTCTGGGACGCCGATCTCGCCCAGCCGCGGCGGCGCCGCGCGCGGGACACCGACGAGGGCGGCCGCGGCCTCCAGCTGGTCGGCCTCCTCAGCCGGGGCTGGGGCAGCCGCCGCACACCCCGCGGGAAGACCGTCTGGTTCGAGCTGGACCTGCCCGACGGCGACGCGAAGCCGGTGGACCCGGCGGACGCGCTGCTCAGCCTGTTCTGAGCAGCGCGCCCCGCCCGGGGGGTGTCACCCCGAGCGGCGCCGGCGGATCGTCTTCCCCAGCCAGACCAGGGGGTCGTACTTGCGGTCCACGGCCCGCTCCTTGAGGGGGATCAGCGCGTTGTCGGTGATCCGGATGTGCTCGGGGCAGACCTCGGTGCAGCACTTGGTGATGTTGCAGTAGCCCAGGCCGTGGGTCTCCTGCGCGGCCCGTTTGCGGTCCAGGCCCTCGCCGGCCGCGGCGTCCAGCGGGTGCATGTCCAGCTCGGCGACGCGCATCAGGAAGCGGGGACCGGCGAACGCCTCCTTGTTCTCCTCGTGGTCACGGACGACATGGCAGGTGTCCTGGCAGAGGAAGCACTCGATGCACTTGCGGAACTCCTGCGCGCGTCCCACGTCCTCCTGCTGCATCCGGTACTCGCCGGGTTTGAGGTCGGCGGGCGGCACGAACGCCGGCACCTCGCGGGCCTTGGTGTAGTTGAAGGAGACGTCCGTGACCAGGTCGCGGACGACGGGGAAGGCCCGCATGGGGGTGACGGTGACGGTCTCCGCGCGGTCGAAGACCGACATCCGCGTCATGCACATCAGCCGCGGCCGGCCGTTGATCTCCGCGCTGCACGAACCGCACTTGCCGGCCTTGCAGTTCCAGCGCACCGCCAGGTCCGGGGCCTGGGTCGCCTGCAGCCGGTGGATGATGTCCAGCACCACCTCGCCCTCGTTCACCGTGACGGTGAAGTCGCCGAGGCTGCCGCCCGTGGCGTCCCCCCGCCACACCCTGAAGTGCGCGTCGTACGAACTCACGAGCTCAGCTCCTCGTCCGTCAGGTACTTCGCCAGTTCGTCCCTCTCGAACAGCTCCACGAGGTCGCCCCGGATCGCCGGCATCTCCCGCCGCTCCAGCCGGATGTGCGCGAGCGCCGGGTCCTCGGGCAGCCCGGGCCGGCCGTCGGTCGTGGCCAGCCGGCACAGCAGGTTGACCCGGCGCCAGCGGCGGTCCATCTCGGGATGGTCGTCCCGGGTGTGGCCGCCCCGGCTCTCCTTGCGCTCCAGCGCGGCCCGCGCCACGCACTCGCTGACCAGCAGCATGTTCCGCAGGTCCAGGGAGAGGTGCCAGCCCGGGTTGTACTGCCGGTGGCCCTCGACCCCGGCCCGCCGGGCCCGTACCCGCAGGTCCGCCAGCTTCTCCAGCGCCTGCTCCATCTCCGGCTCCCGCCGGATGATGCCGACCAGGTCGTTCATCGCCTGCTGGAGTTCCTGGTGCAGGGTGTACGGGTTCTCCGGCGGGCCGCCGGCGGAGGGCGTGCCCGCGCCCTCCGCGCTGAACGGCCGCAGCGCCTCGGCCTCGGCGGCCCCGGTCTCCAGCGGGTCCACGGCGGGCCGCTCGCCGGCTGCCAGCGCCGCGGCGTACTCCGCCGCGTACATCCCGGCCCGCCGCCCGAAGACGAGCAGGTCGGAGAGGGAGTTGCCGCCGAGCCGGTTGGAGCCGTGCATGCCGCCGGCCACCTCGCCCGCGGCGAAGAGGCCGGGAACGCCGGTCGCCGCCGCGGTGTCCGGGTCGACGTCCACGCCGCCCATGACGTAGTGGCAGGTCGGCCCGACCTCCATCGCCTCCGCCGTGATGTCCACGTCCGCCAGCTCCTTGAACTGGTGGTGCATGGACGGCAGCCGGCGCCGGATCACGTCGGCGGGCATGCGGGTGGAGACGTCCAGGAAGACGCCGCCGTGCGGGGAGCCGCGGCCCGCCTTGACCTCGGCGTTGATGGCTCGCGCCACCTCGTCGCGGGGCAGCAGCTCGGGCGGGCGGCGGTTGCTGTCCGGGTCCTCGTACCAGCGGTCGCCCTCGTCCTCGGACTGTGCGTACTTCTCCTTGAAGACGTCCGGTACGTAGTCGAACATGAAGCGCTTGCCGTCGCTGTTGCGCAGCACCCCGCCGTCGCCGCGGACCGACTCGGTGACGAGGATGCCCTTCACCGACGGGGGCCAGACCATGCCGGTGGGGTGGAACTGCACGAACTCCATGTTGACCAGCGGTGCCCCGGCGAGCAGCGCCAGCGCGTGCCCGTCGCCGGTGTACTCCCAGGAGTTGGAGGTCACCTTGAAGGACTTGCCGATGCCGCCGGTGGCCAGCACCACGGCGGGGGCCTCCAGGATGAAGAACCGCCCGGACTCGCGTTCGTAGCAGAACGTTCCGGCGACCCGGTCGCCGTCCTTGAGCACCCGGGTGACCGTGCACTCCTGGAAGACCTTCAGCCGGGCGTCGTACGCGCCGTGGTCCCGCTCGTCCTCCTGCTGCAGCGAGACGATCTTCTGCTGCAGGGTGCGGATCAGCTCCAGCCCCGTACGGTCGCCGACGTGGGCGAGGCGCGGATACTCGTGCCCGCCGAAGTTGCGCTGCGAGATACGGCCGTCCGGGGTGCGGTCGAAGAGCGCGCCCCAGGTCTCCAGCTCCCAGACCCGGTCCGGGGCCTCCCGCGCGTGCAGCTCGGCCATCCGCCAGTGGTTCAGGAACTTGCCGCCGCGCATGGTGTCGCGGAAGTGGACCTTCCAGTTGTCGCCCTCGTTGACGTTGCCCATGCTGGCCGCGATGCCGCCCTCGGCCATGACCGTGTGGGCCTTGCCGAACAGGGACTTGCAGATGACGGCCGTCCGCATGCCCTGCTCGCGGGCCTCGATGGCGGCCCGCAGGCCGGCGCCGCCGGCGCCCACCACGACCACGTCCCAGGCCTGCCGTTCGACTTGCGTCATGAAAATGCGCACCCTTCCCGGAAAGGTCTAGAAGAACCGCGGATCGTCGAAGGCCCCGACGGACAGCAGATAGACGTAGAAGTCGGCGGCGGCCACGCTGATCAGCGAGGCCCAGGCCAGCACCGCGTGCCGGGCGTTCAGCCGGCTCACCCAGCCCCACATCCGGTACCGCACCGGATGCTTGGAGAAGTGCTTCAGGCGCCCGCCGACGATGTGCCGGCAGGAGTGGCAGGAGAGGGTGTACGCCCAGATCAGGGCGATGTTCACGAGGAAGATCAGGGAGCCGAGGCCCATGTGGCCCCAGGCGTAGCTCTCGTCGCGGAAGGCGAGCGCGGTGTCGTACGTCAGCACGCCCGCGACCAGCAGCGCCGCGTAGAAGAAGTACCGGTGGATGTTCTGCAGGATCAGCGGGAGACGGGTCTCGCCGCTGTACTTCTTGTGCGGCTCGGCGACCGCGCACGCCGGGGGCGAGGCCCAGAAGCCGCGGTAGTAGGCCTTGCGGTAGTAGTAGCAGGTCAGCCGGAAGCCCAGCGGGAAGATCAGGATCAGCAGCGCGGGGGACAGGCCCCACCAGCCCCCGAACAGCTCCCAGTTGGGTCCGCCGCGCATGGTCTCGCAGTTCTCCGCGAGGCAGGGGGAGTAGAACGGCGAGACGTAGGGCGCGTGGTAGTAGTCGGCGTTCGCGAACGCCCGCCAGGTCGAGTACACGATGAACGCGAGCAGCCCGGCGGCGGTGCCCGCCGGATAGAGCCACCAGCGCTCGGTGCGCAGGTGGCGGGCGGGGATGGCGGCACGAGCGGGACCGTGCACCCCGCTCGTGCCGGTGGTGGATGTGGGTTCGGTGCCTGTGGCCAACGTCGGTCTCCGTGAGCGGGGGGTGAGAACGGGGCGGGGGCGTCCGGACGCGAGCGGGGTGTGCCTACGGGGCCCGGCGGTCGCGTGCGCCCAGCCCCTCGTCCTCGGCGTCGGTCCACAGGGAGGCGTCGTACGGCGCGTCGGGGATGGTGACCATGTCGGACACCGCGCGCCCCGCGGTCGGCGCCGGCCGGTCGGGGGAGTCGGGAGCGGTCTGGGCGCGCAGCAGTTCGAGGCTTTCGCGCAGGTGCTCGGTGTCGCTGCGGACCCGGCGGATCTCCAGCCCGCCGCCGACCCGCTGCTCCAGGCGCCCGACCGAGCGGACCAGGTCCTCCAGGCTGCGCTGCACAGCCGTCAGATCATCGTGCAAGGACATGACGAGCCCTCACTTCCGAGGGTGCGGTCGGCAATCTCATGCGCCTGAGAGTGTCGCGCGTCACAGTCGCGGTTGGGAAGGGATAGGGCCGTATTCCGGGTCACGATGGCGCATAGGGGAGCACCGCCGGTCGGCCCGCGCCCCATTGGGCCGACCGGGTGGCCTTGGGAAGTACGGCCGCCGTGTCGCCGCCCCACGCCCCACGCCGTCGTTTTCAGTGGACGGGCCATAGGTGTGATGAGCCGCAAAGTCGGCCGAATGTGATCAGCGGCGGCGGCGCCGCGCGGGCGAGCCCGGAGGTAACAGAGATGACCGACGACGTCGGACCGCGCGGCATCCAGGGCGGCCGGGCGGCGGGCCGCGGGCGCCGCCGGGTGGCACTCCTCACGGCGGGCGCGCTGCTCCCGCTGCCCCTGATGACCGGCTGCAGTGGGGACGACGAGCCGGCCGCGGCCGGGGCCGGCAGCCAGGACATCGCCTCCGCCGCCGCGGCCACGCTGCGTGACGGCGGGACGGTCCGCTGGGCCGTGGACGAGCTGCCCGGTACCTTCAACGCCTTCCAGGCCGACGCCGGGCAGAGCACCGACACCGTGGCGGGCGCCGTCCTCCCCGCGCTGTTCACCGTGGACGCCAACGGCGCACCGCAGCGCAACCCCGACTACCTCCGGGCCGCCGAGGTCACCCGGCGTGAGCCGAAGCAGATCGTGAAATACACGCTCAACCCCGAGGCGCGGTGGAGCGACGGGCGGCGGATCTCCGCGGCCGACTTCGCCGCCCAGTGGAAGGCGCTGCGCGGCAAGAACGCCGCCTACTGGACCGCACGCAACGCCGGCTACGACCGGATCGAGAAAGTCAGGCCCGGAAAGTCCGGCGAGGTGGAGGTGACGTTCGCCCGGCCGTACGCCGACTGGCCGTCGCTCTTCACCCCGCTGTACCCGAAGAGCGTGATGGGCAGCCCGGCGGCGTTCAACGACGGAGCGCGTGCCAAGCTCGCGCTCTCCGCCGGACCGTTCCGGGTACGGACGAAGGACGGCCGGAAGGACACCCTCTCCCTCGTACGGAACACGAAGTGGTGGGGCGGCCGGGCCCGGCTGAAGAAGATCGTGCTCACCGAGGTGCCCCCGGCGAAGCGGGCGAAGGCGCTGGCCGAGGGCCGGATCGACGTCGCGGACGTCGACCGCGGCACCGCCAAGGAGATCACCACGGCGCGCGGCACGAACCAGCAGGCCGCCGTCGGGGACGACGCCCCGCGCGGCGCCGTCTCCTCCGACGCGCTGCGCCACCAGGCACAGGCCCGCGGCAGCGAGTCCGAGCGCGCGGCGGAGCGGGAGCGCCGCAAGGAGGCGGCCGCCGCCGCTGCCCGCCGCGCTCACCTGCGCGACTACACCGTCCACCGCGCCCTCTCGCCCTCCTTCACCCAGCTCGCCCTCAACGGCAGCACGGGGCCGCTCACCGACGAGCGGGTCCGCCGCGCCGTGGCCCGCGCCATCGACCGCACGGCGCTGGCGAAGGAGGTGCTGGGCCCGCTCCGGCTGCCCGCCGCGCCGGTCGGCAGCCACCTGCTGCTCGCCGGGCAGCCCGGGTACCGCGACAACAGCGGCGCGCTGGGCGGTCAGGACACCGACGCGGCCCAGGCCCTGCTGGCCGAAGCGGGCTGGCGGATGCCGGAGGCGGGCGGCGAGGAGAAGACCGACGCGCAGCCCGGCGAGCGGGAGGCGGGCCGGGGCCGGGCCGACGCGGACACCGGCCGGTCCGACGGCGAGAACGGGCAGCCGGGCCCGCAGAACGGGGCCGGCCGGCCGCACGGCGGCCCCGGCCGCGGCCCCGACCGGTCCGCAGCGACGGCCCCCGTCACGCTCACCACGCTGACCGGCGCCGGCTCGGCGGGCGTCCAGCGGGCCGCCCTGCTGCGGCAGAGCGCGGCGCTGTACGACAAAGCGGCGCGCGCGGAGCGGCGGCGGGCCCTGGGCGACCGCGGTTCGGCCGCGTACGCCGCGTACGAGCGGGCGAGCGGCCGCGCCGCGGACGCCTGGGACGAGGCCGACGTCCTGGCGGAGGCCGCCCGGCAGCAGACCACCGCGCTCGCGGCGGGCTGGGACGACACCAAGCCCGGGGCCGGCGGGGACGTCGCCGGCACCGGCCCGGCCGGTCCCCTCAGCGCCGTCCAGGCCCGCGAGGCCGCGGCCGCCGCCGAGCGGAACCGGCTCGCGGCGGACGCGGCGCGTACGGACCGTGAGCACGCCCAGGCCGCCGAGGACGAGAAGGCGCCCGCCGAGGAGCGGGCCGTCCGGGCCGGGATGGACGTCCCCGGCGCCGCGGACGCGCCCGCAGGGGACGCCGGGGACAAGGACGGCAAGGGGGCCGGGGACAAGGACGGCAAGGCCGCCGAGCACGGCCGGCAGGCGCGCGGCCACGACGACGCGGCGGCCGGCCGGAGCAGCGTTTTCGTGAAGAAGGACGGCCGGCCGCTGATGCTGCGCTTCGTCCTGCCCGACGGCCCCGGCACGGCCCAGCTGCGGACGGTCGCCGACCGGATCTCGGAAATGCTGCTGAAGATCGGCGTACGGACGACCGTCCAGAAGGTGGCCGACAAGAGCTACTTCCAGGACCACATCGCGTCCGGCGACTACGACCTGGCGCTCTACTCCTGGCCGGGCAGCGCCTACCCGGCCACCGACGCCCGGCCCATCTACGCCAAGCCCCGGCCCGCGGCGGACGGCTCGCTGACCGTCGAGCAGAACTACACCCGGGTCGGCACCGACCGGATCGACCAGCTCTTCGACCAGGCTTCCGCCGAGCTGGACCCCGAGGCGGCGCGGGATCTCGTCGCCCAGGCGGACCAGCGGATCTGGGCCGCCGCCGGGTCGGTCCCGCTGTACCGGCAGCCGCAGCTCGTCGCGGCCAGGTCCGATCTGGCCAATGTGGGCGCCTTTGGCTTCGCGACGCCCAGATACCAGGACATCGGCTACAAGAAGTAGCAGGTCAGCGCGGGTGCGAACGGGCTGGGGCGGCTGTTGCCGCGCCAGCCCCGTACCATGGGGTGAGGCCGTGGCGTGATGATGCCCGGCGGGCGCGCGTGCCGGACCGTACGCGCCGTCATCCACAATCCGGGAGAAGCGCCGCAAGTATGCCCACGCGCCACGACATTCGTAACGTCGCCATCGTCGCCCACGTCGACCACGGCAAGACCACCCTTGTCGACGCCATGCTCAAGCAGGCGGGAGCCTTCGCCGCGCACGCCGCCGAGAACCTCGACGAGCGCATGATGGACTCCAACGACCTGGAGCGTGAGAAGGGCATCACGATCCTCGCCAAGAACACGGCGGTGAAGTATCACCCCAAGAGCGGCGGGGACCCGATCACGATCAACATCATCGACACCCCCGGCCACGCCGACTTCGGCGGCGAGGTCGAGCGCGGTCTGTCGATGGTCGACGCGGTCGTCCTCCTCGTGGACGCCTCCGAGGGCCCGCTGCCGCAGACCCGCTTCGTGCTGCGCAAGGCGCTGGCCGCGAAGATGCCGGTCATCCTGTGCATCAACAAGACCGACCGGCCCGACTCCCGGATCGCCGAGGTCGTCGACGAGACCTACGACCTCTTCCTGGACCTGGACGCGGACGAGGACCAGATCGAGTTCCCGATCGTCTACGCCTGCGCCCGTGACGGCGTCGCGTCGCTGACCAAGCCGGAGGACGGCACCGTTCCGTCCGACAGCACCAACCTGGAGCCGTTCTTCACCACGCTCCTGGACACCGTTCCGGCCCCCGAGTACGACGAGGCCGCGCCGCTGCAGGCCCACGTCACCAACCTCGACGCGGACAACTTCCTCGGCCGTATCGCGCTGCTCCGCGTCGAGCAGGGCGAGCTGCGCAAGGGCCAGACCGTCGCGTGGATGAAGCGCGACGGGTCGGTCCAGAACGTCCGCATCACCGAGCTGATGATGACCGAGGCGCTCACCCGCAAGCCGGCCGAGGTGGCGGGCCCCGGTGACATCTGCGCCGTCGCCGGTATCCCCGACATCATGATCGGCGAGACGCTGGCCGACCCGGAGAACCCGGTCGCGCTGCCGCTGATCACGGTCGACGAGCCCGCGATCTCGATGACCATCGGTACGAACACCTCGCCGCTGGTCGGCCGCGGCGGCACCGGCAAGGGCGCGGACGCCAAGGCCGCGGTCAAGGACCGCAAGGTCACCGCGCGTCAGGTGAAGGACCGGCTGGAGCGCGAGCTGATCGGTAACGTCTCGCTGCGCGTGCTGGACACCGAGCGTCCCGACGCCTGGGAGGTGCAGGGCCGCGGTGAGCTGGCGCTGGCCATCCTGGTCGAGCAGATGCGCCGCGAGGGCTTCGAGATGACCATCGGCAAGCCGCAGGTGGTCACCAAGGAGGTCGACGGCAAGACCTACGAGCCGACCGAGCGCATGACCATCGACGTGCCCGAGGAGCACATGGGCGCGGTCACGCAGCTCATGGGTGTCCGCAAGGGCCGGATGGACAACATGTCCAACCACGGCTCCGGCTGGGTCCGCATGGAGTTCATCGTGCCGTCCCGCGGTCTGATCGGCTTCCGTACGGAGTTCCTGACCAACACCCGCGGCACCGGCATCGCGCACTCCATCCACGAGGGCCACGAGCCCTGGTTCGGCCAGCTGACGACCCGTAACAACGGTTCGCTCGTCGCCGACCGCGCCGGCACGGTCACCGCGTTCGCGATGACCAACCTCCAGGAGCGCGGCGTGCTCTTCACCGAGCCCGGCACCGAGGTGTACGAGGGCATGATCGTCGGCGAGAACTCGCGCTCCGACGACATGGACGTGAACATCACCAAGGAGAAGAAGCTCACCAACATGCGCTCCTCCTCCGCCGACACCTTCGAGGCGATCGTCCCGCCGCGCAAGCTCTCCCTGGAGCAGTCGCTGGAGTTCTGCCGCGACGACGAGTGCGTCGAGGTCACCCCGGAGGCCGTGCGCATCCGCAAGGTGAACCTGGATGCCCGTGAGCGCGCCCGCGCCGCCTCGCGCGCCAAGCACAACTGACGCAACTGACGCCCGCAGGGCCCCAGTAGAGCGACGGAGCGCCCCGCCGGACTTCCTGTCCGGCGGGGCGCTTCCGTGTGCGGAGAGTGTCACTTACCGCACATGTTTGGTGACGTCAAGACGCCGCGGGTCGTCCACCACCCCGCCGAGCGTCCGGAAAATGGACACAAGGCAGCCGCCGGTCGGTGGGAGGTCCGATTTTTGCCCGTCTGGATGGATTGTTTTGTCCGGATTCCGAACGAGGGTCACCGCGATGTGACCAAAAAGTAACCAGCAACTCGTGGCTTATGGGGCGAACGTGACTGAGGATGGGGGCTATTGAGCTCGGGTCAATGGGTCACGCGCTGTGAAAGGCGCCGACTCACGAGCATCGGGGGCTGGTCGCGCGCTGTCAGGGGTGTCAGCGGACGACCGGCTCCTTTCCATGTCAAGAATGGACTCATGAGGAGGCAGTCCCATGCGCGGTGCCAGAAGCGCCACTTGGGTCGCAGGAGCGATAGCCGTGGCCCTGGGGGTTTCGGCGTGCGGCGGCAGCAGCGACAGCGCGGGCTCGGAAGCCGGCGTCGTACGGGCCGCGTGGGGCGACCCGCAGAACCCGCTGGAGCCGGCCAACACCACTGAGGTGCAGGGCGGCAAGGTCCTCGACATGATCTTCGCCAACCTGAAGAGCTACGACCCGAAGACCGGCGAGGCCAAGAACGACGCCGCCGAGTCCATCGACACCAAGGACCAGCAGACCTTCACCATCAAGGTGAAGAAGGGCCTGAAGTTCTCCAACGGCGAGGCCGTCACCGCCAAGTCCTTCGTGAACGCCTGGAATTACGGCGCGCTCGCCACCAACCAGCAGAAGAACAGCTACTTCTTCTCCGACATCGAGGGCTACGACAAGGTCGCGCCGGCCGAGGGCAAGCCGACCGCCAAGACCCTCTCCGGGCTGAAGGTCGTCGACGACCACACCTTCACCGTCAAGCTCACCCAGAAGATGTCGACCTGGCCGACGCGCCTGGGCTACAAGGCCTTCGCGCCGCTGCCCGAGAAGTTCTTCACCGACCACAAGGGCTACCTCGACAAGCCCGTCGGCAACGGCCCGTACAAGGTCGACTCGTACTCCAAGGGCTCGCAGATGAAGCTCGTGCCGAACCCGGAGTACAAGGGCGACGACAAGCCGGTGAACAAGGGCGTCCTGCTGAAGGTCTACACGGACTCCAACACCGCGTACTCCGACCTCCAGGCCGGCAACCTCGACGTGCTCGACAGCCTGCCCGCCGAGCAGATCAAGAACGCCAAGACCGACCTGCAGGGCAACTACGTCTCGCAGCCGGCCGGCATCGTGCAGACCGTCAGCTTCCCGCTCGACAAGGGCGCCTGGAGCAAGAAGGGGATGGAGAAGGTCCGCAAGGGCATCTCCATGGCGATCGACCGCAAGACGATCACCGAGAAGATCTACCACGGCACCCGCACCCCGGCGACCGACCTCACTTCCCCGGTGCTCGGCGACGCCAACGGCTACTCCAAGGACATCTGCGGCGACGCCTGCGAGTACAACCCGGCCGAGGCCAAGAAGCTCATCAAGGAGGGCGGCGGCCTCCCCGGCGGGAAGATGACCGTCAGCTACAACGCGGACAAGGACTCCCACAAGGAGTGGGTGGACGCGGTCTGCAACAGCGTCAACAAGGTGCTGGGCGACGACAAGGCGTGCGTGGGCAACCCCGTGGGCACCTTCGCCGACTTCCGTACCCAGATCACCAAGGGTGAGATGACCAGCGGCTTCCGCGCCGGCTGGCAGATGGACTACCCGCAGATCGAGAACTTCCTGACGCCGCTGTACGGCACCGGTGCCTCCTCCAACGACTCGCACTGGAGCAACAAGGAGTTCGACGGCCTCCTGAAGAAGGCCGCGGCCGAGCCCGACACCAAGAAGGCCACCAAGACCTACCAGGACGCCGAGAAGCTGGTCCTGGACGACATGGTCGCCATCCCGCTCTGGTACCAGAACGGCGTCGCCGGCTGGTCCCAGAACGTCTCCGACGTGACGCTCGACCCCTTCAGCGTGCCGGTCTTCTCCGACATCAAGGTCAAGGGCTGACCCGTCCGACGCATGAGCCCCTGAGCGGGGCCCAGTAATTCCGACCGCTCACGGCGGCAGGGGACAGCCGGCCACCCGCGGCCTCTCACACGAGGCCGCGGGCCCGGCCGTGCCCGCGTCGGCGCATATCTGGAGGACCACATGGGGCGCTACGTCGTGCGACGACTGCTCCAGATGGTGCCCGTCTTCATCGGCACCACTTTCCTGATCTTCGTCATGGTCTACGCGCTCGGCGACCCCGTCGCGGCCATGTTCGGAGACCGGACCCCCGACCCGGCCACCGCCGCCCAGATCCGGGAGTCCCTGCACCTGAACGACCCGCTGTGGAGCCAGTACCTGCAGTACATGGCGGGCATCTTCCAGGGTGACTTCGGCACCGCCTTCAACGGCCGGCCCGTCATCGAGCTGATGGGGGACGCCTTCCCCAACACCATCCAGCTCACCCTGGTCGCCTTCGCCATCGAGCTGGTGGTGGGCGTCACGCTCGGCGTCATCGCCGGCATGCGCCGCGGCCGCCTGATCGACACCGGCGTGCTGGTGCTCACGCTGATCGTGATCTCCATTCCGACCTTCGTCACCGGCTACCTGCTGCAGTACTTCGTCGGCGTGAAGTGGGGCCTCGCCTCCCCGTCGGTCTCCGCCGACGTGCGGTTCGACGAGCTGATCCTGCCCGGCATCGTCCTCGCGGGCGTCTCGCTGGCGTACGTGGCCCGGCTCACCCGTACGTCCATCGCGGAGAACATCCGCTCCGACTACATCCGCACCGCCACCGCCAAGGGCCTGCCGCGCCGCCGCGTGATCAGCGTGCACCTGCTGCGCAACTCCCTGATCCCGGTCGTCACCTTCCTCGGCACCGACATCGGCGGCCTGATGGCCGGCGCCATCGTCACCGAGCGGATCTTCAACCTCCAGGGCGTCGGCTACCAGCTCTACCAGGGCATCCTGCGGCAGAACGCGCCGACCGTGGTCGGCTTCGTGACCGTGCTCGTGGTCGTCTTCCTCGCCGCCAACCTGCTCGTCGACCTGCTCTACGCGGTCCTGGACCCGAGGATCCGGTATGCCTGACGTGATCGACCCCACCGCCCACGCCCAGGCCGCCGTCGCGGCCTCCGAGGTCGTGCGGGACCAGCAACAGGACAAGGCCCGCTCCCTCTGGGGCGACGCCTGGCGGGACCTGCGGCGCAACCCGATCTTCTACATCTCCGCCGTACTGATCCTCTTCCTGGTCGTCGTCTCGATCTGGCCGAGCATCATGACGAGCACCAGCCCGTACGCCTGCGACGTGTCCAAGTCGGCGCAGGGCGCGGCCCCCGGTCATCCCTTCGGCTTCGACAAGCAGGGCTGCGACGTCTACGCGCGTACCGTCTACGGCGCCCGCGCCTCCGTCACCGTCGGCATCTGCACCACCCTGCTCGCCGCCGTCATCGGCTGTGTCATGGGCGGCCTCGCCGGCTTCTTCGGCGGCTGGTGGGACGCGCTGCTCTCCCGGATCGGCGACATCTTCTTCGGCATCCCGATCCTGCTCGGCGGCATCGTCTTCCTGTCCGTCGTCAAGGGCGGCTCGATCTTCACCGTCGTGCTGCTGATGGCGGTGCTCGGCTGGCCGCAGATCGCCCGTATCGCGCGCGGCGCGGTGATCACCGCCAAGCAGCAGGACTACGTGCAGGCGGCCCGCGCGCTCGGCGCTTCCACCCCGCGCATGCTGCTCCGGCACATCGCCCCGAACGCCCTCGCGCCCGTCATCGTCGTGGCGACCATCGCGCTCGGTACGTACATCTCGCTGGAGGCCACCCTGTCGTTCCTCGGTGTCGGCCTGAAGCCGCCGACGGTCTCCTGGGGCATCGACATCTCCCAGGCCGCCACCCAGATCCGCAACGCACCGCACACCCTGCTGTACCCGGCAGGTGCGCTGTCGCTTACGGTGCTGGCGTTCATCATGCTCGGCGACGCGGTGCGCGACGCCCTCGACCCCAAGCTGCGCTGAGGGAGGCGTACGTGACCACCACCGAGAAGACCGCGGCCGTTCCCGAGCCGCGGACGCCGGAAGCGGCCGGAACGCCGCTGCTCCAGGTCCGTGACCTGCACGTCGAGTTCCACACCCGGGACGGCGTCGTGAAGGCCGTCAACGGCGTGAACTACAGCGTCAGCGCCGGCGAGACGCTCGCCGTGCTGGGCGAGTCCGGCTCCGGCAAGTCCGTGACCGCGCAGGCGATCATGGGCATCCTCGACATGCCGCCGGCGAAGATCCCGCAGGGCGAGATCCTCTTCCGCGGCCAGGACATGCTGACCATGTCCGGCGAGCAGCGCCGCAAGATCCGCGGCGCGAAGATCGCCATGATCTTCCAGGACGCGCTGTCGTCCCTGAACCCGGTGCTCTCCGTCGGCTACCAGCTCGGCGAGATGTTCCGCGTCCACCAGGGCCTGTCCAAGAAGGACGCGAAGGCCAAGGCCATCGAGCTGATGGACAAGGTGAAGATCCCGGCGGCGAAGAACCGCGTCGGGGACTACCCGCACCAGTTCTCCGGCGGTATGCGCCAGCGCATCATGATCGCGATGGCGCTGGCCCTGGAGCCGGACCTGATCATCGCCGACGAGCCCACCACGGCGCTCGACGTGACGGTCCAGGCCCAGGTCATGGACCTGCTCGCGGAGCTCCAGCGCGAGTACAACATGGGCCTGATCCTGATCACCCACGACCTCGGCGTGGTCGCCGACGTCGCCGACAAGATCGCGGTGATGTACGCCGGCCGGATCGTCGAGAACGCTCCCGTGCGCGAGCTGTACAAGAACCCCGCGCACCCCTACACCCGCGGTCTGCTGGACTCCATCCCGCGCCTGGACCAGAAGGGCCAGGAGCTGTACGCGATCAAGGGTCTGCCGCCCAACCTGCTGAACATCCCCGGCGGCTGCGCCTTCCACCCGCGCTGCCCGAAGGCCCAGGACGTCTGCCGTACGGAGATCCCGGCCCTGGCCACGGTCGCCGACGAGCGCGGCAGCGCGTGCCACTTCTGGAAGGAGACGCTCCATGGCTGAGCAGTCCGCCGAGCAGGCCGCGGGCGACCGCGAGCCCATCCTCCAGGTCCGCAACCTGGTCAAGCACTTCCCCCTCACGCAGGGCGTGCTGTTCAAGAAGCAGGTCGGCGCGGTCAAGGCGGTCGACGGGATCTCCTTCGACCTGTACCGGGGCGAGACGCTGGGCATCGTCGGCGAGTCCGGCTGCGGCAAGTCCACCGTCGCCAAGCTGCTGATGAACCTGGAGCGGGCCACCGCGGGCGAGGTCTTCTACAAGGGCGAGGACATCACCAAGCTGTCCGGGCGCGCCCTGAAGGCCGTCCGCCGCAACATCCAGATGGTCTTCCAGGACCCCTACACCTCGCTGAACCCTCGCATGACGGTCGGCGACATCATCGGCGAGCCCTTCGACATCCACCCCGAGGTGGCCCCGAAGGGCGACCGGCGGCGCAAGGTCCAGGAGCTGCTGGACGTGGTCGGCCTCAACCCCGAGTACGTCAACCGCTACCCGCACCAGTTCTCCGGCGGCCAGCGCCAGCGCATCGGCATCGCCCGCGGCCTCGCGCTCAACCCGGAGATCATCATCTGCGACGAGCCGGTCTCGGCCCTCGATGTCTCGGTCCAGGCCCAGGTGATCAACCTGATGGAGCGACTGCAGAACGAGTTCGACCTCTCGTACCTCTTCATCGCCCACGACCTCTCCATCGTCCGGCACATCTCCGACCGCGTCGGCGTGATGTACCTGGGACGGATGGCCGAGATCGGCACCGACGAGGAGATCTACGAGCACCCGACGCACCCCTACACCCAGGCGCTCCTCTCGGCGGTCCCGGTCCCCGACCCGGAGGTCAGCGGCGCCCGCGAGCGCATTATCCTCAGCGGCGACGTGCCCTCCCCGGCCAACCCGCCCTCCGGCTGCCGCTTCCGCACCCGCTGCTGGAAAGCCCAGGACAAGTGCGCCGAGGAAACCCCCCTCCTCGCCATCCCCACCCCCTTCAAGAACACCGACTCCCCGGCGGCCCACGACTCGGCCTGCCACTTCGCCGAAGAAAAGGACGTGGTCGGAGCGGCCTGACCGCCCTACCCCGCCCTTCGAAGGCGCCCGGAGCAGCCACGCTCCGGGCGCCTTCGCCTACCGTCGCCGACCGCCGCCCTGCTCGGGCCCGCCCGGCCGCTGCGGGGGGACCTGTGGCTGAGGGGCCCCGGGCTTGGGAGAGTTACGGGGCTGCGTGGTGAACGACCGGCCGCCACCGCCGGACCGGCTCTTGGCGGCCTCGGCGACCGAACGGTTCGGCTGCTGAGCCGGGGTGCTGCCGGCGGAGTGCTCGGCAGCGGGGGCCGGACTTTCGGCGGTCGGGGCCGGGCCCACCCAGCGTTCGGGGACCTGGGACAGCTCTGTCACCGTTCCCGCCGCCCGGGCACGGGCGTATGCCGCGCTCTGGTGAGCGACGGGCGCGAACCCGGGAGCGGCGTTCGCACTCTCGGAAGGGACCTGCCGCACCCCCATGGCGCCCAGCTTGAGCACGGTCTGCTGGTCGAAGACCTCTCGGGGCAGCTGCCAGGACGCCGCGCCGGTCACGTTCACCCGGTGTTCCCTGCCGTCCACCGGGAAGGTCAGTCCGTACCCCAGGTACTGCTGGTGTTCGTCGAAGAGCAGCGTCCCCCGGACCTCGGCACCCGCGTCCCGCACGCGCTCCGCGAGCTCGCGGGTGACCGGCGGTAACGGATTCGTACGGCCGAGGCTGGCGACGTACCCGTCGGCGACCACCGCCGTCATATTGCCGTTCTCGTCCTTGAACGGCACCCGGAAGAGCGGCTTCCCGTCGGCCCCCGGCACGGTCTCGACCGGGCCCAGCCGGGTCTGCTGGATGTCGAGCCGGCCACTCGTCAGGTACGGAGAATCCGCGTGCGTCATCTCCAGGTACTGCACCTGGTGGTGGAGCGCGGGCGGGGCCTCGCCGCCCATGATGGTGACGCGCGCGTCCGGGTTCTCACGCAGGATGATCTCGGCGTTGGCGACGCCGGTACCGCCGGAACCGGCGACGATCCAGTGCTGGGCCGCCCGCGGATCGAAGCGGTTGTCGGCGACCTCGTCACCCAGCAGGGCGCGGCCCGGGGCCGCGGCACGCGCCTCTTCCCACTTCTGCGTCGCCTCCAGCGTCTGGAAGCAGTCGCGGATGGCCCTGTCGTCCCCCAACTGCTGCCGGATACCGGCCGAGTCCAGCACCCCGAGCACATCCGCCGCCCGGCCGCCCGAACGCTCCGCGTGGAGCAGCTGTTGCCGGACGGCCGCCGCTCTCTCCGGAGCCAGTCCGCCCAGCCCCTGTATGCGCTCGTCCAGGACACGAACGGCCTCGCCGAGACTCTCCACCCCGCGCAGGCCCTCACTGGGACTGTCCCGCGCGACGCCCGGCACCACCTCGCGCGTCAGGCCGGTGGCGATGATCGGTGCCCCGTCCACCTCGACACCGATGTGCCCGCCGCCGCTCTCCGGCTGGATCCGGACCACGAGCCTGCCGTCCGCGTCCACGCTCAACCGGCCGTACCCGTCCACCACCGGGCCCCGCACGGCCAGCTCGTCCTCCCAGGCGCGGGCCGCCTCGATCGGCACCCGTCCCGTGGGAGCGGTGTACGTATGAGGGTCCTCCAGCCCCGCCCGCGCCATGTCCCGTGTCTGGTCGGCGGACTGCACGATGCCGGCGCCGGGGTCCAGATGCCACCGGCCGCGCGCGTCGATGAGCAGTGCGTCGGGATCCCGTCCCGTCAGGCTGGCCCCGCCACCGATGATCACCTTCTGCGGCGGCGCCCAGCCGCCCTGCCGCAGCGCCGCCTCCCGCAACTGTTCCTCGGTGACGGCGGCCCTCTCGGTACGCGCTGCCGCCCAGGTGGCGGCCTTCTCGTTCAACCGGCTCTGCGGCAACGGCAGCCCGTTCCCGTCGAGCCCGGGCAGCGGTACCGTCACGGACTGCCCGCCGACGAACGCCGCCACCCGCGTGGCACCCCGCGCCTCGGCCTCCGCCCGACGGTACGCGCTGAGAGCGGCGGCGTCGGCGGGGGAGAGGTGTTCGATGGGGCGGGCGAGTTCGCGCAGTAGCCGTTCAGAGTTCTCGGACAGGTACGGAGCCACGTAGTCGGCGCGAATGTCCACTGCGTCGGCATTGTTCGCGAACAGTTCCGAGTCGGTGAGGGGGACGGTGGGGCGAAGTCCGCATCGATCGACGAGGCCGGAGAGTTCCTCTCGTACGCGCGCTTGCTGATCCGCCGTGAGCGAAGAGTCGGAGAGCTGCTCCGCCAGCCAGTTCAGCTGCCCGACCTGTCCCCGGTCAGTGGCTGACAAGGCGTGCTCAAGCGGTAGCTCCGGACCACGCTGCAGCATGTCATTCATGACGGGGGCGAGCCCTGCAGCGGAGCGCTCACGGCAAGCGAGAATTTCACCGGTGCCGTGGGAGAGCACCCGTCCCAGCTCGTTGAGGGGTACGCGGTCCGACACCTGGATCATGTATTGGTCGGACGTCGTGTTGACCAGTGTGCGTGCGACCATGCCGCCCGGGAGCGGTACTGCGTCCACCCACACGGAGATCTCTTTGCCGGCTTCGTTCTGTGCGAGGAAGTACTTGCGGGGGTTCCGCTCATCGGTCGACTTGAAGTCGCCCTGATAGCCGCCGACATGCTGCAGTACCTGCGGTAACAGCTGCTCGGCGGCCGTGAGTAGCTCTCGCTGACGTTCCCATGACCCTGGCTGTTCCGGCATGCTCAACAACAGCCGGGGATCGTTCGCCCCGTCCACGCGTCTCCCCCTGGTGAACTCAAGTCCCCTACAGCCGTGTGCTGCAGCGTATAGGGTCGTGATCATGCTGATAGCGCGTTCGTCACTGGAAGCTCACTTGTACATGGATCTGCACCCGTGCGAGTGCGGTGTGGCGGATTTCGCGCGGCAGCACAGTCTTCAGCAGCAGGACGGTGCGATGGTGTCGGTGTACGAGGGTGTTTGCGCCGGGTGCGGTCGTCAGCGCCGTTTCGTCTTCAAGATGGCCGACGAGCTGCCGCCGCCCCCGCCGGCCTTCGGTGGGCCGGAACCTTCCCGGATCATCGACCCGGGCGAGTTCATGGACGTGGCCAATGGAATTGCGACTCGTGTGGGTCCGCTCCTGCTGGCGACGCCGGAGGAGGATCGCAGAAAGCACCGGCCGGCCGTGGTGTATTCGCTGGCCGCGATGGAGGAAGTGCTGAAATTCTTCCCGGTGGGCCAGGACAGGATCCCGGCGGACGTATTCACCTCGGAGCGGGGCAGGGCCCTCTACGACCGGGAGCCGGGCAAGTTCTCACGGGATCTGATCGAGTCCAATATCGCGCGCAAGCGCAGGATGGTCGCCGGCATCGACCGAGTCAGCCCGCCCCAGCCCTGACCTTTCCTCCCCCTTGGTCCATCCGGGTGCAGCGCCCGGGAGAGTGTCTGCTCTCCCGGGCGCTGTGTCGTTCTGTCGCGGCGGGTGCCGCTCTCGTGCGTTCGGGGGGAATGTGCGGCGTGGCGTGCTCGTACGGGGGAGGTACGGGTGCGAGGAGGCCTCCTATGGGCTGTTATGTGGCCTACGTACCTATTGGTCGGAGGAGGCACCGGATGCGTGGAGCCACCCGTGCGAAGTGGGCGGTGGGAACGGTGGCGGTCGCTCTCGTGGCGACGGCGTGTGGTGGCGGGGGCGGCGGTGGTGGTGACGGGAAGGGGGTGCTCAGTTCGTCGTGGGGGGATCCGCAGAATCCGCTGGAGCCGGCCAATACCAATGAGGTGCAGGGCGGCAAGGTCCTGGACATGGTTTTCCGGGGGCTGAAGAGGTACGACCCGAAGACCGGCGAGGCCAAGGACATGCTCGCCCGGAAGATCGAGACCGATGACCAGCAGAACTACACGGTCACGATCAAGAAGGGGTGGAAGTTCAGCAACGGGGAGCCGGTCACGGCGCAGTCGTTCGTGGATGCGTGGAATTACGGGGCGAATCTCGACAACAATCAGAAGAATGCTTATTTCTTCGGATATATCGAGGGGTATGAGAAGGTTCATCCCGAGAGCGGGAAGCCGAGTGCTAAGAAGCTCTCCGGGCTGAAGGTCAAGAATGACACCACGTTTACCGTGGCGCTCAATCAGAAGTTCTCCACGTGGCCGCAGACGCTGGGGTATCCGGCGTTCGCTCCGCTGCCGCGGGCGTTTTTCAAGGACCATGACGGGTGGCTGAAGAAGCCGGTCGGGAACGGGCCGTACGAGATCGAGTCGTACGACAAGGGCTCGGCCATGAAGCTCCGGAAGTGGAGCAAGTACAAGGGGCCCGACAAGGCCAGAAACGGTGGTGTGGATCTTCGGGTCTACACCGACAACAACACTGCCTATACCGATCTGCAGGCCGGCAATCTCGATCTGACGGATGACATCCCGGCCGCGCAGCTGAAGAACGCCGAGGCGGATCTCGGCGACCGGTACATCAATCAGCCCGCGGGGATCATCCAGACCCTGACCTTCCCCATGTACGACCCGAAATGGGGGACGCGGAAGATGGCCAAGGTGCGGCAGGGGCTGTCCATGGCGATCGACCGCAAGACGATCACCAAGCAGATCTTCCAGAACACCCGCACCCCGGCCACCGACTGGACCTCGCCGGTGCTCAAGGCGGACGGCGGCTACAAGGCCGGCCTGTGCGGGGAGGCGTGCCAGTACAAGCCGGCCGAGGCGCGCAAGCTCATCAAGGAGGGCGGCGGGCTGCCCGGCGGCAAGGTCACTGTCACGTACAACGCCGACACCGGCTCGCACAAGGACTGGGTCGACGCGCTCTGCAACAGCGTCAACAAGGTGCTGAAGGACGACAAGGCGTGTGTGGGCAATCCGGTGGGGACGTTCGCGGATTACCGGAATCAGATCTCGGCGAAGAAGATGAAGGGGCCGTTCCGGGCCGGGTGGCAGATGGACTATCCGCTCATCCAGAACTTCCTCCAGCCGATGTACTACACCGATGCCTCCTCCAATGACGGCAAGTACAGCAACAAGCAGTTCGACAAGCTGGTCGACGAGGCGAATGCCGAGCCCGACCAGCAGGCGGCGGTGAAGAAGTTCCAGGACGCGCAGCGGGTCCTGGTCAAGGACATGCCGGTGATCCCGCTCTGGTACCAGAACGGCAGCGGGGGATATACGGACCGGCTGAGCAACGTCCGGCTGAACCAGTTCAGCGTGCCCGTCTACGAGCAGATCAAGGTCGGCAGCTGACCCCATGGGACGCTATGTCATCCGGCGGCTGCTCCAGATGATCCCGGTGTTCATCGGCAGCACGTTCCTGATCTTCTTCATGGTGTACGCGCTCGGGGACCCGGTCGCCGCGATGTTCGGCGACCGCGCCCCCGACCCCGCCACCGCCGCGAGGATCCGCGAGGAACTCCTTCTCGACCAGCCGCTGTGGAAGCAGTACCTGCACTACATGGGCCAGATCTTCCGCGGGGACTTCGGCACCGCCTTCAACGGGCAGCCGGTCACCGAGCTGATGGGCACCGCCTTCCCCGTCACCCTGCGGCTGACCCTGGTCGCCATCGTCATCGAGATCGTCGTCGGCATCACGCTGGGGGTGCTGAGCGGGCTGCGCCGAGGGCGCGCGCTGGACACCTCGGTGCTCGTCTTCACGCTCGTCGTGGTGTCCATTCCGACGTTCGTCAGCGGCTACGTGCTGCAGTTCCTGCTCGGAGTGAAGTGGGGGTGGGTGACGCCGACCGTCTCCACCGACGCGTACCTGACCGAGCTGCTGCTGCCCGGCGTGGTGCTCGCGCTGGTCTCGCTCGCGTACGTCACCCGGCTGACCCGCACCTCGCTGGCCGAGAACGCCCGCGCCGACTACGTACGGACGGCCGTGGCCAAGGGCCTGCCGCGCCGCCGGGTCGTCACCCGCCACCTGCTGCGCAACTCCCTCATCCCGGTGATCACCTTCATCGGCACCGACATCGGCCAGCTCATGGGCGGCGCCATCGTCACCGAGCGGATCTTCAACATCCACGGCGTCGGCTTCCAGCTCTACCAGGGCATCCTGCGGCAGAACTCGCCCACCGTCGTCGGTTTCGTCACCGTCCTCGTACTGGTCTTCCTCTTCGCCAACCTCGTCGTCGACCTGCTGTACGCCGTACTCGACCCGAGGATCCGCTATGCCTGAGAGCTACGTGCCCAAGGAGGCGGTCACCCACGGGGACGGCGCCACCACCGCCCTGGCGATGGCCGAGGCCGAGACCCTGGAGGGCGGCCGGAACGGGCGGGGCGGCGGGCGCCCCGACGACAGGCCCCGCAGCCTGTGGGGCGACGCCTGGCGCGACCTGCGGCGCAACCCCGTCTTCCTGATCTCCGCACTGATCATCCTCTTTCTGATCGTCATCGCGATCTGGCCGTCGCTGATCACCGACGGGAACCCGTACCGCGCGGACCTCGCCAAGGCTCAGGAGGGCTCGGCCCCCGGCCACCCCTTCGGCTTCGACACCCAGGGCCGGGACGTCTACACCCGTACCGTCTACGGGGCGCGCGCCTCCATCACCGTCGGCGTCTGCGCCACCGCCGGTGCCGCGCTCCTCGGCAGCCTCCTCGGCGGCCTCGCGGGCTTCTTCGGCGGCTGGTGGGACGCGCTGCTCTCCCGGCTCGCCGACATCTTCTTCGGCATCCCCGTACTCCTGGGCGGCCTGGTCTTCCTCTCGGTCGTCACCAGCAAGACGGTCTGGCCGGTGGTCGGCTTCATCGTGCTGCTCGGCTGGCCGCAGATCGCCCGGATCGCCCGCGGCTCCGTCGTCACCGCCAAGCAGAACGACTACGTCCAGGCCGCGCGAGCGCTCGGCGCCTCCAACGGCCGGATGCTGCTGCGGCACATCGCGCCGAACGCGGTGGCCCCCGTCATCGTCGTCGCCACCATCGCGCTGGGCACCTACATCTCCCTGGAGGCCACGCTGTCCTACCTTGGCGCGGGCCTGAAGCCGCCCAACGTCTCCTGGGGCATCGACATCTCCACCGCCTCCACCTACATCCGCAACGCGCCGCACATGCTGCTGTATCCGGCGGGCGCGCTGTCGATCACGGTGCTGGCGTTCATCATGCTCGGCGACGCGGTGCGCGACGCCCTCGACCCCAAGCTGCGCTGACCCCGAGCTGCGCCGACCACAAACTGCGCCGAGGAGACGGAGAGAGCCGATGGCCACCGCGACGAACCCCGACGCCGCGCCCGATCCCGGCGCGGCGTCGCCCGCGCTGCTCGACGTGCGCGACCTGTACGTGGAGTTCCGTACCCGGGACGGCGTCGCCAGGGCCGTCGACGGCGTCAGTTACCGCGTCGACGCGGGCGAGACGCTGGCCGTGCTGGGCGAGTCGGGCTCCGGCAAGTCCGTCACCGCGCAGGCCGTCATGGGCATCCTCGACTCGCCGCCCGGCTTCGTCACCGGCGGCGAGATCCTCTTCCGGGGGCGGGACCTGCTCAAGGCCCCGCCCGAGGAGCGGCGCAAGGTACGCGGCGCCCGGATGGCGATGATCTTCCAGGACGCGCTGTCCGCGCTGAATCCGGTGCTCTCCGTCGGTGCCCAGCTCGGCGAGATGTACGAGGTCCACCAGGGCATGAAGCGGAAGGACGCGCGCGCCAAGGCGGTGGAGCTGATGGACCGGGTGAAGATCCCGGCGGCGCGCAGCCGCGTCGGGGACTACCCGCACCAGTTCTCCGGCGGTATGCGCCAGCGCATCATGATCGCGATGGCGCTGGCCCTGGAGCCGGACCTGATCATCGCGGACGAGCCGACGACCGCGCTGGACGTGACGGTGCAGGCGCAGGTCATGGACCTGCTGGCCGATCTCCAGCGGGAGTACGACATGGGCCTGATCCTGATCACCCATGACCTGGGGGTGGTCGCGGACGTCGCCGACCGGATCGCGGTGATGTACGCGGGCAGGATCGTGGAGCACGCGCCCGTACACGACCTCTACCGCGCGCCGGCCCACCCCTACACCCGCGGCCTGCTGGACTCCATCCCGCGCCTGGACCAGAAGGGCCAGGAGCTGTACGCGATCAAGGGCCTGCCGCCGAGCCTGACCGCGATCCCGCCCGGCTGCCCCTTCCACCCGCGCTGCCCGCGGGCCCGCGACAGGTGCACCACGGACCGGCCGCCGCAGTACGACGTGGCGGCGGGCCGGACCAGCGCCTGCCACTTCTGGGAGGAGACCCTGCGAGGCGAGGAGCCCCCGCATGACCGCTGAGGCCATTCTCGAAGTGCGCGACCTGGTCAAGCACTACCCGCTGACCCAGGGCATCGTCCTGAAGCGGCAGGTCGGCGCGGTCAAGGCGGTCGACGGGGTCTCCTTCGACCTGCGCAAGGGCGAGACGCTCGGCATCGTGGGGGAGTCCGGCTGCGGGAAGTCGACCGTGGCCAAGATGCTGGTCGGCCTGGAGCGGCCGACCGCGGGAGCCATCCGGTATCACGGGGAGGACATCACCAGGCTGTCCGGGCGGGCCCTGAAGGCGGTCCGCCGCAACATCCAGATGGTGTTCCAGGACCCGTACACCTCGCTCAACCCGCGGATGACGGTCGGCGACATCATCGGGGAGCCGTACGACATCCACCCGGAGGTGGCGCCGAAGGGCGACCGGCGGCGCCGGGTGCAGGAGCTGCTGGACGTGGTCGGGCTGAACCCGGAGTACGTCAACCGGTACCCGCACCAGTTCTCCGGCGGCCAGCGGCAGCGCATCGGCATCGCGCGGGGGCTGGCGCTGCGGCCCGAGATCATCGTCGCGGACGAGCCGGTCTCCGCGCTGGACGTCTCGGTCCAGGCGCAGGTGGTGAACCTGCTGGAGCGGCTCCAGGACGAGTTCGACCTCAGCTACGTCTTCATCGCGCACGACCTGTCGGTGGTGCGGCACATCTCGGACCGGGTGGCGGTGATGTACCTGGGCCGGATCGTGGAGACCGGCACCGAGGACGAGATCTACGGGCACCCCACGCACCCGTACACGCAGGCGCTGCTGTCCGCCGTGCCCGTACCGGATCCCGAGGCGCGGGAGCACCGGGTGGGGGCACCTCCCGGCGGTAGCCGGGGGAGGATCCTGCTCGTCGGGGACGTGCCGTCGCCGGCCGATCCGCCGTCGGGGTGCCGGTTCCGCACGCGGTGCTGGAAGGCGCAGCCGGTGTGTGCGGACGTCGTCCCTCCGCTGGCCGTACCCGAACGGTTCGCGGGGGCCGCGGGGCCGGCGCACCCCTCCGCGTGTCACTTCGCGGAGGAGCGCCAAGTCGTGCCGAGCGAGTAACCGACTGCCGACGGGGCAGGGGGTGCCCCTGCGCACCGGTGGCCGACTGCCGGGCCGTCGTGGCCGGTCGCGCAGTTCCCCGCGCCCCTGAAGGGGTGCGGGGAACTGCGCGGGCAACCGGCGCGGCGGGAAAGGCCGCCACGGCCCGGACCGCCGCGGTGGTGGGAACAGGTCTCTTCGGGAACAGGCCTCCCGAGGAACCGCGGTGGCGTCAGGCCTCCTTGGACGGACCGCCCGCGTCCTCGATGGCGGCCAGTGCCGGGTCGAGGACGATGTCCTCGCCGCGCGCGGCGAGCGTCGGCTCCTCGGGGAAGTGGCAGGCCGTCAGGTGGCCCGCGGCGTTCCCGGCGATCTGGAGCAGCGGCGGCTCCTCCGTCGCGCACTTCTCCTGCGCCTTCCAGCACCGGGTGCGGAAGCGGCAGCCGGAGGGCGGGTTGACCGGTGAGGGCACGTCGCCCGCGAGCCGGATGCGCTCGCGCTGCTCCTCGTCGTCCTCGGTGAACTTCGCCTCCGGGACGGCGGAGAGCAGCGCGTGCGTGTACGGGTGGCGCGGGCGGGTGTAGATCGATTCGCGGTCGCCGACCTCGACGATCTTGCCCAGGTACATCACCGCCACCCGCTGGCTGAAGTGCCGGACGATCGCCAGGTCGTGGGCGATGAAGAGGAACGCGATGCCCAGCTCGCGCTGGAGCTCCTGGAGGAGGTTGACGACCTGGGCCTGGATGGAGACGTCCAGCGCGGAGACCGGCTCGTCGGCGACGATCAGCTTCGGTTCCAGGGCGAGGGCGCGCGCCACGCCGATGCGCTGCCGCTGGCCGCCGGAGAACTCGTGCGGGAAGCGGTTGTAGTGCTCCGGGTTGAGGCCGACCGTCTCCAGCAGCTCGCGGACCTTCTTCTCGCGGCCGCCGGGCGGGTTGATCCCGTTGATCTCCATCGGGCCGCCGATGATGGTGCCGACGGTCTGCCGCGGGTTCAGCGAGGAGTACGGGTCCTGGAAGATCATCTGGATCTCGGACCGGACCGGCGCGAGCTCCTTGCGGTTCGCGTGGCTGATGTCGCGGCCGCGGTAGGAGATCTTGCCGCTGGTGGGCTCCAGCAGGCGGGTCAGCAGCCGGCCCGTGGTGGACTTGCCGCAGCCCGACTCGCCGACCAGGCCGAAGCTCTCGCCGGCGTGCACGGTCAGGTCGACCCCGTCGACCGCCTGCACCGCGCCGATCGTCCGCCGGATCGGGAAGCCGCCCTTGATCGGGAAGTGCTTGGTCAGGCCCTCGGTGACCAGCAGCGGTTCGCCCGCGGGGGCGGCGTCGCGGGGAGCGGGGAGGGTGACGTCTTTCGTTTCACTCATGATGGTCGTCGCTCCCTAGCCCAGCCGGGGCTTGATCTGCTCGGTGAAGAAGGTGTGTTTCTGCTCGGCCGTGAGGTGGCAGGCCGAGGCGCGCCCCGGTGCCAGCGGCGGCCGCTCGTCCGCGCAGCGGGTGCCGCCCACCTCGGAGGTGAACGCGCAGCGCGGGTGGAAGGGGCAGCCGGTCGGCGGGGTGAGCAGGCTCGGCGGGGCGCCGGGGATCGGGTGCAGCGGCTCGTCGACGCTGGCCGACAGGCGGGGCATCGAGCCGAGCAGGCCCCAGGTGTACGGGTGCTGCGGCTCGGTGAGGATGTCCCGTACCGTGCCGCGCTCGATGGCCCGGCCCGCGTACATCACCAGCAGCTCGTCGGCCATGTCGGCGACGACGCCCAGGTCGTGGGTGATCAGGATGATCGCCGACCCGAACTCCTGCTGGAGGTCCTTCAGGAGGTCCAGGATCTGCGCCTGGACGGTCACGTCCAGCGCGGTGGTCGGCTCGTCGGCGATGAGCAGGGCCGGGTTGCAGACCAGCGACATGGCGATCATGGCGCGCTGGCGCATGCCGCCGGAGAACTGGTGCGGGTAGTCGTCCACCCGCAGGTTCGGCTGCGGGATGCCGACCTTGGTCAGCATCTCGATGGCGCGCTGCCGGCCCTCGCGCTTGCTCGCGCCGGTGTGCTTGATGAACGGCTCGGCGATCTGCCGGCCCACCGTGTAGTACGGGGACAGCGCCGTCAGCGGGTCCTGGAAGATCATCGCCATCTTGTTGCCGCGGAGCTTCTGCAGCGTGCGCTCGCCGGCGCCGGTCAGCTCCTGGCCGTCCAGCGTGATCTCACCGGCGATCTCGGTGGAGGCGGGGTTGTGCAGGCCCAGCACGGCGAGGTTGGTCACCGACTTGCCGGAGCCGGACTCGCCGACGATGCCGAGCGTGCTGCCCTTCTCCAGGTCGAAGGAGAGCCCGTCGACGGCCTTGACGATGCCGTCCTCGGTGGAGAACCGCACGTACAGGTCGCGCACGGACAGGAAGGGGTCCGACCCGGTCGGGACCGGTGCGCCCTCGGTCTTGGTGAGTGTGGTCACTGGTGGTTCTCCTAGGACAGGCGCACGCGCGGGTCGATGAACGCGTAGGCCGCGTCGACGATGATGTTGAAGAGGACGATGAACGTCGCCGCGAACAGCATCACGCCCATGACCATGGGAAGGTCGGTCCTCTGCACGGACTGCACCGCGAGGGTGCCGAGGCCCGGGAGGGCGAAGGTCTGTTCCGTGATCATCGCGCCGCCGAAGAGCGAGCCGAGGTCGATGCCGAAGATGGTGACGATGGGGATGAGCGAGCCGCGCCAGGCGTACCGGAAGAAGACCGTGCCGCGCGTCATGCCCTTGGCGCGTGCGGTACGGACGTGTTCCTCGGCCAACTGCTCGATCATGGAGGAGCGCGCCATACGGGTGTACTGCGCGGTGAAGATGACCGACAGCACGCACCAGGGGATCAGCAGGCCCATGAACCAGGCCCCTGGACTGTCCGTGAAGTTCACGTACTTGGGCTGCCCCAGGATCTCCAGGTTGTACACCAGCAGAGCCAGCACGATCGGGCCGATGAAGTAGATCTGCATCGAGCTCAGCACCAGTGAGGCGGAGCTGAAGAACTTGTCGAGCAGCTTGCCCTGCTTCCAGGCGGCGAGCATGCCGGTGCCCAGGCCGACCGTCAGGAAGACCGCGGCGGCGCCGATGGTCAGCGAGATCGTGGTCGGGAAGCGGTCGATGATGGTGTTCCAGACGGGGTCGCCGTTGGCGAACGAGTAGCCGAAGCAGGGGGCCGGGCAGGGTCCCTGGGCGAAGTCGCGCCCGGTCACGATGCCGGACATGAAGTCCCAATACTGAACCGGGATCGGCTTGTCCAGACCGAGGTTCTTGTGAATCAGGGCGACGGCGTCCGGCGTGCAGTTCTTTCCGCAGGCCAGCAGCGCGGGATCCCGTGGCGCTGCGAAGAACAGGAAGAAGGTGAACGCGCTGATCAGCAGCAGGATCACGATCGCGCCGAGGGACCGGCGGAAGAGGAAACGAAGCATGGCAGATCGCAGCTCTCGTGGGGCAGCGGAAGGAGGTGGGTGGGGACCGCGCGGTGTGCCCGTCCGGTCCGGACGGGCACACCGGGCGCCAGGGTTACCGGCGCGAGGGCACGGTTACTTCTTGAGGAACAGCTTCGTCGGGTCGACACCGCTGATGATGTCGTTGTTCACGACGCCGCCGACCTTGGAACCGTGCAGCTGGATCTGCTTGTAGTAGAAGGTCGGGATCGCCGGCAAGTCCTCCTTGAGGATCTTCTCGTTGAGCTTGAACCACTCCTCGGACGCCTTCTCCTGGTCCGACATCTTGGAGATGCGGTCCATCTCCTTGCTGACGGCCGGGTTGTTGTAGTGCGAGTAGTTCGGCGAGCCGTCCTGGATCTGCCGGCCGTCCATGGTGGGCGGCAGCACGGTCGAGGCACTCGGCCAGTCGGCGCCCCACGCGGAGGCGTAGATGTCGAACTTGTTGTCGACCTTGCCGATCACGTCGTAGTAGGTGTCGGAGGGCAGGTCCTTCGGCTGGACGTCGAAGCCGGCCTTCTTGAGGTTGTCGACGATGGAGACCGAGTACTTCTGCGGCTCCGGCGCGTTCATGTAGGCGAAGGTGATCTTCATGCCGGTCTTGCCGGCTTCCTTCAGGAGCTTCTTCGCCTTCTCGATGTCGCCCAGCGGCTTCTTCAGCTTGCCGTAGGGGTCGATGTCCTTGTAGCCGGTGACCGTCGGGCTGATGTAGCTGCCCGCCAGCTCGCCGCCGCCCGGCGTGCCGTACGCGTCCAGGACGGCCTGCGTCGGCATCGCGTAGGCGAGGGCCTCGCGCACCTTCTTGTCCTTGATCCGCTTCATGTTGAAGTTGATGACGCCGACGTAGGGCTGGTAACCCGAGATCGAGCGCTTCTTGACCTTGGGGTCGTTGGTCACGGTCTGCATGCTGGCCGCGTCGACCTGGTTGCTGAAGCTGACCGCGTTCTGGTTGTCGGCGTTGTCCGCGATCAGACGCTGGGTCGAGTCCGGGAAGGACACACCGAACTGGATGTCGAACTTGTCGACGTACTGGTGGCGCGAGTTGTCGGTGTTCGCGTCCCACTCGGTGTTCTTGACCAGCGTCATGCCCTTGCCGGACTTGAAGGACCCCGGCTTGATCTTGTACGGGCCCGAGGACTGCGGGGCCTTGTCGTACTTCTCCTTGGTGTCCTTCTTCTCCTGCACCGCGGCGTAGCCGGCCATCGCCAGGGCGTACGGCAGGTCGGGGTGCGGGGTCTTGAAGTGGAAGACGATGGTCTTGTCGTCCGGCGTCTCGAGGACGCTGTCCGGGAGGTGCTTGCCCTTGTACGGGCCGTCCTTGAGGAGCTTGCGGTAGTCGGTGGAGTCCGCCAGCCACTGCTGGACGAAGTACGGGCCGTCCGTGATGAACGGAGCGAACTGCCGCTCGAAGGTGTGCCGGATGTCCTTGGCCGTGATCGGGGAGCCGTCCTCCCACTTCACGTTGTCCTTGAGCGTGTACTTCCAGGTCTTGCCGCCGTCGGAGGACTGGCCGCTGTCCGTGGCGAGGTCACCGACGATGGTGTACTTGCCCTTGTTGTCCATGTGGTACGACGTCAGCTTGCGGAAGAGCAGCGTGGCGAGCGCGCCCTCGTCGCTGACGTAGATCTGCGCCGGGTCCAGGTGCGAGAAGGTGTCGCGCTGGTAGACCTTGAGGGTGCCGCCCTTCTGCGCGCCCGGCACCTCCTCGGCCTTGCCCTTGGACGCCGCGGCGTCGCCGAACGCGATCTGGGAGCGCTGCGCCTCGGCGCCGGTACGGTCGTTGGCGTTGTCCCCGCCGCCGGCGCCCGCGCCGCTGCTGCACGCGGTGAGGACCAGGGCGCCGGCTGCCAGCGCGACCAGGGTGGCGTGAGTTCTGCGCGTACGGTTGCTGCTCATGACGGTAAATGCACCTGCCTGTCGTTGATCCGATGCTGCTGCCTGACTCATGCGATGCCGGGGTGGCAGCACCCCCCATGGAACGGATCTCATCGAGCCCGCTTCGGGTCGAAAGCGTCCCGGACCGAATCCCCGAGCAGGTTGAAGGCGACGATGAAGAGGACCATCGCCACACCCGGGAAGAACAAGTACGTGATGTCGTTGCGGTAGTAGTCGGCGGCGTTCGCGAACATCCGGCCCCAGTCCGGGGTGGGCTCGACGTAGCCGACGCCCAGGAAGGACAGGCCCGCGATGGACGTCACGAAGTTCGGGAGCATGTACGTCGTCTGGACCAGGATCGGCGTCACGACGTTCGGCAGCAGCTCGCGGCGGATGATGCGGGCCGGTGAGGCGCCGGAGACCTTCGCGGCCTCGATGAACTCCCGTTCCCTCAGCGAGAGCACCTGTCCGCGGAGCAGGCGGGCCAGGCTCATCCAGCCCAGGAACCACATCACCAGGATCAGGATGGTCGCGCGCAGCCAGGTCGGCATGGCGTCCTCGGGGGCCACGAAGATGGCGGCCACGACGGGGACGAAGGCGACGAAGAACAGCTGGTTCGGGAAGGCCATCAGCAGGTCGGTGGCCCGGCCGATGAAGTAGTCGATCTTGCCGCCGAAGTAGCCGGCCGCCACGCCCAGCACGATGGCGGTGAGCACCGAGGCGATGGTGATCGCGACCGCGGTGAAGAGCGTGGTGCGGATGCCGTAGACGAGCTGCATGAACACGTCGCGGCCCAGGGTCGGTTCGATGCCGAACCAGAAGTCGCCCGAGATGCCGCCGTTGGGCTGGGTCGGGTAGCCGTTGGTCAGCAGGCCCGGCGTGAGCATGCCGTACCGCGTGTAGGGGTCCTTGCCGTACAGCGCGGAGATGACCGGGGCCAGCAGGCCGACGGCGAAGAAGAAGATCACGACATAGGCGCTGATCACTCCGGTGCGGTCCCGCTTGAACCTGGCCCACATCAATTGGCCCGGCGAACGGCCGACCAATTCGCCGACCTTGCGGTCCTTTCCCTTGCTCAGCCCGTCGGGTCCAAGTCCTGGGGTGTCGGTCTTGGAAACCGCGGTCTGGGATGGACTAGTCATCGCGAAGTGCCCCCGCGCCGAGTTCTCTTGGAACATGAAGCGGCACAGAGTCGCACCGCTGGTTGAGCGGACTTTCGCAAGTGATTTACGGCGGAGTCAAGAGTCTGCGGACCGACCGTAGCCAGCTTGTTCGCTTCTTGAGCGAAGATTGCGCAGATTGACGCCCGGGCGTGCTTGACAGGTGTGGAAGGTGTACGGCATGGGCGACATATCGTCCCCAACATCCTTAACATGAAGGACACTTGGCCGTCGCAGTACCGATATACGAACGCGCCATCCTGGACAGCGTACGGCCGTGCGGGTGCCGTGGACCGGCCGGGGAGACCGAACGTCTCCCCGGCCGGTCGTTTTTCGTCCGGCCGCGCCGCACGTCCGCGTGCACATATCCACGCGGGACTGCCGGGGATTCCCGGTACTAGGAGAGACCCAGGCTCCGCTTGAGGAATGCGACTTGCAGAAGAAGCAGGTTTTCGGCCACCTGTTCCTGCGGCGTCATATGGGTCACGCCGGACAGCGGCAGTACTTCGTGCGGGCGGCCGGCGGCCAGCAGCGCGGAGGAGAACCGCAGAGAATGCGCCACCACCACGTTGTCGTCCGCCAGCCCGTGCACGATCATCATCGGCCGGTGCTGCTCGGCGGCGCCCGACAGACCCTCGTCGGTGACCAGTGAATTCCGCACGTAGGACGCGGGGTCCTCGGCCGGGTGGCCCAGGTACCGCTCCGTGTAGTGCGTGTCGTACAGCCGCTGGTCGGTGACGGGCGCGCCCACCACCGCCGCGTGGAAGACGTCCGGGCGGCGCAGCGCGGCCAGCCCGGCGAGGAAGCCGCCGAACGACCAGCCCCTGATGGCCACCCGCTCCAGGTCCAGCGGGAACCGTTCCGCCAGCGCGTGCAGCGCGTCGACCTGGTCCGCCAGCACCACGTCGGCGAGCTGCCCCGAAATGGCCTTCTCCCAGGCGGGGGAGCGGCCCGGGGTGCCCCGGCCGTCCGCCACCACCACGGCGAAGCCCTGGTCGGCGAACCACTGCGAGGTGAGGAAGACGTTGTGGGCCGCGAGCACCCGCTGGGCGTGCGGACCGCCGTACGGGTCCATCAGGACCGGCAGCGGCCCGTCCTCCTCCTGGTAACCGGTCGGCAGCAGTACGGCACAGGGGATGTCCCGCTCGCCCGCCGTCACGAACCGCGGCCGGGCGGTGAGCACCGGCGTCTCGGCGTACGAGGGGATCTCGGCGAGCCGGGTCTCCTTGCCGTCTGCGGCCAGCCGCAGCACCTCCACCCGCGCCCCGGGCCGCTCGGCGCTCATGTGCGACACGACCGCGGTCTCGCCCACCCGCACCGCGGAGGAGTACGAGGCGTAGGGGCGCTCCGTCACCCGCTCCCAGCCGCCCTGGTCGCCGCTGCCCCGGTACCAGGCCCGGTAGATCCCGACATCGTGCAGCTCCTCGGCGCTTGCCGAGAACAGGACATCTTCCTGGCCGATATCGAGCACCGCGCGCACGTGCAGCGGCGCGGACGTCAGCGGCCGGTCCCCGACGAAGAGCTTGCGCGCACCGCCCTCGTCGGCGATCCGCACCAGCCGCCGGTCCGGCGTCCAGGCCGGCACGCCCGGGTACGGCTCGACCCACACCGGGTCCTCGTCGGCGTGCACCAGGCGGGTGGCGCCGGTCTCGGTGTCGACGGCCAGATAGCGCTGCGACCGCTGGTCACGGGACTGGACCAGGAGCAGCGGCGGGCCGGCCGCCGACCAGTGCACCCGGGCCAGGTAGGGGTAGCGCTCGCGGTCCCATACGACGTCCGTGCGCTCCCCGCTCAGGTCCAGCAGGGCGAGGCCGACCTCGGCGTTGGGGGTGCCGGCGGCCGGGTAGGCCACCTCGGCGGGTGCCTTGTCCGGGTGCGCCGGATCGGCGATCCACCAGCGGCGTACGGGGGAGTCGTCGACCCGCGCGGCCAGCAGCCGCTCGCTGTCGGGGGACCACCAGAAGCCGCGGTACCGGCTCATCTCCTCGGCCGCGATGAACTCCGCGAGGCCCCAGGTGACGTTCGGCCCGTCCGGTGCCGCCAGCGCGCGGTCGCCGTGCGCCGCGCCGTCGCCGTCCGCCGTGCCGTCACCCGCCACGGGCACGACCCGCAGCGCGCCCTCCGCGACATACGCCACGTACCGGCCGTCCGGGGACGGGCGGGGGTCCACCACCGGCCCCGGCACGGGCAGTTCACGGCAGGTGCCGGCCCGCAGCTCGGAGACGAACAGCCGGCCGGAGAGCGGGAAGGCGGCCAGCTCCACGGCCGCGTCGGTGGCGTACCCGACCACGCCACCCGAGCCCTCCCGGGTCCGCTCGCGGCGCGCCTTCTCCTCCGGGGACAGTTCCTCGTCGGCGCCGCCCAGCAGTTCCGCCGGGTCGGCGGCGGCGTACTCGCGCCCGGCGTCAAGGTCAAGGACCCACAACAGATTCGCCCGATCGGTGCCTGATCGGGAGCGGAGGAAGGCGACGCGCGTACCATCCGGCGAGACGCTGAAGCCGCGCGGTACGCCCAGGCTGAAGCGCTGGGTGCGCGCGTGCTGCCGGGGAAATGAGAGCTGTCCGGTCATGCGGTCGAGCGTAAGGGCCCCGGGGCTCACGGCAGCCGCACTCGTCAAGATCGTGTGCGCCCCCACTCTGCACCCGTGCACCGGCATATGCGCGCGGATCGATAGTTATGATCGCTGAGGCGTGTGGGTATGGAGCCATTGGCCAAAGCGGCCCGGGCCCTGCCCGCCCAATCCCGTTCCGTCCGTGCGTACTTGGAGGTGACCGCCGTGGCACTCTCGATTTCGGCGGTGGTGCTGCTGGCGATCATCGTCTTCCTGCTGGTGAAGAAGTCAGGCTTGAAGGCGGGCCATGCAGTCGTCTGCATACTGCTGGGGTTCTACATCGCCAGCTCGTCGATCGCGCCGACCATCAGAGAGTTCACCACCAACGTCGCGGGGATGATCGGCGGCATCAAGTTCTGACCTCGACTCCACGGGCCCGCGCGGTACGGCCGCCCGCGCCCGTGGCTCCACCACCCGCCCGGCCGTGACGGGCGGACGAAGCGCCCGACCGGGTGGATCACCCGGTCGGGTTCTCCGTGCCCCGAGCAGGACTCGTACGCTGTCCTCATGTCCGAGCTTCCCGCCCGCCGTCTGCTCCTGGTGCACGCGCACCCCGACGACGAGTCGATCAACAACGGCGCCACCATGGCCAGATACGCGGCCGAGGGTGCCCTCGTCACCCTGGTGACCTGCACGCTGGGTGAGGAGGGCGAGGTGATCCCCGCCGATCTCGCCCATCTGGCCGCCGACAAGGACGACGTGCTCGGCCCGTACCGCAGCGGCGAACTGGCCGCGGCCATGGCGGAGCTGGGCGTCACCGACCACCGCCGGCTCGGCGCCCCGGGCCGCTACCGCGACTCCGGGATGATGGGCGCGCCGCAGAACGATCGCCCGGACGCCTTCTGGCAGGCCGACCTGGAAGCGGCCGCCGGTGACCTGGTCGAGGTCGTCCGCGAGGTCCGCCCGCAGGTCCTGGTCACCTACGACCCGGACGGCGGGTACGGCCACCCCGACCACATCCAGGCCCACCGGGTCGCGATGCGCGCGGCCGATCTGTCCGCCGACCCCGCCTTCCGGCCGGAGCTGGGCGCGCCCCACACGATCGAGAAGATCTACTGGAACTGCAACCCGCGCTCTGTGGTCGAGGAGGGCTTCGAGCGGTTGCGCGCCGCCGGAATGTCCTTCCCCGGCGTGGCCGACGTGGACGACGTGCCGGGCGTGGTGGAGGACGCGGAGGTCACGGCCTCGATCCCGGCCACGCCGGAGTACAGCGCGGCCAAGGCCGCAGCGATGCGCGCGCACGTCACCCAGATCTCGGTCGACGGCCCGTTCTTCGCGCTCTCCAACGACCTCGGGCAGCCGCTGATCAGCGGTGAGCACTACCGTCTCGTGCGCGGCACGTCCGGCGCGAAGGACGGCGAGCGGGAGGACGACCTGTTCGCCGGCGTGCGGACGCAGGACGGGCCGGAGACGGCGGCGGAGCGGTCGGAGGCACGGCGATGAGCGGCAACGACGACGCGAGCAAGCGCAGCCGGGCGGCCGGCGGAGGCGCCGGGAAGGCCGCCGAGGCGGCGCCGCGGCCGGAGACCGCGCCCGCCGGCGCGCTGAGGGCCGGGCTGTACGTCCTGCTGTTCGTCCTGGGTGCGCTGACCGCGGTGGCCGGCGCGCTGGTGCAGGGGGCGTGGTTCCCCGGCGGGCTGCTGCTCGCGCTGGCGGGCGCCGCCGCGCTGTTCACCGGCGGCGCGCGGGCGGCCGTCTCGGTCGTCGGGGCGCTGGTCCCGGCCGCCGGCTGGCTGATCACGGTGATCGGCCTCAGTACGACGCGCGCGGAAGGCGACTTCGTCTTCGGCGCGGGCCTCGGCGCGTACGCCTTCCTGCTGGGCGGTATCGCCGTCGCTGTGATCTGCACCACGGCGTCGATGGGCCGCTCTGCGAACCTGGGTGCGGCCCGTCGTGGCATGTGACGGGCCGTCCGAGGCCGTTGTTCCGCGGTGCGTGCGGACGTCCGTACGGGGAGCGTTCTCACACACCCCGATACCCCGCACGCGCCGGACAGTATGGTGGTGCGCGCCGCCGAGCCGCCCAAGCACGTCGATGACGAGCGGCGGAGCCAACCGGGAGATCCTGCTTTGAGTCGTGAATCTGAGAGTTCGTCCTCCGGGCCCCAGGGGCGCGGCGCTGCCGCCTACCCCTCGGGTACCCCGCCGTACGGGCCCCGCCAGGGCGACGCCGACGAGGCGGTAGCAGCGCGGTCGGAGGAGCCCAAGACCGAGACCACGCTGACCACGCGCATCAAGATCAATATTCCGGGATCGCGGCCGATCCCGCCGGTCGTGGTGCGCAAGCCGGTCGGCGAGGACACCGCCGCGAACGGCGCCGACGGGGCGCCGGGCAGCCGTGCCGGTGCCGAGCGCACCGGCAGCACGCCGCGGCCCCGGCCGCAGGCGGCGCCCGCCGCGCCCGCCGAGAGCGCGCCCGAGGAGAAGAAGGAGTCCGCGGGCTCCTCCGCCACGAGCGACTGGTTCGCGCCGCGCAGGCCCAAGCGGTCCGCGGGCGGCCAGGCCGCGCCTCAGGGCGGCACCCCGGCCGGCGGCGTTCCGGCCGGTGGCGGCCAGGGCCAGGGCCCCGGCGTCGGTCAGGGCCCCGGTGCCGGGCAGCGTCCGGGTCCCGGCGGCCGGCCGGCACAGCAGGGTCCGGGCCAGGACTCCGTCCTGCCCTACTTCTCCGACGGACCCGCGGCGCCCGGTGGCGGCGGTCCGGCTGGCCCCGGCGGCGCCACCCCCGGCGCGCCCGGACCCTCGGGTCCGACGACCGGCCCGGCCACCGGTGACCTGTCCTTCCCGCCGGCCGGCCCCGGCGGCGACCGGCAGCGCTCCGGCCTGGAGGCGCTGGCGGCGGGCGAGACGCTGCCGCCGGCCAGCCTCACCGGCGAGCGGCCGGGCGGCGAGCAGACCGGTGGCGCGCCGCACGGCGGTCCGTTCGCCGGTGGTGCGCTGACCGGTGGTGCCACCCCGCCGCCGAGGAGCGACGACACCGCCGAACTGACCCCGCAGCCGCCGGCCGGCGCGGTGGGCCCGGTCGCCGGTACGGACGGCCGCACCTCCAGCGACACCCTCGTCAGCGGCATCCCCACGGTCTCCGCCGACGGCCCGGCGCCGTGGCAGGCCGCCCCGCAGAACGCGGCAGGGCCGGCGGAGTCCGACGCGCCGGACGCGCCCGCCGCGCCGAAGCCCAAGCCGCGCGCGAAGATCCCCGAGCCGATCAACCCGCCCAAGAAGGGCCGGAACAAGCTCGTCCTCCTGCTCGGCGGCGTCGTCGTGCTCGCGGGCGTGGCCTACGGCGCGGGCCTGCTGCTGGACCACTCCGACGTACCGGGCGGCACCACGGCGCTCGGCGTGGACATCGGCGGCACGACCAAGGAACAGGCCACCGAGAAGCTCGACGCGGCGCTGAAGGACACCAGGACCGCGCCGCTGAAGCTGACCGTCGACGGGCAGCCGCAGACCCTGCTTCCCGGCAAGGCGGGCCTGGACATCGACACCCAGGCCACCGTCCGGGGCGCGGCGGGGCGCGACTACAACCCGGTCTCCGTGATCGGCTCGCTGTTCGGCGGTGCCCGTACGGCCGAGCCCTCGATGATCGTCGACGACGAGAAGCTGGACATCGCGCTGAAGTCGGTGGCCGGCGAGCAGGGCGCGGCCAAGGACGGCGGCATAGACTTCGTCGCCGGCAAGGCCGTCCCGCACTACGGCAAGCCGTACAAGTCGATCGACGTCGACGCGGCCAAGCAGAAGGTCACGCAGGCGTACAAGGACCGGCTCGCCGGCGGCGCCGGGCAGCCGGTGGCGCTCAAGACCAGCATGCAGCAGCCGACGGTCCCGGACTCCGAGGTGAACCGGGCGCTGAAGACGTTCGCCAAACCGGCGATGTCCGGACTGATCACGGTACGGACGGACGCGGAGCACACGGTGTCCTTCAGCCCCGAGAAGTCCATCCCGAAGTTCGTCTCGATGCGGCCCGTCGACGGCAAGCTGGTCGAGTACTACGACCGGTCGGCGCTGAAGGCCCTGTACGGCGAGACGTTCGAGGGCGTCATGGTCACCAAGGGCGACGGCTCCAAGAAGCCGGTCAGCGTGGAGGAGGTCGCGGGCGCGGTCGGCCAGGCGCTCCGCGGCACCACCCCGGCGCAGCGGGTCGTCACCATCCCGACGAACCCGAACTGACCCGCGGCGTACGAAGCGATGGGAAGCCCCGGCGGCACCGGCCGCCGGGGCTTCCCATGTCCGTCCGTACGTCTCCCATGACATCTGTCATCCCCTTCCCACGACGCACGGCACTGCCGCCGCGGGGCCCGAGCGGCGACGCTTGATGCCGTGACGACCACGGCAACCACCGCAGCCGACACCGGTCACCGGGCCGGCCGGCGGCCCGTGGTCGGTTTCACGGGGTCAGCAAGAGCTACGGCAAGGTACGCGCCGTCTCCGCCCTCTCCCTGGAGCTGCACTCGGGCGAGACCGTCGCCCTTCTCGGCGCCGAGGCCGCCCGCACCGCCCGCGACAAGGGCGGGCTGTAGCGGGCCGGAGGTACCGCCGCCGTACCGGACCCCGGCCGGCGCGTACGGGACCTTCGCCCCTGCAGGACCGCCGCACCTGTGCGCATGCTGGAAGTGCCATGCCTTTCACGCGACTGCAGGATTCGGGCCGCCGGCGCGCGCTGCTGCTGAGCGCCCTTGTCGTGCTGATCGCGTTGGCCGATGTGGTCACCGGCCCCCAGGTGCGCCTCATCTCCTTCGCCGGGGTCGCGCCGATGTTCGCCGCGCTGCGCTGCTCGGCGCGCTGGACCGGGGTGGTGACGGCCTCCTTCGTCGTGGCCAGCGCCGTCACCTACTCCGTGAACTTCTCCGACTGGACGGTGTCGGGCTCACTGGTGGGGCTCCTCGGCACCCTCGTGGTCGCCGCCTTCGCCCAGCTGCTGTGTCACAACCGGCGGCGGCGCGACGACGCGTTCGACCGCACCCGGCTCGTCGCCGACGAGGTCCAGCGGGCCATGCTGCACGAGCTGCCGCTGCGCGCCGGTGCGTACGCCGTGGCCGGCTTCTACGTCTCGGCGCTGGAAGGCGCCCGGGTCGGCGGCGACATCTACGAAGCGGTCGAGACGCCGTACGGCACCCGCCTGGTGATCGGCGACGTCCAGGGCAAGGGCATGCCCGCGATCGGCGCCGGCCACGAGGCGCTGGCGTCCTTCAGGGAGGCCGCGCACTACGAGGCGACGCTGGAGGGCGTGGCGATGCGCATGGAGGCCTCCCTCAAGCGCCACAACGCGCGCGCCGTCGCGCAGGGCGGCACGGAGCGCTTCGTGACCGCGCTGCTCATCGAGATCGGCCCCGACGGCCACGGCCGCTCGCTGTCCTGCGGCCACATTCCCTACTACGTCGTCCGCGGCGACCGGGTCACCGAGCGGGACGAGGGGCAGTGGCTGCCGCTGGGCCTGGGCGAGCTGACCGGCGAGCGGCGCCGGGCCTTCGATGCGTGGCCGCTGGACGAGGACTGGGCCGTGCTGTGCACGGACGGCGTGACCGAGGCCCGGCGCCGGGACGGCACGTTCTACCCGCTCGGCGCGCGGCTGAAGGGCTGGACCGGGCTGGCGCCGGCCGAGCTGGCCGCGGCCCTCCGCGCCGACCTCACGGAGTTCACCGGCGGCCGGCTGAAGGACGACGCGACCGTACTGATCGTCCGCCGCAGCCCGGACAGCGCCCCGCTGCGGCCCGCCGCCGGGCTGTCCGCCGGCAGTCACGCCGGGGACCGCGCGCCGGCGGCGCCGGACGCCTCCCCGAGCCGGCCCCGTACCGTCAGTTGAGCATCGCGCGGGCCGCAGCGGCCTGCCGGCGGACCGTTTCCGCGGCCTCCGGGTCCACCGCCTCCAGCACCGTCGCGTACTCCTCCAGCTCCGCGGCGCCGCGCAGGAAGTCGCCCCGCTCCACCAGCACCTCGGCGTGCTCGTGCCGCAGCCGCGCCGGGTGGCTGGGCAGCAGCAGCGACAGCTCCACCGCCCACAGCCGTACGTCGCTGCGCTCGGGGCGGGCCGTCGCCCAGGCCCGGATGTTGTTCAGGATGCGCAGCACGGTCTCCAGGGGGTCGGCGGGCGCCAGCATCTGCGGCGTCAGCGGCTCCCCGGTCGCGCCCGCCACCAGCAGCCCGGCGTCCTCGTCGGACAGGATCCGGCCGCCGTCGAACGGGTCCACCAGGACGTGCGCGCCGTACGGGTCGCCGAATCCGACGACGTAGTGCCCGGGCAGCGCCACGCCGTACACCGGGGCGCCGGCCCGCCGCGCGACCTCCGTCCACACCACCGACAGCAGGATCGGCAGCCCGCGGCGGCGCCGCAGCACCTCGTGGAGCAGCGAGGACTCCAGCCGCCGGTAGTCGGCGGGGAGGCCGTGGAAGCCGCAACGGGCGCCGAGCAGCCCGGAGACGCTGCGGGCCCAGGCGTGCGCGTCGTCGGTGCCGCCGTGGGCGCGCGCCGGGCGGAACGGCAGCAGGCCGGCCAGCCGGTCCAGCTCGATCTGCGCGGCGTCGATGCCGTGTTCGGTCAGCTCCGGGTCGGCCTCGGCGGCCAGCAGCAGGCACAGCAGCGTGAGGTCGGGCCGCTCCTCGCGGGCGGCCTCGGAGAACTGCCGCCGCCGGGCGGCGCGGCCGGAATCGTGCTCGGGATGCATGTCTGGTCCGTACCCGTTCAGCGGGGGCCGTCCTGCGGGGCGCGTCGGTAGTGGTAGTGGTGGTGATCGGTGAAGCCGAGGCCGTCGTAGAGCGCGCGGGCGGCGTCGTTGTCCGTCTCGACCTGCAGGTACGCCGCCGAGGCGCCCTCCTCCAGCGCCCGCTGGGCGAGCGCGGCCATCACCAGCGTCGCCAGGCCCTGCCGGCGGTGCGCCGGAGCCACCTCCAGCGCCGCGAACCCCGCCCAGCGGCCGTCGATCACCACCCGCCCGATGGCGGCGGGCCCGCCCTCGCCCGGCACGGTCGCGAACCACACGGACGGCCCACCGGCCAGGACCTTCACCGCCTCGGGCGGCGCCTCGGCGCTCCGGTGGTACAGCGCCGTCCAGCCGTCGTCCGGCTCCCGGGACAGCCGCACCCGGCCGGTGTCCGCGTCGGTGTCGGCGAGCGGGGCCAGGGCTCCGACCCGTACGACGGCGTGCCCCTCGGCCGTCCAGCCGCGCCGCTCCAGCTCGGCGGCCAGCACCTCGTCGCTGCCGGCCGCGCCGGTGGAGACGACGACGTACGGGGGCAGACCGCGCGCTGCGTACCAGTCACGGACGCGGTCCAGCGCGGCGTCCAGGGGAGCCCCGGGATCGCCGACCGGCAGCGCCGAATTGGCCCGCCGGCTGAATCCTGCGCTTGCCCGCAGTGTCCACTCCCCGAGCCGCTCCGTCTCGACGGCCGGCCAGCCGCGCGCGGCCACCTCCGTGAGCTCCCGGACGCTCGTCGCCGGGCCTCTCCTGCGGGCCGGTGCCATCCGGAGGGGGCGCGAAGCTCCATCAGGGGCGGTGGTCGGGCGACGGGTGGGCACGACCTTGCCCGCGACCAGCGAGCTTGCCATGATCCGTACCTCTTCACCGGTCCGCCGTGTGATGCTCAGCACACCATCGTCCCACGATGTGAGAACACCGACCGTGTCAGTGAATCGCTCCGTGGACTCACCCGGCCTGGTCAGCCTGCGGACCGATACCCTTTTCCCCACGTCAGCAGGGGTGATGGCGACCTCCAGTCGTCCGCCCGTGGTGAATTCCACAGCTGTGCCCGCCCCTCTTGTTCGTCTCGTGCCCGGGACCGGAGATACTAGGTGCGGGCATCGACGACGCCGCGCTCCCGCGCGCCCTGAGGCGGCCGCCCGAACGAGACGGTCCGCCGGCCCTAACGAGGAGGAACGACAGCGTGACCTACGTCATCGCGCAGCCTTGTGTCGACGTCAAGGACAAGGCGTGCATCGAGGAGTGCCCGGTCGACTGCATCTACGAGGGCTCCCGGTCCTTGTACATCCACCCGGACGAATGCGTCGACTGTGGTGCCTGTGAGCCGGTCTGCCCGGTCGAGGCCATCTTCTACGAAGATGACACCCCTGAGGAGTGGAAGGACTACTACAAGGCGAACGTCGAGTTCTTCGACGAGCTCGGTTCGCCCGGTGGTGCGTCGAAGCTGGGCCTGATCGAGAAGGACCACCCCTTCATCGCCGCCCTGCCGCCGCAGAACCAGTAACGGCAGGCCGCAGCCTCCGGTCCCGTACGGCCGTCACCGCCGTACGGGACCGCGGCGTTTCCCGACACGCACGAAAGAAGAGCAACGTGGGCGCAGTATCCGCACGCCTCCCCGTCTTTCCCTGGGACCGGCTGGAGCCCTACAAGGCGACGGCCGCCGCGCATGCCGACGGCATCGTGGACCTGTCCGTGGGGACCCCGGTCGACCCGGTGCCGGCGCTGATCCAGAAGGCGCTCGCCGACGCGTCGGACAGCCCGGGCTATCCGACCGTGTGGGGCACGCCCGCGCTGCGCGACGCGCTCACCGGCTGGGCGGGCCACCGCCTCGGCGCCACGGACCTCGCGCACGAGAACGTGCTGCCGGTCGTCGGCTCCAAGGAACTGGTCGCCTGGCTGCCGACCCAGCTCGGCCTCGGCGCGGGCGACAAGGTGGCCCACCCGCGCCTGGCGTACCCGACCTACGAGGTCGGCGCGCGGCTCGCGGGCGCCGAACCGGTCGTCTACGACACCCCGTGGGAGCTGGACCCGGCAGGCCTGAAGCTGCTGTGGCTCAACTCGCCGTCCAACCCCACCGGCCGCGTGCTGAGCGCCGAGGACCTGCGCCGTACGGTCGCCTGGGCCCGTGAGCACGGCATCCTCGTGTTCAGCGACGAGTGCTACCTGGAGCTGGGCTGGGAGGCCGACCCGGTCTCCGTCCTGCACCCGGAGGTCAACGGCGGTTCGTACGACGGGATCGTCGCCGTCCACTCGCTCTCCAAGCGCTCCAACCTGGCCGGCTACCGCGCGGCCTTCATCGCGGGCGACGCCGCGGTGCTCGGCGAGCTGCTCCAGATCCGCAAGCACGGCGGCATGATGATCCCCGCGCCCGTCCAGGCCGCCACCGTCGCGGCGCTGGGCGACGACGCGCACGTGGCCGAGCAGCGGGAGCGCTACGCCCGCCGGCGCACGGCCCTGCGCACCGCCTTCGAGGCGGCGGGCTTCCGCATCGAGCACAGCGAGGCGTCGCTGTACCTCTGGGCGACCCGCGACGAGCCCTGCTGGGACACCGTCGGCGATCTCTCCAAGCGCGGCATCCTCGTCGCGCCGGGCGACTTCTACGGCACGGCGGGGGAGCGGTTCGTACGGATCGCCTTCACGGCCACCGACGAGCGGGTGGACGCGGCGGTCCGCCGGCTCGCCGACTGAGCGCCGGACACGGCCGAAGGGCCCCGGGAGCCGATGCTCCCGGGGCCCTTCGTGTGTCCGGTGGTGGCGTCAGCCGCCCAGAGCGCCGAGCACGCCGGCGACCGGCAGGCCGTCCGTCGGCAGGCCCTTGGTCACGGGCAGACCCGCGAGCAGCTGGCCGGCGGGGAGCTCCTTGGCCAGCGGCAGGTCCTTGGTGAGTCCCTCGGTGGGCAGCGCACGGGTGGTGTCGCCGACGGCGTCCTTGGTGTCACCCGTGACGTGACCGGTGGTCTTCTTGGCGGTGGGGGCGAGCTTCTGCAGCGTCTCGTTGCCGGTGCGGCCGGCCTCCGGGACGGCCTCCTTCACGGCCTCACCGGCGACCGGGCCGGCCACCGCGCTGGTGTTCTCCAGGGCGTTGCCGGCGGTCTCGGTGACGCTCGACGGGTCCACCTTGGTCAGTCCACCCAGGTCGGCGGCCTTGGGCAGGTCAATGGCGCTCGCGGAGCCGGCGGCACCGACCACGGGAGCCGCGCCCGCTGCGACCAGCAGCGCGGCCCGGGCGATCCGACGCGTAAGGGGGAGGGACATGGTGCTCCTTTGACGGAGAGGGACTTGTTTCTTCTGTGCAGACGTACGGTGCCCGCCGGGCGGCGGCAGTCGACTGCCGGGCGGACGCAGTGAATACCGCGCCAGAGCCCCGAAGGTTGCGGTGCGCCCCGGTAAAGAATTGGTAACGCGTCGCATTATCTGCTTCGGATGAAAGTGGGTGAAATTCGTACGTCCGGAGGAAGTGAAAGAACGTCACGCCCCATATGCGCCAAGGAAGTTAAGGAGGTGCGGCAGGGGTGAGGAAAGCGCCGTGAATTGTCGACGTGGATTGACGCCATTCCCACTGCCGAGGGAATGCCCGGACTAACGCGCGGTCGTGATCCGAACATCCGTCGGGCGCGTGCGGCCGGAATCGCCGGTCACCTTCTGCCAGCCATTCCCGGAATCCTCGGCGGTCCACCGGCGATCGCCGTAAGAGATGCGTTCGATGCGCAACTCCGACGCGTGTGCCACCGCCCAGGTCGCCAGCTGCCAGCCCCGCTGGTCCGCCGCCATGCCCGCGACGGCCGTCACCGGCACCGTGAGCGTCCGCGCGGCCGTACGCGTGGCCGCCGTGGTCCGCGGCAGCACCCCGGGCCCGAACTCCCGCACCAGCTTCTCGCGCACCTGCGCGGTGCCGCCCGGCGCGTTCTCCGCCGGCCGGCTCTCCACACAGCTGAGCGCAGCCGGCGCCCGCCCGGTCAGCGCGCCGGTCAGCACCGCCGCGTTCGTCTCGTGCTTGGCGTACGCCTGCGGATAGGCGCTGCGCTGCACCTTCTGGGCCGCGACGGTCAACGGCAGCCGGGAGTACCCGGGAACCTGCACCAGGTGCTTGTAGAACTCCCCGGACGCGTAGACCGGGTCCATGATCTCCTCGGCCGTGCCCCAGTCCTGGGAGGGCCGCTGCTGGAAGAGGCCCACCGAGTCCCGGTCGCCGTAATCGATGTTGCGCAGCCCGGACTCCTGCATGGCGGTCGCCAGCGCGATGGTCACCGCCCGCTCGGGCAGCTCGCGCGAGGCACCCACCGCGGAGATCGTCGCGGCGTTCGCCGCCTGCTCCGGGGAGAGCTCGTACGGCTCGCCGCCGCCCTCGGGCTGCACCGTGCAGCGCGGGGCCCCGGGGCCACCGGTCACGTACTGCACGACGAGGTAGCCCGCGAGTCCGAGCAGCACGACGAGGGCCGCGAACACGCGTATGAGGCGCTTGCGGCGGACGGAGGCACGCTGGGGACGGCGAAGCACGCGCCATACGGTACTGGAGTGCGGTGACGCGCCCCGCCGGACCTCGGTGAACGGACAGCGTCGGGCAGGAGAGGGGCATCCGGCGACCGGTAGGGTCGGGACCATGGAACGCCCCGCGCAGACTCCCGCACTCGACCTGTCGCTCGACGCCGCACAGCTGACCGCGGCGCTGGTGGACATCCCGTCCGTCAGCCGGGACGAGAAAGTCCTCGCGGACGCCGTCGAGACGGCCCTGCGCGCGCTCCCGCACCTGACCGTGGACCGCGACGGCGACACCATCGTGGCGCGCACCGACTTCGGGCACGCCGAGCGGGTCGTCCTCGCCGGCCACCTCGACACCGTGCCCATCGCGGACAACGTGCCCTCCCGGCTCGACGAGAACGGCGTCCTGTGGGGCTGCGGCACCTCCGACATGAAGTCCGGCGTCGCCGTGCAGCTGCGCATCGCCGCCACCGTGCCCGAGCCCAACCGCGACCTCACCTTCGTCTTCTACGAGGCCGAGGAGATCGCCGCCGAGTACAACGGCCTGAAGCGGATCGCGGAGGAGCACCCCGACTGGCTGGCCGGCGACTTCGCCGTTCTCCTGGAGCCGTCCGGCAATCAGGTCGAGGGCGGCTGCCAGGGCACCCTGCGCGTCCTGCTGCGCACCACGGGTGAGCGGGCGCACTCCGCACGCAGCTGGATGGGGTCCAACGCCATCCACACCGCGGCCCCGATCCTGGAGCGGCTGGCCGCGTACGAGCCGCGCCGCGTCGTCATCGACGGGCTGGAGTACCGCGAGGGCCTGAACGCCGTACGCATCGAGGGCGGCGTCGCGGGCAACGTGATCCCCGACGAGTGCACGGTCACCGTGAACTTCCGGTACGCGCCCGACCGCAGCGGCGAGGAGGCGCTCGCCCACGTGCGCGAGGTCTTCGCCGGCTGCGAGATCGACGCGTGGACGATCGACGACCACTCCACCGCGGCGCTGCCCGGCCTCTCGCACCCCGCTGCCAAGGCGTTCATCGAGGCGGTCGGCGGCACGCCGATGCCCAAGTTCGGCTGGACCGACGTCTCGCGCTTCTCCGCGCTCGGCGTCCCGGCGGTCAACTACGGTCCGGGGAACGCACTGTTGGCCCACAAGCGGGACGAGAACGTCGTCGCCGCCGACGTCGTCCGCTGCGAGGAGCGGTTGCGGGCCTGGCTGGACGCCTGAAACGACGCCCTGCGGGCAGCGGAAATGTGGTGACCGGGGTTCCGGTGATCTCGGGTGGTCTGCGCGGGTAGAGGTTCACCGGAGCGCTGCGCGGCGGCCGGGGCCGCCGTCAGACCGAATTCCGTTGCTCGTCACCTTTGTGCACATACGCTTTACCGGCAACGATCTGTCTCCCGCCCCGGCGGGGGACCCTGCGGAGGGAGCACACCATGGCCGATCCTGAGGCAGCCGAGCGCGAGACCATGGCAGCCGAGCGCGATCAGCAGCGACTCGGCCCGGTACTGCGCCGCCGCGACCAGGTGCGAGCAGGCACCACCGACCAGCGACTGCTGGACTCCGAGGGCCCCTCCGAGTGGGTGCACACCGACCCCTGGCGCGTGATGCGCATCCAGTCGGAGTTCGTCGAGGGCTTCGGCGCGCTGGCCGAGCTGGGTCCGGCGATCAGTGTCTTCGGCTCGGCCCGTACGCCCCGCGACTCGTCCGAGTACCAGGCGGGCGTCGGCCTGGGCCGGGCGCTCGTGGAAGCGGGCTTCTCGGTCATCACCGGCGGCGGGCCCGGCGCCATGGAGGCGGCGAACAAGGGCGCCCACGAAGCGGGCGGCACGTCCGTCGGGCTCGGCATCGAGCTGCCTTTCGAACAGGGCATGAACGAGTACGTCAACCTCGGCGTGGACTTCCGGTACTTCTTCGTCCGCAAGACGTGTTTTGTGAAGTACGCCCGCGGCTTCGTGGTGCTGCCCGGCGGCCTCGGCACGCTCGACGAGCTCTTCGAGGCGCTCACCCTCGTGCAGACCCGCAAGGTCACCCGCTTCCCCATCGTGCTCTTCGGCACGGAGTACTGGGGCGGCCTGGTGGACTGGCTGCGCCACACCCTCATCGCCCAGGGCAAGGCCTCGACCCGCGACCTGGACCTCTTCCACCTCAGCGACGACGTGGACGAGGCGGTCGCGCTGGTCACGAAGGAAGTGGGCCCCGGGCCCTCCCGGTGAGGCACCTCGCGGCCCCCGGAGGAACGGGGGCCGCCCGGCCCGGCTCAGGCCAGGCCGCGGCGGGTCGCCGCCGGGGGCCGGTGCCCGGCGATCGAGGCGACCATGTCCAGCACCTGCCGGGTCTCGGCGACCTCGTGGACGCGGTAGACCCGGGCGCCCAGCCACGCCGAGACCGCGGTCGTGGCGAGAGTGCCCAGCACCCGCTCCTTGACCGGCTTGTCCAGCGTCTCGCCCACGAAGTCCTTGTTGGACAGCGACACCAGCACCGGCCACCCGGTGGCCGTCATCTCGCCGAGCCGGCGGGTGGCCTCCAGGCTGTGCCGGGTGTTCTTCCCGAAGTCGTGCCCCGGGTCGATCATGATCCCGTCCCGCCGTACGCCCAGCTCCACGGCGCGCTCCGCGAGCCCGAGCGTGACGTCCAGGATGTCGGCCATCACGCCCTCGTACGTGGTCCGGTGCGGCCGGGTGCGCGGCTCGACGCCGCCCGCGTGCGTGCACACCAGACCCGCGCCGTACTGGGCCGCGACCTCGGCGAGCTTCGGGTCCACGCCGCCCCAGGCGTCGTTGAGCACGTCGGCACCGGCCTCGCAGACCGCCTCGCCGACCTCGTGCCGCCAGGTGTCCACGCTGATCACCACGTCCGGGTGGCGCCTGCGGACCTCGGCCACGAAGCCGACCGTGCGCCGCGCCTCCTCCTCGGCGGTGACCTCCTCGCCCGGGCCGGCCTTGACCCCGCCGATGTCGATGATCGCCGCGCCCTCCGCGACCGCCTGCTCCACGCGGGCGAGCGCCGGCTCGTCCCGGAAGGTGGCGCCCTGGTCGTAGAAGGAGTCCGGCGTCCGGTTCACGATCGCCATGATCACCGGCTCGTGCGCGCCGAACTCGCGATTCCCCAGCCGCAGCATTACCTACTCCCTCTTCGTGGTTCCGGGCCGGGGGGGGGGGGGGGGGGGGGGGGGGGGGGGCGGCGGCGGGCCCCGCCCCCCCCCCCCCCCCCCCCCCCCCCCCCCCCCCAAAAAACCCCCCCCCCCCCCCCCCCCCCCCCCCCCCCCCCCCCCCCCCCCCCCCCCCCCCGCCGCCCCCCCAACCCCCCCCCCCCCCCCCACACCCCCCCCCCCCGGGGGGGGGGGGGGGGGGGGCCGGGGGGGCCCCCCCCCCCCCCCCCCGGCGGGGGGGGCCCCCCCCCCCCACGACAGGACCAAGCGACCTTAACTGTCAGCGGCACATGGCACGATCAATGGACGACGGAGAGCGTGGGGAGATGGTCGTGTTCTGGTTCTTGCTCATCGCGTTGGTCGCGGTGGTCGCCGTGGTCACGCTCGCCGTGGTCGGCGGCGGTGACGGCGGCGCGCTGCGGGAGGCGGAGCCCGAGCGGCTGTACGATCCGCTGCCCGCCGACCGCCCGTGCACCCGGGCGGACGTGGAGGAGGTACGGCTGCCGCCGGCGCTCCGCGGCTACCGCATGAACGACGTGGACGACGTCCTGGACCGCCTCGGCGCCGAGCTGGCCGAGCGGGACGCCCGGATCGCCGAGCTGGAGGCCGCCCTGGCGGGGGCGAACGCCGCGGCCATGGGCGGCGGCCGGGGAATGGTGACGGACGCGCGCCCCGGGACCCCGGACGCGCACCCCGCGGCGCCGGGCCCGGCGCCGGACGAGACCCCCGGCCTGCGGAAGGCCGCGGGCCCGAACGAGACCCCCGAGGACGGTGAGACCGCATGAGCGGCGTCGAGACCGCGCAGGACGGCCTGCCGCGCTGCCCCTGGGGCATGACGGCCGAGTCGATGGCGGACTACCGCGCGTACCACGACACCGAGTGGGGCCGCCCCGTGCACGGGGACGACGCCCTCTTCGAGCGGATGTCCCTGGAGGCGTTCCAGTCGGGGCTGTCGTGGATCACCATCCTGCGCCGCCGCGAGGGGTTCCGCGCCGCCTTCGCGAATTTCAGAATCGCCGAGGTCGCGCGGTTCACCGACGAGGACGCGGCCCGGCTCCTGGCCGACCCCGGCATCATCCGCAACCGCCTGAAGATCTCCGCCACGCTTGCCAACGCCCGGCTCGCGGCGCAGCTCGCGCCGGGCGAGCTGGATGCCCTGATCTGGTCCTACGCCCCGGACCGCGCGGACCGCCCGGCGCCCCGCAGCGGCGCCGACGTCCCGGCGGTCACCCCGGAGTCGACCGCGCTCGCCAAGGACCTCAAGAAGCGCGGTTTCCGGTTCGTCGGCCCGACGACGGCGTACGCCATGATGCAGGCCTGCGGGCTGGTCAACGACCACCTCGCCGGCTGCCACGCCCGTGCGGCCACGGAGGCGGCAGCGGCGGCGTGAGCCCCCGTGGGGGGGGCGCCCCGGGCCCCCCCCCCCCCCCCCCCCCCCCCCCCCCCCCCCCCGCCGCGCGCAGGAAAAACGTGCTCTGAGCTGGGGTTTTCCGTAGAAAAATG
>NZ_JBITXI010000016.1:79801-103721 GCF_044544605.1 Streptomyces sp. NPDC053560 | reverse complement strand
CCCTCCGGGGCGGGGGCCGGGCCGGGGGGGGGGGGGGGGGGGGGGGGGGGGGGGGGGGGCCGGCGGGGGCGCCCCCCCCCCCCCCCCCCCACGCCCCCTCACCGCCCGACGAACCGCGGCTTCTCCTTCTTCACGAACGCCTCCACCGCGATCACGTGGTCCTCCGACGCGCCGGCCCGCGTCTGCAACTCGTCCTCCTTGGCGAGCGTCTCGGTCAGCGAGTGGTCGGTGCCGTAGGCCAGCGACTCCTTGATGGCGGCGTACGCGGCGGTCGGCCCCTGCGCCAGCCGCAGCGCGAGCGCCCGGGCCTCCGAGGCCAGCTCCGCCGCGGGCACGACCTTGTTCGCGATGCCCAACTCGTAGGCCTCCTGGGCGCTGATGCTGCGCGGGAAGAGCAGCAGGTCGGCGGCGCGGCCGTGGCCGACCAGACGCGGCAGCGTCCAGGACACGCCGGAGTCGGCGGTCAGTGCGACGCCCGCGAAGGAGGTGTTGAAGGAGGCGGTGTCGGCGACGAGGCGGTAGTCCGCCGCCATCGCGAAGCCCGCGCCGGCCCCGGCAGCGACCCCGTTCACGGCCGCGACCACCGGCTTCGCCATGCCGGTCAGCGCCTCGACGATCGGGTTGTAGTGCTCGCGCACCGTGCTCATGGTGCTGCCCTCGCCGCTCGCCCGGTCCTTCTCCAGCGAACCGATGTGCTCCTTGAGGTCCTGCCCGACACAGAAGGCGCGGCCCGCGGCCGTCAGGAGGACGGCGCGTACCGCTGGGTCGGCGGCCGCCTCGCGCGCGGCGTCACGGAGGGCGACCTTGGTCTCCGTGTCGAGTGCGTTCATGGCATCAGGGCGGTTGAGCGTGATCGTGGCAACGCCGTCGGTGACGTCGTAGAGCACGGTGTCGGCCATGGTGGGATCCCCTCCGTCGCGGCTCGGGCTGCGGGAGAAGCGCAGCCGGCGATCAGGATGCCGGAGATCATCCGCACTGTCGTGTGACGTACATCAAAGAATGGTGGCGTGCCGGGCAATGGCAGGTGGCGCAGTATCGCAGGTGACTCCCCGAATTGGGTGGTTTTGCGAATGTACGTTGCCGAAGGGATGCCCGCTGATGTTGGTCATCGGGTCCTGCGATGCGGGATAATGACATGGAAGCAATGTGTTCGATGCCGGTGACGCGTGCCCCTCTCCAGAGGGCCGTCGGCTGACGATGAGCTGGTTTCAGGAAGGGGAACGAGCATGGCGGCCATGAAGCCGCGGACGGGCGACGGCCCGCTCGAGGTGACCAAGGAGGGGCGGGGCATCGTCATGCGCGTTCCGCTCGAAGGCGGCGGTCGGCTTGTCGTCGAGCTGACTCCCGACGAAGCCAAGGCTCTCGGCGAGGCTCTGGACAAGGTCTGCGTCTGACGCGGCCGAGCCTCACGATCTGTCCGGCCCCGGCGGACGGTGCGTACACGCTACGCACCGACTCCCGGGGCCGTGTCATACCCCTGGCCCAGTACCCGGATTCGAAAATACGCATGCATGCGTAGGCGCCCGGACGTAGGGGTTTTCAGCCCCGGCGTACGCGCTCTCGCCCGTCGCACCCTACGCACCCCTGCGCGCCCGGCGTGCGCGGGGCCCCGTCGGCACCCCTCAGGCGCGCTTGACCGCGCAGAGCAGGCCGTCGCCCACCGGCAGCAGCGACGGGACCAGGTGCGTGCTCTCGCGGATGGACCGCAGCAGTTCCCGCAGCCGCTGTATCTCCGCAGGCTGCTCGCCGGAGTCGACGGTCCGGCCGCCGGCGAAGACGCCCTCGAAACAGACCACCCCGCCCGGGCGCAGCAGGCGCAACGATTCAGCGAGATAGTCGGCGTACTCCATGCGGTCGCCGTCACAGAAGACCAGGTCGTAGCCGCCGTCGGCGAGCCGGGGGAGGACCTCCAGGGCGCCGCCGGGGATGAAGCGGGCCCGGTTGCCGGCGAAGCCCGCGGCGCGGAACGCCTGCCGGGCGAACTGCTGGCGCTCCGGTTCCAGGTCGACGGTGGTCAGGACGCCGTCGGGGCGCATGCCGTGCAGGAGGTAGATGCCGGAGACGCCGGTACCGGTGCCGATCTCCGCGACGGCCTTGGCGTCCGCGGTGGCGGCGAGCAGGCTGAGGGCCGATCCGGTGCCGGTCGAGACCGTGCGGATGCCGGCTTCCCGGGCCCGGTCGCGGGACCAGTGCAGGGCGGCGTCGGCCGTGTCGTCGATGGTCCCGGCGCCGTAGGCCTCGGCGAATGCCAAGCTCGTCTGCCGGTTGCCGGTAATGGCCCTCTCCTGTCCCCGTAGTTGACGCAACCGTGACTGTATCCGCTGAGTGCGGGAACCCGCAGATGGGACCGGGCGTTAGAGAGAAACAGGGGGGATACGCAGGTGAGGACGGAAGAGAACCGCAAGCCAGACCAAAAGCAGGTCAAAACTGCTTATCCGGAGCTAACGGGTGAGGTGGATATGGTAGGGGCTCTACTGGACACCACCAGAGCCACCAGGGGAGGTGCGGCTGCGGCGGGTGACCGAAGAACGCTGCTGCGTTTTCGAAGGTCGGCCGGCGAGCCGAAATCCGTGACCAACAATGCTGACCGTGCCCGCGCGAACGACTCCGCACCCACCGCGACCTTCGCCGCCGATGCGGAATCGCAGGCGTGGACTCCGCCCAGCTGGGAGGAGATCGTCAGCACCCACAGCGCCCGTGTCTACCGTCTCGCCTACCGCCTGACGGGAAACCAGCACGATGCCGAGGACCTCACCCAGGAAGTCTTCGTCCGCGTCTTCCGTTCGCTCTCGACGTACACCCCCGGTACGTTCGAGGGCTGGCTGCACCGCATCACCACCAACCTCTTCCTGGACATGGTGCGCCGCCGGCAGCGGATCCGCTTCGACGCGCTGGGCGACGACGCCGCCGAGCGGCTGCCCAGCCGCGAGCCGTCGCCGCAGCAGCACTTCAACGACACCCACTTCGACGCCGATGTGCAGCAGGCGCTGGACACCCTGGCGCCGGAGTTCCGCGCCGCCGTCGTCCTGTGCGACATCGAGGGCCTGTCGTACGAGGAGATCGCCGCGACCCTGGGCGTGAAGCTCGGCACGGTCCGCAGCCGTATCCACCGAGGCCGTTCCCACCTGCGCAAGGCGCTCAAGCACCGCTCGCCTGCGGCGCGCGCCGAGGAGCGGGAGCGCGAGCGGCAGCAGCGCGCCTTCGCGCCCCTGGCGACAGGGGAGGTCGGAATCGCGTGAGCGGTAGCGGCGGTCAGTCCCCCGCTGAGCAGCATCTCGGCGACCGCCTCGCGGCTCTGGTCGACGGGGAGCTGGGGCACGATCAGCGTGAGCGGGTGCTGGCGCACCTCGCGACCTGCGGCAAGTGCAAGGCCGAGGCCGATGCCCAGCGGGAACTGAAGAACGTCTTCGCGGAAATGGCCCCGCCCGGGCCCTCCGACGGGCTGCTCGCCCGTCTGCAGGGGCTGCCCGGGGGGGATCCCGGCGCGCCCGCGGGCCGGCTCGGTGAGGGCGGCCTCGGGCGTGGGTCCTTCGGCCGCGGCGGCCTGAACGGCGGCGGCTTCGGCCGCGGCGGCATGTCTTTCGCGTACGCCCCGACCTCGGGCACGCACGCGGCCCCCGGGCTCCTCGCGCAGCCGGGCGGGCGCGGCTTCCGGATACATGAGCGCGGCGGCGAGCGGTCGGGTGCCGCGACGGCCGGTCCCTCCGGCACGGCTCCCCACGGTTCGCCGCGGCGCCGCTTCGCGTTCGCCGCCGCGGGCGCCGTCTCCCTGGCGGCCTTCGCGCTGAGCGGCGCGCTGCCGCTGGAGGCCGCGGTCGACACCGCTTCGGGGCGCGGCGAAGGGGCGAACAGCCCGCTGTCGGCCGCCCCGGCCGCCCAGGCGGAGAGGGCCGGCGAGCGCGGGCAGCGGCCGGCCGCTGCGCGTGGTTCGCGTGACCGGGACGCGCTGCTCGGCGTCCTGCAGGGCCGGGCGACGCCGGCCGCCTCCTCCGCCGAGTTCTACCCCGCGGCCGCCTCCCTCCCGGTGCGGTACGCCACGCCCTTGACCGGCGACGGCGGCGCGCGGCTGAGCCCGCTGGCGGCCCCCGGCCGCCCCGGCGTCGCCGGTCCGGCCTCCGGGCTGGACACGGCGGCGGGCACGGGTGCCGCTTCCGGTGCGTCGGCGGGCGCGTCCCACGGGCTCTCCGGTGTGACGGCGGCCGGCACGGGCGGCTCGGCCCCGTCCGGGAGCCGCGGACCGCTGCCCTCGGCGCTCGCCTCGCCGTCCTCGCGGGCCACCACCTACCCGGCCCCGCCGCTGCCCCCGCTGGAGCCGAAGCGGCCCCTGCTGACCCGCAGCGCCTCCGCCGCCCCCTGACCCGCCGTCAGGCAGGCGGTCGCTTCCGCCGTCACCGGGGCCCGGCAGTCACCGGGCCCCGCACGCGGCGGACCCGAACCTGGTTGAATCGCCGGTGGGCCGCGCATCGCGCCACCAGCGCACCCAGGGGGCGCGCGGCCCCGCACGCGGGCGAACTGTGGGGAGAACATGAACGAGGGCACGGCCTCCGGGCCCCACCACGAGGACCGTTCCGACCGGGCCACGGAGGGACGGCCGGAACCGGCCCCGGAGACGACGGCCGGACCGGCCCGGCAGCGGGCCCCGGAGCCTGCTCCGGAGGAAACCCCGGTGCCCGGACAGGCGCGGGCCGACCACCCGGAGCAGGCCGCGCGGCCGCTGCATCCGGAGGACCCGTACGGCACTCCGCCGTACGGCGGGCCCGGCCCGTGGGCGCCGGCGCCGCCCGTACAGCGCCCGGTACCGACACCGCCCCACGGCGTCGCCGTCCCGCCCCAGCAGGCGCAGGGCGTCCCGCCCGCCGCCGCGCAGCAGCCGACGCAGGACTTTCCGCCAGCGGCCCCACTGCCGTACGCCGGGTCCCCGGCACCGGCCGCACCCCGGGCGGCGCCGCAGGGAACGCCCCCTCAGCCACAGCCTTACCCGCAGGGCGGACCTCGGCCTCAGGACGAGCCCCAGCCCCGGGGCGGGCAGCCTCTTCCGATGCCGCAGGTGCCTCTTGCCGGGTACGGCGGGGGCGGCGGGGGGCCGTGGGAGCGGTACGACCCCTGGGCGGCGGGGGACGGCGCGGGGGAGCCGGCGCCCGCGGAGCGCAAGCGGGGGCGCGGGCGGATCGTCGTCGGCGCGATCGTGCTCGCGCTGGTGGCGGGCGGCGTCGGCGGCGGCGTCGGCGCGTACATCGAGCGCAGCGGCGGCGTCGGTGACGTCCGGCTGCCGCAGGTCTCCGGCGAGCAGGCCGGCCGCGCTCCCGACAGCGTGGCCGGCATCGCGCGCAGCGCGCTCCCCGGCGTCGTCACCCTGCACGTACGCGGTGGCGACGAGGAGGGCACCGGCACCGGCTTCGTACTGGACCGCCGGGGCCACCTGCTGACCAACAATCACGTCGTCGAGGCCGGCGGGGGCGACGCCGAGATCACCGTCACCTTCAGCGGCGGCGAGACCGCCACCGGCCGCGTCGTGGGCCGGGACAGCGGCTACGACCTCGCCGTGGTCAAGGTCGACGGCGCCGGTGACCTGAAGCCGCTCACCCTCGGCAACTCCGACGACGTACAGGTCGGCGACCCCGTCGTGGCGATCGGCGCGCCCTTCGACCTGGCCAACACCGTGACCTCCGGGATCATCAGCGCCAAGCAGCGCCCGATCACCGCGGGCGGCGAGAGCGGCGACGGCAGCGACGTCAGCTACGTGGACGCGCTGCAGACCGACGCGCCCATCAACCCGGGCAACTCCGGTGGCCCGCTGGTCGATGGCCGGGCGCACGTCATCGGCATCAACAGCGCCATCCGCGCGGCCGGCAACGGCGACAGCCTCGGCGGCGAGCAGGGCGGCAGCATAGGGCTGGGCTTCGCGATACCGATCAACCAGGGCAAGCGCGTCGCCGAGGAGCTGATCAACACCGGCCGGGCGACGCATCCGGTGATCGGGGTGACGCTGGACATGGGGTACAGCGGGGACGGCGCGCGGGTGAGCGCCAAGAGCCGGGGCGGCGCCGCCGCGGTCACGCCGGGCGGCCCCGGCGCGCGCGCCGGGATCAAGGCGGGCGATCTGATCACGCAGGTGGACGGCGGCGCGGTGCACAGCGGCGAGGAGCTGATCGTCAAGATCCGCAGTCATCGCCCGGGGGACCGGCTGAAACTCACGGTCGAGCGGAACGGCCACCCGCGCACGGTCGGGATCACCCTCGGCTCGTCCACGGACCAGAACTGACCGGAAGGGCGCAGGCCCGACCGGCCGCGTCTCACCCCGTGTCCCGGCGCTCGCGCGCAGTCACGGGCGGGATGCCGGTGTCACGATCGTTTGCACTGTGTTGGGGCGGGTGACTCCCGTTGGACGGCCGGGGCCAGGTACCGTGATAGTCGGCCTGGGCCGTAAGGCCGCAGGACAGGGCCACGGACGGATCAAGGAGCTGCAAGGTGTTCTTCGACATAGGACCCCTAGAGCTGGTGGCGCTCGTGGTTCTGGCCATCCTCATCTTCGGCCCCGACAAGCTGCCCAAGGTCATCCAAGATGTGACGGGATTCATCCGCAAGGTGCGGCAGTTCTCCGACAGTGCCAAGGAGGACATCCGTTCCGAGCTGGGCCCCGAGTTCAAGGACTTCGAGTTCGAGGACCTGAACCCGAAGACCTTCGTACGGAAGCACGTCCTGGAGAAGGAGGAGTACGGCCTCCAGGAGATCCGTAACGGCTTCGACGTGAAGCAGGAGATGGCCGAGGTCACGGAGGCCGTCCGGGGCAACGGGAGCGACGACGGCGGCGGTGTCCGCCACAGCCTCACCAAGGAGACCCCGGCCGCCGGCGGCGGCACGCCCGACCTGACCAAGCGCGAGACCCCCGCCCCCGCCGACCGTCCTCCGTTCGACGCGGACGCCACCTGATACGCCCGTATGTCCGGCTGTGTTGACTCGTATGGCTATGCTCCCGGTGTCCGGGGTGAGGTCGCCTGAGGGGGGCGGGCCGCCCACGACGCAGGGCAACGAGGAGGCTCCGCGCACATGGAGACGAAGAGTCGGGCCGGCGCACATGCGGTGCCCGCTGACGCCGGGGAAAAGGTCGACGGCTATTTGATGGCCGATTTCCCGTGGTACGGCCTGGACGAGGCCTTCACGGGCCCGCGTCGGCTGATGCACGCGGGCGTCACCCCCCAAGGCACGGTCGAACACGGTTCGCTCGCGCACGGGGAGGAGCCCACCATTCGGGTGGAGACCGTGCCGGATGCCGAGCGCTTCGCGGTCGTGGTCACGGTGCCCTGCCGCCCCGTACGGCGCAGCGAGGACGGCACGGGCGTACTGGAAGCCACCTCGGTCTCCTCGGCGGCCTGGCTGGCCGGCTCCGGGCTGCTGAACTGCACCTGGCCGGTGCAGATGGAGCGGGCGTTGCGGCAGGACTGGCTGGACCAGCAGACCATGATCGCGTGGGAGCTGGCGGACGACCTGACCGGTGAGGCCTGGACCGAGCTGACGCTCCCGGTGGACGGCGTGCCGACGCCGTTCCACTACCGCGAGTCGGAGTACGGCTGGGTGCTCGCCGGGTCGACGGGCGACGGCCCGGAGGGCGTGCACATCGGCGCGTACGGGCGCGGCATGAGCGCCTACGGTCTCGGCTTCGCCGTCGTCAAGGACCTGAGCACGTACGAGGGCTGACGTACGAAGCTGACGTGACACCGGCGTACGACAAACACGACACCGGCGCACGGCAAAGGGGCGGACCCAGTGGTCCGCCCCTCGTGGCGTCCGGGAACGGCCCGGTGAGCGCTCAGAACTTGTTGCGCGGGGTGATTCCCAGGGACATGCCCGACAGGCCGCGCTGACGGCCGCCCAGCTTGCCGGCGACCGCACGGATCGCCGCGCCCGCGCCGGAGTCCGGGTCGCTGAGCACGACGGGCTTGCCCGCGTCGCCGCCCTCCCGCAGCCGGACGTCGATCGGGATCGAGCCGAGCACCGGCACCTGCGTACCGGTCGTCTTCGTCAGGCCCTCGGCGACCTGCTGGCCGCCGCCCGTGCCGAAGACGTCGACGATCTCGCCATTGGGCAGCTCCAGGCCGGCCATGTTCTCGACCACGCCGACGATCTTCTGGTGGGTCTGCACGGCGATGGAGCCGGCCCGCTCGGCGACCTCGGCGGCGGCCTGCTGCGGGGTGGTGACGACCAGGATCTCGGCGTTCGGCACCAGCTGGGCGACGGAGATCGCGATGTCGCCCGTGCCGGGCGGCAGGTCCAGCAGCAGGACGTCCAGGTCGCCCCAGTACACGTCCGCGAGGAACTGCTGGAGCGCGCGGTGCAGCATCGGGCCGCGCCAGACGACCGGCGCGTTGCCCGGGGTGAACATGCCGATCGAGATGACCTTCACGCCGTTCGCCGACGGCGGCATGATCATGTTCTCGACCTGGGTGGGACGGCCCTCGGCGCCCAGCATGCGCGGCACGCTGTGGCCGTAGATGTCCGCGTCCACGACGCCGACCTTCAGGCCGTCGGCGGCCATGGCCGCGGCGAGGTTCACCGTCACGGAGGACTTGCCGACGCCGCCCTTGCCGGAGGCGACCGCGTACACGCGGGTGAGCGAACCCGGCTGCGCGAAGGGCACCTCGCGCTCGGCCGTGCCGCCGCGCAGCGCCGAGGCCAGCTCCTTGCGCTGCTCGTCGCTCATCACGTCCAGGTCGACGGCGACGGAGGTGACGCCCTCGACCCCGGCGACCGCGTCGCGCACGTTGCTGGTGATCGTCTCGCGCATCGGGCAGCCGGAGACGGTGAGGTAGACCACGACCGACACGGCGCCGTCGGCCGCGATGTCCACGGACTTGACCATCCCCAGCTCGGTGATGGGGCGGTGGATCTCGGGGTCGTTCACCGTCGCGAGCGCGTCGCGGATCGCGTCCTCGCTCGGAACGGCCGTCGTGGGCGTGTCGGTAGCCATGTACTGCATAGTACGGCCGCGTGAAGCGCGTCCCAAAGGGGCGGTGGTCGGGCGACGGGTGGGATTCGGTGGGGGCCTCCGGAAAGGGCCGTCCCCCGTCGTGTACGTCACTCCCGGTGACGGCGGCGGGACGGCCGTTCCTCGTACTCGCCGTCCTCGTACTCCGCGTCCCGCCGCCCCTCCAGCTCCTTGATCATGTCCTGGAGTTCGGAGCGGATCCAGTCGCGGGTGGCGACCTCGCCGAGGCCGAGCCGGAGCGCCGCGATCTCGCGGGTCAGGTACTCCGTGTCCGCGATCGACCGCTCGTTCTGCTTGCGGTCCTGCTCGCGGCTGACCCGGTCCCGGTCGTCCTGCCGGTTCTGGGCGAGCAGGATCAGCGGCGCGGCGTACGACGCCTGGAGGGACAGCGCGAGGGTCAGGAAGATGAAGGGGTACTCGTCGAAGCGGAGTGGCGCGGGCGCCGTGACGTTCCAGGCGACCCACACGATGATCAGGACGGTCATCCAGACGATGAACCGGCCGGTCCCCAGGAAGCGGGCGATCTTCTCCGACAGCCGCCCGAACGCCTCCGGGTCGTACTCCGGCAGCAGGCTGCGGCGCGGCGCCCGCGGCACGTCCAGCCGGGCCCGCGACCGCTCGCCGGAGGCCGCGGCGGCCCGCGCCCGCTCCTTGGTGCTCTCCCGGTCATCGACGCCCATGCGTGCCCCCGCCCGCGGTGCCCGCGGCGTTGCTCCCCGAAGCGCCGCCGGAGTGTCCGTTCGTCCGCTCGCCCCCGTGTCCGTTGGGGCGGTCGCCGCGCCCGCCCATGTGGTCCGTGGCGTCCACGCCGGGCGCGCCGTGCAGGTCCGTCTCGCGCCAGTCCTCGGGCAGCAGGTGGTCCAGCACGTCGTCCACGGTCACCGCGCCCAGCAGGGACCCGCTCTCGTCCACGACGGGCGCCGCGACCATGTTGTACGTGGCCAGGTAGCTGGTCACGGCGGGCAGCGGGGTGTCGGGCGGCAGCGGCGGCAGGTCGCTCTCCACGATCGCGCCGACGAGGGTGAAGGGCGGATCGCGCAGCAGCCGCTGGAAGTGGACCACACCGAGGTACTTGCCGGTCGGCGTCTGGTCCGGCGGCCGGCAGACGTACACCTGGGCGGCGAGCGCGGGGGAGAGGTCGGGGTCGCGCACCCGGGCGAGCGCGTCGGCGACCGTGTCGTCCGCGCCCAGCACGATCGGCTCGGTGGTCATCAGGCCGCCCGCCGTCCGCTCCTCGTACGACATCAGGCGCCGGACGTCGGCCGCGTCGGCGGGCCGCATCAGCGTCAGCAGCCGCTCCTTCTCGTCCTCCGGGAGCTCGGAGAGGAGGTCGGCGGCGTCGTCGGGGTCCATCGCCTCCAGGACGTCGGCGGCCCGCTCGTCCTTCAGCTTGCCGAGGATCTCGACCTGGTCGTCCTCCGGCAGCTCCTCCAGGACGTCGGCGAGCCGGTCGTCGTCCAGCGCGGCGGCGACCTCGACGCGGCGCTTGGGGTTGAGGTGGTGCAGGACGCTCGCGAGGTCGGCGGGGTGCAGCTGCTCGAAGGTGGCGAGCAGGCTCTCGGCGCCCTGCCCGTGCTCCTCCAGGGAGAAACCGGTGACCTGCGACCAGTCCAGGGTCAACGTTTCTCCGCGGCGGCGCAGCGCCCCGCCCTTACCCTTCCGTACGAAGACCTTCTCGATCTCCCAGTCCCGGCGGGCGGGCAGCTGGGTGATGCCGATGTCCAGGACGGTGGCGTCCTCGCCGGTCTCCACGATGCTCACCCGGCGGTCCAGCAGCTCGCCGAGGACGAGGGTCTCCGAGGCGCGCTGCTCGAAGCGCCGCATGTTCACCACGCCGGTCGTGATGACCTGTCCGGACTCCACGCCGGTCACCCGGGTCATCGGCAGGAAGATCCGGCGCCGGCTGATCACCTCGACGACGAGCCCGAGGAGCCGGGGCGGCCGGCCGGCCACCCGCAGCACGGCCACGAGGTCCCGTACCCGGCCGACCTGGTCGCCGTTGGGGTCGAACACGGCGATGCCGGAGAGATGCGAGACGAACACCCGGGGGGTGACCACCGCCATGCCGTGCGCCTCCGCTCCTTCTCCTCCGGCTCCCGGCGGACCGGGGGCAGCCGACTCCCGAAAAATCAGGTGATATCGCGCTTCGGTCGGCTTCAGGCTAGCGCGCTCCGCTGACGGGTGCCCCGGCAGGCACCACCGTACGGCTGTCCGACCGCCGTACGCCTCCCTCTCCGCCGGACGCCGTGCGGTGCACCGGTACGCTGCCGTACGCCGTCGAGGCACCCGCGACCGACCAGCGCACCAGGAGGCAGCCAGCCGTGACCGCAACTTCGCCAGGAACGAGTCGCCGGCCCCGCTCCGTCCGCCGCGCCGGCCGGGCGACGGCCGCCGTCACGGTGTGCGCGGGCCTGGCGCTGGCGCTGACGGCCTGCGGGGGCTCGGAGGACCCGGACGCGGGCACCAACGGCGTCGGCAAGCTGTCCGCCGCCAAGATCCGGAAGAAGACGGTGGCCGCGGCGGAGAGCGCGAACACCGTGCACGTCACCGGCAAGCTCGTCAGCGGCCGCAGCACGTACGAACTGGACATGCAGCTGGCGCGGAACGGCGGCAAGGGCACGGTCGGCACCAAGGACACCGAGTTCTCCCTGCTGCGCATCGACCGGTCGCTGTGGGTGAAGGCCGACGCCGACTTCTGGGCGCACCAGAAGGACGCCGCGCCGAGCGAGAGCGACACCGCGGCCGCCGCCAAGCTCGACGGCAAGTACGTGAAGGTGCCCGCCGAGGACCGCACGTACAAGCAGTTCAGCGGCTTCACCGAGAAGGAGCCGCTGCTGGAGACGCTGCTCTCGCTGCACGGCAGCCTCTCCCGCGGCGCCCACGGCGACGTCGACGGCACCCGCACCATCCGCGTCGCGGCGGCGCAGGGCAACGGGGGCACGCTGGACGTCTCCCTGGACGGCGAGCCCTACCCGCTGCGCCTCCAGCGGGCCGGCGGCGCGGGCGTGATCCGGTTCACCGACTGGGGCAAGCGGATCGGGCTGGAGCGCCCGGACGACAACCAGGTCGTGGACTACGGGGAGAGCCTCGGCAGCGGGAACTGAGCGCCGGCGCGCGGCAACCGGCTCCGGCGGTACCGGGAGCGGGTCAGCCGCGCCGGCCCCGGCGGAGCAGCTTCGGCAGCGCGGCGGGGAGCGGCCCGCGGGTGGTGGCGGCGGACGGCAGCGGCCGGGCGGCCCCCGCGTCGTCACCGAAGTCCGTACGCGCCTCGGGCGCCCCGTCCCCGGTGAGCGGGGTCAGCCGCAGCACCCGGCTCTCGCGGGCCCAGCGCTCCGGCATGGTGTCCGCGTCCGGCGCGTTCAGCCGCTTGCCCTTCAGCTCGCCGACGGCGGCCTCCCAGGGCTCGCTGTGCGGCGCTGCCTCGGTGACCCGGGCCGTCCAGGCGACCAGCCGGCCGCCCTTGTCCTTGCTGCGGACGGTGACGGTGGCGGTGGCGCCGTCGGCGAGCCCGAGGTCGGCCAGCGGCTGCTCCAGGGCGCCGTCGCCGACGAGGCAAGCGGCGCCGTCGTGCCAGACGTGCCAGAGCGCGCGGGACGGGCCCTCGGTCCCCTGGACCCAGATGAGGCCGGACTTCTTGGTGGCCTCCTCGATGAGCGCCTGGTCGAGCAGCGGCTGGGGCACGGTCTCCGTCATGCCCGTAAGCCTAGTCAGGCGCTCCGGAGGACCGTGCCGCCGCCCCGCGACCGCTACAGCCAGCCGTTGCGCTTGAAGCCGCGGTGGATGCCGAAGCAGATGACGACGGTGACCATCAGGACGGCCGGGTAGCCGAACTTCCAGTGCAGCTCGGGCATGTACTTGAAGTTCATGCCGTAGATCCCGGCGATCATCGTCGGCACCGCGAAGATCGCGGCCCACGAGGTGATCTTGCGCATGTCCTCGTTCTGCGCCACGGTCGCCTGCGCCAGATTGGCCTGCAGGATGGAGTTCAGCAGGTCGTCGAAGTTGAGTACCTGCTCGTTGACGCGCGCCAGGTGGTCCGCGACGTCCCGGAAGTACTTCTGGATGTCGGAGTCGACCAGCCGCATCGGCCGCTCGCTGAGCTGCTGCATCGGGCGCAGCAGCGGCGAGACCGCCCGCTTGAACTCCAGCACCTCGCGCTTGAGCTGGTAGATCCGCCCGGCGTCGCCGCCCTTGGCGGTGGCCCCGGCCTTGCCCTGGGCCTTGCCGTTGGTGCCGGAGCTGAAGACGTCGATCTCGACCTCGTCGATGTCGTCCTGCACCGCGTCGGCGACCGCGATGTAGCCGTCCACGACCTGGTCGGCGATGGCGTGCAGCACGGCCGAGGGGCCCTTGCCGAGCAGCTCGGGGTCGTCCTGGAGGCGGTGCCGCAGCGCGCGCAGCGAGCCCTGGCCGCCGTGTCGGACGGTCACGATGAAGTCCCGGCCGGTGAAGCACATCACCTCGCCGGTCTCCACGACCTCGCTGGTGGCGGTCAGCTCGGCGTGCTCGACGTAGTGGATCGTCTTGAAGACGGTGAAGAGGGTGTCGTCGTACCGCTCCAGCTTGGGCCGCTGGTGGGCGTGGACGGCGTCCTCGACGGCCAGCGGGTGCAGCCCGAACTCGCCGGCGATGCCGGCGAACTCACGCTCGTTCGGCTCGTGCAGGCCGATCCAGGTGAAGCCGCCGTTCTCGCGGACGTCGGCGATGGCCTCGCCGGGGGAGACATGGCCGCTGACGCGCCGGCCGTCGCGGTAGACACCGCAGTCGACGATGGCGCTGTTGGTGGCGGCGGTGCGGGTGGTCTCGTACTCGTACGGGGAGTCGCCGCGACGCCGGGAGGGGCGGACGGCGGCGCGCAGGTCGCGGATCATCGACATGGCAGGCTCCTTCACGGGCCGGCCGTCAGGCGCGGGGCGCGGTGCGTAGCGCAACCCGGAACGTGGACGTACGCGGCATCGTCGGTCGTACGTCCGCAAAGCGGGCGGCGCTCCGTGCGTCGGTACTGACGGCGGTTCGCAGTGCGGAAAGAACAGGGAAAACCGAGGTGCAGGCGTTCTTCCGTCAGAAGCTGCGGGTGCGAAGGGACTTCACGTGTTTCGGCGGGACAAGGCCGGGTACGGAAGCTCTCGGAATCAGGAGAGTCGCATCATCAGCGGGACGACGGGAGAACTGCCGGTACTGCACGGTCGACTAGGATCCATGCCAGTCCCACCTCCTCCGGCCGGTCCCCGCTGGGGGACGGACGTCTTTCGCTGACCAGATGGCAAGGCTATCAGCCGACTGAACCGTTACGTTCCCGCTGCGCCGCCGCTTTGCCTGTTCCATACGCAGCCGTACCCCGTCGAAGGGGCGGCCGGCCGGCCCCGGAGCCGCCCGTATGCTCGCCGCATGTCTGACGTTCTTGAGCTGGTCGAAGCCCGGTTGCTGATGGCGCTGGGGGAGCCGGACGCGCGCGCCGCGGTGACGTTCCTCGGTACGGACCGCATCGAAGTGCTGCGCTACGCCGACGGCGAGCTGGTGCGGTACGTCACGCTGGGCATGTCGGCGAACCCCATGACGGATCCCTCGGAAGTCCTCGCCGACCCCCTGAAAGGCCCCCGCGCGGAACTGATCCTGACCGTGCGGAACGGCCGCGCCGACACCGACAAGGTGCTCAGGCCGCTCGCCGTACTGGCCGCTTCCCCGCAGGTCGAAGGCGTCATCGTGGCCCCGGGCGCCTCACTGGACGTCGGCGACCCGCTGTGGCCGGACGCGCCCTTCACCTCGGTACTGGTCAGTGAGGGCGGGGGGCAGGTGGAAGACCTCGCGCTCGACGAGCCGATGGAGCCGGTGCGCTTTCTGCCCCTGCTGCCCATGACGCCGAACGAGGCGGCCTGGAAACGGGTGCACGGTGCCGCGGCGCTGGAGGAGCGCTGGCTCCAGCAGGGCACCGACCTGCGCGATCCGCTGCGCGGCGGCGTCTCCTTGGACTGACGCACCGAGATCGAAACGCCACGATGCGAAGTTGGCGTGAAGTCGGTGTCCGGTTGGCTCGAATGCGACCGACCTCGCTGCGTGGGCGTACAGATGACGCAGCGGCGCAGCGCACCCCGGACGGGTGATCGTCCTTGACGCGCGGGCGGCCCTGGAGGACCGTTGAGCCCTATGAGGGGCGAACCCAGTTGCCCGAAGTGCGGTGGCCGGGTGCGCGCGCCCGGTCTCTTTGCCGATTCCTGGCAGTGCGACGTGCACGGCACCGTGCACCCGCTGCAACCGGTCGTGCCGCCGAGCGTCGAAGCGCTGGCCGTCGTGGTCAATCGCGCGCGCGTCCCGGTGTGGATGCCGTGGCCGCTGCCGGTGGGCTGGCTGTTCACGGGCGTGGCCTGCGCGGGGGACGACCGCAGCGGCGGCCGTGCCACCGCGGTGGCCTGCTCGGGCCCCGGACCGCTGGGCGGCCCGGGTGAGCTGGTGCTGGTCGCCGAGGAGCTCGGCGTCGGGCTCGGCGCCCGGTACGCCGGCATCGACGGACCGGACCCGGGACCGGGCATGCGCGTGGAGCGGCCGCCGCACGCCAAGGTGATGGCCGCGGGCCGGCCGACCCCGCTGTGGCACGTCGAGGGCGTGCCCGAGGACCGTGCGGTCTTCGCGGGCGAGGCGCGCGGGCTGTGGCTGTGGGCGGTCGTCTGGCCCGAGCAGTCCGGGCTGCTGATGTACGACGAGCTGGTCCTCACCGACCTGCGGGACGCGGGCGCCGAGGTCGACCTGCTGCCGTGCGGCGCGCTGTCCCCGCGCATCCTGTCCTGAGGCGGCGGACTCCCGTACGTCCTGTCTCGCGGCGATGGTGTCCGCGCAGGTCCGGCAGTGAGAGCGGTGTCACGCTCGGCACGAGGGCGGATGGACGGTCGGCGGTTATCCTTTGGACGTCCCCTGTCGTCCGGCGCGCTGTCCGGCCATTGCCCGGTCCGCCGTCCCGTCCGTGTCTGGAGTCCGTGTCGTGCGTATCGACCTGCACACCCACTCCACCGCGTCCGACGGCACGGACACCCCGGCCGAACTGGTACGCAACGCCGCCGAGGCCGGTCTGGACGTCGTCGCGCTCACCGACCACGACACCGTCGGCGGATATGCCGAGGCCAAGGCCGCGCTGCCGGCCGGGCTGACGCTCGTGACCGGCGCCGAGCTGTCCTGCCGGCTGCCCGCGCGCGACGGCAGCGGCGACGGCATCAGCCTGCACATGCTGGCCTACCTCTTCGACCCCGACGAGCCGGAGCTCGCCCGCGAGCGGGAGCTCGTACGGGACGACCGGGTTCCGCGCGCCCGCGGCATGGTCGCCAAGCTCCAGGAGCTGGGGGTGCCCATCACCTGGGAGCAGGTGGCGCGGATCGCCGGCGACGGCGCCGTCGGGCGCCCGCACATCGCCACCGCCATGGTCGAGCTGGGCGTCGTGCCGACCGTCTCCGACGCCTTCACCCCCGAGTGGCTGGCCAACGACGGCCGGGCGTACGTCGAGAAGCACGAACTGGACCCCTTCGAGGCGGTCCGGCTGGTCAAGGCCGCGGGCGGGGTCACCGTCTTCGCGCACCCGCTGGCCCTCAAGCGCGGCGTCTGCGTCCCGGAGAGCGCGATCGCCGAGCTGGCCGCCGCCGGGCTGGACGGCATCGAGGTCGACCACATGGACCACGACGCGCCGACCCGTGACCGGCTGCGCGCCATCGCCGCCGACCTCGGCGTGCTCACCACCGGCTCCAGCGACTACCACGGCAGCCGCAAGACCTGTCGGCTCGGCGAGTACACCACCGACCCCGAGATCTACGGGGAGATCGTGCGCCGTGCGACCGGCGCGTTCCCCGTCCCCGGCGCCGGCGGCTGATCCGGCCCGCGGGGCCTTACACCTTCCCGCCCCTCCCGGGCTCCTCCGGCGCTCCGCGCCGTCCTCTTCCCGCTGCACACGCGCCCCTGCGCGCGTGCTCCCGTACCACCGCAAGGCCATCACCGTGTTCGACCTCGCCGTCTTCGGATCCCTCTTTCTCACCCTTTTTGTGATTATGGATCCCCCTGGGATCACGCCGATCTTCCTCGCCCTGACCTCGGGCCGTCCGGCCAAGGTGCAGCGCCGGATGGCATGGCAGGCGGCGGCCGTCGCGTTCGGCGTCATCGCCGTCTTCGGCCTCTGCGGCCGTCAGATCCTTGCCTACCTGCACATCTCCACGCCCGCGTTGATGATCGCGGGCGGGCTGCTGCTCCTGCTCATCGCGCTCGACCTGCTGACGGGGAAGTCGGAGGAGCCGACGCAGACCAAGGACGTCAACGTGGCGCTGGTGCCGCTGGGCATGCCGCTGCTGGCCGGGCCGGGCGCCATCGTGTCGGTGATCCTCGCGGTGCAGCACGCGGACGGTGCCACGGGCCAGGTCTCGGTATGGGCGGCGATCGCCGCGATCCATGTGGTCCTCTGGCTGGTGATGCGCTTCTCGCTGGTGATCATTCGAGTGATCAAGGACGGCGGGGTGGTCCTGGTGACCCGGCTGGCCGGCATGATGCTCTCCGCGCTGGCCGTGCAGCAGATCATCAACGGCGTGACCCAGGTGGTCAACGGCGCCTGAGCCGACCGGCCCGGCAGCCGCCCGCCCCGGAGAACACGCCGCCCCCGTACGGACCGTCCGTACGGGGGCGCTGCTGTCGGCGGGCCGGTGAGCCGGCGGGCCGGGGAGCCGGGGACCGCGTTACGAAGCGGCCGTCGCGGCATCGGCGGGGCGGATGTAGATGCGCTGGCCGATTGCGGCGGCCTGCTGCACGATCCGGTTGACGGAGGCGGCGTCCACGACGGTGCTGTCCACGGCGGTGCCGTTGACGTCGTCAAGACGCATGATCTCGAAGCGCATAAAGGGCTTCTCCCTTCGTCTGATCCTCCTGAGGAGAACTGCTGGGCGGCACGGATGCCTGTCATCGGTGTCAGGCGTGCCAATGGGGACAACGAAGTGCTCTGAGCAATAATTCCCTACGCTAAAGAAAATTTTCGAGTGTCTAATTACTCACAGGTAAGTTCACTCGTCCCTCGCCACCCGGCCGGTTGTGCCTCCCCCGTGCCCGCCAGGAGAATCGAACCGGTATGAACGACGACGTCCGGCCCGCGGGCCCCACCGACCTCACCGCTGTCGTGGCGGGCATCGAGCGCACCAACGAGCTGCTCAACCGTGTCCTGGCCGAGGTCGCCACGACCCCCTCCACGCACGCGGTCTTCGTCGACGCGGGCTATCTCTACGCGGCGGCCGGCCGGCTCGTCACCGGTACGGAGGACCGCCGCTCCTTCGATCTGGACGCCGAAGGGATCATCGACGCCTTCATCGAGGTGACCCGCGTCGTCTTCCCGGACAGCCGGCTGCTGCGGGTCTACTGGTACGACGGCGCGCGCCGCCGCATCCACACCCTGGAGCAGCAGTCCATCGCCGAGCTCCCCGACGTCAAGGTGCGGCTCGGCAACCTCAACGCCAACAACCAGCAGAAGGGCGTCGACTCCCTGATCCGCTCCGACCTGGAGTCGCTCGCTCGGCACCGCGCCATCAGCGACGCCGTCCTCATCGGCGGCGACGAGGACCTGGTCTCCGCGGTGGAGGCGGCGCAGGGCTACGGCGCGCGGGTGCACCTGTGGGGCGTCGAGGCCGTCGACGGGCGGAACCAGGCCGAGCCGCTGCTCTGGGAGGTCGACAGTCAGCGCACCTTCGACCTGGAGTTCTGCAAGCCGTACGTCACCGAGCGCACGCTGCAGGACGGTGGCGCGGCGGGCGCGGCCGACGACGGGCCGGCGCCCAGCCGCGAGGACGTCCGCTTCGTCGGCGCGCAGGTCGCCGCCCAGTGGCTGGCCTCCCGCGGCCGTGACTGGACCGCCGACCTGCTGCCCGGCCATCCCTACCTGCCGGGCGCCGTCGACCAGGACCTGCTGACCACCGCCGAGGGCCTGCTGCGCCACTCCCTGCGCCCGTACGCCGACCTCCGGCGCGTGCTGCGGGACGGCTTCTGGGAGCACGTACGGGCGCAGTTCTGAGCCTCACGCTCCGCGTACGTCATGCTGCCCCATCGCCCGCGTGAGTGCCACTGCCTCGCGTACGCCCTGCAGCCCGGCGTGCGCCTACAGCCCGGGGCCGTCGTCCCCCGCCTCGTCCCAGAAGGACACCAGAGCCGCCGCCGTCTCCGCCGGCCGCTCGGCGTTGGGGGAGTGCTCGGCGCCCGCGATGACCGTACGGCGCGCGCCGAGCCGCTCGGCCATCTCGTCCATCAGCGGCACCGGCCAGGCGTAGTCGACGGCACCGGACAGTACGTGCTTGGGCAGCGGTACGGCGGCCAGCGCGGCCACCCGGTCCGGCTCGCCGGCTATCTGCCGCGCCGTGCCGATCAGCTGTTCCGGCACGGTGCCCAGCCAGCGGCGGTGCAGGAACTCGGCGATCTCGGGCGGCGTGGTCTCGCCCGCCGCCTCCGGCGGGTCCAGGTCCCGCATCGCCTGCCAGACGGCCTCCATCGTCATCGTGGTCAGCGCGTCGATGAGCATCTTGGCGCGGGCCCGCTGCTCGGGGGCGACCGCGGCGGGGCCCGAGCTCATCAGGGTCAGCGAGCGGTACGGCGCGGCGCAGTCGAGCACCGCGGCGCGCGCCAGCAGCCCGCCGAGCGAGTGGCCCAGCAGATGCACCGGGCCGGCGTCCAGCGCGGCCGCCTGCGCGGCGATGTCGAGCGCCAACTCGCCCTGTGCGTAAGCCTGTTCCGTGCGCGGCCCCGGTGTCTCGTACTGGCCTCTGCCGTCCACGGCCACGGCGCGGTACCCGGCCGCCGCCAGCGGGGCGAGCAGCGGGAGGAAGTCCTCCTTGCTGCCGGTGAAGCCCGGTACCAGCAGGGCGGTGCCGCGTAGCGGGCCGTCGGGACGCGCGTCGTGCACCGCGAACTCACCTCGCGCGGTGGCGAGTCGGTACGCGCCGGCGCACGCGGGCAGATCGAGGAACGGAGGCCTACTCATGCACCAGAGGCTATCCGGGGCGGATGACGGGCGGGTGCCGGAAAGATGGCCTCCGCCGCCCGTCCCGCCGCCCGTACGACGACGGCCCCGCACCGCCTGAGCGGTACGGGGCCGTCGGTGGCCTGCGGATCAGCCCTCGGCCGCCGCCTCGGCGGCAGCGGCCGGCTTCTTCGCCGCGGTCTTGCGCGTGCGGCGCGGCTTGGCCGGAACCTCATCCGTCGCGCCGTCCCCGGTGGCCGCTTCGGTCTTCTCCGCGGTCTTCTTGGCGGCGGTCTTGCGGGTGCGGCGGGGCTTGGCCGGTGCCTCGTCGGCCACCGTCTCCGCGGGCTGGTCGCCCTCGGCGGTGTCGACCGCGGCCTCGGCCTTCTTGGCGGCCGTCTTGCGGGTACGCCGCGGCTTGGCCGGCGCCTCCTCGGCGACGTCCGTGCCCTCGGCCGCCTCGACGGAGGCCTCGGCCTTCGCGGTCGTCTTCTTGGCGGCGGTCTTGCGGGTGCGGCGCGGCTTGGCCGGTGCCTCGTCGGCCACCGTCTCCGCGGGCTGGCTGCCCTCGGCGGTGTCGACCGCGGCCTCCGCCTTCTCGGCGGTCTTCTTGGCGGCCGTCTTGCGGGTACGGCGCGGCTTGGCCGGCGCCTCCTCGGCGGCCTCGGCCGGAGTGCTCTCCGCGACGACGTTCTCCGCGGTGGCGCGCTCGGCGGTCTTCTTGGCGGTCTCCTCGGCGGCGCGGCGCTCGGCGGCCAGTCGCCGGGCGGCGACCTCGACCGTCTGGAAGCCCACCGAGGTGTCCTCCTTGACCACGACCGGGCGCCGGGGCGCCGGAGTCTTCGCGGCCCGGGCCGGGGCCTTGGCGGCGGGCGCCCGGTCCTCGGCGGGGGCGGTCACGGCCTCGGCGGCCGTGCCCTGGGCGCGGTTGTTCCGGCTGCGGCGGCGGCGCGGCTTGGCCGGCGCCTCCTGCGCGGTGTCCGGACCGGCACTCTGCGCCGGGACGTCCGCGGCGTCGGTGCCCTCGGCGGTCTCCACCGCCTGCGCCGCCTTCTCGGCGGGGGCGGACTCCGGCTCCGCCACGGCGTGCGCGGTCGCGGCGGGGGCCGTGGTGGCCGCGGACGTGGCGGCGGAGGCGCCGCTGCGGGTGCGACGGCGGCGGCGCAGCTGGCGCGGCGCGGATGTGCCCTCGGCGGTGTCCGCAGCGGCCTCGGCGGCCTCACCGCCCTTCGGGGCGTCGGCACCGCCCTCGGCACCGGCCTCGACCGGGGCGCCGTTGCGGGTACGGCGACGCTTGCGCGGCGTACGCGTACGCTCCGGGCGCTCCTCCTCGCGCTCCTTGCCGCCCCGGCCGCGCGGACCGCCACGGCCGCGGCCGCCGGTCTCGCCGAGGTCCTCGACCTCTTCGGCCGCGAGGCCCGCGCGGGTGCGCTCCGAGCGCGGCAGCACGCCCTTGGTGCCCTCGGGGATCTTCAGCAGCTCGTAGAGGTGCGCGGAGGTGGAGTAGGTCTCCTCCGGGTCGTTGAACGGCAGGTCCAGCGCCTTGTTGATCAGCTGCCAGCGCGGGATGTCGTCCCAGTCGACCAGCGTGACGGCGGTGCCCTTGTTGCCCGCGCGGCCCGTACGGCCGATGCGGTGCAGGTAGGTCTTCTCCTCCTCGGGCGACTGGTAGTTGATGACGTGCGTCACGCCCTCGACGTCGATGCCGCGCGCGGCGACGTCGGTGCAGACGAGGACGTCGACCTTGCCGTTGCGGAAGGCGCGCAGCGCCTGCTCGCGGGCGCCCTGGCCGAGGTCGCCGTGGACGGCGCCGGAGGCGAAGCCGCGCCGCGCGAGCTGGTCGGCGATGTCGGCCGCGGTGCGCTTCGTGCGGCAGAAGATCATCGCGAGCCCGCGGCCCTCGGCCTGCAGGATGCGCGAGACCATCTCCGGCTTGTCCATGGAGTGCGCGCGGAAGACGTGCTGGGTGATGTTGGCGACCGTGGCGCCCTCGTCGTCGGGCGAGGTGGCGCTGATGTGGGTCGGCTGTGACATGTAGCGCCGGGCCAGCGAGATGACCTGGCCGGGCATGGTCGCGGAGAACAGCATGGTCTGCCGCTTGGCGGGCAGCTGCTGGATGATCTTCTCGACGTCCGGCAGGAAGCCGAGGTCGAGCATTTCGTCGGCCTCGTCCAGGACCAGGGCGCGGACCTGGGAGAGGTTCAGCTTCTTCTGGCCCGCCAGGTCCAGCAGGCGGCCCGGGGTGCCGACGACGACGTCGACGCCCTTGTTGAGCGCCTCGACCTGGGGTTCGTACGCACGGCCGCCGTAGATGGCGAGAACGCGGACGTTACGGACCTTGCCGGCGGTCAGCAGGTCGTTGGTGACCTGCTGGCACAGCTCACGGGTGGGGACGACGACCAGTGCCTGCGGCGCGTCGGTCAGCTTCTCGGGCTTGGCCCGGCCGGACTCGACGTCGGCGGGGACGGTGACGCGCTCCAGGAGCGGGAGCCCAAAACCGAGGGTCTTGCCCGTACCGGTCTTGGCCTGGCCGATGACGTCCGAGCCCGAGAGGGCGACCGGGAGGGTCATGGCCTGGATGGGGAAAGGAGTCGTGATGCCGACGGCTTCGAGGGCTTCAGCGGTCTCGGGGAGGATCCCGAGGTCTCGGAACGTAGACAGAATCTTGCCTCTTCTGTGAGTCGCGGCGCGAGGCGTCGAAGGGGATCAACCGTGCCTTCTCACCGTCGTACTGTTCGTACTCGGCGCGGCCCGGCCTCCTAGGGCCGGATGGCGCGGGACCACTGCCTTCGCTCAGGCGCTCGTGCCGCGAGCGGTGTCCCTCCTGCCGCACGTACGTCTCGTACGCGCCACAACAGAGGGCGGTCGGGTGTTGGAGCCGATCGGGCCACCGACCGGGCATCCGCATGCGTGGCAGGCCCACCGATAGTCGGCGGGCTCATTACCACCATACCCCGGATGAGCGCATGTGTGTCCGGGCAATCGTTCGGTCGGGTGGGACCCGAGTGGCTGACCAGGCCCTCTCCCGGCTTGCGCGGCGGGCTATTGTGCGCTTCATGGAGACGCCCGACAACGCCACCGCCGACGCCACGCCCGACGAGCCCACCGGGATCGCCGCCCAGACCTGGGAGCAGGCGGCCGCCGACCCGCAGTACCGCGCCGCGGTCATCGACCTGCTCGGCGCCCTCGCGTACGGCGAGCTGGCCGCCTTCGAGCGGCTGGCCGAGGACGCCAAGCTGGCCTCCACCACGGACGACAAGGCGGAGCTGGCGAAGATGGCTTCGGCCGAATTCCACCACTTCGAGAGGCTGCGGGAGCGGCTGGCGCAGATCGACGCCGAGCCGAACGCGGCGATGGAGCCGTTCGTCGCCGCGCTGGACGAGTTCCACCGCCAGACCGCCCCGTCGGACTGGCTGGAAGGCCTGGTCAAGGCGTACGTCGGCGACTCCATCGCCAGCGACTTCTACCGCGAGGTGGCGGCCCGGCTGGACTCCGACACCAAGGAGCTGGTGCTCGGTGTGCTGGATGACACAGGGCACGCCTCCTTCGCCGTCGAGAAGGTCCGCGCGGCCATCGAGGCCGACCCGCGGGTCGGCGGCCGGCTCGCGCTGTGGGCGCGCCGCCTGATGGGCGAGGCGCTCTCGCAGGCGCAGCGGGTGGTCGCGGAGCGCGACGCGCTGTCGACGATGCTGGTCGGCGGGGTGGCCGACGGCTTCGACCTGGCGGAGGTCGGCCGGATGTTCTCGCGCATCACCGAGGCGCACACGAAGCGGATGGCGGCCCTGGGGCTGGCCGCCTGAGGGACTGACGGCGGGGCCGGCCGGTCCCGCCCCGGGCCGGGATCGCCGCCCGGCCCGTATGAGGATGCTCACCCCGTGGGGCCCCCCCCCCCCCGGGCGGGGGGGGGGCCCCCGGGGGGGGGCCCCCCCGGGGCCCCCCCCCCCCCCCCCGCCGCCCCCCCCCCCCCCCCCCCCCCGGGC
>NZ_JBITXI010000016.1:23161-79791 GCF_044544605.1 Streptomyces sp. NPDC053560 | reverse complement strand
GGGGGGGGGCGCCGTGGGCGCGGGGGGGGGGGGCCGGCCGCCCCCCCCCGGGGCGGGTTCCGCCCCCGGCCCGTTTGGGGGGGGCCCCCCGGGGGGCCCCCCCCCCCCGCGGGCGGGGGGGGGCCCCACGGTGCGGAACACGCCGTTTCTCCGTCCCGACATCGGCCGGAAAGCGCCCGTCACGCTCCGCCCGTGCCGGAGTCCCCGCCGGACGGCGGGCGGGCCTCCCACGGCGCCTCAGGCCGTCGCTGATCGGCGCAGCCGACGGGCCGGCCGGGGCGCGGGACGCAGCAGCAGCGAGAGCAGCGCGGCGCAGACGCCCACGGCCACGAGCAGCACCGCGGGCGCCCAGCCCGGGCCGAGGACCGTGTGGGCCAGCAGCGCCCCGAAGACGGCCGCGCCGGGCCCCGTGGCCAGCGTCAGGCTCCGGGTCGGGAAGCGGCCGGGCAGCCGCCGCACGGCGGCGAGGGCGATGGCGAGGCCCAGGACTGCGGCGCCGAGCACTTCGAAGATCATGTTTCCCCTCCCGCGCGATGACGCCGTCCTGATACGGCGGAGTCACTGTCGTTCGTGGGCGGTCGTACCCAGGGCGCGCCACGGGCAATCGTGCCGGGCCGGACAAAGGTGCGATCACGGTCCTGAGCAGGGAAAAGCGGCCGAGAGCGCGCGGCGGCGGGCGAGCGCGGCACGCACAACGGGCGGGGGGGCGGGGGGGGGGGGCCCCCCGGCCCCCCCCCCCCCGCGGGGGGGGGGGGGGGGCGCGGGCGGGCCCGCCCCCCCCCCCCCCCACCGCCCCCCCCCCCCCCCCCGGCCCCCCCCCCCCCCGCCCGTCATGCGTGCTGTGCCTGCGGCAGCGTCCTACAGCGCGCCGAAGCCCACCTTGCGCCCGGCCGGCTCGCCGATCTCGACGTACGCCAGGCGGTCCGCCGGCACCAGGATCTTGCGGCCGTGTTCGTCCTCCAGGCTCAGCAGCTGCGACTTGCCGCCCAGCGCAGCGGAGACCGCGCTCTCGACATCCTCGGCAGACTGCGAGCTCTCCAGGACGATCTCGCGGGGCGCGTGCTGCACGCCGATCTTGACCTCCACGGCTTATGTCCCTCCGACGGTCTCGGTCCCCCCGGTCCGACCAGGGGGCGGGGTGCGCGACGATCCGCGCCGTACGCAGCACACATTAGCCCGGTACGGGGACGGACAGGCCGTCCCGGAGCACGCCCGCAGCGAACACGGGAAGCGCGCGTCGCGCCGCCGTACCCGGAGCGGGCGCCGGGTCGCAGCCGGGGCGTGCCCCGGTGACGGCTGCCGACGCCCGCTTCGGGGGTGGGCCTGCGCCCGCCCTCAGTGGCCTTCCGTGCCGTGCAGCGGGAACCCCGCGATGCCCTTCCAGGCCAGCGAGGTGAGCAGCTGCACCGCGGTGTCGCGCTGCACCGTGCGCTCACTGGAGAGCCAGTACCGCGCGACGACCTGGGACACTCCGCCCAGGCCCACCGCCAGCAGCATGGACTCCTCCTTGGAGAGCCCGGTGTCCTCCGCGATCACGTCACTGATCGCCTCGGCGCACTGCAGCGAGACCTTGTCCACGCGCTCGCGGACGGCCGTCTCGTTCGTCAGGTCGGACTCGAACACCAGCCGGAACGCGCCGCCCGGGTCCTCCACGTACGCGAAGTACGCGTCCATGGTCGCGGCGACCCGCTGCTTGTTGTCGGTGGTGGAGGCCAGGGCCGTCCGCACCGAGTGCAGCAGCGCCTCGCAGTGCTGGTCCAGCAGCGCGAGGTAGAGGTCGAGTTTGCCGGGGAAGTGCTGGTAGAGCACCGGCTTGCTGACGCCGGCCCGCTCGGCGATGTCGTCCATCGCCGCAGCGTGGTACCCCTGTGCCACGAAGACTTCCTGTGCAGCGCCCAGGAGCTGGTTGCGCCGCGCCCGGCGCGGCAGGCGCGTGCCCCGAGGGCGCGCGGCCTCTGTCTGCTCGATGGCGCTCACGCCGCCTCCCAGTGTCGTTCCGTACGAGATGCACACAGCCCGGTGCACCGCGCCCGCCATCGTACTTTTGGGTAACGAGGCTGTGCGCGGTCCGGACCGAGAATTTATCCGCCCGGCGCCTGCGGGAAGCCGACATACCGGCTCAGGTCACCGGTAATCGTCCTCGTCGAGGTCGACGACGCGGGCCTGTTCTGCAAGGTCCGCTTCATTCGCTGTGTCGGGATCGCCGCCGGTCAGGGCGTCGTCGTGGTGCGGAGCGAGCTCGGCCAGCTGCTCCTGGGCGTCCGCCTCCGGTGCTTCCACGTCCATTTCGGCCGCCTCATCCTCGTCGAAGGTTTCCGGATCTGTGGGGTCGACAGGCATGGTGGCTCCCCTTTCCTGGGCGAGCGTCCTTTACACGAGCCTATGAGAGGGGAATGTCCGGCGCGACGTGGTACGCGCCGCGAACGGGTGGCGGCCGGGGTAGTGCGGACACGGTGTGCAGCCCCGCGGGCGCCGACCGTGACGCGAGAGACGTGTGATGGCGAACACACCGGAAGGGGTGTGATCGTCTCGTAACATCGACGCATGTCTTCCACGGAGCCGCCGGACACCCGAACCGCGCTCCCGGTACCGCCCGGGGGGCCGGGCCCGTACGTGGGCGCCGAGGAGACGCTGCGCAGCGTGAGCCTGCCGGGGGTGACGCTCAGCGTGCGCGCGTCCGCCGGAGTGCGCGACGGGCTGCCGCCCGCCCTGTACGTCCACGGCCTCGGCGGCTCGTCGCAGAACTGGTCGGCCCTGATGTCGCTGCTCGCCGACCGGGTCGACGGCGAGGCGCTCGACCTCCCCGGTTTCGGTGACTCCCCGCCCCCGGACGACGGCAACTACTCCATCAGCGGCCAGGCCCGCACGGTGATCCGGTATCTGGATCACCGCGGCCGCGGCCCCGTCCACCTCATCGGCAACTCCATGGGCGGCGCGGTCTCGACCCGGGTCGCCGCGGTCCGCCCCGACCTCGTGCGGACCCTGACGCTCGTCTCGCCCGCCCTTCCCGAACTGCGGCCGCAGCTCAGCGCGCTGCCCACGGGCCTGCTGGCGCTCCCCGGCGTGACCGGCCTCTTCAGCCGCCTGACGCGGGACTGGACGGCCGAGCGCCGCACCCGTGAAGTGCTGGCCCTCTGCTACGGAGACCCGGGGAAGGCCACCCCCGAAGAGGTGGCGGCGGCGGTCGAGGAGACCGCGCGCCGGCTGGCACTGCCGTACTTCTGGGAGGTCATGGAGCGCGCCTCGCGCGGCATCGTCAGCGCCTACACGATCGGCGGCCAGCACAGCCTGTGGCGGCAGGCGGAGCGCGTCCTCGCCCCCACCCTGCTCATCTACGGCGGGCGGGACCGGCTCGTCTCCTTCCGGATGGCCCGCAGGGCGGCGGCCGCCTTCCGCGGCTCGCGTCTGCTCACCCTCCCCGAGGCGGGTCACGTCGCGATGATGGAGTACCCGCCGACCGTCGCCCGGGCGATCCGGGAACTGCTGGCCGACACGGAGGACACGCCCGCCGAGGGCCCGAAGGGCCGTGCCACGCGGGGCACCCGTGGCGGCGCCCTCGCTCCGGAGAGCGGCGCGGACGGCGCGCCGGGTGACACGACCCCCGACGCGGGCAGGAGCTGACGGGCCCAGTGGGACGCCATAGCCGCCGGGCCCAGGACGGGACCGCCGACACGACCGAGACCGACGTCTTCATGGACGGGCAGGCCGCGGCCGCCCCGCCGCCCCGGCAGTCCGCGGAAGCGCGCGGTGCCGCCCAGGGGCCCCGGCCGGACGCGGGGCCCGGCAGGGGCCGCCGGCGGCGCGGCGAGGACGGCCCGCCGGAGGCCCCGCCGGTGCGCGGCGGCCATCCGGCGCACCGGGAGGACACCGGCGGCCCGCGCCACCCGCAGGCGCCGGCCGTCCCGCTGGTGCCGCATCAGCGCGGTACGGGCGGCGGCCGGCCCGGTGTGCTCGGCACGCCCGTCGATCCGGGCGGCGGCCGGCCGGGGCCGCGCCAGGAGTACCTGGACGCCTTCGCCGACGACGGTCACTTCGCCGCGCCCGCTCCCGGCGCGGTGTCCGGCCCGCGTGCCCCGAAGGGCGCGCGGCTCCCGGAGGGGGGCCCGCCCACCGCGCCCGTGCCGCCCTCGGGGGCTGCGCAAGGGGCGCCTCCTGGGTACCCGCCGTCCTCCGGTCCCGAGGAGGACACGGACCTTGCCGCATACGAAGCGGAGTTCGCCGGGCGGGAGCCGTCGCAGGACGCTCCCGCCCGGCGGCGCGGTGCCAAGGGGCGCACGTTCACGGGAGTGGCCGCCGCCGCGGTGACCACCGTGCTCGCGGTGGTGGTCGCGGGCCAGGTCGCCGACGCCCGCAAGAACGGCGTCGAGGGGGCGCCGGTGAGCGGCGGGGACGCCTCGCCGGACGCCGACGCCGCGAGCCCGCGCCCCGGGCCCACCGCCGCACCCGCCACGTACGCGGCCAAGATGGCCAAGGTCTATCCGCTGGCCGCCGATCTGAAGGGGCCGGGAACGTTCCGGCCGGCCGGCGGCGCGGCGGCGGCACCGGGCCGCGGAGACGTGGTGCGCTACCGCGTCGACATCGAGGACGGACTCGGGCTGGACGGCGGACTGTTCGCCGAGGCGGTGCACAAGACGCTGAACGACGAGCGCAGTTGGGCGCACGGAGGGCGGCGGACGTTCGAGCGCGTCGCCTCGGGCAAGGCGGACTTCGTGATCACCCTGGCGAGCCCGGGCACGACGGACGAGTGGTGCGCCAAGTCCGGCCTGGACACCAGCCAGGAGCGCGTCTCCTGCGACTCCGCCGCGACCGAGCGCGTCATGATCAATGCCTACCGGTGGGCGCGCGGCGCCGAGACGTACGGCGCCGACAAGATGTACGCGTACCGGCAGATGCTCATCAACCACGAGGTGGGGCACCGGCTGGGCCACGACCACGAGGGCTGCCACCGGCAGGGGGCGCTCGCGCCCGTGATGATGCAGCAGACGAAATTCCTGAGCACGGACGGCGTCACCTGCCGCCCGAACGCCTGGCCGTTCCCGACCGCCTGACGCCGGCACGTTCCTGGTGCCGCGCCTTCGCACCTGCGGCCGCCACTCCATGTAGCGCTCTGTGTGCGTAGCGCATCAGAACGCCGGGTTCGGTGGAAAGTTACGCCTCTTCACCCCTTTTGGTGGCGCGATGGACAACCGTCCGTCGCGCCACCGGTGCTTCTGCGTAGCGTCGGGGCGCAGGCGGTGCCGGATCCGGCACCGCCCGGAAGGTCGCCGATCCGAGGAATGGGGGTGTACTTGTGCGCATAGGTCTGCTCACCGAGAGTGGCGATACATACGCGTGTGGTGAAACGCGCGCCTGGTGCGACCGGCTCGTGCGCGGGCTCACCGGTCATGACTTCGAGCTGTACGCGCTCTGCCGGGACGCCTCGGCCCAGCCCGGTCCGGCCGGGTTGCCGAAGCGGGTCCGCGTGGCACGCACGGCCCCGCTGGGGGGCGAGCTGGCCGACGCGGACCGCTGGTGGCCGGCCGGCGCGAAGGCCCGGGCCGGGCGCCGCGTACGCCGACGCTTCGCCCGGCACTTCGCGGACCTCACAGCAGCGTTCTGCGGGACGCCCGGTGATCCGGCGGACGAGCCGGCGAAGGCGGCGTACCCGCGCGGCACAGGCGGCGTGAGCAGCGGTGCGCAACCGCAGGCGGACCGTTTCGCCGCCGGGCTGTACGGCCTCGCCGAGCTGGCCCGCAGCGACGGCCTCCTGCCCGAACTGCTCCGCTCCGAGACGGCCGTCCGCGTGCTCGAAGCGGCCTGCCGGGCGCCCGGCGCCACGGTGGCCGCGCGCGCCGCCCAGGTGAGCGACCTGCTGGCCGTCACCGAAGCGCTCGAAATCGCGCTGCGCCCGCTGTCGCTGGACTGGTACGGCGACGGGGAGGGCGGGCAGCACGAAGGTGCGCGGGATGCCGGGTGCGCCGACGAGCGGGGGCTCGGCGGAGTCGACCTCTGCCACGTCACGAGCGGCGGCCCGGCAGCGCTCGCCGGACTGCTGGCCAAACGCTTCTGCAACACTCCGCTCCTGGTCACGGAGTACGGCGTACGGCTGCGCGAGCACTACCTCGCGCGCGGCGCCGCACCGCTCAGCACGCCCGTGCACGCCCTGCTGGCGGCCTTCGAGGCGGCGCTCGCCACGGAGACGTACCGCGTGGCCGACCTGATCACCCCCGGCAACACCCGCATCCGTCGCTGGCAGGAGCGGTGCGGCGCGCCCCGCGACCGGCTCCGCACGGTCTACCCGGGCATGGACGCCGCCCCGTTCGCCGCCGTCCCGGACGCAGCCGCCGACGGCTCCAAGACCCTGGTGTGGGTCGGGACCGTCGAGCCCGAGAAGGACCTCATCGGCCTGCTGCACGCGTTCGCCCGGGTCCGCGCCGCAGAGCCGGACGCGACCCTGCGGATCATCGGCGCACCTGGTGAGGGGCCGGAGTCGGCCGCGTATCTCGCGCACTGCAGGGCGCTCGCCGCGCAGCTCTTCCCGGACGAGGCGGCCGACGCGGTCACGGTCGGCGAGAACCCGGTCTCGTTCGAGGAGATCGGCGATCCCGGCGTGGCACGCCTCGCCGACGCCTACGAGGCGGGTGCGGTGCTGGTGCTCTCCAGCGTCGTCGGAGGGTTCCCGAGGACGCTGGTGGAGGCGATGTTCTGCGGCCGGGCCACGGTCTCCACGGACGTGGGCGCGGTCTGCGAGGTCATCGGCGGCACGGGCCTGGTCGTACCGCCGCGCAACCCCCGGGCGCTGGCCGAGGCGTGCACCGCGCTGCTGAGCGACCCGGCGCGGCGGGCCCGGCTGGGCGCGGCGGCGCGCGCCCGGGCACTCGAACTGTTCACCGTCGAGCAGAACATCGGGGCATTTCGTGGCATCTACCTGGAGCTGATGGCGCACACCCCGCTGCTCCACGCCGAGCGGGACGTGGACGGCGCGCCGCGCCTCTTCGCGCGCACCGCCGAATCGCAGCTTCCGGGCCGGTGGTCCGCCGCCCGCCCGGCGTCCGGGCCGCAGGACCGCGGCCACACCCCCAGCTGGGCCCGACCGCCCGCGGGACCGGACCACGCCGGGCCGCGGGTGCCGGCCGGCGTGGCCCGGACGAGAGGAGGAGCCGACGCATGACCGCGTACCGGACCCGGGCCGCGCACCGGCCCGAGCTGCCCACCACCCCGCGCAGCCCCGGAGGCTGGGACCCCCGCTCCAGCGCGCTGCTCGGCCGGGCCGCCGGGAGCGCCGCTCCCGCGGGCGACGTGGCCCCCGCCGACGGGTCCGCCGCCGGCGGGAAGGCCTCAGGGAGTGCCGCTGCCTCAGGGAGCGCCACCGTCTCCGGGAGCGCCGGTGTATCGGAGAGCGCCGCCGTCTCCGAGAGTGCCACTGCCTCCGCGAGCGCCGCTGCTTCCGAAGGCGGCGCGGCCGACGCCCCAAGAGGGGCCGGCCTCGGACGCGCCCCCGAGGCGGTGCGGGACGCGGGCCACGAAGAGGAGCCGCACTCCGCCCCCGAAGAGGGCCCCGCCCGGAAGGCGCCGCCCCGGAGGGGGCCCGCCGACCCCGTACGGGAGCTGATGCACCGCCACCGGGAGTTGTGCGAACGGGCCGTGGACCCGCTGGAGATCGCCGCGGGACTGGAGGCGCACGGCGTGACCGACCGTACGGCCGCCCGCTTCCGGCACCGTGACGTCTTCTCGCTCGCCGAGGAGCTCTACGCCCGTGTGCCGCGCGCCGACGCCCCCGGCGCCGCGCGCCCCGCCGACCCGGCGCCGCTGCCCTCCCGCCGCGTCCGCGCCGCGCTGCAGGCACTGCCCGGCGCGCTGGCCGCGGCCACCGTCGCCGCCGTCGCCTCGGTCCAGGGCCCGGCGCCCGCCCCGTACGTCCGCCCGGCCCTGGCCGTCGCCGGCGCGGCGTGCGTCTTCCTGGCGCTGCGACTGTGCCTGCGGAGCGGACCGATGGGCGGCGGGCACCGCACCGGCCGCGTGGCGACCCTGTGGACCGGCTGGCTCGCCGGTTACGCGCTCTTCGGGGACCGGCTGTTCCACCTGCTGCAGTCCGGCGGCCCCGACGTGCCCTCGGGCGGGTGGCGGGCCGCCTTCGAGGCGCTGTTCACCGCGGCCCCGGAGGCTGTCGGCGGCCCGCTCCGGCTGCCCGGCCTGACCCCGTACGGCACGGCGACCGCGGTCGCACTGTGCTGCGCGGTCGTGCCCGCGGCCTGGTGCGCGCGCCGGTTCGCGGTACGCGGGCGGCGCCGGCTCGCGGCCAGCCGGGGCCTCGGCGAGTTCGCGGCCCGGATGCGGCCCCTGCTGATCGGCACGGTGCTGCTCTTCGTGGCCGCGGTCACCGTGCTGCTCACCGCCGCCGGCCTCTTGACCGGCACGCCGGGCGCCGGCCCCGGGCCGCTGCCGCTCCGCGCCCTCGCCCCCTCCGCCGCCGCCCTGGCCCTCGCCGCGCTGCTGTTCCTGGCCCGCCTCCTGGCCGTCCACGGCTTCCCGGCGGCCGCGGGCGCCGGCCTCGCCGCGGCCGGCGCGCTGGAGGCCGTGGCCCTCGCCACGCTGCCCGCCGGGCGGCTCCCGGGGCTGGACGCGGTGGCCCGTCCCGTGGAGGCGGCGGCCGGCCTGCTCGGCCCCGCCGTCGTACCGGCCGTCGCCTGCACCGCCGCCGCGCTCGGCCTGTTCGCGTACGGACTGCGGGCCCTGACCGGCGCCTCGGCGCACTCCCCGGAGCCCGGCACCGCCGCGCTCCGGCCCGGTCCCGCCGGCCCGCAGCCGCCCGGCCCGCCCGCGGCGACCACCCCCTGATCCACGCGGCCGCGCAGCCACGCAGGCACCGGCCGCGCACCGCCACCCCCCGCTCCGTACCCCGAACCCCGACCCCCTTCACGACCCCCTCTGAGGAGCCCTCGCCCATGACCGTCCAGCACGCTGTACGAGGACCACTCGTACGTGAACCGGCCGTACGGAAGCCGGCCACCGCCCCGGCCCTGCGCGAGCGGGCCACCGTCCGCCCGGCCGTTCCGGAACTGGGGGGCGCGCGATGAGGGTTCTGCTCGTCGGTGCCAATGGGTACCTCGGCCGGCACGTCGCCGACCGGCTGCTCGCCGACCCCGCCGTCCAGCTCACCGCGCTCGGCCGCGGCGACGACGCCGACGTCCGCTTCGACCTGGCCTCGGGCAGCCCGGGCGCGCTCACCCGCTTCCTCGACGCGGTGCACCCCGGCGTCGTGATCAACTGCGCGGGGACGACGCGCGGCGGCGCCCGCGACCTGACCCGGCACAACACCGTCGCGGTCGCCACGATCTGCGAGTCGCTGCGGCGCAGCGGCTGCGGCGCCCGTCTGGTGCACCTCGGCTGCGCCTCCGAGTACGGGCCGTCGCAGCCCGGGTCGTCCACCGCCGAGGACGCGGTGCCGCGCCCCGGCGGCCCGTACGGCGTGAGCAAGCTCGCCGCGACCGAACTGGTGCTGGGCTCCGGCCTGGACGCGGTCGTGCTACGGGTCTTCTCGCCGGTCGGCCCCGGCACGCCGGCCGGATCCCCGCTGGGCCGGCTCGCCGAGGCGATGCGCCGCACCATCCAGTCCGGCGAGGGCGAGCTGAAGCTGGGCGGGCTCGGCGTGCAGCGCGACTTCGTCGATGTGCGCGACGTGGCGCGCGCCGTGCACGCCGCGTCGCTCTCCGCCGCCCAGGGAGTGGTGAACATCGGCACGGGCAAGGCCGTACGACTGCGTGAGGCCGCCGCCGTGCTCGCCAGAGTCGCCGGGTTCGGCGGCGCGCTGCACGAACTGGACACGCCGCCCGGATTCGCTCCGGGCGGCCACGCCCCCGCGCGGGTCGCGATCCCGGGCCAGAGCGGCGAGCACCCCGGCGGCGGCCTGCCCGCCTACCCGTACCCGGACGGCTGCGGCAGCTGGCAGCAGGCCGACGTCCGGACCGCCCGCGACCGGCTGGGCTGGCGCCCGCGCATCGGGCTGGAGGAATCGCTCGCGGACATCTGGATGGAGGCCGCATGTCGCATCTGACCGCGCCGACCCCGAGCCTTGAGGCGGCGCTCGGCGCCGGCCCGCTCGGGGTCGGGGTGCCCGGGTACGGACACCCGCTGCTCGCCCCGGCCGAATGGGGCGAGCTGCACCGGCTGGCCCAGGAGGGCCCGCATCCGTACGGCGGCGGGCCGCTGCACTGGGCGGTGCTGAACGTTGCCGACGGCCCCGGCTCCCGGCCCGACCCGCACTGCCTGGCCGCCGTCGCCCGGCTGCGGGCGGCGACCGGCCCGGACCGGGGAGCCGGCGGACGGCGGCCCGGTCCCCGGCTGCTCGGCCACCTGAACGCGGCGTACGGCTCCAGGAGCTTCGGCGAGCTGGTGTCCGAGGCGCACCGGTACCTCGACTGGTACGGGGTGGACGGCTTCGTCCTGGACCGCTGTCCCACGGAGCGGACACACCTCGCCGAGACCCGCCGCGTCGCCACCACGCTGCGGGCCCTGACGGACGACGCGTACCTCGTCTTCCGGCACGGCGAGCATCCGTGCGCCGGGTACGCGGAGAGCGCCGACCAGCTGGTCACCTTCGCCGGCCCGTGGACGGAGTACCGCTGGTCACAGGTGGCGGAGTGGACCGCGGACCATCCGCCGGAGCGGTTCTGCCACCTGGTGCACGGCATCCCGCGCACGCACCTGGAGGAGGCGCTGCGCATCGCCCGGTGGCAGGGCGCCGGCACCGTCTTCTTCACCGACCGCCGGGACACCGGCGCCGGGGACGCCTGGCAGACGCTGCCCGGTTACTGGGACGAATTCGTCTCGCGCATCGGACCTGGTGTCTCGGAATGAAGAAGGGCGTGGCAGTGTTACCGACAGAGCAACTGTCATGAATTACCGACCAACGGAGTCCCCGTGTCGCTGCCACCCCTGGTAGAGCCCGCTTCGGAGCTCACCGTCGATGAGGTCCGCAGGTACTCCCGCCACCTGATCATCCCCGATGTCGGGATGGACGGGCAGAAGCGGCTGAAGAACGCCAAGGTGCTGTGTGTCGGCGCCGGCGGCCTGGGCTCGCCCGCGCTGATGTACCTGGCCGCGGCGGGTGTGGGCACGCTCGGCATCGTGGAGTTCGACGAGGTCGACGAGTCGAACCTGCAGCGCCAGATCATCCACAGCCAGGCGGACATCGGCCGCTCCAAGGCGGAGTCCGCGAAGGACACCGTCCTCGGCATCAACCCGTACACCACGGTCAACCTGCACAAAGAGCGCCTCGACTCCTCCAACGTCATGGAGCTCTTCGCGCAGTACGACCTGATCGTCGACGGTACGGACAACTTCGCCACCCGTTACCTGGTCAACGACGCCTGCGTGCTGCTGAACAAGCCGTACGTGTGGGGTTCGATCTACCGCTTCGACGGCCAGGCGTCGGTCTTCTGGTCCGAGCACGGTCCCTGCTACCGCTGCCTGTACCCGGAGCCCCCGCCGCCGGGCATGGTGCCCTCCTGCGCCGAGGGCGGCGTCCTCGGCGTGCTGTGCGCCTCGATCGGCTCCATCCAGGTCAACGAGGCCATCAAGCTGCTCGCCGGCATCGGCGACCCGCTGGTCGGCCGCCTGATGATCTACGACGCGCTGGAGATGACCTACCGCCAGGTCAAGGTCCGCAAGGACCCCGACTGCGCGGTCTGCGGCCCGAACGCCACCGTCACCGAGCTCATCGACTACGAGGCCTTCTGCGGCGTCGTGTCGGACGAGGCCCAGGAGGCGGCGCTCGGCTCGACGATCACTCCGAAGCAGCTCAAGGAGATGATCGACGGCGACGAGAAGATCGAGATCATCGACGTCCGCGAGCCGAACGAGTACGAGATCGTCTCGATCCCCGGTGCCAAGCTGATCCCGAAGAACGAGTTCCTGATGGGCACCGCCCTGCAGGACATGCCGCAGGACAAGAAGATCGTCCTGCACTGCAAGACGGGCGTCCGCTCCGCCGAGGTCCTCGCGGTCCTGAAGTCCGCGGGCTTCTCGGACGCGGTGCACGTCGGTGGCGGTGTCATCGGCTGGGTCAACCAGATCGAGCCGGACAAGCCGGTCTACTGACCGTGCGCGCCCGCTGAGCGCAGGAAGGCCCGTCCGCATCGCGGACGGGCCTTCCGCATGCTGGGCGCACGGCATCATGGCCGCGCCGTAAACCGGTACCGCGGCGGAACGGCGCCGCCGTACGGTTGCCGCATGGACTTCTTTCCGCCGCCCCGGCCGAGGGACGAAGAGCCGGTCGAGGAACCGGTGTTCATGCGGGTCCCCTGGGAGGGAGCGCCCGAGGACGTGATCGGCGGCATCGTTCCCCTGGAACGGGTGCTGGCCCGTAACGACCACCTCGCGATCGTCGCGACCCAGGCCGTCGCCTACGAGGACGGCGTGGAGATCCGGCTGCGGCTGCGTGCCCGGCGCCGGCCCGGCATGGGCCGTGAGGAATGGGCGCTGGTCTCCCGCGGGATGTGGGGGTACGACGACGATCCCTGGCAGGTGGCGGAGGCGGAGGAAGCGGCCGCGCAAGGCCGGCACCCGGACGGGCTGCTGCGCTTCGGGGTGCGCTTCGCGGACGGCTCCGTGGTGACCACCGTCGACGAGCACGACGAGGACGAGGACGACTGGCCCGGGCAGCGCCCGGAGCGGCCGGTGCTGAGCCTGAACGAGGAGGGCGGCGGCAGCTCCGGCGAGGACATCGACACCGAGTACGCGCTCTGGCTCTGGCCGCTGCCCCCGCCGCAGCTCTTCGAGCTGGCGGTGGAGTGGCCCTTGCTGGGGGTGGACCTTGCCTTCACACCCCTGGACGGCGCGGAGATCGCGGCGGCCGCGGCCCGCGCCCGGCCCTTCTGGGACGACTGACCGGGCGTACGAAGGCGCGCGGCAGAAGCCACGCGCCTTCGTACGCTCGTCCCGCCGTGCCTAGCGGCTCTCCGGCCGCCTCACAGCGATCCCTTGCGCGTCAGGAACGTGAAGGACAACCAGCCCGGCAGCACCGGCAGCCAGAACGTCATCAGGCGGAAGAGCAGCACCGCCGACAGGGCCGTGTCACTGCCCAGGCCGGCCGCCGTCAGCAGACCGGTCAGGGCCAGCTCCACGGCGCCGACGCCGCCCGGTGTGGGCGCGGCGGAGCCGAGCGCGTTGCCCGCCAGGAAGACGACCGCGATGCTCGCGTAGGAGATCTGGTCGCCGCCCCCGAAGGCCCGGATCGAGGCGTCCAGGCACATCACGTTCGCCGCCGTCAGCAGCAGCATGCCGCCGATGCCGGCGACCAGCTTCTTCGGGCGCTGCAGCACGTCGAGCAGGCGCGGCACCACGCCGGCGAACAGCGACCGCACCCGGGTCACCACGAACTTGCGCAGCGCCGGAATGGCCGTGACCACCAGGGCCAGTACCGCCGCCGTCAGCAGCCCCGCGATGACCGTACGGGACGGCGACAGCGAGGGCGTGCGTTCGGTGCCGGTCAGGTAGCCGAAGGTCAGCAGCAGCAGGATGTGGCTGCCGAGGCCGAACAGCTGGGACGCGCCGACGCTCGCCACGGCGAGACCCGGCCGGATGCCGGCCCGTTGGAGGAAGCGGGCGTTGAGCGCCACGCCGCCGACCGCGGCCGGCGCGACCAGCTTCACGAAGTTGCCCGCGACCTGCGCGATCACCGTCCGTACGAAGGAGACCTTCTCGGGGACGAAGCCCAGCAGGGCGAGCGCCGCCGCGATATAGGTCAGCGCCGAGAAGAACATCGCGGCCGCCACCCAGCCCCAGTTCGCCTCGCCGATGACCTGGTCGAACTTCACGTGTGTGAGCTGCGAGAGCAGGAAGTACGCGGCGAACGCGCCGGCGATCCAGCTCACCAGCGTGCGCGGGCTGATCCGTTCCAGCTTGGCCGGTTCCACCGGCGCGGTCGGCCGGATCAGCAGCACCTGGCGGCGGATCTGCGAGAGCAGGTCCTCCTCGCGGGCCTCCTCCATCGCCTCGTCCAGCGCCCGCTTCTCGGCGTTCTTCTCGGCGCGCAGCGTCTTGCGGTCGGTACGGCCCTCCTCGGCCTTCGCCGCCTTTGCCGCCTGCGAGGCCGCCAGGACGGCCTCACGCTCCCGCTTGGCCCGCTCCCTGGCCAGGTGGCGCAGGGTCGCCCGGGTGGTCCGGCTGAGCGCGATCGGCTGCAGCAGCGGCAGGCTGTCCGCCACCGCGTCCGGGCCGAGCACCTCCACCGCCGCCTGTACGCTGCGCTCCGCGCCGACCCGCAGGCCCAGCGTGGTCATCAGCTGTGCGACGTCCATGCGCAGCACCACGTCACCGGCGGCGATCTCACCGCCTCGAAGGTCGGTGAGGACGACCGTGCCGGAACGATCCACCAGGAGCGCGTCACCGACCAGTCGCCGGTGCGCGATGCGCCGCGACTGCAGTGCCGCGACCTGCTGCCAGGCGTTGTCCATCAGCTCGTCGGTGATCTCCTCGTCCGCGAGCGCGTCCAGGGTGCGGCCCCCGACGTGCTCGTACACGAGCATCACGGCGTCCGGGCCCAGCTCGGAGGTGGCGATCAGCTTGGGCGCGTTCGCCCCGGCCGCGATCGCCGCGTACGCCAGCAGCGCCTCCTGCTCCAGCGCCTGGCGCAGCGACTGAAGGCTGCGGCGCTGGTTGATGCCGCGCAGTGAGAGCCTGCGCCACACGCGGTAGAAGAAGCCCTGCGCCTGCTGCTCACGGTCCACGACGGTGACGTCGATGGGCGGGCCGTCCTCCAGCGTGACGATGTACCGGCGGCCGCGGTCGGAGTGCTCCGGGTACGCGGTGTCCTCCGCGCGCAGCGCGCTGACCGGCCGGAAGCCGACCCGGCGCAGACCGGCGAGGAGGTTCTGGCCGGTCGGCCGGACGTTCGGGGAGCCGACCGCGTACAGCGTGCCGAAGGCGACCGTGTAGCCGATCAGTACGGTCGTGACGATCGCGAACGGGGTGGTGTACCGGCCGACGAGCACCGCGAAGGCGTCGAGCAGCAGCACGCACCACATGGCCACGCGCCAGCGCGGCCTACGGGACATGCCGACGGCCGTCATGTAGGCGATGACGGGCGCGAGGTAACTGTGCACGGGTGCGGTGATCGCCCCGTTGGCCAGCGGCTGGGTGAGCGCGTCCCGGATGGACTCCGGTGCGGCCTCGGCCACCCAGAGGTCCGTCGCGAGTGACACCCCGTGGGCGAGGACGGCCGCGAGCACGCCGTCGGCGATCCGCAGGCCGTCCCGTTTGATCAGCCGTTCGATCGCGAAGGCCACCGGAACGATCAGGACCGCGATGCTCGCGGTCAGCCCGGCGAAGGTGATCAGCAGCTGGGGTGCCTGTCCGGCGCCCTTGCCGATGTCGTTCTCCAGGCCCTGCGTGGTGCCGTGCGCGAACGTCGCCAGCCCCAGGACCAGCGCGATCCCCACGATGCCGAGCAGGAAGCGCAGCAGATCGAAGGGCCGGTGCACGCGCGCGGGCAGCAGGGGCTCGTCGCCCGAGACGTGGTCGACGTGGAACTCGCTGCCGACCCCCTCGTCGCCGACCCGGTCGCCCTTGGTGAGGCGGTCGTCCCCCTCGGGGCGGTCGCTCCGCTCCGTACGGAGGCGCTGCGCCGTCCCGGGTCTGTCGGCGTCCTGGCCGCTCGCGTCGTCGCGCGTGGCCCCCGGCGGCGGACGCTCGTCCTTCGGGCTCCGGCCGGCGGCTGCGCCCGCCCCTTCGGGCACGTCGGCCCGTCCGGCCTGCTCGGTCTTGCTTGCCATGTCGGTGGTGGAAGCCCTTCCCCGTTGTAGCGGCTGTCCCGGTGTCTTCTCCGGCTGGTCCGGCTGCTCCGGCTTCCTCTTGATCGTTCCGTCGTTCTCGTGCTCGGCGGTGCTGGTGTCGGCCTCGGTGGAGCGGTGGTCGGCGGTGCCGCCACCGGGCCCGGACAGCGCGTCGGGAGCGCCCGCCTCCCCAGGAGGCGCCGCGCCCTGATGTTGCTCAGCCGTCTCTTCTTGATCTCGTATCACCAGTCACCGCCCGGAAGATGGTGGCACGGCCCCGGAGCGGAGGGGGGCATCAGGGTGCATTTCGGAGGCGCGGGAAGCGCAGCGTACGCCGCGTCGGCCCTTCGTGCACGCGGCGTCACCGCCGTGGCGGGGAACGGCGGGCGTTGTCGGTGGCGTACGGCAGGATGGGCCGAATGAGTGGGACCGGAGAGAACGGGGGCGACGCCCCGGGCGGCGAGCTGCCGGAGTACGCGGACCGCGTGCTCGACCTGGCCGATCGGATTCCGCCGGGCCGCGTGATGACCTACGGGGACGTCGCCGAGTACCTCAGTGAAGAGGTGCACCCCGATGCGCACCCGGAGGCGGGCGGTGGCGGGCGCCGGATGGGGCCGCGGCAGGTGGGACGCGTGATGGCGCTGTACGGCGGCGCCGTGCCGTGGTGGCGCGTGGTCCGCGCCGACGGCGTCCTGCTGCCGGGCAGTGAGCGGCGCGCGCTCCAGCACTACCGCACCGAGGGCACGCCGCTGCGCGAGCCGAAGCGCACCGCCGGCTCCCGCGAGGAGCGCGGGATACCGCGGCTGGACATGGCGCGGGCGCGCTGGGACGGCAGCGAGCCGGACACAGGCGGTTCTCCGGACGCGGGCGGCGCCCCGGACCACGAGGACTGAGCGCGCGGCTTCCGGAGGCGCGTACGGGACGCGTGAGACCCGCTCCGGAGGCGCGTGCGGGACGTGCGCGGTCAGCGGTTCACGCCGCTCGCTCGCGGGACGCGCTGCGGCTCGTGCGCCACCTGGCGTAGCGTCGGGCGCAGCCCGCACGACGGACACCAGCACCCATACCACCCCGCACTTCGGCATCACACGTATCGACAGCCTTGTCCGTACCACCAGCATCACCGCAGATCGGACGTCCGGCATCACTCACCGGACACCCGTCTCCACCGCATCCGCACACCAGGACCCCAGTACCACCGCAACCGCACCTCAGACCCCGGCACAGGCGATCCACGTGAGTTCCTCCCCCTCGGCGATTCCGCAGCCCCGGCCGTACCCACGGCCGGAGCGGCGGGATGCGCCCGGCGCGTACCGCCTGGTCCGCAGCCGGCCGGACGCGGTGCGCCCTCCTGTCTTGGACGCACGTCAGCGCGCGGTGGTTGACCATGAGGACGGCCCGCTTCTCGTGCTGGCCGGCCCCGGTACGGGCAAGACCACGACGCTCGTCGAGGCGGTCACCCGGCGGGTGCGGGAGGGCACCGACCCCGAACGGATCCTCGTCCTGACCTTCAGCCGCAAGGCGGCCGTCGAGCTGCGCGACCGGATGGCGGCCCGGCTGAGCCACGAGAGCGCGTCGGAGGACAGGCCGGGGGACGTGGGAGGGGCAGTGCGCCGGGCGGGCAGCCCGCAGGCCACCACCTTCCACTCCTTCTGTTACGCGCTGGTCCGCGCCCATCAGGACGCCGACCTCTTCGCCGACCCGCTGCGCCTGCTGTCCGGACCCGAGCAGGACCTCGTCGTGCGCGAGCTGCTGGCGGGCCAGGCGGAGCTGGCCCGGGAGGGCCGCGCGCCGGTCGGCTGGCCGGACGAGCTGCGGGCCTGCCTGACCACCCGCGGCTTCGCCGACGAGGTGCGCGCCGTGCTCGCCCGCAGCCGCGAGCTGGGTCTCGGCCCGGACGCGCTGGGCGACTTCGCGCGCCGCACGGGGCGGCCCGACTGGGGCGCCGCCGCCGGCTTCCTCGCCGAGTACCTCGACGTCCTCGATGCCCAGGGGGTGCTGGACTACGCCGAACTGGTGCACCGCGCTGTGCTGCTCGCCGAGCGCCCCGAGGTGGCGGCCGAGCTGGCGCGCCGGTACGACGCGGTCTTCGTCGACGAGTACCAGGACACCGACGCCGCGCAGGTCCGGCTGCTGCACGCGCTGGCGGGGAACCGCGGGCCCGCGCGTCCCGGGGCCGGCGGCGGCCGCACCCTGGTCGCCTACGGCGACCCCGACCAGTCCATCTACGCCTTCCGCGGCGCCGACATCAACGGCATCCTCGACTTCCCGGAGACCTTCCGGCGCGCGGACGGGGCGCCCGCGCCCGTAGAGGTGCTGCGCACCGCGCGCCGTTCGGGGGCCGCGCTCGTCGCCGCCACCCGGCTGCTCACCCGCCGCATGCCGCTCAACCGGCTGCCCGCCCGGCAGGTCAGGGAGCACCGCGAGCCCACGCCGGTACGGGACGGCGGCCGGGCCGAGGTGTACACGTACCCGACGGCCGGGGCCGAGCTGGACAACATCGCCGACATCCTGCGCCGGGCGCACTTGGAGGACGGCGTTCCCTGGCAGGACATGGCCGTCCTCGTGCGCGCCGGCGGCCGTTCGATCCCTTCCGTACGCCGCGCTCTCACCTCGGCGGGCGTCCCCCTCGACATCGACGGCGACGACCTCCCGCTGCGCCACGAGCCCGCGGTCGCGCCGCTGCTGCTGGCGCTGCGGGTGGCGGCGACGGACGCGCCGGTGGCCGGCGCGCCGGGCGCGGACGAAGCCGGGGAGGAGCCGGCGGACGGCCTGGACGCGCTCTTGACGGCCGACGAGGAGGCCCGGGCGCCGGAGGAACCCCTGGGGGAGGCCGGAGCCCCGGACGAGGCCGCAGAGGAGCCCACGGAGCCCGCCGCGTCCGCTGCGCCGTCCGGGGCCGCTGAGCCCGCCGCGTCCGCTGCGTCGTCCGGGGCCGAGGCGCCCGCCGCGTACACGCGCATAGCCCCCGAAGTGGCCATAGAGCTGCTGACGTCGCCGCTGGGCGGGATGGACGCCGCCGATCTGCGGCGGCTCGGGCGCGCCCTCCGGGAGGAGGAGCGGGCCGCCGGGCAGGCCGTGCCGCGCCCTTCGGACGTACTGATCGCCGAGGCGCTGGACGAGCCGGAGCGCCTCGTGGCCCACGACCCGGCGTACGCACGGGGCGCACAGCGTCTCGGGGTGCTGCTGCGCAAGGCCCGCGAGCTGCTCGCCGGCGGCGGCACCGCCGAACAGGCGCTGTGGGAGCTGTGGGACGGAACGCCCTGGCCAGGCCGGCTCGAACGGACCGCCCGGCGCGGCGGTGCCGCGGGCCGGAACGCCGACCGCGACCTGGACGCGGTGGTCGCCCTGTTCGAGACCGCGGCGCGCGCCGAGGAGCGCACCGGCGGCCGGGGCGCCCTGAACTTCCTGGAGGAGCTGGACAACCAGGACATCGCCGCCGACACGCTGACCCGCCGCACGGTGCGGCCCGAGGCGGTCCGCCTGATGACCGCGCACCGCTCCAAAGGCTTGGAGTGGCGCCTCGTCGTGGTCGCCGGCGTGCAGGAGGGGCTCTGGCCCGATCTGCGCCGCCGCGGCTCGCTGCTGGAGGCCGACCGGATCGGCCGGGACGGTCTCGCCGAACCGCTCACCCCGGGGGCACTGCTCGCCGAGGAGCGCCGGCTGTTCTACGTGGCGGCCACTCGCGCCCGGGAGCGCCTCGTCGTCACCGCCGTGAAGGCCGCGGCCGACGACGGTGACCAGCCCTCCCGCTTCCTCACCGAGCTGGGCGTCGACCCGGTCGACGTCACCGGGCGGCCGCGCCGCCCCCTCTCGGTGGCCGCGCTCGTCGCCGAGCTGCGCGCCACCGTCGTCGACCCCGCCGCCTCCGAGGCGCTGCGCACCGCCGCCGTCGAGCGGCTCGCCAGGCTGGCCGCGCTCCGGGACGACGAGGGCCGCCCCCTCGTGCCCGCCGCGCACCCGTACCGCTGGTGGGGCCTGTACGAGCCGACGCACAGCTCCGTACCGCTGCGCGACAAGGACGCCCCCGTGGCGCTCTCGGGCAGCGCGCTGGACCAGCTGGCCAACACCTGCGCGCTCCAGTGGTTCCTGGGCCGGGAGGTCAAGGCGGACGCGCCCGCGACCGCCGCGCAGGGCTTCGGCAACGTGGTGCACGTCCTGGCCGACGAGGTCGCCTCCGGCCGCACCCCGGCCGACCTCGCCGTGCTGATGGAGCGGCTGGACTCCGTATGGGACTCGCTCGCCTTCGACGCACCGTGGAAGTCGCGTCAGGAGAAGGACAGCGCACGCGCCGCCCTGGAGCGCTTCCTGCGCTGGCACGTCATGGAGCGTGAGACGCTCGGCCGCGCCACGGTCGCCACCGAGCACGGTTTCGACGTCACCCTGAAGGCCGGTGCCGCGGAGGAGTACGCGGTCCGCATCCGCGGCAGCATGGACCGCGTCGAGGCCGACGCGGACGGTCATGCGTACGTCGTGGACTTCAAGACCGGCAAGAGCCGGCCGACCGGCCCCGAGGTGGCCCGGCACCCGCAGCTCGCCGTGTACCAGCTCGCGGTGCGCGAAGGGGCCGTCGACGAGGTCTTCGGGGGCCGCACCCCGGAGGCCGGGGGAGCGGAGCTGGTGCACCTGCGCCAGGGCGCGGCCAAGAAGGACGGCGGCGACGCGCTGCCCGTGGTCCAGGGGCAGCAGCCCCTGGAAGGCGAGTGGGTGGGCGACCTGCTGGCCACCGCCGCCGGCCGCGTCCTGGAGGAGCGCTTCGTCCCCTCGACCGGCCAGCACTGCACGCACTGCGCCTTCAAGAGCTCCTGTTCGGCGCGGCCCGAGGGACAGCACGTCGTCGAGTGACGGCATGCTTCCGGGGAAAGCCCGCGGGCGCGTGACGGTCCGCGTCCGAGTGCCGGCCCGCCCCACTGACCGGCTGTTTTGCTCCGTTGTCAGTGCCGCCCGTTACCGTCTCGGACGTGTCCGCGCGCATCACCGACCCCGAACAGCTCAAGGAGCTGCTGGGCATCCCGTTCACCCCGGAGCAGCTGGCCTGCATCACGGCACCGCCCGCTCCGCAGGTGATCGTGGCCGGTGCCGGCTCCGGCAAGACGACGGTGATGGCCGCGCGCGTGGTGTGGCTGGTGGGCACCGGACAGGTCGCCCCCGAGCAGGTCCTCGGTCTGACGTTCACGAACAAGGCCGCGGGCGAGCTGGCCGAGCGGGTGCGCGCCGCCCTGCTCGCGGCCGGCGTGACCGACCCGGACCCGGCGCCGCCCGGTCACGGGAGCGCCGACGAAGCCCCCGGCGAGCCCCGTATCTCCACGTACCACGCCTTCGCCGGCCAGCTCCTGAAGGACCACGGGCTGCGCATCGGGGTCGAGCCCAGCGCCCGGCTGCTCGCCGACGCCACCCGCTTCCAGCTCGCCGCCCGGGTGCTGCGCGAAGCGCCGGGCCCGTATCCCGCGCTCACCACCTCGCTGCCCACCCTCGTGGAGGACCTCCTCGCCCTCGACGGTGAGCTGGCCGAGCACCTCGTCGCCCCCGAGGAGCTGCGCGCGTACGACACCCGGCTGCTCGCCGAGCTCGGCGCCGCCAAGCTCAGCAACGCCGAGCTGCGCAAGATCCCCGAGGCGGTGCAGGGCCGCCTGGAGCTGCTCGACCTGGTCGGCGCGTACCGCAGCGAGAAGCGCCGCCGCGACCTCCTCGACTTCGGCGACCAGATCGCCCTCTCCGCCACGCTCGCCACCACCCGCGCCGAGGTGGGCCGCCTGCTGCGCGAGGAGTTCGCCGTCGTTCTGCTGGACGAGTACCAGGACACCTCCGTGGCCCAGCGCCTGCTGCTCTCCGGACTCTTCGGCGGGGGCACCGGCCACGCCGTCACCGCCGTGGGCGACCCCTGCCAGGCCATCTACGGCTGGCGCGGCGCCTCGGTGGCCAACCTCGACGACTTCCCCCGGCACTTCCCGTTCGCCGACGGCAGCCCGGCGCGCCGCTTCGCGCTCAGCGAGAACCGCCGCAGCGGCGGCCGCCTGCTGGACCTCGCCAACGGCTTGGCCGCCCCGCTGCGCGAGCGCCACGAAGGCGTCGAGGCCCTGCGGCCCGCCCCGGGTGCCGAGCGCGACGGCGTCGTGCGCTGCGCCCTGCTGCCCACCCACGCCGACGAGATGCGCTGGCTCGCCGACTCCCTCGCCCATCTCGTCCGTACGGGCACGCCGCCCGGCGAGATCGCCGTCCTGTGCCGCACCGCCGGCGATTTCGCCCGCATCCAGGGCGAGCTGGTCGCCCGCGACGTCCCCGTGGAGGTCGTCGGCCTCTCCGGGCTGCTGCACCTCCCCGAGGTCGCCGACACGGTCGCCGTCTGCGAGGTGCTCCAGGACCCCACGGCCAACGCCGCCCTGGTCCGCCTCCTCGTGGGGCCGCGCTGGCGCATCGGCCCCCGGGACCTCGCCCTGCTGGGCCGCCTCGCCCGTACGCTCGTCCACCGCGACGGGCCCTCCGACGACCCCGAGCGGCGCCTCGCCGAGGCCGTCGAGGGCACCGACCCGGCGGAGGCCATCTCGCTCGCGGACGCCCTGGACACGTTCCTCGGGACGGACGCCGGCGCCCCGGGGGAGGACGGGCCGGGCGCCGCGCTGCCCTTCTCGGCCGCCGCGCGGGTTCGCTTCGCGCACCTCGCCGCCGAGCTGCGCGAGCTGCGCCGCTCGCTCGGGGACCCCCTGATGGACGTCCTGCACCGCGTCCTGGCCACCACGGGGCTGGACGTCGAGCTGTCCGCCTCCCCGCACGCCCTGGCCGCCCGCCGCCGCGAGACCCTGGGCTCCTTCCTCGACATCGCCGCGGGGTTCGCGGCCCTGGACGGCGAGGCCACGCTGCTGGCCTTCCTCGGGTTCCTGCGTACGGCCGTGCAACACGAGAAGGGCCTGGACAGCTCCCTCCCGGGCGGCGAGAACACCGTCAAGGTGCTGACCGCGCACAAGTCCAAGGGGCTGGAGTGGGACGTGGTCGCGGTCCCCGGGCTGGTCGAGAAGCAGTTCCCCAGCAGCCGGGCCCGCGAGTCCTGGACCAGCCAGGCCAAGGTGCTGCCGCACGCCCTGCGCGGTGATGCCGACACCCTCCCCGACGTACCGGAGTGGGACAGCCGCGGCCTGAAGGCCTTCAAGGAGGCGATGAAGGACCACCAGGCCACGGAAGAACTGCGCCTCGGGTACGTCACGTTCACCCGCCCGCGCTCCCTGCTGCTCGGCTCCGGCCACTGGTGGGGGCCCGACCAGAAGAGGCCCCGCGGCCCGTCCGCCTTCCTGGACGCGCTGCGCGCGCACTGCGAGGCGGGCCACGGCGAGATCGAGGAGTGGGCCGACCCGCCCGGGGAGGACGCGGAGAACCCCGCCCTCGTGGCCGCGGACGACGACGCAGGGGAGTGGCCGCTCCCGCTGGACCCGGAGGCGATGGCCCGCCGCCGGGCCGCGGCCGAAGCGGTACTGGCCCGGGTGCAGCGCCTGGAGCACGGCACGGAGCAGGTCGGGACGGACCTCTCCGCGGCACCGGAGGCCCCGGCCGGCCCCGGCCCGGCGGACGACCCGGAATGGCCGCCCGAGGAGCCCGCGTACGAGGACGAGGAGAGGTACGGCGATCCGTACGGCGAGGACGAGGCCTACGAGCCCCGGCACGGAGAGGACGACGAGGACGGGCCCCACGAGCCGCCGTACGGCGAGGACGGCACGTACGCCGCGCCGGACGACGCCTCGCACCCCGGCCACCCCGCACGCGCCGTCCCCGACCGCACCGGGCACACGCCCGCCGTTCCCGCCGCCCGGGACGGCGACGAGGCGGACGCCATGGCTTCGCTGGTCCCCGAGGAGCGGCGGGCCGTTGCGTCCTGGGACCGCGACCTGGACGCGCTGGCGGGCGAGCTGCGCCGGTCCCGGGCGCGCGTCCAGGAGGTGCCGCTGCCGTCCTCGCTCAGCGCCTCGCAGCTGATGCGGCTGGCCGCCGACCCGGACGGCTTCGCGCGCGAGCTGGCCCGGCCGATGCCGCGCCCCCCGCAGCCCGGCGCGCGCCGCGGCACCCGCTTCCACGCCTGGGTCGAGTCCCGCTTCGAGGAGCTGACGCTGCCGATGCTCGGCCCCGAGGAGCTGCCCGGCGCCGACGAGGAGACGCCGGCCGAGGAGGGCATCGCGGACGAGCGGGACCTCGCCGCCCTGAAGGAGGCGTTCGCGCGCACCCCGTATGCGCGGCGCACGCCGTACCGGGTGGAGGTGCCCGTCCAGCTCACCCTCGGGGGCCGCATCATCCGCGGCCGCATCGACGCCGTCTACCGGCTCGCCCCCGACCCGGAGGCGACGGACGGCCACGACGGCCCGGTGTACGAGATCGTCGACTGGAAGACCGGCCGCAGCCAGGACGCCGACCCGCTCCAGCTGGCCCTGTACCGCCTGGCCTGGGCGGAGCAGCGCGGCGTCCCGCTCACCGCCGTGCGGGCCGCCTTCCTGTACGTGCGCAGCGGCGAACTGGTCCGCCCCGCGGGGCTCCCCGGCCGCCGTGAGCTGGAACGCATCCTGCTGGGCGAGCCCCCGGGCGGCACCGACGGAACGGCCGCCGCACCGGGCGCGTACGGCGCCGACACGGCGTACCCGGCCGGTCACGCAGGCGAGACCGGCGACCGTACGACCCATACGGGCCGATAGGCTCAGGGGTATGAGCAGCACCCCGGACAGCGCTGTCCGCACGTACATCAGCAGCCGACGTGAGGCCTTCCTCGACGACCTCGGCGCCTGGCTGCGCATCCCCTCGGTGTCGGCCGACCCCGGCCACGCCCCCGATGTACGCCGCAGCGCCGAATGGCTGGTCGCGAAGCTCGCCGAGACCGGGTTCCCGACCGTCGAGATCTGGGAGACCGAGGGGCTGCCCGCGGTGTTCGCCGAGTGGCCGTCCGGTGATCCGGACGCCCCGACGGTGCTCGTCTACGGCCACCACGATGTGCAGCCCGCCGCCCTGGAGGACGGCTGGCACACCGACCCCTTCGAGCCGCACACCGCCGACGGCAAGCTGTACGCGCGCGGCGCGGCCGACGACAAGGGCCAGGTCTTCTTCCACACCCTCGGGGTGCGGGCGCACCTCGCCGCGACCGGCCGTACCGCCCCCGCCGTCAATCTCAAGCTGATCGTCGAGGGCGAGGAGGAGTCCGGTTCGCCGAACTTCCCCGCGCTGATCACCAAGCACGCGCACCGCCTCGCGTGCGACGCGGTGATCGTCTCCGACACCGGCATGTGGGCGGCGGAGACGCCGACCGTGTGCACGGGCATGCGCGGCCTCACCGACTGCCAGATCGACCTGTACGGGCCCGGCCAGGACATCCACTCGGGCTCCTTCGGCGGCGCCGTGCCGAACCCGGCCACCGAGGCGGCCAGGCTGGCCGCCGGGCTGCACGACGCGGACCGCAGGGTCGCCGTCCCCGGCTTCTACGAGGGCGTGGTCGAGCTCACCGAGCGGGAACGGGAGCTCTTCGCCGAGCTGCCCTTCGACGAGGAGGCGTGGCTGCGTACGGCGCATTCCCACGCCGCGCTCGGCGAGGCCGGTCACACCACCCTGGAGCGCATCTGGGCCCGCCCCACGGCCGAGGTCAACGGCATCGGCGGCGGCTATCAGGGCCCCGGCGGCAAGACCATCGTGCCGTCCCGGGCCCGGCTGAAGCTCTCCTTCCGGCTGGTCGCCGGCCAGGACGCGGCCGCCGTCCAGGAGGCCGTCCGCTCCTGGGTCGCCGAGCGGCTGCCGGCCGGCATCCGGCACGAGATCACCTTCTGGGGCGCCACCCGGCCCTGCCTGACCCCGCTGGACCACCCCGCCCTGCAGTCGGTCGCCCGCGCGATGGGCCGCGCCTTCGAGCAGAAGATCCGCTTCACCCGGGAGGGCGGTTCGGGGCCCGCCGCCGACCTCCAGGACGCGCTCGGCGCCCCGGTGCTCTTCCTCGGCATCTCCGTGCCCTCCGACGGCTGGCACGCGCCCAACGAGAAGGTCGAGCTGGACCTGCTCATGAAGGGCGTCGAGACCGCGGCGTACCTGTGGGGCGACCTGGCGGAGAACTGGCGCCCGGCATGACCCGACCACCGCGGCCGCGGCCCCCTGCCGGCCCGCGCCCCGCATCCGTACGCAGCCCGCACCTCTCGCACAGGGGGAGTTGGAAACACCAGTGACCACCCGGACCGATCACGACGCACACCGGCCCATCACCTTCAGCGCCGACAGCGGCATCGACCGCAGCGCGCATCACCGACTCGACGAGGCATGGCTCGCCGCGGCGTGGAGCCACCCGACGACGCGCGTCTTCGTGGTCTCCGGCGGCCAGGCCCTGGTGGACGACACCCCCGACGGCCGTACGGAACTGGTCATGACGCCCTCCTTCGAGGCGCCGATGACCGAGACCCACCGTTACTACCTCGGGCAGGACGAGGACGGCGTCCGCTACTTCGCGCTCCAGAAGGACTCGCTCCCTGGCCGCATGGACCAGTCCGCGCGCCCGGCGGGCCTGCGGGAAGCCGGTCTGCTGCTGTCCGAGCGCGACGCCGGCCTCCTCGTGCACGCCGTCGCCCTGGAGAACTGGCAGCGGCTGCACCGCTTCTGCTCGCGCTGCGGCGAGCGCACGGTCATCGCGGCGGCGGGCCACATCCGCCGCTGCCCGGCCTGCGGCGCCGAGCACTACCCGCGTACCGACCCGGCCGTGATCATGCTCGTCACCGACGAGGAGGACCGCGCGCTCCTGGGGCGGCAGGTGCACTGGCCCGAAGGCCGGTTCTCCACGCTCGCCGGCTTCGTGGAGCCGGGCGAGTCCATCGAGCAGTCGGTGCGGCGCGAGGTCTACGAAGAGGCCGGCGTGGTCGTCGGGGACGTCGAGTACGTCGCCAGCCAGCCCTGGCCCTTCCCCTCCAGCCTGATGCTCGGCTTCATGGCCCGTGCCACGCACCCCGAGATCCAGGTGGACGGCGAGGAGATCGAGGAGGCCCGCTGGTTCTCCCGCGAGGACCTGCGCGAGGCCTTCGAATCGGGCGAGGTCCTGCCGCCGTACGGCATCTCCATCGCGGCCCGCCTGATCGAGCTCTGGTACGGGAAGCCGCTGCCGAAGCCGTAGCTGCCGCGGGCATGCGCGAGGGCCGGAACCGTACGGTTCCGGCCCTCTGCGTGTCCGGCCTCACAGCGCGGGCCGCGCAATGGTGTGCGCGGGCCTCAGGCGGCGAGCTTCTCCTTGATCCACGCGAGCGGCGGGTTGCCCATCGCATGCTGCTCGCCGCCGGCCTCGGGGACCACGACGACGGTCGGCACCAGCTGGTTGCCGCCGTTCACGGTCTCCACGTACTTCGCGGACTCGGGGTCGTGCTCGATGTTGATCTCGGTGTACGCGATGCCCTCGCGGTCCATCTGGCTCTTGAGCCGACGGCAGTAACCGCACCAGGTGGTGCTGTACATCGTGACAGTGCCCGCCATGAGTCTCGCGCTCCTTCTTGCTGCTGCTTGGCGTGGTGCGGCGGATTGCCGCGACCGCAGTGGTTCAACGCGCACCTACCCCGGACCATTCCCCGGTCCTTCGGGGCGCTCGCGGGTGAGTATTCCCGCCTCCTTCCGGCGCTTCCCGCCCCGCGCGCTTCCGGCCCCTTCGGGACGTGCGCACAAGTACGACCACCGGCCGCGCCTGTGGACAACATTCCCGGCCGCCGCCACGGACCTGGCAGCATGGCGGGGTGACAGCAGCATCGGACCCCACCCTCTTCCCGCAGGCACCGTCGGCGACGAACTTCCCCGCCGCCCCGGCGGACGCCGACGCGGTGCTGGAAGGGCTCGACCCCGAGCAGCGCGAGGTCGCCACCGCGCTGCACGGCCCCGTCTGCGTGCTGGCCGGTGCGGGGACGGGCAAGACCCGCGCGATCACCCACCGCATCGCGTACGGCGTCCGCGCGGGCGTCCTCCAGCCCAACACCGTCCTCGCCGTCACCTTCACCAACCGCGCGGCGGGCGAGATGCGCGGCCGGCTGCGCCAGCTCGGCGCCGCCGGCGTCCAGGCTCGTACGTTCCACTCCGCCGCGCTGCGCCAGCTCCAGTACTTCTGGCCCAAGGCGGTCGGCGGCGAGGTCCCCCGGCTGCTGGACCGCAAGGTCCAGCTGGTCGCCGAGGCCGGCGCCCGCTCCGGTATCCGGCTGGACCGCACCGAGCTGCGTGACGTCACCGGCGAGATCGAATGGTCCAAGGTCACCCAGACCGTCCCCGCCGACTACCCGGCAGCCGTAGCCAAGGCCACCCGTGAGGCCCCCCGCGACCCCGCCGAGATCGCCCAGATCTACCGCACCTACGAGGACCTCAAGCGGGGCCGCGGCGTCATCGACTTCGAGGACGTGCTGCTGCTCACCGTCGGCGTGCTCCAGGACCGCCCCGACATCGCCGAGCAGGTCCGCTCCCAGTACCAGCACTTCGTCGTCGACGAGTACCAGGACGTCAGCCCCCTCCAGCAGCGCCTCCTGGAGCTGTGGCTCGGCGACCGCGACAGCCTCTGCGTGGTCGGCGACGCCAGCCAGACGATCTACAGCTTCACCGGCGCCACCCCCGACCACCTGCTCAACTTCCGTACCCGCCACCCCGGCGCGACGGTCGTGAAGCTGGTCCGCGACTACCGCTCCAGCCCCCAGGTCGTCCACCTCGCCAACGGCCTCCTGTCGCAGGCCAGCGGCCGCGCCGCCGAGCACCGCCTGGAGCTGGTCTCCCAGCGCGAGGCCGGCCCGGACCCGGTCCATGTGGAGTACGGCGACGAGCCCGCCGAGGCGGAGGGCACGGCGCGCCGCATCCGCGACCTGATCGCCTCCGGCGTGCCCGCGGGCGAGATAGCCGTCCTCTTCCGTATCAACGCCCAGTCCGAGGTCTACGAACAGGCGCTGGCCGACGCGGGCGTGCCGTACCAGCTCCGTGGGGCCGAGCGGTTCTTCGAGCGCCCGGAGGTGCGCGAGGCCGGTCACAAGCTGCGCGCGGCCGCCCGCTTCGGGGGGAACGACGCGCTGCTGGACGATGCCCAGGACCTGCCCTCGGAGGTGCGGGCCGTCCTGAGCGAGATGGGCTGGGGCGACCGGCCGCCGGCCGGCTCCGGCGCCGTGCGCGACCGCTGGGAGTCGCTGGCGGCGCTGGTCCGGCTCGCCGAGGACTTCGCCCGGGCGCGCCGCGAGGCCACCCTCGCCGACCTGGTCGCCGAGCTGGACGAGCGGGCGAGTGCCCAGCACGCCCCGACCGTCGACGGTGTGACGCTCGCCTCGCTGCACGCCGCCAAGGGCCTGGAGTGGGACGCGGTCTTCCTGGTTGGCCTCACCGACGGCATGCTGCCGATCACGTACGCCAAGACGGACGAGCAGCTGGAGGAGGAGCGCCGTCTGCTGTACGTGGGCATTACCCGCGCGCGGCGCCATCTGAGCCTCTCGTGGGCCCTCTCGCGTTCTCCCGGCGGCCGGGCCCACCGGAGCGCCAGCCGCTTCCTGAAAGGCCTGCGGCCGGGCTCCGGGGCCGTGGGGCACCGCTCGCCCGGCGGGGGCGGCGGCATCGAGCGGGGCGTCGGCGGCACGGCTGCCCGGGGCGAGGAGCGGGAGGCGGTCCGCCGCACGCGGCGCGGGCCGATCCGCTGCCGGGTGTGCGGCCGGGTGCTCTCCGACGGCGGCGAGATCAAGCTGATGCGCTGCGAGGACTGCCCCTCCGAGCTGGACGAGGGGCTGTACGAGCGGCTGCGGGACTGGCGCGAGGGTCAGGCCGCTGCGCTGGGCCAGCCGGCATTCTGCGTCTTCACCGACAAGACGCTGATGGCGATCGCCGAGGCCGTGCCGGGAACCGAACAGGAGCTGGCGGGCATCCCTGGAGTTGTACGGCGCAAGCTCGGCAGATTCGGTGCCGACGTCCTGGCCCTGTGCGCGGGGGAGGAACTCCCGGGTGGAGAACTCGCGGCGGGCCGGGCCGAAGGTGACGAGGACGCTGCGGAATGAAGGCTTCCGGGGAACGTCTCCGATGACGCGGAAAAGTCGTCGGAAAAATAGTTTGCGCGCGCGGAGCGCATCCCCATAGCCTTCGGAAGCACGGAGACAACGGGCCTTCCGAGAACCGTTGGATTCGTGCTGTACTGAACAACCCGGACCGGTTCGCGCCGGTCCCCGAAGACGCCGAAAGGAGGCGAGACCAGTGATCAGCTTCATCGAGACCCAGAAAATGACCGATCTCTCGGTCGTCGCCACCTGCCCGCTCGGCTCTTCGCTCCGTGGCACCGGTCTGTCCGGAGCCGGCCTGTCCGGTTCCGTCCGCCTGTCCGGCGTCGCGGCCCCGCGTCCCGCGTCCCTCGCGATTCTCCCGATTCGCGAGCGCAGCGAGCGACCGACCGAGGCACCTGAGGTAGCAGCAGCGGCAAACGCGCATGCCTTTGCCTTCGCGGCGGCCAATGGTGCCGAATCCCTGACGCAGTACGGCACGACCGAGTACACGCAGCAGAACGACATGTGGGCCTTCCGCGGGCTCGAACCCTGGAGTGATCCAGCCTGATCGGCGAGATCAGGTCGGCACCTTCCAGGGCCGCGGAACCCACACCGGGATCCGCGGCCCTTTTGTTTGTCCTCCGCAGCCGGCGGAGGACGCGATACGACAGCCCAGCCACCAGCCGGGCCGAACAGACGAGGAACACACCACCGTGCAACTCCAGACGCACACCCCGTCCGTCGCCACCGACCTGATTCCCCCGCCCGACGCCCAGGAGAACTCCTTGCTTCCCCTCACCGAGCTCGACGACGAGATCGACCGCCTCGGCGCCGCCGTTCCGTGTCGTACCTACGACCCGGAGGTTTTCTTCGCCGAATCCCCGGCCGACGTCGAGTACGCCAAGTCGCTGTGCCAGACCTGTCCGGTGCGCGAGGCCTGCCTGGCCGGCGCCAAGGACCGCCGCGAGCCCTGGGGTGTCTGGGGCGGTGAGCTCTTCGTCCAGGGCGTTGTCGTCCCCCGGAAGCGCCCGCGTGGCCGTCCGCGCAAGAACCCGGTCGCGGCATGAACACCACCGGCACAGGAACGATCGACCGTCCCGTCACCCGGGACCCCCAGAAGCAGGATCCGACGATGAACCCATCCCTCACCGACATGCCCGCCCCCGCGAACTCCGGCGCGAACGAGCGTCGCCAGAACAGGACCCGCGAAATGCAACTCATCCCAGAAGCCCTGGCTCGCGCGCATATCCATGAGAGGTTGCGCGAGGCCGAGAGGGACCGCAGAGCTCACCGGCTCGCCACGGCCCGCCGCATGCAGCGGCGTGCCGAACGCGCCTCGCTCCGCGCCCGCCGCGCCCTGGCCATGGCCGTCATGCAGTGACTGCCCCCGAGCCGTTCGACTCACATGGCGCGCCCCACGCCCTTCCCGGGCAGTGCGGCGCGCTATGCGCTTTTCCGAGCGATGACGGGGGAGGGAGACCCGGGGGAGACCAAGGGCATGGGGGAGCGGAAAGCACGTAAACGTGCGCCGTGGCTTCCGTTCCATGCGCCCGTTGGATGGCACATGCACCCGATGGTCGAACTGTGCGCCGGGTCGCCCGCACCGTGCGCCGGAAAGGCGAACCCGTGCTCCGACACGATCCGCATTACCAGTGTCTTCTGCACGTATTGTCGGCCTTGACGGAGATATCGTCGGGCAGTGGACGACGAGACGCATGAGCGGGCGGAGTTGACCGGCAAAACCGACCGGGAGGGCGGCACCCTCAGAACGGACGCACACCCCCGAACGACGGACCCACACCCCGGACGGACGGCTCCGAACTCCGGAACGCCGGACCCGCGCCCCGCACCGAATGACACGCCCGAGAGCGGCGAAACGTTCGGGCCCGAGGAGACCACGGTTTGTGCCCGATGCGGCGCCGTGACCGACGGCACCCCGCCGACCTGGACCTGCTCCGTCGAAAACGGCACCCGCCGCTACTTCTGCGAAGCCTGCGCCCGAACCCACCTGCGGGCCATCGAATCCCGCCTGGACTCGGCCTGGTGGTGACCCCACCGCCCCCTGTCAAGCAGCCGCCCGCACGGCAATGGCCCTGACCCGCCCCTCCGGGGCCGCCCCGGCTCCCGAGGGCCGGGGACGGGGGCCGGAGTCACCTGGTGCGGAGGGTCAGGCGGAGGACTCTTCGGCGGTGTCCTCCTCCGTGGCATGTGCTTCCGTGGTGTGTGCCTCCGTGGTCTCGGGGCTGGTCTCGGGACCGGTCTCGGGACCGGTCTCGGCACTGGTGTCGCGGGTGGCCTGGGTGGGGATCGGGGCGGACTCGGGGTCCGGCACGGGGATCGGGGCGGGCTGGACGAAGCCCGGGAGCCAGCTGATGAGTTCGTCCCGGAGCCGGACCGTCGCACCCAGCTGACACAGCACGCCGATCGTGCTCAGCGTCACCCGGTGTATGAGGAGGTACGACGGCGGGAGGTTCAGCTGCTTGCCCAGCTGGTGGGCGGGGGAGCGGGGGTCGGCGATCCGGGTGGCCTGGTTCCGGATCCAGCCGCGTGTGAAGGTGAACTCCTCGGCCTGGGCCGGCTCGATGATCGGAAGCAGGTAGTCCAGGACCGCGTCCGGTTCCAGCTCGATGGAGTCCTTGACGAACCCCTCCTCGCACAGCAGCTCGTAGACCTCATCGGCCCGGCCGTCCAGCGTCATCCGCAGCGACGTACCGATCGTGGGCGGCAGCCCGTCGGGCAGTCGGTCGACGGTGCCGAAGTCCAGCACCCCCAGCTGCCACTCCTCCGGCGGTCCGTCGGGTGCGTCACCGGTCAGCAGGCGGAAGTTGCCCGGGTGCGGGTCGGCGTGCAGCAGGCCCGTACGCGCGGTGCCGGAGAAGAGGAAGCGGGCCAGCAACTGCCCGGCACGGTTCCGCTGCTCGGGCGTACCGTGCGAGACGATCTCGGAGAGCGGGATTCCCTCCATCCACTCCGTGACCAGTACCTCGTCACCCTGGTGGACGACGGCCGGCACGACGACGTCCGGGTCGCCGGCGAACTCCTCGGCGTACGTCCGCTGGGCTGCCGCCTCCAGGCCGTAGTCCAGCTCCTCCGAGACCCGGTCGCGCAGCTCGGTGATCAGCGGCTTGACGTCCATGCCGGGCACCAGCGGCCCCAGCAGCCGTGCGAACCGCCCCAGTTGAGCGAGATCGGAGAGCAACGCCTCGCCGGCGCCCGGGTACTGCACTTTCACCGCGACCTCGCGGCCGTCGTGCCAGACCGCCCGGTGCACCTGCCCGATCGAGGCCGCGGCCGAGGGCTTGTCGTCGAACTCCGCGAACAGCTCCCGCCAGTCCTCCCCGAGCCGCTGGGCGAGAACTGTGTGCACGGTGGCCGAGGGCAGCGGCGGGGCCGCCTCCTGCAGCTTGGTCAGTGCGGCACGGTAAGGCCCGGCGATCTCCTCAGGCAGCGCCGACTCGAACACCGACAGCGCCTGCCCGAACTTCATGGCACCGCCCTTGAGCTGGCCCAGCGTCGCGAAAAGCTGCTCGGCGGTGCGCTGCTGGAGCTCGGTGGCGATCATCTCCGCCGGGCGTCCGCCGATGCGCTTGCCCAGTCCGAGTGCGGTGCGCCCGGCGAAGCCCAGGGGGAGGGCGGCGAGCTTGGCCGTCCGCACGACGGCCTTGCGCGGCAGATCAGACATGTGCGCGTCCTCCCAAGATCCCCGCTCCGGCGGGGCGCGTTGTTCCCACGAGTCAGGTCAGTGCTCGGTCAATCGGGTTGCTCGGGTCAATCGGGCTGGTCGGATCAATCGAGGGGCGGATCGGCCGGACCGGCCCCACCGGGGGCCCGTGGCACCGGTCGCACCCTTCGGGACGGCCGGGACGGTCGGTCGAGGGGAAGGCGGCGGACGTGTCGGCTCGGTGTGGTGCCGCCATGTGCCCCTCCAACTCGCTCCGGTCCCCTGTGGGGTTACTCCGTCATTGTGGCGTGTCGGGGACGAGGATCCGAGGCGGCTGCGGTGGCAGGGGAGCGCGCCGCGCCACAGACGCACTCAGGATGCGCCTCGATCCGATCGATGTCCCAGCTCGTACAGGGGAGCGCAAGCTCTGTCCGTGCGCCCGTACAGGGTGGCAGATACCCGTCGAGGAAGGTCAGGACCTGTGTCGCGGCGAGCCCTGCCACCGTCGTCGCCAGCGCCGCGTCACACGCGGGAACGGCCGGGGCGGCGCGGCCGGAGCGCCACTGGGCCAGCAGTCGCGGCCAGGCCGGTTCGACCTCCGTGCGGCGCAGCTCCCAGCAGCCGGCGCAGGCCGTGTCCCCGGGGAGCACCAGCGGCCCCACCACTCCCGTGGCCTCGACGACGCCTGCGTACAGATGCGGTATGCCGGAGGTGAGGAGCGGTTCGGCGAGCCGGGGGTCGGGGGCGTAGGCGGCCAGGCCGTCGCGCGGAGCGAGCACTGTCAGGACGAGAGGGCCCGGCTCGCCGATCCGTTCCTCACCTGAGGGCGGTGTGGTGCCGGACGGCGCGGCTCCGGGCGAGGAGCGGGGGCGCTTGGTCCATGGAGAGCATTCGTTGACCAGGCGCCGGGCGGAGACGTCCCGGCGTGCGCCGACGCGGTCGGCGGAGAAGCCGGCGGGCAGCACGTCCCACGGCTCGACCCGGCCGCCGTCCAGCACCTCCACCTGCCCGACGCCCGCCGCGGAGAGCAGCGCCGCGATCGACGCGCCCACCCGGCCCGTACCGCGTACGCGGACCCGCGCCGAGCGGCGTGCCCACATCCGTTCGTCCGGACCCGTCCTGTCGCGATGGTGCACCGACAGGCCGGCCAGGTCCGGGCGCAGCCGGTCGAACGCGGGGAGGTCGGTCGGGAGCGCTTCGCCGACCGGGGTGGCGGGCGTCGGGGTGTCCAGCAGCCCGGCGGCGTCCAGGCGGTGCACCACTTCTCTGGTGTGCTCCGGCGGCAGCTGCAGCGCGGTGGCCTCACGCTCCAACTGCTCGACGCTGCGGGTGCCGTCGATCAGGCTCAGCAGACTGCCGGTCGCGCTGTCCACGGGGCCCATCACCACGGCATGGGCCGGTGCGACGCCGAAGCGCACGGTGGAGCTGTCCCGCCAGCCGCGCCGCAGGGCGGGCTTGAGCATCGGCCGCGGACCAGAACGTGAAGCCGGACGAGTGGTGGAAGAAGAGAGGGACGGGGAAGAGGGAGGGGCGTGTGGCGTCGTCGGGTGTGGGTGTCGCATGTCGTCCCCCGTTGGTGTGGTGCTGGTCGGTGTGTGACCGGGCGGTGGTGCGGATGCGACGTGGGGCTCGCGGAGACGCCTGCCGGTCGTTCGCCGAGGCCCGGATCTGTCGCACGGATCGAGCATGCGGCAAGTGCCTGGGCCGGCGCCCGAAGTTGTCCACAGGCGGCGGAGATAGTCGTACTAACGTCGAGTGTCTCTGTGTACCAGTGCCGGGCGTCCGCGTACTCGTCATGGAGGGATTCGCCGGCAACCCGGCTCGGGGACGGGACTTCCCCCGCCGCCAACAGGTAACGTCGGGGCGTGCCCGCCGACCCACTGCAACGTGCCGCCGACCCGCAGCGCCGGAACGCCGCGAGCCCGCAGGGCAGCGGCGCCACGACCAGCGCGGTCGAGGTGCGCAGAAGCTCACGGCGGCGGCGGACTGTCTCGGCGTACAGGGAGGGCGACCGGACGGTCGTCCTGATCCCGGCCCGGATGTCCGAGGCCGAGGAGCGCCGCTGGGTGACGGTCATGCTGGACAAGCTGGCCGCGCAGGAGAGCAAGCGGATCCTGGGCGACGACGAGCTCGCCGAGCGCGCCGAGCGGCTGTCGGCGCAGTACCTGGGCGGCCGGGCGCGCCCCGCTTCGGTGCGCTGGGTCACCAATCAGAACACCCGCTGGGGATCGTGCACCCCCGCCGAGGGCAGCATCCGGCTCTCGCACCGGCTCCAGGGCATGCCGGAGTACGTCATCGACTACGTGCTGCTGCACGAGCTGGCCCACCTGCTCGTCCCCGGGCACGGCCCCAGCTTCTGGGAGCTGTTGACGTCCTACCCCCGTACGGAGCGGGCGCGCGGCTACCTGGAAGGGGTGGTCGCCGCCGGCCGGCTGCCGCACCTGCCCGCCGCGCGCAGCGAATGAGCCGCACGGCGCTCCCGGGATTTTCGTGACCGAACCGTCGAACCCCGGCATCGTCCCGTGTCCGAGCCAGCCGTTAGCCTGACGCGCAACGCAATCAAGCTCGGATGGGGGACGGTCGTTACGTATGGCCAGGGAATTCCAACGGGGCCACAAGGCCAGGATCAGTGACCTGACCGCGGGTACGGATCTGTACGTGGGCGTACAGATCGCCGCTCCCGGTCTGACCTTCGACATCAGCTGTTTCGGCCTGGACGCCGACGAACGGCTGTCCGACGACCGGTACTTCGTCTTCTTCAACCAGCCGAAGTCGCCCGAGGAGTCCCTCCAGCAGCTCGGCCCTCAGGCCGGCGACACCGAGTCCTTCCGGGTCACGCTCGACCGGATCCCGCAGCACATCCAGAAGCTGTCCTTCACCGCGGCGATCGACGGCGCGGGCCAGATGTCGCAGATCGGCCCGGGCTACATCCGCATCGTCGCCGGGGGGCAGGAGGTCGCGCGCTACTCCTTCACGGGCGCGGAGTTCAGCACGGAGCGTGCTGTCATGCTCGGCGACTTCTACATGAAGGACGTGTGGCGCTTCGCCGCCGTCGGGCAGGGCTTCGACGGCGGGCTGGAAGCGCTGCTGAGGAACTTCGGCGGCGAGGTCGCCGAGGAGGCCGAGGCCGCGCCGCAGCCGGACGCCGCGCCCGGCTTCGCCCCGCCCGCAGCCGCCGAGCCGCCGCCCGCTTTCGCGCCGCCCGCCGCTTCCGAACCGGCCCCGGACTTCGGCGTCCCGGCCCAGCAGTCGGCCGCCCCGGCGCCCGTGCCGCCGCACGCCACGCAGCCGGAGCCCGTCGCCCAGCAGCCGGACGTGCCGCAGCAGTACCCGGCTCCTCAGGCACACGTCGCCCCGCAGCATCAGGCACCCCAGCCGCCCGTCGCCCCGCAGGGCGACCAGCAGGCGCAGATGCACGCGGCCCCGACGATTGCCGCGCCCATGGCGCCGCCCGCAGCAACGCCTCCGCCCCAGGCCCCCTACGGAGCGCAGATCCAGCCCGCTCCGTACGGGGCTCCGGGAGCGCACCCGGGGCAGCCGGTGCCGCCGCCCGGCCAGCCCGGCCCGTACGGCCAGCAGCCGCCCGCCTACGGGCAGCCGGCGCCGCAGGGAAGCGGCGCTTACGCCGTGCCGCAGCAGGGTGCGGGAGCGGGTCTGGAGGCCTCGCTGCAGAAGTACCGGGAGGCCGCCACCGGGCAGCGCTGGACGCCGCAGAGCGAGAAGCTGATCCGCGCCGACCTCGGCATCGACGGACAGCCGGTGCTCGCCCGGCAGGGCAGCATGGTGCTCTACCAGGGCAAGGTCGACTTCAGCTACAAGGGAGCCGGCTTCCGCGGCCGCATCGTGGGCAACGCCACCGGCCAGGAGATGCAGCTGATGCGCTGCTCCGGCCAGGGCCAGGTCTTCTTCGCCGAGAACAGCGCTCACGTGCACCCGATCGAACTGCAGGGCGACGCCATCTGCGTCAACGCCGAGAGCGTGCTCGCCTTCGACGAGTCGCTGCAGCACGAGGTGCGGCGCATCGAAGGGCACGGCATCCCCGGGGGCGCGCTGTTCACGATGCAGTTCCAGGGCACCGGCACGGTCGTCGTGAAGACCTCCGGTACGCCCGTCGTCCTGCCCGTCACGCCGACCACCTTCGCGGACGCCAACGCCATCGTCGCGTGGTCCGCCGCGTCCCAGGTGATCGTCTCCAGCCAGGTGCGGCTGCGCCGCAACGCGTACCCCGGGCACTCCGGCGAGACCGTGAACCTGCAGTTCCGGGGCGCCCCCGGCAACTTCATCGTCGTCCAGCCCTACGAGGTCTGAGGGAGCCCGTCATGACTCAGCAGCAGCTTTCGGGCTATGCCCCGACCGCACCCGCGGCCCGCATGGAGAACCACGGCAGTGCGATGGTGAAGATCGCAATGCAGAGCGGCCAGGACGTCTTCTGCCGCACCGGTTCGATGGTCGCCTACGAGGGCTTCGTCCAGTACGAGCCGAACCCGCCGGCCGTCCGCCAGATGGCCTCCCAGTGGCTGACCGGCGAGGGCGCGCCCCTCATGAAGGCCAGTGGGGACGGCCTCCTCTACCTCGCCGACTACGGCGCGGACGTCGTGTGCCTGAACCTCAACGACGACGCGATCTCCGTGAACGGCACCAACCTGCTCGCCTTCGACGCGCACCTCCAGTGGGGCGTGCAGCGCGTCAAGGGGATGGCGAAGTTCGCCGGGCAGGGATTGTTCAACGTGGGGATCTCGGGGACCGGATGGGTCGCGCTGACGTCCCGCGGCACCCCGATCGTCGTCGACTGCGGTCGTGGTGAGGACGAGACCTACGTGGACCCCGACGCGCTCGTGGCCTGGTCGACGAATCTGAACGTGAAGGGCAAGCGCAGTTTCAAGGCGTCATCGATGATCGGGCGCGGCAGTGGCGAGGCGTACCAGCTCGGCTTCTCCGGCCAGGGCTTCGTGGTCGTACAGCCCAGCGAGGACAGCGCCGACCGGCTCCGGTCCCGGGGCTGAGGGGGAGGACTTACGTAACCATGCAGAGCCCGCTTTTCGCCTACACAGAGGCGCAGACGCAGGACCGGTACGCACTGCAGAACCCGCAGCTCCTGCGGGTCGCGCTGACCGGTCACGAGGACCTGCTCGCCCGTAAGGGCACGATGGTCGCCTATCAGGGGCTGCTCGAATTCGACGGGGAGTACCAGACCCCGAACCAGCGCCGGCAGCGCGCCAGGGCCGGTGAGGGCCTGGACCTGATGCGCGTGTCCGGGCAGGGCACGGTCTACCTGGCCAACCTCGCCCAGCACGTGCACCTCGTGGACGTCGACCACGACGGCCTGACCGTCGACAGCAACTACGTGCTCGCGCTGGACTCCACGCTCCACTGGGAGGTCATCTCCGTGGACAGCCAGTACGGCATCTCGGGCACCGGCAAGTACCAGCTCAACATCTCCGGGCAGGGCAAGGTCGCGCTGATGACCTCGGGCCAGCCGCTGATGATGCAGGTGACGCCCGACAAGTACGTGAACGCCGACGCGGACGCGGTGGTCGCCTGGGCCACCTCGCTGCGCGTCCAGATGCAGGCCCAGACGCACTCCTCGGGGGTGTGGCGGCGCCGCGGCAGCACCGGCGAGGGCTGGGAGCTCAGCTTCCTCGGGCAGGGCTACGCGCTCGTTCAGCCCAGCGAGCTGCTGCCCCCGCAGAACGCGGCCATCGGGCACGGCCTCGCGGCGCAGTACGGCATGGGCCAGCACGGCGCCCGCGGGCAGAATCAGGGCAACATCTTCACGAACTGACCGGGTTCACGACCCGACCGGATTCAGGAACCGACCGGACGCCGCCGGTCCGGATGCGCAGGGCGCCTCCGGACCGACAGGGCGCCCGCCAGGGACACGTGGGAGGGCCCGGCACCTTCCCGGCGCCGGGCCCTCTCGTGTCCCCTCAGAACCGCGCTCGTCGCCTCAGAGCAGCGCCCGGGTCCGTTCCACGAGCCGGACCACCGACTCGTCGGCCACGCCGGGCACCTCGTCGTACGGGAACCAGCGGAGGTCCAGCGACTCGTCGCTGATCGCCTCGGTGGCACCCTCGGGGGCCAGCGCGGCGTACTGCACGTCCAGGTGCCACGCGCACGGCGTGTGGTGGCGGTCCAGGCGCACCGGGCCGCCGGGCAGCAGCGTCAGGCCCCGGGCGATGCCGGACTCCTCACGCGCCTCGCGCAGCGCCGCGTCCGCCAGCGTCGCGTCCTCGGGCTCGCAGTGGCCGCCCATCTGCAGCCACATGCGCAGCTTCTTGTGCAGCGTGAGCAGCACCCGGCCGCGCGACGGGTCGACCACCAGGGCGCTCGCCGTGACGTGCCCGTCGCCGCAGGGCTTCCACATGCCGTCGGGGTGCGCGGCAAGGTGGTCCAGGTAGGCCAGGCGCAGCTGCTCCTGATCGGGCGCGTGCGCGGGCCACTCCTTCAGGACCCGCGCCGCGTCCTCATGAAGGCTCACGGTCACTTGCCGCCGTCGCCCTCGTCGCCGTCCTCACGCCCGGAAGCGTCACCCTCGGGGCGCTCGCCCTCGGCACCCTCGCGCTTGGTCAGGTCCGGCCGGCCGCCCTCGGCCGTGCCCTTCGCCGCCTCGCCGAGCATCTTGTCCAGTTCGGAGAAGTCCAGCTGCTCGCGGTGCACGAAGCCGTCCGGGTCGTCGAGGTCCTGCGCCGTGGGCAGCATGTCCGGGTGCGACCACAGGGCGTCCCGGCCCTCCAGGCCGCGCGCGTCCGTGAGCGAGGCCCACAGCCGCGAGGCGTCCCGCAGGCGCCGCGGACGCAGCTCCAGACCGATCAGGGTGGCGAAGGTCTGCTCGGCCGGGCCGCCGGTCGCCCGGCGCCGCCGCAACGTTTCTCGCAGCGCGTCGGCCGACGGGAGGTGCGGTGCCGCCGCGGCGTGCACGACCGCGTCCACCCAGCCCTCGACGAGCGCCAGCGCCGTCTCCAGACGGGCCAGCGCGGCCTTCTGCTCCGGGGTGTCCTCGGGCTGGAACATGCCCTGCTGAAGGGCGTCCTGCAGCTGCTCGGGGTGGGCCGGGTCGAGCTGGCCGACCGCGTCCTCCAGCTTGCTGGTGTCGACCTTGATGCCGCGCGCGTAGCCCTCGACCGCGCCGAAGAGGTGCGAGCGCAGCCACGGCACGTGGGCGAAGAGTCGCTGGTGGGCGGCCTCGCGCAGGGCCAGATACAGCCGCACCTCCTCGGGCGGCACGCCCAGGCCGGAGCCGAGCGCCTCGGCGTTGCCCGGCAGCAGCGCTGCCTTGCCGGCCGGTCCCAGCGGCAGCCCGACGTCCGTGGAGCCGACGACCTCGCCGGCCAGAGTGCCGAGCGCCTGCCCGATCTGCGTACCGAACATCGCGCCGCCCATGGAGCGCATCATCCCGAGCAGCGGGCCCGCCATGGCCTGCATCTCCTCGGGGAGCACATCGCCCATCGCCGCGCCGACCCGCGCGGCGACCGGGTCCACGAGCTCGCGCCACACCGGGAGGGTCTCCTCGACCCACTCCGCACGGCTCCAGGCCACCACGCTGCCCGCACCCGAGGGCAGCGACGTCACGCCGTCCAGCCACAGGTCGGCCAGGCGCACGGCCTCCTCGACCGCCGCCCGCTCACCGGGCGCGACGCTGGCGTCCTTGCTGCCGTCCGGGGCGCCCTGCGCCACCGTCTGCCGGGCGATGTCCTTGGCCATGTCCCAGTTCACCGGGCCGCCCTCGTACGAGAGCATCTGGCCGAGCTTCTGGAAGGCGGCTCCGAGGTCACCGGGGTTCATCTCGCCCCCGGGCCCGCCCATGCCGCCGAAGAGCGCCGCGAACGGGTTGTCCGCGCCGCCGCTCCCGCCGCCGAACCCGAACGGATTCGCGGGGCCCTGGCTACCTCCCTGGCCGCCCTTCTGCTTGCCGTTGTCGCCGTCCTCCGGCTCCTCCGGCGGAAGGCCGAATCCGAATGGGTTGTCACTCACGGGTTTCCTCGGCTCGTAGGGCCGCCGGCCCCGGGCCGACGGCGGCTGCCCGACATTCCCTTCCAGCCTAGAGGGTGCCCGGCCGTTCTCCGCGGCCACGGAGAAGACGGTCCGACGCCCCTGTGACACCCCGCGCCGCTGAGGGGCTCGGTGCTTGGCTGTCGGGGTGCCTGCGGCAGGATGGACGCACGCTGGTCCGTACGCGCCGGTGCGCATACGTACTGAAGACAACCGCTGGAGACGCCCGGTGAGTTCCCCAGATCCGACCGTTCGCGCAGCGCGAAACGACGCTGCCAGGCCCGAGAAGACGCCCGAGACGACCCTCGCCGCGGCAGGGGCACCGCAGCACCGCCCCGTCGTGGCGGTCACCGGCGCCGCGTCCGGGATCGGCACCCTGCTGACCCGCGCCCTGCTGGAATCGGACGAGGTCAAGCGGGTCGTGGCCATCGACGAGCGACGCGGGGACGAGGAGGGCGCCGACTGGCACGTACTGGACGTCCGCGACCCCGCCATCGCGGAGAAGCTCCGGGGCGCCGACGTCGTGGTGCACCTCGCGCTCGACCTCGACCTGGAGACCGATCCGGCCGCCCGCACCGCGTACAACGTGCGCGGCACCCAGACCGTCCTCACGGCGGCCGCCGCGGCCGGCGTGCACCGGGTCGTGCTGTGCACCTCGGCGATGGTCTACGGGGCGCTGCCCGACAACGACGTCCCGCTCTCCGAGGACGCCGAGCTGCGTGCCACCGCCGACGCCACGGGGGTCGGCGACCTCCTGGAGATCGAACGCCTCGCCCACCGGGCGCCGCGTGCGCACCCGGGACTGAACGTCACCGTGCTGCGCCCCACCGTCCTCGTGGGCGGCACCGACACGGCGCTCACCCGGTACTTCGAGTCGCCGCGCCTCCTGGTCGTCGCCGGTTCCCGCCCCACCTGGCAGTTCTGCCACGTGGAGGACCTGGTCAGCGCGCTGGAGTACGCGGCGCTGGAGAAGGTCGAGGGCGAACTCGCGGTCGGCTGTGACGGCTGGCTGGAGCAGGAGGAGGTCGAGGAGCTCACCGGCATCCGCCGCATGGAACTGCCCTCCTCGGTCGCCCTGGGGGCCGCGGCCCGGCTGCACCGCATCGGGCTCACGCCGTCGCCCGCCGGCGACCTGGCGTACACCATGCACCCGTGGGTGGTCAGCGGCAGCAGGCTGCACGAAGCGGGCTGGCGGCCGCGCTGGACCAATGAGGAGGTGCTCGCGGAGCTCCTGGAGGAGGTCGCCGGGCGGCACACCGTGGCCGGGCGCCGGCTGGGCCGCAAGGACGCCACCGCGGCCGGTGCCGCGGGCGCGACCGTCGCCCTCCTGGGCACCGCTGCCCTCGTGCGCCGCGCTCGTAAGGCCCGGCGGCGCCTCTGAGCGTGCCGGGCGCCGCCTCCGAAGCGGACGGCCGGCGACCCGCCCACGCCTCCCGGGCCCCGCACGCCCCGGACGTGCCGGGGACCGTACGGAAGCGGTGGCTCCCTCCGGACGGCGGGAAGGCGTCGTCCGTACTCGCCGTCCGTCCCCCTACGGTCTGGTAGGACCCTCCATACGGCGGTCCGTACACCAGGTGAAACAGCCATTCCCCAGCGCCGTGTCCGTGGGGCACGATGGGCGCATGTCAGGTACGAACCACCACCCGTCGACACATCCCGACCACCCCGGTGAGCAGGGGGTGGCGGATCCGGTCCGGCTGCTGGCCGTCCGGGACACGCCGCTGTCCGTGGACGAGGTCTTCGCCGCAGTGGGGGACGCCGCGTCCGGCGGGACCGCCCTGTTCGTCGGCACGGTCCGCTCGCACGACGGCGGCTCGGACGTCGACGGGCTCGGCTACTCCGCACACCCGTCGGCCGAGGCGGAGCTGCGCCGGGTCGCGGAGAAGGTGGCGGCGGACTTCCCGGTACGGGCGCTGGCCGCGGTCCACCGGGTGGGGGACCTGGCCATCGGAGACCTCGCGGTCGTCGTCGCGGTGTCCTGCGCGCATCGCGCGGAGGCCTTCGAGGCGTGCAGACGGCTGATCGACGACCTCAAGCACGAAGTACCGATCTGGAAGCACCAGACGTTTTCGGACGGGACAGAAGAATGGGTGGGCGCGTAAGCGCCGTCTCTTCTGGGGGGAGGTCGGGCGACGGGAGGGCGGGTCGGCGCGTAACCCCCCACTGTGGTCCGGGGCCCACGCCCCGAATGGCGTAAAGAAAGCGTGTAGGACGCATACATGGGGCGCACGGGGGCGGTGAGCTGTTCCTGAGTGGGTACGCGCTCTCCACGGGTGCCCCGCCGCAGTCGCCCGTTGATCAGCCGGACAGCCGACATCATCCTCCGGTTGCGTAACCCGCACCCGGGCGTGAGCGTTGAGCTGGCGGATGGTTAATCTGCTAATTCTTCGTTGCGGTTGTACAAGGGGTCGGGAGGCCGCTATGGGTGCGCTCCTCTGGTTGCTGATTCCGCTTCTCGCCGCGCTGGCTGCCACGGTGTGGAGCAGTTGGACGACGCGTAACCGCAAGGCCGGCGACGTCGCCGAGCTGGCCGGTTATGCCCGGTTCCGCGAAGCGATGGAGCGGTCCGAGGACGCGCGTCCACGGGAGCATTCGGACGCGGCCTGAGCCGCCGGGGCGAGCCGGGACCCGTACGGACGGCCCCGCGGGCCGCTTGTCATACTCGTCCCGTACTGTCGTTCCATGCCACGCCGGACCGCGACGCTCCTCGCCTCGACCCTCCTGCTGATCGCGCTGTTGTGCGCCGGGGTGCTGATCCCCGTGCCGTACGCGCAGATGACGCCGGGGCCGACGGTCAACACGCTGGGCGATCATGCCGGCGAGCCGGTGCTCCAGATCGAGGGCCGCAAGACGTATCCGACGACCGGTCATCTGAACATGACGACGGTCCGCGTCACCGGCCCCGACTACCGCATGAACCTCTTCGAGGCGGCGTACGGCTGGCTGGCCCACGACAACGCCGTGGTGCCGCACAAGACGCTCTACCCGGACGACCAGACCGCCGAGCAGGCCGACCAGGAGAACGCCGAGGAGTTCAGCCAGTCCCAGGAGAGCGCCAAGGTGGCGGCCCTGAAGGAGCTGCACATCCCGGTCGACACGCAGGTCGTGGTCGCCTCCGTCATGAAGGACACCCCGGCCGACGGCGCGCTGCACGCCGGTGACGTGATCAAGGCGGTGGACGGCAGGGCCGTGAAGCAGCCGACCGACGTCGCCGGGCTGGTCACGAAGCGCAAGCCGGGCGAGAAGGTCACCTTCACGCTGATCCCGGCCAAGGAGGCGGCCGCGGCGGAGAAGAAGGGCAAGAAGCCCACGGGCGGCCGTGACGTCTCGCTGACGACCAAGAAGGCCACCGACGGCCGGGCGATCGTCGGCATCCAGGCCGGGCTCGACCACACGTTCCCGTTCGACATCGACATCAAGCTCGCCGACGTGGGCGGTCCGAGCGCCGGCCTGATGTTCGCGCTCGGGATCGTCGACAAGCTCACGCCGGCCGATCTGACCGGTGGGAAGTTCGTGGCCGGTACGGGCACGATCGACGACAAGGGCGTGGTCGGGCCGATCGGCGGCATTTCCATGAAGATCGTCGCGGCCCGCGACAAGGGCGCCGAATACTTCCTGACGCCGAAGGACAACTGCGCGACCGCGGCCAAGGACACTCCGGACGGCCTCCGCCTCGTCAAGGTGAACACCATTCACGACGCGACGCGGGCTCTCGCGAAGATCCGGAAGGGCGACACCAAGGATCTGCCCAGCTGCACGCCGGCCGGGCGTTCCTGACGCCGGAACGGCCTCCGTAGCAGAGCGGGGCGCTCCCCCCCCCGGAGCGCCCCTACGGCATCCCCAAGCCCCCCCCGGCACGTTGGAGCCCCCCGGCGCTGGCCCCCCAAGGCCCCGACAGCGCCCCGCCCCCCCCCGGAGCGCCCCCGGAGCCGCTGCTTCTCTCTACTCCTCGAACGTCGCCGTCAATGCCTCGGCCAGACCCGGTACGAGGTCGGCGCCGGTGAGCACCTCGGCGGTGGAGTCCTTCTCGCGCAGCCGCAGCGCCGATTCGCGCCGGCCGTCCCGCAGCACCGCCACGGTCATCCGGACCTCCTGGCGATCGGGGTGCTCGGCGACCCACTTGGCGAGCTCGTCCTCGTCCATGCCGGCCGGCACGGATTCCTCGGCGGACGGCGGCAGCATCAGCCGCTCCACGGTCATGGCGCAGCCGGCCACCGCGTCGGGCCAGGCGATGGTGGCGAGGAACTCGTCGAGCGGCACGGTGGCGGGCACCTCGTCCTGCTCCACGGGGGTCAGGGAGGCGTCGGCGTTCTCGTCGATGCCCAGCTGGGCGGCGAGGGCGGGTTCCTGGTCGCGCAGGCGCGCGGTGTCCACAAGAGCGAAAAGTCGGGCGGGCTGGTCCCAGCCGATCCCGGCCGCGTACTCGTCGATTTCGAGCACGGCGCGGGTCAGCGGGTCGGCGGCGAGAGGGGTGCCGTCCACGGGGAGGTTGGTCATGTGGAATATCGTGCCCTGAACTTCCCGGAAAACGGGAACCGGGTAAAGCCTTAGTAAGTTGCAACAGTGGGTCCTACTATCACCGGGCCCGCTTCATACGACAGCGAACTTCGAGGTGCGCACCTTGGCTTTCCAGATGCCGGACCGCGGCTCAGGCCCATCGGGGCCACGGACGAGAGTGGGCCGCCCGTCCCGGCGGATGCGGACCGGGCTTTTGACCCTGGGCGTGCTGGCCGTGCTGGCCATGCTCTTCGTGATGTTCTCCGGGTTCTGGACCGACTGGCTGTGGTACCGCTCGGTGAGGTACTCCTCGGTCTTCACCACGACCCTGTGGACCAAGGTCGGGCTGTTCTTCTTCTTCGGCGTGCTGATGGCGGCGGCCATCGGGGTCAACGTCTGGCTGGCCCACCGGCTCCGCCCGCCCCTCAGCGCCATGTCGCTGGAGCAGCAGAGCCTGGACCGCTACCGGATGAGCATCGCGCCGTACAAGAAGTGGGTGCTGGTCGCGGTCACCGCGCTGGTCGGTCTGATCGCGGGTGCGTCCGCCTCCAGTCAGTGGCGCACCTGGCTCCAGTGGGTCAACGGTGTGCCGTTCGGCCAGAAGGACCCGCAGTTCGGCAAGGACATCTCCTTCTACTCCTTCGACCTGCCCTGGTTCCGCTTCCTGCTGAGCTTCGGCTTCGCGTGTGTGGTGCTGTGCCTGATCGCCGCGGCGCTCACGCACTACCTGTACGGCGGTCTGCGCGTCACGAGCCCGGGTTCGCGGGCCACGGCCGCGGCCACCGGCCATCTCTCGGTGCTGCTGGGCATCTTCGTGTCGCTGAAGGCGATCGCGTACTGGCTGGACCGGTACGGCCTCGCGGTGAAGTCCAGCGGGCTGAAGTCCGCCGAGGGCTGGACGGGCCTGCGGTACGTCGACGCGCACGCCTACCTGCCGGCGAAGACGATCCTGTTCTTCATCGCGGCGATCTGCGCCGTGCTCTTCTTCGCCACCCTCTGGCGGCGGACCTGGCAGCTGCCGGTCATCGGCTTCGGCCTGATGGTGCTCTCCGCCGTCCTCATCGGCGGGCTGTACCCGGCCATCGTGCAGAAGTTCCAGGTCCAGCCGAACGAGCAGGCCAAGGAAGCGCCGTACATCAAGGAGAACATCCAGGCCACCCGGGACGCCTACGGCATCGGCGGCTCCAAGGTCACCGGCTACAAGGGCGACTACAAGCCCACGGACAAGGCGGACAACGAGCGGCTGCGCGCCGACGCGGACACCACCGCGAGCATGCGCCTGCTGGACCCGAACGTCGTCTCGCCCACGTTCCAGCAGCAGCAACAGGTCCGCGGTTACTACCAGTTCCCCGCCACGCTCGACGTCGACCGGTACAAGGACGACAAGGGCAAGGAGCAGGACACGGTCATCGGCCTGCGCGAGCTGAACATCGCCGGCATCCCCGAGCGCAACTGGATCAACGACCACTTCAAGTACACCCACGGGTACGGCGCGGTCACCGCCAAGGGGACCGGCACGGTCAACGAGGGCGAGCCGGACTACACCGAGAAGAACCTCCCGGCCAAGGGCCACCTGGGCAAGTACGAGCAGCGCATCTACTACGGCGAGAAGACCTCGCAGTACTCCATCGTCGGGGGTCCGCAGAAGGAGCTGGACTACTCCGACGACAGCGGCGAGAAGAGCTACAGCTACACCGGCAAGAGCGGGGTGAACCTCGCCAACCCCGTCAACCGGGCGGCGTACGCCGTGGCCTTCGGCGAGCCCCAGATCCTGTACTCGGGCGCCATCGGCGACGGCTCGCGCATCCTGTACAACCGCACGCCCAAGGAGCGCGTGGAGTCGGTCGCGCCCTGGCTCACCATCGACGGTGACGCCTACCCGGCGGTGGTGGACGGCCGCATCAAGTGGATCGTGGACGCGTACACCACGAGCAACGGTTATCCGTACGCCTCCCGGACCACGCTCGGCGACACCACGGCGGACTCGCTGACCGACGGCCAGCGCGCGGTGGTGGCCCAGCAGAACCAGGTCAACTACATCCGCAACTCCGTGAAGGCGACGGTCGACGCGTACGACGGCTCCGTCAAGCTCTACCAGTGGGACAAGAAGGACCCGGTCCTGAAGACCTGGATGAAGGCCTTCCCCGGCACGGTCGAGTCGAAGTCGAAGATCAGCAACGATCTGATGGAGCACCTGCGGTATCCGCAGGACCTGTTCAAGGTGCAGCGTCAGCTGCTGACCACCTACCACGTCACCGACGCGAACACCTTCTACACCGGCAGCGAGCGCTGGCAGATCCCGAACGACCCGACGACCAAGTCGGCGACCGCGGTTCCGCCGTACTACCTCAGCATGAAGATGCCGGACCAGAAGAACCAGACGTTCTCGCTGACGACGACGTTCACGCCGAACAAGCGGGACAACCTGGGCGCCTTCATGGCGGTCGACGCCAACGCCAAGAGTCCGGACTACGGGAAGATCAGAATCCTCAAACTCCCGTCCGAGACCACGGTCCCGGGTCCGCAGCAGGTGCAGTCGAAGTTCAACTCCGACGACACGGTGGCCAAGACGCTCAACATCCTCAAGAAGGGCGACTCGGAGATCGAGTACGGCAACCTGCTCACCGTCCCCCTGGACGGCGGCCTGCTGTACGTCGAGCCGGTCTATCTGAGGGGCGCGGGCACGAACTACCCGCTGCTGAAGAAGGTGCTCGTCAGCTACGGCAACAAGGCGGCCTTCGAGAACAGCCTCGGCGAGGCGCTGGACGTGGTGTTCGGCAAGAAGGCGCCGAACATCGGTGACGACGGCGAGGAGGACACCACCACGCCGCCGGACGAGGGCAGTACGACCCCGCCCTCGGACCAGTCGGTGCAGGACGCGCTGGACGACGCGCAGCAGGCCTACGAGGACGGCGAGAAGGCCCGCGTGGAAGGCGACTGGAGCGGCTACGGCGAGGCGCAGGAGAAGCTGAAGGCCGCGCTGGACCGGGCGGCCGCCGCCGAGAAGAAGGCGGGCGAGAAGGCCGGTTCGTCGGACAAGGGCGGCTCGGACAAGGGGGACAAGCAGGGCGGCTGACCGCGGATTATGGCTGCGACTCCGCGCCGTGGTACCTTAAATACACAACGGCGCGGGGTGGAGCAGCTCGGTAGCTCGCTGGGCTCATAACCCAGAGGTCGCAGGTTCAAATCCTGTCCCCGCTACTGAAGACGAAGGCCCGGATCCTCAGGATCCGGGCCTTCGTCATGTGTGGCGTCACATATATGCGCGTTAAACCACTCGCATTGGGGAGACTCGTCTTCCGAGCGTTTGGCATGTCGTCGTGTCGGGAAGTCGACAAAACGCTGTAGTGACCTCACTGGCTGCGGTATACCAGGTGTACCCGGGCTTCGGGTGGTGCGACGATGGCCCTTATGGGGGACAAGGCAAGGTTGTTGGAGACAGGACCGTTTGTGCATGCGCCCGACGACGGGCGCGAATCCGAGCTGCCGCCGGTCGCGGACGACGCGACGGACGCGGCCGAGACCGCCGAGCCGCCCGAGGCCGCCGAGGTCCTGGACGAGGTGGGGCACCGCAAGGCGGCCGCCGCCGGCGATCCGGCAGCGGCGAGCATGCTCGGCGCGATGCTGCTGCGGCGCGGCGATCTGGACGGTGCCGAACCGTGCCTGCGTACCGCCACCGTCGCGGGCGACCGGGCCGCGGCCAACAACCTCGGAGTCCTGCTGCACCAGCGCGGTTATGCCGACGAGGCGGCCGGCTGGTGGCGCATCGCCGCCGTGGCCGGCTCCGCCGCCGCGGCGCACGCGCTGGGCCGCCACTACCGCGAGCGCGGCGACGAACCCGCCGCCGAGTACTGGCTGCGCCAGGCCGCGGAGTCCGGCCACTGCCTGGGCGCTTACGCGCTGGCCGACCTGCTGGACCACCGTGGCGAGGAGGGCGCCGAGCAGTGGTTCGTGGCCGCCGCCGAACACGGCCACCGCGAAGCGGCGTACCGCCTCGCGCGCATCCTCGACGAGCGGGAGGCCGACGGCTCCGCGTACGGCGAGCACGCCGAACCGCGCGCTGCAGCCGAACAGTGGTACCGCCAGGCCGCGGCCCGCGGTCACCGCAGGGCGGCGCTGCACCTCGGCACGCTCCTGGAGGAGCGCGGCGAGCTGAAGGAGGCCGGGCGCTGGTACCTCATCGCGGCCAAGGACGGCGAGCCGCGCGCCGCGTGCGCGCTCGGCTTCCTGCTCAAGGACGCGGGCGACGAGGAGAGCGCCGCCGAGTGGTGGCGCCGGGCGGCCCAGGAGGGCGACGGCAACGCCGCCAACGCGCTGGGCGCGCTGCACGCCGACCGCGGCGAGCTGCAGACCGCCGAGCGGTGGTACCGCGCGGCGCTGGAGGCCGGCGACGTCAACGGCGCGTACAACATCGGCCTGCTCTGCGCCCAGCAGGGCAGCGACGGTCGCAGCGAGCAGTGGTACCGCCGGGCCGCCTACGCGGGTCACCGGGAGGCGTCCAACGCGCTCGCCGTGCTGCTCCTGCAGCGCGGTGACGCGTCCGGCGCCGAGCCGTGGTTCTCCAAGGCGGCCGAGGCCGGCAGCGTGGACGCCGCGTTCAACCTCGGCATCCTGCACGCGGGCCGGGGCGCGGAGCGCACCTCCCGCAAGTGGTACGAGCGGGCCGCCGATGCCGGGCACACCGAGGCGGCGCTGCAGGCGGCCATCTCCTTCCTCCGGGAAGGTGAGTGGCAGGACGCCGAGCGGCACCTGCGGCGGGCCGCGGGCGCGGGCAGCACCGAGGCGGCCTACCGGCTCGCCGCGCTGCTGGACCGCGAGGCACGCGGCCCGGAGGAGTCCGGTGGCGAGAGCGAGGAGTGGTACGAGCGCGCCGCCGAGCAGGGGCACCGCGGTGCCCAGGTGCGGATGGGCATGCTCGCCGCGTCCCGGGGCGACGCGGTGGCGGCCGCCGACTGGTACCGCGCGGCGGCCGAGGCCGGCAGCCGTAACGCGGCCTTCAACCTCGGGCTGCTGCTGGCGCGCGAGGGCAGTCTCCCGGAGGCCGCCCTGTGGTGGACGCGGGCAGCCGAGGCCGGGCACGGCCGCGCGGCGCTGCGCCTCGCGCTGCTTGCGGCCCGCCGGGGCGCGCTCGCGGAGAGCCAGCGGTGGTGCGCGCGGGCGGTGGAGCTGGGGCCGCCGGAGGTCACCCAGCGTGCCTCGCGGCTGAGTGACGCCCTCAAGGAGGAGCTGAGCGCATGAGGTCCGGCCGGCTGCGGAAGGCCGGCCGGACACCCGGTGCGCGGGGCGCCGGGAAATGAATTTGCGCTGGTCGTCGGCTTGGGGTTAGAGTTGTGAACACAACGGCGCGGGGTGGAGCAGCTCGGTAGCTCGCTGGGCTCATAACCCAGAGGTCGCAGGTTCAAATCCTGTCCCCGCTACTGAAGACGAAGGCCCGGATCTCAGGATCCGGGCCTTCGTCATATGTGCGTGTGCGGTCACGGGCGGTGGCCGACCGCCTCTGCATAGAGGGCGCGGTCCACGAGCCGGTTCTCCGGGACCGGTGTCCCCTCGGTGACCCCCGCGTCGCGGTAGGCGCGCTGCAGCCGGTCCGCCGTGCCCTTGCGGATCTCCCAGTCCATCCGCAGCGACGGCACCGCCGTCAGGACGTCCGCTTCGACCTTCAGCAGCTTCGCCAGCTCCGCGACGAACTTCCGGTCGGCCTTGTAGTCGCCACGGAAGTAGGTGTTGACGGTTCGGATGTACGCGCGGAGGAAGGCGACGCCGGCGTCCGGGTCGCGCTGCAGCAGGTTCGGGCCGTAGAGGGCGCCGCCGAGCGGTTCGCCCTGCGGCTGGCCGCCGAGGAACGCGTACCTCTTGTCGTGGTCGACCGTCCGCCAGACCGGGTCCAGCAGCCAGGCGGCGTCGACACCGCCGCCGGTGAGCGCGGTCAGCACGTCCGCGGAGCCGAGCTGCTGGAAGGTGACGGAGTCCATGCGGGCGCCGTGCCGGGCGAAGGACCGGTCCATCGGGTACATGATCACGGAGCCCTTGCCGATCATCGTGCCGAGGCTCGCGTTCTTCAGGGACGCCGAGCGGGCGGTCTCGCCCTTGCGGAGGCGGATCCACAGGCCGCTCTTGGAGCGGGGGTCGGGCGAGAAGTTCCCGGCGACCCAGCGGATGTCGAAGCCGCCGGCGATGCCGTTGACGACGGCGGCCTCCGGCGCCGCCCACAGCACGTCCACGTCGCCCTTGGCGAGCAGCGGCAGCGCCTCGGGCGTGGGCAGCACCTTCAGGTGGACGTCCAGGCCCTCCTTGGCGAACTCGCCCTTGGCCAGCGCCATTCGTACGGGCGCGACGTACTCGGCGTTCAAAGTGCCGGTGGCGAGGGTGAGCGACCGCCGCTTCTTCAGGGGGCGGGCGGCCGGCGCTCCCTTGTCGCACCGGGCCGGTGCGCGGTCCGCCGCCAGGTCGGCGGGGTCGGTCCAGGCGCCCGCGCCGCAGCCGGCGACGGGCTTGACCGGCCGGGGCTTCGTGGCCGCTGCGGGGGGGCTCCTGTGCGGTGCAGCCGGCGGACAGGACGAGCGCTGCGGTCAGCGCGGCGAGCGCGGTGGTGCGGCGACGCATGGGGCCTCCGTACGCGAAGAGGGCTACGGGCTCAGCTCTGGGAACGGCCGCGGTCGCGCGGCGCCCAGGGGGTGAGGAGGCGGCCGGCCAGCCGCACCAGCTCGGAGAAGAGCACGCCGAGAACGGCGACGCAGACGATCCCGACGAACATCACGTCGTTCTGGAACAGGGCGCGCGAGTCGAAGATCAGATGGCCGAGACCGTCCGCGGCAGCGATCTGCTCCGAGGCCACGATCACCAGGACCGCGACGCCGGCCGCGATCCGGGCCCCGACCAGTACGGCGGGCAGTGAGGCGGGCAGCAGTACGTGCCGGAACATCTGCCAGGCGCTCGCGCCGAAGACCCGTCCGGCGTCGCGGTGCCCGGCCGGCACGGCCAGCACCGCCGCCATGGTGGAGATCCATACGAAGAAGAAGACGGTGGCCGCGACCAGCGCGATCTGCGGCCCCTCGCCGAGCCCGAACATGTTGAGGAAGACCGGCAGCAGGGCCAGCTTCGGCACCACGTACAGGGCGTCCAGCAGCGGTTCCAGGGCGGCGCGCACGAGGGCGAGTGAGCCCATCAGGAGGCCGAGCGCGTAGCCCGAGACGGTCCCGATGGCATAGCCCGCGAGGACCCGTTGGAGCGTGGCCCACACGTCCGGCCACAGCGCTCCGGCCAGCGCCCGGTCCCAGCCGTCGGCCAGGATCGTGGTGGGCGCCGGGTAGATCCGGGCGTCGATCCAGCCGCTCGTCGCGGCCAGCTGCCACAGCAGCACCAGGACGGCCGGGACGGCGAGCGCCAGACCGGTTTCCAGGGCGCGGCGCCGCCGGTGGGCGCGGCGCGGCTGGAGTTCGCGCGGGCCGGGCCGGCGTACGAGGACGGTCTCGCGGGGCGCGGCGCGGTCGGTGAGCGTCATGCGCGCACCTCCGGCGTGCGGGAGCGGCCGTCCACCTCACAGCGCAGCAGTTCCCACAGTTCGGCCTTGAGCGCGGTGAACTCCGGTGCGCCGCGGACCGCTCCGCTTCGGGGGCGGCCGAAGGGCGGGCGGCGCTCGGCGATGATCCGGCCGGGCCGCGCCGACATCACCAGGACCCGGTCGCCGAGGACGAGGGCCTCTTCGAGGCTGTGCGTGATGAAGAGCGTCGTCGTGTGCGTGTGCTGGGTGAGGTCCAGCAGCTCGTCCTGGAGGATCGTGCGCAGCTGGGCGTCCAGGGCGGCGAACGGCTCGTCCATGAGCAGGATCTCGGGCTCCACGGCGAGCGCCCGGGCGATGGCCACGCGCTGGCGCATGCCGCCGGAGAGGGCGGCCGGGTAGGCGTCGGCGAATTCGGCGAGCCCCATCCTGGCCAGCCAGGAGCGCGCCCGGGCGTCGGCCTCCTTGCGGGGCACGCGTTGGACGTCCAGGCCGAAGCGGACGTTGGCCAGTACGGACTTCCAGTCGTAGATGCCGTAGTCCTGGAAGATCATCGCGGCCGGGCGGGGGCCGGCGGCGCGGATCTCCAGCTCACCGGTGCCGGGTCGGAGCAGCCCCGCGGCGATCCGCAGCAGGGTGGACTTGCCGCAGCCCGAGGGGCCCACGAGGCAGACGAACTCGCCCGGCGCGACATCGAGGTCGAGCGGGCCGAGGGCGGTGAGCGCCTTGCGGCCGCGCCCGAAGGAGCGGCCGAGCGACCGGGCACGGAGGGCGGGCGGGGGCTGCGTCCCGGTGACGGCCGGGCGCGGGACGGCGGACGGGGGCGGCGGGTGCGGCTCTCCCACGGTGTGCTCCTCGCGGATGCGGGCGGGCTGCCGCGGCGGTCCCGGGCAGCCGTGGGGGTGGCGCGGCGCACGATATGACGATCCGTCAGAAACAGGAAGAGGCGTGCGGGCGTACGCCGGGCCGGCCGGGGCGAGGGAGGTCGGCGGCCGCCGGCGGTCGGCCGAAAATCGCTGGTCGGCGACCCCGTCGGGAGGGTGGCATGCCGAAAAGCCCGCCGCGGGAGGCGGCGGGCTGAAAGGGTCGGTGAGGGGAGATCGAGGGGGGTGCCGCGGTGGCTCGGGTGTCAGGCGCTCGCGCAGTTCGGGCAGACGCCGCGGTAGGTGACCGAGACCTCCGAGACCGCGAAGCCGAATCGTTCCGGCTCGGGGAGGGCCGCCAGTGGATCGCTCGCGATGCGCACGTCACGGATCGTGCCGCACTGCGAGCAGACGAGGTGGTGGTGGTCGTGGTGGGCGTTGGGGTCGTACCGCTTGGCGCGGCCGTCCGTGCTCACCTCCAGCACCTCGCCGAGCGAGACGAGCTCGCCGAGCGTGTTGTAGACGGTGGCGCGGGAGATCTCCGGCAGGCGCTCGGACGCCCGCGCGTGCACCTCGTCGGCGGTGTAGTGGACGTGGTCCCCGTCCAGGACCTCGGCGACGACGCGGCGCTGTGCGGTCAGCCGCCAGCCGCGTCCCCGGAGTCGTTCGAGCAGGTCACTCATCACAATCACCCATCAGTCAGATATGAGCCAGAGTACCAGCGGTGTCCATCACCGGAACGCGTATGGGTTTCGCATCCTTCTTGACTTAGACATTGTCCAATGTAGGATCGAGTACGGCGCAAGCCAAGGGCAGGTATTTACACAGGAGGCGCACGTGTCGGTAGAAAGCACCACGGGACCGCTGACCACGGAGTCCGGTGCTCCGGTCGCGGACAACCAGAACAGCGAGACGGCCGGCATCGGCGGCCCCGGTCTGATCCAGGACCAGCTGCTGATCGAGAAGCTCGCACACTTCAACCGTGAGCGGATCCCGGAGCGGATCGTGCACGCCCGCGGCGCCGGCGCGTACGGCACCTTCACCGTCACCGCCGATGTGACCAAGTACACCCGCGCGAAGTTCCTCTCCGAGGTCGGCAAGCAGACCGAGACGTTCCTGCGCTTCTCGACCGTCGCGGGCAACCTCGGTTCGGCGGACGCGGTGCGTGACCCCCGCGGCTTCGCGCTGAAGTTCTACACCGAAGACGGCAACTACGACCTCGTCGGCAACAACACCCCGGTGTTCTTCATCAAGGACGCCATCAAGTTCCCCGACTTCATCCACACCCAGAAGCGCGACCCGTACACCGGCTCGCAGGAGGCGGACAACGTCTGGGACTTCTGGGGTCTGTCGCCGGAGTCGACGCACCAGGTGACCTGGCTGTTCGGCGACCGCGGCATCCCCGCCTCGTACCGCCACATGGACGGCTTCGGCTCGCACACCTTCCAGTGGAACAACGAGGCCGGCGAGGCCTTCTGGGTCAAGTACCACTTCAAGACCGACCAGGGCATCAAGACCCTGACCAGCGAAGAGGCCGCCAAGCTCGCGGGCGAGGACCCCGACAGCCACCAGCGCGACCTGCGTGAGTCGATCGAGCGCGGCGACTTCCCGAGCTGGACCGTCGGCGTGCAGATCATGCCCGTCGCCGAGGCCGCGAACTACCGCTTCAACCCGTTCGACCTCACCAAGGTGTGGCCGCACGCGGACTACCCGGTCATCGAGATCGGCAAGCTGGAGCTGAACCGCAACCCGCAGAACATCTTCGCCGAGGTCGAGCAGTCGATCTTCTCCCCGCATCACTTCGTGCCGGGCATCGGCCCCTCGCCCGACAAGATGCTGCAGGGCCGCCTCTTCGCGTACGGCGACGCCCACCGGTACCGCGTCGGCATCAACGCCGACCACCTGCCGGTGAACCGCCCGCACGCCACCGAGGCACGCAGCCACGGCCGGGACGGCGCGCTCTACGACGGCCGGCACGGCGGCCAGAAGAACTACGAGCCGAACAGCTTCGGCGGCCCGGCCGAGACCGGCCGCGCGTTGTGGCAGCCGCTCCCGGTCGCCGGCGCCACCGGCGAGGCGGCGGCCCCCTCGCACGCCGAGGACGACGACTTCGTGCAGGCGGGCAACCTCTACCGCCTGATGACGGAGGAGGAGAAGGGCCGCCTGATCGACAACCTCGCGGGCTTCATCTCGAAGGTCTCGCGCGACGACATCGCGCAGCGCGCCATCGAGAACTTCCGCAAGGCGGACGCGGACTACGGCAAGCGACTGGAGGCCGCGGTCCAGGCCCTGCGCGGCTGACCGGCCGCTTTCGCGGACCGCGTCGTCCGGGGCCCCTTCACCCCGGAGAGAGGAGGGGGGGCCCCCCCCCGGGGGGGGGGGGCCCCCGCCGGACGGGGGGGGGGGGCGCGG
>NZ_JBITXI010000016.1:0-23151 GCF_044544605.1 Streptomyces sp. NPDC053560 | reverse complement strand
GCCCCGGGCGGCCGGCCCGGGCCCCGCCCGGGGCGGGCCCCCCGGCCGGCGGCCGGCCCCGGCGGGGCCGCGCCCCCCCCCCCCCCGGGGGGGGCGGCCCCCCCCGGGGGGGGGCCCCCCCCTCCTCGGCATTCCGGGGGGCGGGCCGAGAGGGCCCGCCCCGCTCCGCTCAGGCCGGTACGGCCGTGGCCGCCCGTTCCCGGTGGGCGGAGCGGCAGCGCATGATGTCGCGTACGGACACCACGCCCACCGGCTCCAATTCGTTGAGCACGATCAGGTGCCGGAAGCCGCCGTGCACCATCGCGGCGGCGGCCTCGTCCAGAGTCCAGTCCGGAGCGGCGAAGACGACGTCGGTGGTGGTGTGGGTCTGTGCGGTCTCGTGGTCGGGGTTCTCCCCGGCGCCCAGGGAGTTGAGGATGTCGCGCTCGGTGAGGATGCCGAGTCCCTCGGCGTCGGTGTCGAGTACCACGGCGGCGCCGACGCGCCGTGCCGCCATCAGGTGTGCTGCCTGCCGGAGTGTGTGTGCGGGCCCGATGGTGAGGACCACCGTGCTCATGGCGTCTCGGACGTACATGGGCATGGAGTGGAGCCACCTCCTTGGTGAACCCCCGGAGGAATTCCCGGCGCCGGAGACGCCTGGAGAAATATTTCACAAACGCACAAGCGGGGGGATTCTCATGTTCACATGCCCTGTGGTGCGCGACAAGGGGCGCGTGAGGACCGGTCTGCCGGCCACGCGCCCCAAGGCGCCGTTTGACCGCCCGTGAGCGGGAGGAGCGGACGGGCCGCCGGAGCGGCGTGCGGGGCGCTCAGTCCCGCAGGTAGCTCAGCAGGTCCTCGTGGAGCAGTCCGTTGGAGGCCGCCGCGTTGCCGCTGTGCGGACCCGGCGTTCCGTCCAGGCCGGTGAAGCGCCCGCCGGCCTCCTGGACGACCACGGCGCACGCGGCCATGTCCCAGAGCGACAGCTCCGGCTCGGCGCAGATGTCCACGGAGCCCTCGGCCACCATCATGTAGGGCCAGAAGTCGCCGTACGCGCGGGTGCGCCACACCTCGCGCGACAGGTCCAGGAAGCCGCCCAGCGTGCCGCGCTCCTCCCAGCCGGTGAGCGAGGAGTAGGCGAACGACGCGTCCTGGATGCGCCCGACGCTCGACACCTGGAGACGCTGAGCGGAGGTCAGGCTGCGGCCGGTGTAGGCGCCGAGCCCCTCGGCCGCCCACCAGCGGCGGTGCAGCGCGGGCGCGGAGACCACGCCGACGACCGGACGGTCGCCGCCCTCGCCGCGCTCCATCAGGGCGATCAGGGTGGCCCAGACCGGCACGCCGCGCACGTAGTTCTTCGTGCCGTCGATCGGATCGATGATCCAGCGGCGCGGCCCCGAACCCTCCGAGCCGAACTCCTCGCCGAGCACCGCGTCCCGCGGCCTGGCCCGCGCGAGGTGGCCCCGGATCAGCTCCTCGGCCGCCTTGTCGGCCTCGCTCACCGGCGTCATGTCCGGTTTGGTCTCGACCTTCAGATCGAGCGCCTTGAACCGTTCCATGGTCGCGGCGTCCGCAGCGTCCGCGAGGACGTGGGCGAGACGGAGATCATCGTGATAGTCGGCCATGTGCGAACACTATCTTTCTCGGTCCCTGAGCACGGAAAACCCATGGACCGCCGGCGGGCGTGGCGTCCCGCCGGAAGTCGTTCCCCGCCCGCCGGCAGACCTTTGCTCCGGACCCTTGACACCACCTGGCGGGGCGTCAATTCTGTGCGCACACAAGGCCATATGGGCACTACGGCCTGGGAGGCGACGATGCCCGCAGCGCGTGATTCCTTACTGGACGCCGCCTACGCGGCGCTCGAAGTGCGGCCCTGGGCAGGCGTCCGGATGGTCGATGTCGCCGCAGCGGCGGGTGTCTCCCGGCAGACCCTCTACAACGAGTTCGGCAGCAAGCAGGGGCTCGCGCGCGCCCTGGTACGCCGGGAGACCGAGGGCTACCTGGCGGGTGTGGAGCGCATCCTGTCCCGGCCGGCGGCCGACGGGCCCCCCGAGGACCGCGACCCGGGCACCGACCGCGGCCGCCCGGCCGGCGTCCCCGAGGAGGCGCAGGCCAGGCTGGCCGCGGCGGCGGACTGGACGCTGCGTACCGCCCGCGCCAACCCGCTCGTACGGGCCGTGCTGACGGGGTGCTGGAACGAGCGGCTGCCCTCGCCCGCAGACCAGTCGCTTCCGCTGCCGGTGCCGGGGGCCCGGACGGGCTTTCCCGTGGTGCCGCCGCCGGTGGAGGCGCCGCTGCCCGGGCCGAGCGAGCTGGTCGGCCGGTTCAGCGACCGGGCGGTGGCCGCGCTGGAGGCGGACTGGCCCAAGGAGGAGCTGACGGAGCTGGGGAGCGCGTGCACGGCGGCGGTCCGGCTCACCCTGTCCTGTGTGGTCGCGCCCGCGGACCCCGAAGAGGTCGGGCGGCTCGTACGGGGCGCGTTCGCCGGGCTGCCGCGCCAGCCGGCCGGGCGCTGAGCCCGGCGTACGGGGCCGGGCTCGGGGCGCCCGGTCCCGTCAGTGCGCCGAGCCCGAGAACTGGAGCCCGATCGCGCCGGCGATGACGAGCGTGATCGAGACGATCTTCAGGGTCGACACCACGTCACCGAGGAAGACCATGCCGTACAGCGCCGTGCCGGCCGCGCCCAGGCCGGTCCACACCGCGTACGCCGGGCCCACGTCCAACTTCTTCAGCGACAGCGTCAGCAGTCCGAAGCTGCCGAGCGCGAAGGCGCAGAAGGCGACCGTGGGCCACAGCCGGGTGAAACCGTGCGAGAGCTTCAGGCACACCGCGAAGCCCGTCTCCAGGATTCCCGCCACCACGACGAGCAGCCACGCCATCAGTTTGCCTCCGTCAGTCCGGCGACCGCTTCGCCCGCTTCTGAGAGCCCGTGCCTGATGTGATTATGCAGTTGATACCGGCTCGCGGCAGCCATCTTCCGCGTGCCGGGCGCGCGGGCCGACGGGCCGTCAGTCGCCCTCGCGCCGCTCCCGGGTGGCCAGCAGCCGCCGCAGCGAGTAGAGCCGCGCCGGGTCGGCGTGGCCGTCGGCGACCCATTGGTCCAGCGCACAGTCCGGCTCGTCGTGGCTGCAGGCGCGCGGGCAGTCGGCCGTGCCCGGCTCCAGGTCGGGGAAGGCGTGGATGACCCGCGAGGGGTCGATGTGATGCAGTCCGAAGGACCGCACGCCGGGCGTGTCGATCACCCAGCCCCCGTTGTCCGCGAGCGGCAGGGCCAGCGCCGAGGTGGTCGTGTGCCGACCGCGCCCGGTGACCGCGTTGACGTGCCCGGTGGCCCGCCGCCGCTCCGGTACCAGGGCGTTGACCAGCGTGGTCTTGCCCACCCCGGAGTGGCCGACGAAGGCGGTGATGCGCCCCGTCAGGCGCTCGCGCACCCGGTCGGCGGCGGCGCCGTCGGCCAGCTCCTCGCGGTTGGTCACGACGTACGGAACGCCCAGCGCGCCGTAGGACTCCAGCAGGGTGTCCGGCGGCGCCAGGTCGGACTTGGTGAGCACCAGCAGCGGCTCCAGCCCCGCGTCGTACGCCGCGACCAGGCAGCGGTCGATCAGCCGGGGCCGCGGCTCGGGGTCGGCGAGCGCGGTGACGATCGCCAGCTGGTCGGCGTTGGCGACCACCACCCGCTCGTACGGATCGTCGTCGTCGGCCGTGCGCCGCAGCACGGACGTGCGCGGCTGGACCCGGACGATGCGGGCCAGGGTGTCCTTGGCGCCGGTGAGGTCGCCGACGACCATCACCCGGTCGCCGACCACCACTCCCTTGCGGCCCAGCTCACGTGCCTTCATCGCGATGACCGTGCGGTCCTCGATCAGGCACGTGATGCGGCCCCGGTCGACGGTGAGGACCAGCCCCTCGCTGGCGTCCTCATGCTTCGGTCGGATGTTCGAACGGGGGCGGTTGCCCTTGCGGTTGGGGCGGACCCGGACGTCGTCCTCGTCGGTGTGCTTGCCGTAGCGGCGCATCGGGCGGAACTCTCAGCCTCTCCGGGCGGCGGCCGTCGCCGGACTGAGCATGTCCGTCCACATCTCGGGGAAGTCGGGCAGCGTCTTGGCCGTGGTGCCGACGTTCTCCACCTCGACCCCCTTGACGGCCAGGCCGAGGATCGCGCCGGCGGTGGCCATCCGGTGGTCGTCGTAGGTGTGGAACACCCCGCCGTGCAGCGGGCGCGGCCGGATGCGCAGCCCGTCGGCGGTCTCGGTGACGTCGCCGCCGAGACCGTTGATCTCCTTGGTGAGCGCCGCGAGCCGGTCGGTCTCGTGCAGCCGGAGGTGGGCCACGCCGCGCAGTACGGACTCGGAGTCGGCCAGCGCCGCGACCGCCGCGATGCCCGGGGTCAGCTCGCCGACCTCGCTCAGGTCGATGTCGATGCCGTGGATCCGGCCGCTGCCGGTGAAGGTCAGGCCCTGCTCGGTCAGCTCGCAGGAACCGCCCATTTCGGTGAAGATCTCACGCAGCGCGTCGCCCGGCTGCGTCGTGCGCCCGGGCCAGTCGGGGATGGTGACGCGGCCGCCCGTGACCAGCGCGGCGGCCAGGAACGGCTGGGCGTTGGAGAGGTCCGGCTCGACGGTCAGGTCGCGGCCGAGCAGCGCGCCGGGGGTGACCCGCCAGACGTTCGGCTCGCCGCCGGCCTCCGGGGTGTCCACCTGCGCGCCGGCGATCCGCAGCATGTCCACGGTCATCCGGATGTGCGGCATGGACGGCAGGGTGTCGCCCACGTGCCGCACCTCCACGCCCTGGTTGAAGCGCGGTGCGGACAGCAGCAGGGCGCTGACGAACTGGGACGAGGACGACGCGTCGATCTCGACCCGGCCGCCGTCCAGGCCGCCGCTGCCGTGCACGGTCATCGGGAGTGCGCCGCGGTGGTCGTCGTCGATGCGCGCGCCGAGGGCGCGCAGGCCGTCGATCACGCCGCCCAGCGGACGCTCGTACGACCGGGGGTCGCCGTCGAAGCGGATCGGGCCGTCGGCCAGCGTCGCGACCGGCGGCAGGAAGCGCATGACCGTACCGGCGTTGCCGACGTCGACGGTGGCGGGGCCGCGCAGCCCGGCGGGGATGATGCGCCAGGCCTCGCCGCCGCCCGCCCCGGACGGCGCCGAGCTGGAGGAGACGGTCTCGTCGATGCCCACGCCCATGGTGCGGAGCGCCTGGGCCATCAGGAGGGTGTCGCGGGAGCGCAGCGGGCGGCGCAGCCAGCCGGGCTCGGAAGAGAGGGCGGCCAGGACCAGGCCACGGTTGGTGACCGATTTGGACCCGGGCACGGTGACGGTCGCGTCGACCGCCCCGGGCGCGGTGGGGGCTGGCCAGAGGGCGGTGTGTGCGGGGCTCTCGGTCATGCAGCTCACTTTAATGGCTCACCAGGAGGACAGATCTTGATCAAATGGGTCGCAACCTGTGCGAAACATGGCACTGGTAAAGCAACGGCGCACGCTTCGGCGCGGCACCGCCCGGCTCGGCCGGTTCTCGCCTCACAGGTCCAGCAGCCACCGGCCGCCGCCGATCAGCGAGCAGAGCGTCACCACGTGGAAGAGGCCGAGCCAGACGGCGGCCGGGACGTTCGTCAGCCGCGCCAGCTGGTCCGGGTCGGAGTCCACCCGGCCTCCGGAGCGCCGGCGCTTCCCCTGGATCTCGAACGGCGGCCGCACCCCGCCCAGCAGCAGGAACCACACCACCGCGTACGCGAACGCCGCCTGCACGTCCGCCGTGGTCAGCCAGGAGACCAGGAAGAACGCCGCCCCGGCGAGCACCACCGTCAGCACGCCGTACGCGTTGCGCGTCATCACCAGCATCGCCAGCAGCAGTGCCGTCGCGCCCCACAGCAGGGCCGTGATGTGGCCGGCGGCGAGCAGCGCGGCCCCGGCCAGGCCGAGCAGCGAGGGGGCGAGGTAGCCGGCCGCCGCGGTGAGGATCATGCCGAGGCCGTGCGGCTTGCCGCGGCTGACGGTCAGCCCCGAGGTGTCGGAGTGCAGCCGGATGCCGTCCAGCTTCCGCCCGGTGAGCAGGGCCACGAGACCGTGGCCGCCCTCGTGGGCGATGGTGATGGCGTTACGGGCAATCCGCCAGGCGCTGTAGGGGAGCACCACCGCCAGTGCGACCACGGCGGTGGCCACGACCAGCCAGACCGACGGATCGGGTTGGGTGGCGAAAACCCGGTCCCATACGTCTGTGATGTGATCGGTGTCCATCTCTCCCCTTGCTGTGGCGTGGCACTGTGGCATACATGTGCGGACGGTATGCGGCGAGCAGGCGGCCCGAGGACCTGGTGGGGATCTTCGAGGTCGAGAAGTGGGAGCCCGAGGAGGCCCTCGCTCCCGACTGGAATGTCGCACCCACCAAGAACGTCTACGCGGTGCTCGAACGCCCCGTCAAAGACGCTGAAGACCGTCGTCCGGTTCGCCAGCTGCGGCCTTTGAAGTGGGGACTGGTGCCGTCGTGGGCCAAATCACCCGACGTCGGCGTGAAGATGATCAACGCCAGGGCGGAGACGGTCCACGAGAAGCCGTCCTTCCGCAAGCCCTTCGCGGCCCGCCGCTGCCTGCTGCCCGGCGACGGCTATTTCGAGTGGATGACCGGCGTGGGGGAGCGGCAGCTGGAGGAGCAGGGCCGGAAGAAGCGCCCCCGCAAGCAGCCGTACTTCGTCACGCCGGCCGGGGAAGGCGCGGTGATGGCGATGGCCGGGCTGTACGAGTTCTGGCGCGACCCGACGCTGCCCCCGGACCACCCGCAGGCCTGGTGGGCGACCTGCTCCGTGGTCACCACCGCCGCCGAGACCACGCCGCTGGCCGGCGCGTCCGGCGACGCGGGCCCGCAGTCCCTCGCCGACATCCACCCCCGGATGCCGCTGGTGCTCCCGCCGGACCGCTGGGACGCCTGGCTGGACCCGGCCACCACCGACCTGGACCGGCTGCGCGAGCTGCTCGCGCCGCCGCCCGCCGGCATGATGCGCGCCTACCCCGTCTCCACGGAGGTCAGCAACGTCCGCAACAACAGCCCCGAACTGGTGAAGGAGCTGGCGGCGCCGGAGGAGGAAACGCTGTTCTGACCGGCCGGCCGCCCTCGCCGGGGGCCCGCCGGGGCAGGATGGGGCCATGAGCGAGAGCGAGACGGTCGGCACACCGGCGGGCGACGCCCGGATCACCTGGCACGAGGCGCAGGGTACGGCCCGTACGGTGCTCGCCGTGAGCCACGGCGCGGGCGGCGGCATCGAGGCACGGGACCTGGCGGCGCTGGCCGCCGCCCTCCCGGAGCGCGGCGTCACCGTCGCCCTCGTGGAACAGCCCTGGCGGGTGGCGGGCAAGAAGCTGGCGCCCGCCCCGAAGACCCTGGACGCGGCCTGGACGGCGCTCTGGCCCGCGCTGCGGAAGCCGGGCCTGCCGGTGGTCGCGGGCGGGCGCAGTGCCGGGGCGCGGGTGGCCTGCCGTACGGCGCGGGAGCTCGGTGCGCACGCCGTCCTCGCCCTGAGCTTCCCGCTGCACCCGCCGGGCAGGCCCGAGAAGTCCCGCGTGACCGAACTCACCGAGGCCGGCGTGCCCACCCTGGTGATCCAGGGCGGCCGCGACCCCTTCGGACGCCCCGAGGAGTTCCCCGACGGCACCGAGATCGTCGAGGTGCCGCACGCCGACCACGGCTTCGCCGTACCGAAGAAGGCCCCCATCGGCCAGGACGAGGCGCTGATGCTCATCGTCGAGGCCGCCGCCGAGTGGCTGGTCGGACTGCCCGACTGACCGCGCACCCCGCCCCGGACTCCGGGAATGCGTGGCGGTCCCGCTCTGTTGTGCGTGGCGTAGGCAGCAGCCACGTACTGGTACGCACGAGGAATGGGAGTCCACCGCATGGGGATCGCATGCCCGGCCCGACCGCAGGGCACCGGCTGGTCAGTGCCGCAGCCGGCACAGGTCCAGGCGGGACACCACGTCACGGCTGGAGCGGCGGTGGTACCGGATCGTCGTCTATTCTCCGATTCGAGCGGATCCGCATCCGGATCCGGCACGGTGTTGGAGGAGGTGGGTCCGGTCACCGGTACCGACGCAGGGACCGACGGGACGGCACGAGCACGTAACGAGGACCAGGCGGACGCTGCCCGCACGCAGGCGACGGACGAGTCGGAGGCCGAGCGCAATCAGCGTTTCGAGCGCGACGCGCTGACCTTCCTGGACCAGATGTACTCCGCCGCGCTGCGCATGACGCGCAATCCGGCGGACGCGGAGGACCTGGTGCAGGAGACGTACGCCAAGGCGTACGCGTCCTTCCATCAGTTCCGGGAGGGCACCAACCTCAAGGCCTGGCTGTACCGCATTCTGACCAACACCTTCATCAACTCCTACCGCAAGAAGCAGCGGGAGCCGCAGCGCAGCGCGGCCGAGGAGATCGAGGACTGGCAGCTGGCACGCGCCGAGTCGCACATGTCCACGGGGCTGCGCTCCGCGGAGTCGCAGGCGCTGGACCACCTGCCGGACTCGGACGTTAAGGAGGCCCTGCAGGCGATCCCCGAGGAATTCCGTATAGCGGTCTACCTCGCGGACGTGGAGGGCTTTGCGTACAAGGAGATCGCCGACATCATGGGAACCCCCATCGGCACGGTGATGTCCCGCCTGCATCGTGGCCGCCGACAGCTGCGCGGCATGCTGGAGGACTACGCCCGGGACCGCGGGCTGGTCCCGGCCGGCGCGGGCGCTGCGGCTTCGACGAAGCAGCCGCACGATCGGAAAGGCTCTTCATCATGAGCTGCGGTGACCCGCACGAGACGGATTGCTCCGAGGTCCTTGACCACCTGTACGAGTATCTCGACCGTGAGATGCCGGACGGGGAGTGCACCAAGTTCGAGGAGCACTTCGACGAGTGCTCGCCCTGCCTGGAGAAGTACGGCCTCGAACAGGCCGTCAAGAAGCTCGTGAAGCGCTGCTGCGGGCACGACGACGTCCCCACCGACCTGCGGTCCAAGGTCATGGGGCGGATCGAGCTGATCCGGGCCGGCGAGACCGTGCCCGAGAAGAGCGTGCTGGAGCAGGCACAACAGGAGTCCGCCGGCGCCGAGGGCCCCGGTCACCAGGCCGGCCCGACGGACGCCGATGCACCCACCGAGGCCGCACGCGCCGAATAGCGCGCGGGATCACTCCAACGGGTGAGGGCGGGCGCGCGAGCCCCGCCCAATCCGCCGATGCGCCCGCACGCGCCGCCGACGCCTTCTAAGCTCACCGGATCCGGGAGCCGTGGGGGAGGAGGCGCCATGCGGCAGCTGCCCGTGGCCGCGTACGCGTACATCGGCTGTGCTGTGCTGGCGGCGGCCGCCTGTGCCGTGCCCGCCGCCCTGCCCCGGGCCGGCACCCCCTGGCCCACCGTGGTCCTGCTCGCCGTGCTCTACGCCGCCTGCGAGCGCATCCGCAGCTGCCCGCTGACCCGGGCCATGGCCCGCGGTGCCCGCTCCGGCGGCGCCCCGGGCCGGACCGAGGGCATGCCGCCCCGGTGGGGCTGCCCCGTGCTGCTCGCCGGGGTCTTCCTGCTGCCGCCGGCCGCGGCCGCGCTGGTCGCCCTCCCCGGCGCGCTGCTCTCCCGTACCGAGGAGCGCTCGGCCACCGCCCGCCGCGTCTGGCACGCCGCCGAACTGGCGCTGGCCGCCCGGGCCGCCGCCGAGGTCTTCGGCGCCGGCGGCAGCCGCGCAGTCCTGGCCCCCGAATTCCCGTACGCGCTGCTGCCCGCGGCGGCCGCCACCACCGCCTTCTGCACCGTGCTGGCCGTCCTGGACGGCGGCGTCCTGGTCGCCGCCGAACGGCATCCGCCGCGCACGGCCTGGCGCGGCCTGCTGCTCCGCTCCCTCGCCCCGCACCTGGTGCACGGCCTGGCCGGGCTGATGATGGCCGTCCTGTGGCGCAGCTCGTACGGGCCGCCCGCCGCCCTGCTGGTGCTGTTGCCGATGTACATCTCCTGCTGGGTGTTCGCGCAGTACCACCGCGAGCGCGCGGCGCACCAGGCCACCATCCGCGCCCTCGTCCAGGCCGTCGACCTCAAGGACCGCTACACCCGCGGCCACAGCGAACGCGTCGGCCGCGCCTCCGCCATGATCGCCGGCGAACTCGGCATGTCCGAGGACCGCCTCGACGTGATCCGCTTCGCCGGCATCCTGCACGACGTCGGCAAGCTCGGCGTGCCCACCCGGCTGCTGCGCAAGGACGGCCCGCTCACCCCCGAGGAACGCCGCGTCATCGAACTGCACCCGGAGTACGGCCACGAGATCGTCCGCGGCATCGGCTTCCTCGGCGAGGCCAGAGCCGCGATCCTGCACCACCACGAACGCATGGACGGCAAGGGCTACCCCTACGGCCTTCGGGGGCGCGAGATCCCCGAATTCGCCCGGGTGGTCGCGGTCGCCGACGCCTTCGACGCGATGACCTCCACCCGTTCCTACCGCCGCGCCCGCCCGGTCGCCGCCGCCGTCACCGAACTGCGCCGCAGCGCCGGCGCCCAGTTCGACCCGCGCATGGTCCGTGCCCTGGTCGCCGCGCTGGCCCGGCACGGCTGGCAGCCCGACGTCGTCACCGCGGGCCCCGACGGCCCCGCCGTGCCGCCGCCCGGCCCCCCGCGCGTCCCGCTCCGCGGACGCACCGCGACGCCGGAGGCCGGGCCCCCGCCCGGTACGGCAGCGCTGCCCGGCACCGCGACGGGACCGTGTACCGGGCCCTCGGGCGGCGAGCGGTGAGCGGCGCGGCATCGTGGGCCGGCGACGGGCCGGGCGACCCGCTCGCCGTCCCGTACCGCACCGGCACCCCCCGTGCCGTCGTCCTCGTCTACGCCGCCGCCGGCGCCCTGGCCTGCTTCGCGCTGGGCCACACCCTCTGGCGCGGCCTCTCCGACCCCGGCATCGCCCTCGCCTTCGGCGCCCTCATAGCGGTCGGCGAGCTGGCCCGCTGGGGTGCGGGGCCGCCCGCGCGGGGCGGCACGGGCCCGCTGCCCGGCGACCGCGAGAGCGCCCCGCTCGGCGTCGCCGGGGCCCTGGCGTACGCGCTGCTCGGCGAGGTCGGCGGCCGGGCCACCTCGCACGGCGTCCTGCAGGCCGTCGCCGTCGTCGTCGCGGCCGGTCTCGTCGGCCTCGTCCCCCACGTGGCGCTCGGCCGCGGCCCGGCGCTGGACCACATCGCCCGCCGCGTCCTGACCGTCGGCTTCGCCGCCACCTGCTTCCAGCCGCTCTACACCACCGGCCGGCTGGCCGCCTGGATCGGCGACGGCACGTACTACACCTGCTTCCTCCTCGGCCTGCTCGCGCTCACGGCCCTGTGCGACGCCGTGCTCGCCGCCGCCCTGGCCAGGGCCCGCACCGGCTGGCCGTACGGCCCCCTGCTCCGCGACGAACTGCGCTCCCTGCTCGGCATCGGCTCCGCGATCTGCGCGACGGGCCTGGTCATCGCGCTGGCCACGGCCGTCGCCGGGCTCTGGGCGCTGCCCGTCTTCTGTCTGCCGCTTCTCCTCACCCAGTTCTCCTTCCGCCGCTACGCCGCAGTACGTGCCACCTACCGGCAGACCATCGCCTCCCTCGCCCGCGCCACCGAGATCGCCGGGTACACCCCGCAGGGGCACGCCCGCCGGGTCGCCGTCCTCAGCCGCGCCGTCGGCCGGGAACTGGGACTGGGCGAGGCCGAATTGAGCGTCCTGGAGTACGCGGCGCTGATGCACGACATCGGCCAGCTCTCCCTGGTGGATCCGGTCACCGGCGGCGCCACCGCCGGCCTGCCGTCCGCCGAACAGCGCAGGATCGCCCTGCTCGGCGGGGCCGTCGTCCGCCAGACCGGGGTGCCCGCCGAGGTGGCGGTGATCGTCGAACGGCAGGCGGACCCCTTCCGGGACCAGCCGCTGCCCGCCCGTATCGTGCGCACCGTGAACGCCTACGACGACCTCGCGGGCGGCGAGGGCGGGCCCGGTGGCACGCTGCGCGCCCTGGAGCGGCTCCGCCTCTCGACCGCGCAGGACTTCGAACCCCGGGTGGTGGAGGCCCTCGCCCGCGTCCTCGCCCGGCCCCTCGGGGCCCTCTGACCGGCCGTGCCACCCGAGTGCCGGGTGCCGCACGGGGTAGCTGTCGGGTATCGGGGTACCGGTTCAAGGTCGGACAACCGATGGGTAATGAGCGGCCCCGGATATGGGCATGGTTGGATGCGAAGAGAGCCCCGAAAAACGGGGTTCAGGGGGGCTGCGCAAGGCAAGGAGCAGCAGGGGGCACCAGCCATCGGGCTGAGCCCGGCGGCAAACTGTGGCAGGTTGTCGAGTAGGCCCCTCGGCCGTCCGCCGGACGGCACCAAGGAACCAATCGGCAGGCGGGAATCGTGAGGATCTTCGGCAAGGTACGGCACCGGCCCTCCGCCTCGTGGCGGCAGGCGACCGACCGCGCTTTCACGCTGATCGGCGACGGCCGTTACGAGGACGCGGGCGCCCTGCTCACCCGCGCCGCCGACATGGAGCCGTGGCTCTCGGAGTCGTGGTTCAACCTCGCCCTGCTGCACAAATTCCGGCACGACTGGGAGCAGGCCCGCACCGCCGGGCTGCGCGCCGTGGCCCTGCTGGAGCGCGAGTCCGGGGCGCCCGACTGGTGGAACGTCGGCATCGCGGCCACCGCCCTCCAGGACTGGCCGCTGGCCCGCCGCGCCTGGCAGGCGTACGGCCTCCACGTACCCGGCGAAGGCGCGCCCTCCGGGGAGCCGCGCGGCATGCAGCTGGGCAGCGCCGCGGTCCGCCTCTCGCCCGAGGGCGAGGCCGAGGTCGTCTGGGGCCGCCGGCTGGACCCGGCCCGCATCGAGGTGCTCTCCATCCCGCTGCCGTCCTCCGGGCGCCGCTGGGGGGAGGTCGTCCTGCACGACGGCGTCCCGCACGGCGAGCGCACCACCACCGCCGGGCCCTCGTACCCCGTCTTCGACGAGATCGAGCTGTGGGCGCCCTCCCCGGTGCCCACCTGGGTCGTCCTGCTGGAGGCCGCGGGCGAGGCCGACCGGGACGCCCTGGAGCGGCTGGCGGCGGACGCCGGGTACGCCGCCGAGGACTGGTCCTCCTCCGTACGGCTGCTCTGTCGTACGTGCTCCGAGAGCCGGATGCCCAGCGACGAGGGCGACGGCGCGCACCTGGACCCGCACGACCACAGCGAGCCCGGCCATCCGGGCCCGCTGGGCCACCGCACGGCCGGTTCCGGCTCCCTGTGGGTACCGGAGCGGGAGTGCGGCATCGCCGCGCCCGCCGGGCTGGTGCGGGGGCTGCTGGACGGCTGGGTGGCCGACAGCCCGGACACCCGCGAGTGGCGGGACCTCGAAGAGGTCTGCTGAGCGCGGTTCCGTCGGCGGGCGCCCGCCCGGTCCCCGTACCCTGTACGGGCAGCTAAGAAGAATTTTTGCGGAATCGCGGAAGGCGTGCGGCGGACATGGCGCAGCAGCAGGTGTTTGATCAAGACGGCGAGCAGCAGGTGGACGACGGGTTCATCGACGACGTGACCGACGCGGACGCGCGCGAGACGGCCTACCGCGAGCGCGGCACCTCCCGCCCGATCACCGTGGTCGGCAATCCGGTGCTGCACAAGGAGTGCAAGGACGTCACCGAGTTCGACGACGAGCTGGCGAAGCTCGTCGACGACATGTTCGCCTCCCAGCGCACCGCCGAGGGCGTGGGCCTGGCCGCCAACCAGATCGGCGTGGACCTGAAGGTCTTCGTCTACGACTGCATGGACGACCAGGGCGAACGCCACGTCGGCGTGGTCTGCAACCCCGTGCTGGACGAGCTGCCCGCCGGCCGCCGGGTGCTGGACGACTCCAACGAGGGCTGCCTGTCGGTCCCCGGCGCCTACGCCGAGCTGGCCCGCCCCGACTACGCCGTGGTCCGCGGCCAGGACGTGCAGGGCAACCCGATCGCCGTCGAGGGCACCGGCTACTTCGCGCGCTGCCTCCAGCACGAGACCGACCACCTCTACGGCTACCTCTACATCGACCGCCTCTCCAAGCGCGACCGCAAGGACGCCCTCAAGCAGATGGCCGAGCGCGAGCCGCGCTACCCCGTCGTCGCCAACGACTGACGCGGCCCGGCGCCCGCCCGGCCGTACCGCGCCGCCCGCTCACTTCTCCGCGCCGGTGGCGTACGCGCCCCAGATCCGGGGCGGTATGCCGTTGCCGAACCGGTGGTCGCCGCCCACGCCCTTCATGGGCAGCAGCTGCGGCGTCCCCGGCTCCGTGCGGAAGACGGTGACGGCGGTGGTCAGCCCGCCGCCGGGCGCGCCGTCGTTGCCGATGAACCAGCACGACCGCATGCGGTCCCGCGGGCCGGTGCCGCCCGCCGTGATGCCGTACGGCAGCTTCGCGGAGATCTCCCGGGGCAGCGTCTTCCGGGCGAACGCGCCCAGCGCCCCGTTGATGCCGCGGGCCGCCTCCGGGGCCAGTACGCGGCGCGGCTTCGGCGGCGTGAGGCCCGGCAGCGGCTCGCCGTCGCGCACCACCTTCGTCACCGAGTACGGCTCTGTCCGGCTGCCGTCGTTGCCGAACAGCGAGTACGCGCCGGCCAGCCGGATCGCGCTGGGCGTGGAGGTGCCGAGGGGAAACGTCGGTTCCGGACGGGCCAGGCTCTCCCTGCGCAGACCGGCCTCGACGGCCAGGTCCCGTACGGCCTTCAGGCCCAGACGCCGGCCCGCGGCGACGAACGGCTGGTGGGCCGAGGACACCAGGCCCTCGTACAGGTCCGGCAGCGCGGGGTCCGCCATCTCGGCCGGAGACGACTCGGACGGGTGGGGCCCCGGCGGGTGCGGGAAGGGCACGGCGATGTCCGGCCCGGACGGGGTGCCGCCGTCGCGGAGGGCGGCGGCGAGCACGAACGGCTTGAAGGCGGACCCGGCCGGGACGCCCGCGGTGTCGGCGTTGTTCGCGAAGTGCTTCGTCGCGTCCGCGCCGCCGTAGAGCGCGACGATCGCGCCGTCCCGGGGCCGTACGGACGCGGCGCCGAATTCGACGTGCGCGTCGGCGGCGCGCTTCTTCGGGTCGATGCTGCGGCGGCGCTCGTCCGCCACCGCCTTTTCCAGCAGCGCCACCTTGTCCTTCTCGAAGGTGGTGTGGATGCGGTAGCCGCCGCGGGCGAGATCGCGGTCGGTCAGCCCCGTACGGCTGCGGAGGTATTTCTTCGCGGCGTCGACGAGATAACCGGTCTGCCCCTTCTGGCTGGTCGGGGTGGTGGGCCTGCGCGGCTCCGGGTACTTCGTGTAGCGGGCGCGCTCCTCCCGGCTCATCAGACCGGTCTCCACCTCACGGTCAAGAATCCATTTCCAGCGCGCCACGGTGCGTCGGCGGTTGGCGTCGCTCAGCGCCGGATCGTATTGCTCGGCGCCCTTGAGCAGCGCGGCCAGCGCCGCCCCCTGGCTGGGGTCGAGACGCTTGGCCGGAATGCCGTAATACGCGTTCGCGGCGGCCTGGATGCCGAACGAATGGCGGCCGAAAAAGCTGGTGTTGAGATAGCCCTGCAGGATTTCCTGCTTGGTCTTGCGATTGTCCAGCTTCAGCGCGATGAAGAACTCCTTCACCTTGCGCTTGAGGGTCCGGTCCTGCGAGAGATATGTGTTCTTCACGTACTGCTGGGTGATGGTGGAACCGCCCTGGGCGTCCTGGCCCTTGACCATGTTCACCGCGGCCCGGGCGATTCCCGGGAACGAGACCCCGGAATCGGAGTAGAAACTCGCGTTCTCGGCGGCGATGACGGCGTGCTCGACGGAGTCGGGCACCTGGGCGAGGGTGACGTTCTGCCGGTTGACGGCACCCTCGCTCACCATCTGACTGCCGTCCGCCCAGTAATAGACGGTGGCTTCCCGGCGCGCGTCGTCGTTCTCGTCCGGGATGCCGACCTGCGCGTACCCGAAGGCGAAGAGCCCGGCGAGGCCGGCCGCGCCGACGGCTGTGGCGCCGAGCTGCTGTCTCCAGGACGGCAGCCAGCGGCGCAGCCCGCGCCGGCCCCGGCGCGGATAGTCGATGAACCGTTTCCTTGGCTGCTCGCTGCCCTTCATGCCAGGGGAGAGCCGATGGGCGGCGGCCGGGTTTCCGGCCGCCGCGGGCTGTCATCGACTCATCAAACGCGGCTCATCGACTCGTCAAATCCGGTCCCGATTCGCCGGACATAAAGAACCGGATCGCCGGCCATGAAGAAGCCGACGGTGCCGGATCAGAACTCGTCGTCGAAGGAGACCGAGCCCTCCACGGCAACCTGGTACGCCGAAGCGCGCCGCTCGAAGAAGTTGGTCAGCTCCTGGACGTTCTGCAGCTCCATGAAGGAGAACGGGTTCTCCGAGCCGTACACCGGCGCGAAGCCGAGGCGCTGGAGCCGCTGGTCCGCGACGCACTGGAGGTACTCGCGCATCGACTCGGTGTTCATGCCCGGCAGGCCGTCCCCGCACAGGTCGCGGCCGAACTGCAGCTCCGCGTCCACCGCCTCCTTGAGCATGTCGGTGACCTGCTGCTCCAGCTCCGCGTCGAACAGGTCGGGCTCCTCCTCGCGGACGGTGTCCACCACGGAGAAGGCGAAGTTCATGTGCATGGTCTCGTCACGGAACACCCAGTTGGTGCCCGTGGCCAGGCCGTGCAGCAGACCGCGCGACCGGAACCAGTACACGTACGCGAACGCGCCGTAGAAGAACAGCCCCTCGATGCACGCCGCGAAGCAGATCAGGTTCAGCAGGAAGCGGCGCCGGTCGGCCTTCGTCTCCAGCCGGTCGATGGACTCGACCGAGTCCATCCACTTGAAGCAGAACTCCGCTTTCTCCCGGATGGAGGGGATGTTCTCCACCGCGGCGAACGCGGCGGCGCGGTCGTCCGGGTCGGGCAGGTAGGTGTCCAGCAGCGTCAGATAGAACTGGACGTGCACGGCCTCCTCGAAGAGCTGACGGCTCAAGTACAGCCGCGCCTCAGGGGAGTTGATGTGCTTGTAGAGCGTCAGCACGAGGTTGTTCGCCACGATCGAGTCACCGGTCGCGAAGAACGCGACCAGCCGGCCGATCATGTGCTGCTCACCCGGGGAGAGCTTGGCGAGGTCGGCCACGTCGGAGTGGAGGTCGACCTCCTCCACCGTCCAGGTGTTCTTGATCGCGTCACGGTAGCGGTCGTAGAAGTCCGGGTACCGCATCGGCCGCAGGGTCAGCTCGAAGCCCGGGTCGAGAAGGTTCTTGGCCGTCCCGGGGGTGGCCGTGTGTGCCTGAGCGGTGGTTTCGGACAACGCGGTGTCGGCGCGCAGCGCCGTCGACGAGGGGTGGTGGTCGGGCGACGGGTTGGGCATTACTGGCAGGCCTCGCAGGACTCGGGGTTTTCCAGGGAGCAGGCGATCGCCTCGGGGTCGGTCGCCTGCTGGGGGACGGGAGCGGTGGCAGCCGCGGCGCGTGCGGACTGCGCGATCCGGGTGGCCGGACGCGACCGCAGGTAGTACGTGGTCTTGATGCCGCGCTTCCAGGCGTACGCGTACATCGAGCTGAGCTTGCCGATGGTCGGCGCCGCCATGAAGAGGTTCAGGGACTGGCTCTGGTCCAGGTACGGCGTGCGGTCGGCGGCCATGTCGATCAGCGCACGCTGCGGGACCTCCCAGGCGGTGCGGTACAGCGCGCGGATCTCCTCGGGGATCCACGGCACCTCCTGCACCGAGCCGTTGCCCTCGCGCAGCGCCTCACGGGTCCGCGCGTCCCAGCTGCCCGCCTTCTTCAGGTCCTCCACCAGATACGCGTTGACCTGTAGGAACTCCCCGCTCAGCGTCTCGCGCTTGAAGAGGTTGGAGACCTGCGGCTCGATGCACTCGTACACGCCCGCGATCGACGCGATGGTCGCCGTCGGCGCGATCGCCAGCAGGAGCGAGTTCCGCATGCCGGTCGCGGCGATGCGGTCGCGCAGCGCCGCCCAGCGGTCCGCCCAGCGCGGCTCGGCGTTCGGGTAGTGGTCCGGGTGCAGCACACCGCGCGCCGTACGCGTCGCCGACCAGTTCGGGTGCGGCCCGTGCCGCTCCGCGAGGTCGGCGGACGCCTCGTACGCCGCGAGCATGATCCGCTCGGAGATCCGGGTGGACAGCTCACGCGCCTCCGGCGAGTCGAACGGCAGCCGCAGCCGGAAGAAGACGTCCTGCAGACCCATCAGGCCCAGGCCCACCGGGCGCCAGCGCGAGTTGGACGCACCGGCCTGCTCGGTCGGGTAGAAGTTGATGTCCACGACCCGGTCGAGGAAGGTCACCGCCGTACGGACCGTGGTGTCGAGCTTCGCCCAGTCCATCTCGCCGTCGGCGCCCAGGTGCGCCGCCAGGTTCACGGACCCGAGGTTGCACACGGCCGTCTCGCCGTCGTCCGTGACCTCCAGGATCTCCGTGCACAGGTTCGAGGAGTGCACGACCCGGCCCGGCTCCGCCGTCTGGTTCGCGGTCCGGTTCGCGGCGTCCTTGAAGGTCATCCAGCCATTGCCGGTCTGCGCCAGCGTGCGCATCATCCGGGCGTACAGCGTGCGGGCCGGCACCGCCTTGACGGCCTTCCCCTCGGCCTCCGCCTTCCGGTACGCGGCATCGAACTCGGCGCCGTACAGATCCACCAGCTCCGGCGCGTCCACCGGCGAGAACAGCGACCAGTCCGCGTCGGCCTCCACCCGGCGCATGAACTCGTCCGGGATCCAGTGCGCGATGTTCAGATTGTGCGTACGCCGCGCCTCCTCACCCGTGTTGTCCCGCAGCTCCAGGAACTCCTCGATGTCCGCGTGCCAGGTCTCCAGGTACACACAGGCCGCGCCCTTGCGGCGGCCGCCCTGGTTCACGGCCGCGACCGAGGCGTCCAGCGTGCGCAGGAACGGCACGATGCCATTGGAGTGCCCGTTGGTGCCGCGGATCAGCGAACCGCGGGCGCGCACGCGGGAGTACGACAGACCGATGCCGCCCGCGTGCTTCGAGAGGCGCGCGACCTGGTGGTACCGGTCGTAGATCGAGTCCAGCTCGTCCAGCGGCGAGTCCAGCAGATAGCAGGAGGACATCTGCGGGTGACGGGTGCCGGAGTTGAAGAGCGTGGGGGAGGAGGGCAGGTAGGAGAGCGTGCTGGTCAGCGCGTACAGCTCGGCGACGTCAGCGAGCGCCCGCTCGGAGTGGTCCTCGGCCAGGCCGCACGCCACCCGCAGCAGGAAGTGCTGCGGCGTCTCGACGACCTTGCGGGTGAGCGGGTGCCGCAGCAGGTAGCGGGAGTACACCGTGCGCAGGCCGAAGTAGCCGAAACGGTCGTCGGCGCCGTCCGCGAGCGCCCGGTCGACCAGCGCGTCCAGCGCGGCGGCGTGCGCGGTGACGAACTCGGCCGTGGAGTCGGCGATCAGCCCCTCGCGGTGACCGGTGGCGACCGAAGCGGCGAAGCCCGTCGCGCCCTGGCTCGCGGCCTCCTCGGCGATCGCGGCCGTCAGCAGCCGCGCGGCCAGCTTGGAGTACTGCGGCTCGTCGCCGATCAGCCCCGCCGCGGCCTCCATCGCCAGCTCCCGCAGCTCCGCCTCGTCCGAACCGGCGTGCCGGCCGCGCAGCGCGGCAGCCGCGACCTTGCCCGGGTCGGTGGCCGGCAGGTCGGCGGTGAGGCCGGTCAGGGTGCGCAGCAGGGCCGTACCGGGAGCGTCATCGGGCCGCTCGGCCACTGTCCGAGGGGCCTGCGCCTCCTGTGCCGCTTGCGCCTCTTGTGCTGACTCCGCTGGCGCGATGGTCACCTTGTGCTCTCCTCCACTCGGCCGGTGCCGGGGAGGGGTGACGGAGGCGTACGGGCAGCCGCGCCGGACCATGCCGGGCACGCGGGCACACCACGCAGCGTCCACCGGCCCAACCCGCGGAGCCCGGACGTCTCGACGCCCGTGCCGGGACGGCTGCGGGCGTACCGTCGGCAGGTCATCGGACTCGCGAGCGGGCGGTAAATACCCACTCGGCACACCGTTGCGGGACAGTTCCGGATTCGCACCGGATTCCCCTGCGGCGACAGCGAGGACGAGCATACATCTTGTGCCGCCTCTCGCGACCATCCCTATATCTTGTGTCGCTGTACTGCTGTGCGTACAGCGGTACGCACGGATGGTCACGGGCCGCCGGCGGCGCGGGCAGGCGGCGGCGCGGCCGCGCGGCGCTTGCGGAGGCTCGGCCCGCGGACGTCAGGTCCGGCGTGTCAGCTGTCGGGGCGTCAGGTCCCGGTGCGGGCTCTCGGGATTCAGATCCCGGGTTTCAGATCCCGGGCGTACGTCAGCAGGGTGTCGAGGCCCGGCACCGGCGACCAGTCGCGCTCCGGCGTCCGGGTGAACCCCAGCCGCCCGTAGAGACGGTGGGCGCCGTGCATCGCACGCTGCGTGGACAGCACCAGCCGACCGCAGCCCGGAGTCTCCCGCGCCCGGTCCAGACACGCCCGTACCAGCGCCTCGCCCGCACCCCGGCCGCGCGCCTCCTTCGCCACCGCCAGCATCCGGAACTCCGCCTCGCCCGGCCCCGCGATGTCCGCCCACGGCCCGCCCGCCGGCACGAACGTCACCCCGCCCAGCACCTCACCCTCCGCCACGGCCACCAGCACCTCCGCCTCGGCCGCCCGGCGCGCCACGTCCCGCAGCACGGGCAGGTACGCGTCGTCCGCCCCGAAGTCGAGCAGCCCGCCCCCGAGATACGCCCGGGCCGTGATCTCACCCAGCCGCGCGTGCTCCGCCGCCCGTATCCCCCTGATCACGAAGTCCATGGCCGTCAGTGTGCACCAGGGGTACGACAACGGGCCGCCGGTTCTCACCGGCGGCCCGTCGGCCTCACGCATGCGGGCGGATCAGTGCGCGGCCCCCGCCGTGGCCGGCGGCAGATCCACCTGGACGCCCTTGTCGCCGGCGTCCGCCGTGTAGTCCTCCGGCGAGGTCTCGTCGACCCCGGCCGGCGCCTTCGCGGCCCGCAGTACGACCGTCAGCACGACCGTGACCAGGACGTTCAGCACGAACGCGGTCAAGCCGATGTAGCCGATCTCGCCGATGCCGGGGATCTCCGCGTTCGAGCCGCCGAAGTGCTTCTGCGTCGGGCTGGCCACGCCGTACGCCGCGACCGTGCCGTACACCATGCCGACCGCCCAGCCGGCGAGCAGCGCCCAGCGGTGGAACCAGCGGGTGAACAGGCCGCCCACCAGCGCCGGCATGGTCTGCAGGATCCAGATGCCGCCCAGCAGCTGGAAGTTGATCGCCACCGTCTTGTCCATCGTCAGGACGAACGCCAGCGCGCCGACCTTCACCAGCAGCGACACCAGCTTGGCGACCTTGTGCTCCTGCGCTGGCGTGGCGCCGGGCTTGAGGAAGTCCTTGTAGATGTTGCGGGTGAAGAGGTTCGCCGCGGCGATCGACATGATCGCCGCGGGCACCAGCGCACCGATGCCGATGGCGGCGAACGCCACGCCCGTGAACCAGTCGGGGAACATGTTCTCGAACAGCTGCGGAATCGCCAGCTGCCCGTTCTGCACCTTGATCCCGGCCGCGATCGCCATGAAGCCCAGCAGCGCGAGCAGGCCCAGCATCAGCGAGTACAGCGGCAGGATCGTGGTGTTGCGGCGGATCACGTTGCGGCTCTGCGAGGACAGTGTCGCCGTGATCGAGTGCGGATACATGAACAGCGCCAGCGCCGAACCGAGCGCCAGCGTCCCGTACGCCCACTGCGCGTTCGGCCCGCTCGCCAGCTCGCCGCGCGGCTTGCCCGTCGCCGGATTCGTCTGCGCGAAGGCGTCGCCCGCCGTGTGGAAGATGTGCTCGAAGCCGCCCAGCTTGATCGGGATGTAGATGATCGCCACCGCGATGACGATATAGATCAGGCCGTCCTTGACGAACGCGATCAGCGCGGGCGCGCGCAGCCCGGAGGAGTAGGTGTACGCGGCCAGCACGCCGAAGGCGATCAGCAGCGGCAGGTCCTTGATGAACCAGTGCGTGCTCTCGCCACCGCCGACGCCCATCACGTCCAGCACGGCCTGGATGCCGACGAGCTGAAGCGCGATGTACGGCATCGTGGCGAGGATGCCGGTGAGCGCCACGGCCAGCGACAGGGCCTTGGAGCCGAAGCGGCCGCGCACGAAGTCCGAGGTGGTGACGTACCCGTGCTTGTGCGACACCGACCACAGCCGCGGCAGGAAGGTGAAGATCAACGGGTAGACGAGGATCGTGTACGGCACGGCGAAGAAGCCGGCGGCACCCGCCGCGTAGATCGCCGCGGGCACGGCGACGAAGGTGTACGCGGTGTACAGGTCACCGCCGAGCAGGAACCACGTCACCCACGTACCGAAGCTGCGGCCGCCCAGGCCCCACTCGTCGAGGTTGTCGGACTGCTCGGCCTTGCGCCAGCGCGCGGCCATGAAGCCCATGACCGTCACGGCGACGAAGAAGAAGATGAAGACGGCGAGCGCGATGCCGTTCACGCCACCGGCCGCGTCCGCCGCGAGGGTGTGCGCTGCCGAGGTGCGCGGTGCCGCGGTGTCCGTCGCGGGGACGGTCGTTGCCAGGGTCGTCACTTGGAGGCACCGCCCTTACGGGCGCGCTGCTCACGCTGCACGAGCTTGTACGCGGTCATGGTCAGCGCCGTCGAGATCAGCACCCACAGCATCTGGTACCAGTAGAAGAACGGGATGCCGATCAGGGTCGGTTCGACCTTCGCGTACGAACTCACCCAGAGCATGGCCACGAACGGAGCGAACAGGCACAGGCCGGCCACCACACGCGTGGGCGTGACGATCGGCCCGGAACGGGGTGTTTCGGCTGGCTCTGTCATATCCGCTGCTCCATCCCTGGCGATCTCCGTGTAATGGCCGGAAATCTAAGCCTCGGGAGCAGTAGACGTCACCCACTGTCCGCATATCGGTACGGCCACGGTTTGGGGCGGGGGTGGGTGAGCGGGGCGGGTCGAGATGAGGGGGACCGGGGGTGGGGTGGGGCTGACGGTGGCGGGGGAGTGGGAGGGGGCGAGGGGGGATCGGGGCGGGCGAGCGCTTCGGGGGGCCGGGGGGGGGGGCGCCCCGGCGCCCCCCCCCCCCCCCCCCCCCCCCCCCCCCCCCCCCGGGGCGCCCTCGCCCGCGCTGCTCGACGTGCGCGACCTGTACGTGGAGTTCCGTACCCGGGACGGCGTCGCCAGGGCCGTCGACGGCGTCAGTTACCGCGTCGA
>NZ_JBITXI010000015.1:0-198709 GCF_044544605.1 Streptomyces sp. NPDC053560 | reverse complement strand
ACTCCAGCGGCATGAAGTACGGCAAGCGGGCGCGGTGCGTCCGGCCGTAGGCCATCGCGCGGACTTCCGATGGCAGTTACGGGACAACCCTTAGCCGGCATGGCCAAACCTGCGACACGTGAATACCCGTGTGTTCATGATATGTGGGTTACTCCTGGCAATGGAGCCGGAGGCTGTTCGGCCCCGCAGCGCCTTTACAATGCGAAATATCGCCCGCGAAAAGCTCCAGGTGGAAGAGGCGGTACTTCGCGAGGAACAGGCTGCTGCCGCGCTCGATGCGGCAACCTCACCGGCGGTGTCCCCGTTCCTTGCGGCTCGCGACGATCTGCATCGTGGACGTGGATGTGGACGTGAGCACCTGTTCCGCCTCCTGGACCAGGCGGAAGGCAACGTAAAGCTCCAGGGCGGCCTCGCCAAACGAGCTGACGCTGTACAACGTCACGAGGCCCGGATCGTCCGACTCAAAGAGGAACTCGCACAGCTCGGAAACGCGACAGACGATCGCGACCGAATCATTTCCCAGGTCAGCAACCGCTACGGTGAACTGCTTCGGGCGTGGCACTACCCCAAGGTCGGCCAGCCGTACATCAGAACTGGCCGTCTTTGAGGTCGCCGTCGAAAACGGTGCCGCGCATCCGGGTTTCCTCATGATCGACAGTCCGCAGAAGAACCTCGGACACGGTGGCACCCTGGATGCGGTGATCGCCGACGCGATCACCATCGACGACTCCTACCGCCATCTCTCAGACTGGGTCGCGCATCGGGGTGGTAACGCACAGCTCATCGTCGTCGACAACAGCCCGCCGCTCCTTGCGGAGGGCAGCGTGGTGGCCCGCTACAGCCGGACCGTGGACCGGCCTCCCTACAGGCTGATCGAGGACGAGACGAGCGCAGAGGAGGAGCAGGCCGGCAAGTAGGTCCTCTCGACACCGCCAAGAAGACCTGATGCTCCTGTGCCGAGTTCCAGCGACCCGCGCCCCGCCTGATCCGGCATTCGATTGCCCGGTGGCGTATTCCTGGGATACGCCGTCTCGGTGAACCGAGCCGCACACCGAAACGCCGCCCGGTGACCAGCGAGCCGCCGGCGGCGCAGCACACCACCGTGCCGAGGGGCGACGCGTCGTTGAAGAGCTCCTACCCCGAGTGGGCGGGTCTTCCTGGCCCCGTGCATCGGCTGGGGCGACTCATCGACTCCATGATCGTGCGGGCTTGTCCTCGGTCGTTCCGTGTCGGCGGTGACCGGTATCCGTGTGCCTGGAGAACCCAATGCGAGCTTAACGATCTCTTGACGGCGGCTGAGGAACGTGGTGCGCAAGGAGGCTCGTCTTCCTGGGTGACCATGGGAACTCATCGGAATGCTCCGGTGAGCAGGAACCGAACGGGGAACCAGGAATGGCCCAGAAGAGCCATCGCTTGTTGTTGGCCTGCTCCGCGCTCAGCGCCTCCCTCCTGATCGGAGGGGCCCCGGCGCAGGCGGCCGAGCAGCACAACGACGCCGATGTGGGGGAGCTGATCTCCATTCCGGCGGGGGAGGCGCCGGCTACCACGTACGCACGTGTCGTCCAGCGTGCGGCAGAGATACATGCCCGCACCGCGGCGGACAAGAAGTGCACCGGAGTGTGGAAGCACAGCGTCGCCAACGTCGACTGGGACCGCACCCCGGCGGGCACTGTCCGCTGGAACTTCAAGCTGACGGCGAGGTCCCGCGCGAAGCTCGGTCCGGCGGTGACGGTGTCGATGCCCAACGCATGGGTGAACAACCATGCCATCAATGCGCCGTACGGTCCTCATCCCAGGGCCAGTACCTATAACTTCCACGGCAGCATGAAGAAGTACAACCGCAAGGGGAGCAGCGCGAAGCACACCATCCGCACCAAGGACAAGATCACTTTCTATTGGCTCATCAAGAGCCACAGCAATCCGCGGGCGGGTGCCACGCGGTACATCACGTGCCAGGTGCCGCCCAAGGGTTCAGGCTGAGCCGTAGGCGCCGACGTCACGCACGGATGGAGAGGGCATGGGCAAGGGCAAGCGCAGGAGCGGGACAGCCGGTGCGGGGCAGGTGATTCCCGTCCTGGGAGGCCGCCACGAGCTGGAGGTGCGTCGCCTCAAGCCGGGGTCTGATCGGATCGATCTCTTCTACCGGATCACGCCCCCGCTCCCGGAGAGGTGGCGGGACGAGCCTGATGGTTCGATGACGGAGGTCGGGCCGCCGGTCCACCTGTCGTTGGAGGCGGTGGACGACCTCGGCGGGGAGTACCTGGACGGAGGCGGTGCGTTCGGTACCGAACCAGAAGGCCGGTTCACCGAAGGCTCGATCTCCCTTCAGCCCGGGCCCGCACCGGGCGCCGGGGCCCTGAGCCTCACTCTCTCGCTCACCTGCGGCGAGCACGAAAGCACCCATCGGATCGACATGCCGTTGTGACTCAGGCAGGACCGCCGACTCCGGGAGGGCCAACTCTTATGAGTTGGCCCTCCCGCCCTGCTCGGGGTGCGCTCCGGCGGGGAACAGGATCGGGCTGATCAGGTGCCGTGAGCGGTCCGATGAAGGCTAGCTCGTGGGACATTCGGGAGGCGATGACGGCGCGCAGCTCGGCGATCATGTCGGCGAGTTCGTCCGGACTGAGCCAGAGCGCGTGCTGGCGGAAGCCGACCAGATCGGCGACCGGGTCGGTGTCGTCCCGGTCGAGGTAGGCGTTGAACTCGGCCAGCAGAGTGGCCATGCCCACCGCGAACGCGCGACGGTAGTCCCCGGGAGTCATCGCAGCGGCCGCATCGGCATCGATCACTGCCCGGGCCCGGTGCAGTCGGTACCGGCGTTCGACGGAACCACGCACCCGCTGTTCGCCTTCCACCACGAGGAGTCCGCCGTCGGCCAGGAGGCCGACGTGCCGGTAGACGGTGGCCTCACCGCGGCTTGGGGCGAAGACTTGCCGCTCACGCCGCCGTTGGGACGGCTGTATGAGGTTGGGGGCCGGCGGCTGATGCCGCACCGGTCCGGCACTGGCGGCCCGGCCACGAGGACATGCTCGCTCGCGCGCCGCACGAGCTGCAGGAAAGGCAGAAGCAGCTGAACGGCTTGGAGCCGCCGGCACCCGCGGAGGAGCAACTCAACAACTCCCGAGGCCTGGTCGAAGAGCTTCTGGCGGAGTGGCCGGACGACGTGCGCCGTCCGTTGGTAGCTCACCACCTCGCCGCATGGCGTACCGGTCTTGCCGGGGGCCGGGACATCTACGGTGCCTTCGCGGAGGAACTCAGGCACGCGCGAGAACTCCCCGACGTGCCACTGATCGTGCTGACTGTCACCGGCCATGACGCCACACAGCCCACCTCTGGTCCGACGAGGCACTGCGCGAGATCAACAACCTCAAGGTCGCCCTGCATGGGGATCTGCAGCCTCGGTTCCGAGAGGCGAGCAGCGGATCGTCGACGATGCCGGGCACGGCTGGCTCCATGAGGAACGCAGGGATGCCGTCCTTCAGGCGGTCGAATACCTGCTCCGCGCTGCGGGATGAGGAGACGGGAGGCAACGAAGCGCGCGGGAGGGTGCCGGCATGGTGCTCGTGCTCATGAGATGGCCGTGGCCGGGAGGTCCGGGCGCGTTGGCGGGTGGCCCGGGGCGATGGGGAGGGTGAGGACCATGGTGAGACCGCCTCCTGGGGTGTCTTCCGCGGTGAGGGTGCCGCCGATGGCTTCGGCGAAGCCGCGGGCCACCGGAAGGCCGAGGCCGACGTCGGCCCCACGTGGTACGTCGCCATAACGCTGGAACGGTTCAAAGATGCGTTCCTTCGCCTCGTCCGGGACGCCGGGGCCGCGGTCGACCACCCGCAGTTCCACCCGGTCGGCGAGGGCGCTGGCCGAGACCAGCACCGGTGTTTCATCAGGGCTGTACTTCACCGCGTTCTCGACGATGTTGGCGACCGAACGCTCCAGCAATCCGGGGTCGACAACGACCATGGGCAGGGACTCCGGGATTTCCAGTTCCACGCTCCCTTCGGGGAGACCGCCCAGGGCCATCGGCACCACCTCGTCGATGTCGATCTCCCTGTTCAGGGGTGTCACCGTGCCGGTCTGGAGGCGGGACATGTCCAGGAGGTTGCCCACCAGGTGGTCGAGGCGGTCGGTGCCCTCCTCGATGGAGGCGAGGAGTTCGGCCCGGTCCTCCTCGGACCAGTCCACGTCGTCGGAACGGAGCGAGGTGACGGACGCCTTGATGCTTGCGAGGGGTGTACGGAGGTCGTGGCTGACGGCCGCGAGCAGGGCGGTACGCATGCGGTTGCCCTCCGCGAGGGTTTGTGCCCGTCGGGCCTCGTTCTGGAGGCGCTGGTGGTCAAGAACCACCGCGGCCTGGGCGGCGAAGGCGGCGAGTACGCGGCGGTCCTCGGCGGGCAGGACGCGGCCGGAGAGCGCCAAGGTCATGTGGTCGCCGACGGGCATGTCGACGTCGGCGTCCTCCGGCCGCTCGACCGGGGAGCCGTTTCCCACCCTGCCGGCACAGGTCCACGGGTCGACGTCGCTCTGCCGCTCCAGCAGGACCGCGGAGTCCATGGTGAACGTCTCGCGTACCCGTTCCAGCAGATCTTCCAGGCCCGTTTCGCCGCGCAGCACGCTGCCGGCGAGGAACGAGAGGACCTCCGACTCGGCGCGGAGCCGGGCCGCCTGCTGGGTGCGGCGGGCCGCGAGGTCCACGACGGAGGCGACCGAGAGCGCGACGCCGACGAAGACCGCCATGGCGACGATGTTCCGCGGGGCATCGACGGTCAGTGTGTGGACCGGCGGGGTGAAGAACCAGTTCAGCAGCAGGGAGCCGACGACGGCAGAGGCGAGGGCGGGCCACAGCCCGCCGAGGAGGGCGGCGCCGACCGTCAAGGACAGATACAGCAGCATGTCGTTGGCCAGGCCCACTCCCGGTGCGAAGCTGCTGAGGAGGAAAGTGAGCAGGAGGGGCCCGCCCACACCGGTCAGCCACCCTCCGATGAGGCGGGGGCGGGCGAACCGTGCGCCGCGGGTCACCGGCAGCCCGCGTCCCTTGCCCATCGCGTCGTGTGTGACGAGGTGGACGTCCAGGTCGGGGCCGGAGTCGCGGGCCACGGTGGCGCTGACACCGGGGCCGAGGACGTACTGCCAGGGCTTGCGGCGCGAGACGCCGAGCACGATCTGGGTGGCGTTGACGCCGCGGGCGAAATCCAGCAGCGCGGTGGCGACATCGTCGCCGATGACGTGGTGGAACGTGCCGCCGAGATCTTCGACCAGGGTGCGCTGGACCGCCAGTTCCTTGGGGGAGGCGGAGGTCAGTCCGTCGCTCCGGCCGATGTAGACGGCCAGCACTTCACCACCCGCTCCCTTCTCCGCCAGGCGGGCAGCCCGGCGGATCAGCGTACGGCCCTCGGAGCCACCGGTCAGCCCCACGACGATGCGCTCACGCGATCCCCAGATCTTCGAGACACGGTGCTCGGTGCGGTACTCCTGCAAGTACTCGTCGACCCGGTCGGCGACCCACAGCAACGCCAGCTCCCGCAGCGCGGTCAGATTGCCGGGACGGAAGTAGTTCGACAGGGCCGCGTCAACCTTGTCCGGCTTGTAGACATTGCCGTGTGCCATGCGGCGGCGCAGTGCCTGCGGGGACATGTCGACCAGTTCGACCTGGTCGGCGCGGCGCACCACCTCGTCCGGCACGGTCTCCTTCTGCCGGATCCCGGTGATCGACTCGACGATGTCGCCCAGCGACTCCAGGTGCTGGATGTTGACCGTGGAGATGACGTCGATGCCGGCCGCCAGCAGCTCTTCGATGTCTTGCCAGCGTTTGGTGTGACGAGACCCGGGGACGTTGGTGTGGGCCATCTCGTCGACCAGGGCGACGGCCGGTCGCCGTGCGAGGACGGCGTCCACGTCCATCTCGGTGAAGACGCTGTCGCGGTATTCCAGGTGCTTGCGTTCGACCTGTTCCAGGCCGTGCAGCAGTACTTCGGTGCGCGGCCGCCCGTGGTGTTCCACGAAGGCGACAACGCAGTCCGTGCCCCGCTCGACGCGGCGGTGTGCCTCGGCGAGCATCGCGTACGTCTTGCCGACGCCGGGCGCCGCACCGAGGTAGATCCGGAGCTTTCCGCGTGCCATCGTCTCGTCTCTGTGGTCGCTGTGGGCGTGGTGGTCAAATGCGGTCGGGACGGGTGTGGTGAGCGCGTCAGGGCTCGAAGCGGTACCCCATGCCGGGTTCGGTGATCAGGTAGCGAGGGCGCGATGGGTCCGGCTCGAGTTTGCGCCGGATCTGAGCCATGTACACCCGGAGATAATGGGTCCTGTCGCTCCGGGACGCGCCCCACACCTGCTGGAGAAGCTGCCGTTGCGAAATGAGGCGACCTGGGTGGCAGACGAGGATCTCCAGGAGATGCCACTCCGTCGGCGTCAGGCGTACATCCTGCCCGTCGCGGGAAGCCTTCTTGGCCACCAGGTCGACGGAGAAGTCCTTCGTCGTGACGACCGTCGTCTCCGGCGCGAGCGGGGCGGTCTCCGTGCGGCGGACGGCGGCGCGCAGCCTTGCCAGTAGTTCATCCATGCTGAACGGCTTGGTGATGTAGTCGTCGGCGCCCGCGTCGAGTGCCGCGACCTTGTCGTCGGATCCCTGGCGCGCGGACAGCACCAGGAGGGGAATCCTGGTCCAACCACGCAGCGCCTTGATCACATCGACCCCGTCCATGTCGGGCAGCCCCAGATCGAGCACGGCCACGTCCGGATGGCGCGCGGCGGCGAGCCGCAACGCAGTGATGCCGTCCGGTGCCGTGTCGACGCCGTAACGGCGCGCCTCCAGGTTGATCACCAGGGCGCGGACGAGCTGCGGATCGTCCTCCACGACCAGTACCCGGGTCATCGGTCCGCGCCCTTCCTGCCGTAGATGTGGTTGTGGGGACCGCTCGCGCTGCCACCGGTTCGGTGAGTGCGACAACCGACGGGGTCAGGTGTGGTCCTGAGCCCGTCGGTGCGCGGTCGTGCGGGTAAGGCCATCAGCCCTTCTCGGTGAGTTCCCTGAGTGCGATGTTGAGCTTGAGAACATTGACCCGGGGCTCGCCCATGAAGCCGGCGACGCGGCCGTCGGTGTGGTCCTCGACCAGCTTCCGCACCTGCCCGACGGAGAGGTGGTTCTTGGCCGCGATGCGGTGCACCTGGAGCTCCGCGTACTCGGGCGAGATGTCCGGGTCGAGGCCGGATCCGGAGGAGGTGACGGCGTCGGCCGGGATGTCCGAGGGCTTCACCCGGTACCCGCTCACCGAGTTGTCCTCGATGACGGCGTTCTGCGCCTCCTTCACCGACGTGACGAGCTCGGGGTTGTCGGCTGCGAGGTTGGAGGCGCCGGAGACCAGCAGCTTGTACTGGGTGTTGACGGTGTTGGTGCCCAGGCCGTTGGACGGGCGCGGCTGGAACCACTTGAGGTCGGGCTGCGGGGTCTCCTGGCCCTTCTTCAGCGGCAGGTCGTAGCGCTGGCCGATGAGTTCGGAGCCGACGACCTTGCCCTCGCTCCTGATCTCCGAGCCATTGGCCTTGTTGTGGAACAGGGCCTGGGCGACGCCGGTGACGGCGAGCGGGTAGAGCACGCCGCACACGACGGTGAGGACGAGGAGGGCGCGCAGGCCCGCGCCGAACAGTCGCGCGGTGTTCGTTACCGAGTTGTTCATGGTGGTCGTCACCCGATGCCAGGGATGAGGGAGAGGAGCAGGTCGATGAGTTTGATGCCGAGGAAGGGCGCGATCAGGCCGCCGAGTCCGTAGATGCCGAGGTTGCGGCGCAGCATCTTGTCGGCACTCATCGGTCGGTAGCGCACGCCCTTCAGGGCGAGCGGCACGAGCGCGATGATGATCAGCGCGTTGAAGATGACGGCGGAGAGGATCGCGGAGTCGGGCGAGGACAGCTGCATGATGTTGAGCTTGTCCAGGCCCGGGTAGACCGCGGCGAACAGCGCCGGGATGATCGCGAAGTACTTGGCGACGTCGTTGGCGATGGAGAACGTCGTCAACGCGCCCCGGGTGATGAGGAGTTGCTTGCCGATCTCGACGATCTCGATGAGCTTCGTCGGGTTGGAGTCGAGGTCGACCATGTTCCCGGCCTCCTTGGCGGCGGAGGTGCCGGTGTTCATCGCGACGCCGACGTCGGCCTGGGCCAGGGCCGGCGCGTCGTTGGTGCCGTCGCCGGTCATCGCGACCAGCTTGCCGCCGGCCTGTTCCCGCTTGATCAGCGCCATCTTGTCCTCGGGGGTGGCCTCGGCGAGGAAGTCGTCGACGCCCGCCTCCTCCGCGATGGCCTTGGCGGTCAGCGGGTTGTCGCCGGTGATCATGACGGTCTTGATGCCCATGCGGCGCAGCTCGGTGAAGCGTTCGCGCATGCCCTCCTTGACCACGTCCTTGAGGTGGATGACGCCGAGGACGCGGGCGCCGTCGGTGTCCTCGACGGCGACCAGCAGCGGCGTACCGCCCGCCGCGGATATCTCGTTGGCGAGGGTGTCGGCGTCCTCGGCGGCCGTGCCGCCCTGTTCCCGGACCCAGTTGAGTACGGAACCGGCCGCGCCCTTGCGTACCCTGCGGCCGTCGAGGTCCACGCCGGACATGCGGGTCTGGGCGGTGAAGGTGATCCACTCCGCGTCGGCCAGCTCTCCCTGATGCCGCTCGCGCAGCCCGTACTTCTCCTTGGCGAGGACGACGATGGAACGGCCTTCGGGTGTTTCGTCGGCCAGTGAGGACAGTTGGGCGGCGTCGGCGACCTCGGCGGCGGTGGTTCCGTGTACAGGAACGAATTCGGCGGCCTGCCGGTTGCCGAGCGTGATGGTGCCGGTCTTGTCCAGCAGCAGGGTGGAGACGTCGCCTGCGGCCTCGACCGCGCGGCCGGACATCGCCAGGACGTTGCGCTGGACCAGGCGGTCCATGCCGGCGATGCCGATGGCGGAGAGTAGCGCGCCGATCGTGGTCGGGATGAGGCACACGAGCAGTGCGACCAGGACGACCATGGTCAGGTGCTTGCCGGCGTAGTCGGCGAACGGTGGCAGTGTGACGACGGCGAGCAGGAAGACGATGGTCAGCGAGGCGAGCAGGATGTTCAGCGCGATCTCGTTGGGCGTCTTCTGCCGTGCCGCGCCCTCGACGAGGCCGATCATGCGGTCGATGAACGTCTCGCCCGGCTTCGCCGTGATCCTGATGACGATGCGGTCGGACAGTACCTTCGTGCCGCCGGTGACGGCCGACCGGTCGCCGCCGGACTCCCGGATGACCGGGGCGGATTCGCCGGTGATGGCGGACTCGTCGACGGACGCGACGCCTTCGACGACATCGCCGTCGCCGGGGATGATGTCGCCCGCCTCGCACACCACCCGGTCGCCGACGCGCAGCTCGGTGCCCGGCACCTGCTCCTCGCCGGTGCCGTCGGCAGTCAGCCGACGGGCGACCGTGTCGGTCTTGGCCTTGCGGAGGGTGTCGGCCTGGGCCTTGCCGCGGCCCTCGGCCACCGCCTCGGCCAGGTTGGCGAAGATCACCGTCAGCCACAGCCAGGCACTGATCACCCAGCCGAACCAGTCACCGGGCTCCTTGAAGGAGAACACGGTGGTCAGCACCGAGCCGACCAGGACCACGAACATGACCGGCGACTTGATCATGACGCGGGGGTCGAGCTTGCGTACCGCGTCCGGCAGCGACTTGATCAGCTGCCTGGGCTCGAACAGGCCCGAGCCGACCCGCCCTCCATCCTTATGCCCGGTCGGCAGATCCTGGTGCGGTGCCCGCGTGGGAGAGGCTGAGGACATCGCGTTCTCTTGGTTCGTTGTGTCAGTTTTCGTTGTTTCGGCGGTCATGACGCCAGCCCTTCGGCGAGCGGGCCCAGCGCGAGGGCCGGGAAGTAGGTGAGCCCGGTGATGATCAGAATGGTGCCGACCAGCAGGCCGCTGAACAGTGGCTTTTCGGTACGCAGGGTGCCCGCGGTCTCCGGTACGGGCTGCTGCTCGGCGAGTGAGCCGGCCAAGGCGAGGACGAACACCATGGGCAGGAACCGGCCGAGGAGCATCGCGAGTCCGATGGTGGTGTTGAACCATGGGGTGTCGGCGCTGAGGCCGGCGAAGGCCGAACCGTTGTTGTTGGCGCCGGAGGTGTAGGCGTACAGGACCTCCGAGAAGCCGTGCGCGCCGGTGTTGAGCATGGAGTGCGGCGGGGTGGGCAGGGCCGTCGCGGCGGCGGTGAAGCACAGTACGAGGGCCGGGGTGATGAGGATGTAGCAGGCGGCCAGTTTGATCTGGCGGGTGCCGATCTTCTTGCCCAGGTACTCGGGTGTCCGGCCGACCATCAGGCCTGCGAGGAACACCGCGATAATGGCCATGATCAGCATGCCGTAGAGACCGGAGCCGACACCGCCGGGCGCGATCTCACCGAGCTGCATGCCCAGCATCGTGATGCCACCGCCGAGACCCGTGAACGAGGAATGGAAGGAGTCGACCGCTCCCGTCGAGGTCAGCGTCGTGGTGACCGCGAAGATCGACGAGGCGCCGACGCCGAAGCGGGTCTCCTTGCCTTCCATCGCACCGCCGGCCGCCTGGAGCGCCGGACCGTGGTGGGCGAACTCGGTAGCCCACATCAGCAGCACGAAGCCGAGCCAGATGGTCGCCATCGTCGCGAGGATCGCGTACCCCTGCTTCAGGTTGCCGACCATGCGACCGAAGGTCCGCGTCAGTGCGAAGGGGATGAGGAGGATCAGGAAGATCTCGAAGAGGTTGGTGAAGCCGTTGGGGTTCTCGAAGGGGTGGGCGCTGTTGGCGTTGGCGAGGCCGCCGCCATTCGTGCCCAGCTCCTTGATGACTTCCTGGGAGGCGTAGGCGCCGCCCTGCCACTGCTGGTGGCCGCCCATGAACTGGCCGACCTCGTGGATGCCGGCGAAGTTCTGGATCGCGCCGCAGGCGACCAGGACGATCGCGCCGACGAGGGAGAGGGGCAGCAGGATGCGGACCGTGCCGCGTACCAGGTCGGCCCAGAAGTTGCCCAGTTCGCCGCTGCGGGACCTGGAGAAGCCGCGGACGAGGGCGACGGCCACCGCCATGCCGACGGCCGCGGAGACGAAGTTCTGCACCGCCAGGCCGCCGGTCTGCACGACGTGGCCCATGGCCTGTTCGCCCGCGTAGGACTGCCAGTTGGTGTTCGCCACGAAGGAGGCGGCGGTGTTGAACGCCTGGTCCGGGTCGATGGAGGCGAAGCCCAGCGAGCCGGGCAGCACGCCCTGGAGCCGCTGCAGCAGGTAGAGGAAGAGGACGCCGGCGGCCGAGAAGGCCAGCACTCCGCGCAGATAAGAGGGCCAGCGCATCTCGGTGTCCGGGCGGGCACCGATGGTCTTGTAGATCCACTTCTCCACGCGCAGATGGCGGTCGGAGGAGTAGACGCGGGCCATGTAGTCGCCGAGGGGGCGGTATGCCAGGGCTAGCGCGCCTATCAGCGCGAGCAGCTGCAGTACCGCTGCGAGGAAGGGGCTCATGGTCGTGCTCAGAACCTCTCCGGGTGAATGAGGGCGAGGACGAGATAGCCCAGCAGGGCGACGGCCACGACGAGGCCGACAATGTTTTCGGCGGTCACAGCTTTGCGACCCCCTTGGCGACGAGGGCCACCAGCGCGAAGACCGCGAGCGTGGTGACGACGAAGGCCACGTCGGCCATCGAGAGCTCCTGAACGAGAGGGGAACTGAACGGACGGTTAGAGCAAACCGCCTTTTTGAGCCACTGCGATTGCCGTTGACGGCTTCCTTACGAGGGGTGGCCCGCCCTTGACGCATCCCATACGCGTACCTCGCCGACCTGCGAAAAGGTCACTGACGGCCCGCACCCGGGAGGGGCGAGCCGTCAAGAAAGGTGGTGGTTCAGGACAGGCGGAAGCGCAGTCGGCAGATGACCGCGTCGGTGTCGCGGTGCACGGCGTGGGCGACGATCGCGCCGCGTTGGTTCTGCAGCATCCGCTGCCACAGCCGGGCGGGCTCGACCTCTGGGATCAGGACGGTGATCCGGGTACCGGGCTCGGCGGCTGCGATCTCTCGCACGTACGCGGCGACCGGGCGGCCCGGTGCCCGGCGCTCGTAACGGAGGCGGATCAGCGGGACGCCCGGCCCCCACAGTGCCCAGACCCACTCCAGCGCGTCGGCCCGGGCGCGATCCTCGGCGTCGGGATGGCAGACGGTCACCGTTCGTACCTCGTCGCCGAGGGACACGGCGGCGGTCAGCGCCTCGCTGGTCAGCTTCGACCGCCGGTCATCCGTGAGTCGGGTGGCGACCGGTCCGGTGTGGTAGACGGCACGACAGTACTGTCCGACCGGACCGTCGTACGGGTCACCTCGCGCCCCGGCCACACTTCCCTGGACCGCATGATCGCGCTCGTCGAGGGGGCGTCCCGGCAGAAAACGCCCCACGAGATCGCGCTGAACATCCTCCTCGCCGCGCTCACCACCGTCTTCGTCCTGGTGACGGTCACGCTCCAGCCGATGGCCGGGTACGCGGGCTCCGCCCAGCCCACCACGGTGCTCGTCGCCCTCCTGGTCACGCTCATCCCCACCACCATCGGCGCGCTGCTGTCCACCATCGGCATCGCCAGCCGCCCGTGGGCGGTGGCCCGGGCGACGAGGGGGAGTTCGATGGAATCGGTGTACCGAGGCGCAGTGGGCCGCGATCGGGTGCGAGCGTGGTGTGCGGCCCGGCTGGACGCATGGGAGGCGTCCCATCACCGATGGGAGGTGTCTACCGATGCCGGCAGCACAAGCGTGGTCTCGGCCGGGCGGCCTCGGGACGGGAAGCCGCTGATGGTGCTGGTGCCGGGCACCAATATGAACGCCGCCGTGGCGCTCGACATGATCGCCGCACTCGCGAAGGTCGGTGCGGTGGCGGCGTTGGACGTGCCTGGCCAGCCCGGTCTCAGCGCCGAGTACCGTCCCCGCCGCGCCCGCCTGCCCTGGTACGGACACTGGCTGTCCCAGGCGCTGCAACAGGTCACTTCGGGGCCGGCCATCGTCATCGGCCACTCCCTGGGGGCCGCCATCGCCCTGGCCGCGCAGTCACCGCACATCGTCGGTCGCCTGCTGCTGTCTCCCGGCGGACTGATGCCTCTGGCCGTACCCGTTCCCCTACTGCGCGCCACCGTCCCGTGGATGGTGCGGCCCAACCTGCCGCGGACCACGCGCCTGCTGGGGCAGATGCGCTCCCCAGGTCGTCCTGTGCCCGCGCATCTCGCCGAGTGGATGGCGTTGGTCGGCGAGACATGCCGCAGCACGCTGGCCCCCAGGCCCCTGCCCGGAACAGTGCTGGCGCGCTCCCGGTCCGTGCCGTGCACCGTCGTGGTAGGCGCTCACGACATCTTCCTGCCCCACACCCGGCTCGTGCCGGCCGCGCAGCGCCTTCTGGGCACCGAACCGCACGTCCTGGACGACGTGGGCCACCTGCTCCTGGACGACGCTCCGCAGAGCGTCATCGACCTCGTAGGCAGCATGCAGGCCAGCGGCTAAGCCCTCCGTCAGGCCCGCGTCAAGAACGCTCGTGTTCCCTTGAGGCCGGCTCAGCACGGTAGTTGGATGAAGTCGTGAACAGTGCGTGGCTCCTCCTCGACCGACCGCCTCATCCGGCGTTTCACGGTCATGCCGCGCGCTGCCGGAAGACGTCCATGCCACGCTGACGCAGCTTCCCCACCCGAAAGGGCGCCGCGACCTGGTCCGGCGCCCTTTTCTTACCCGCACACCGCCTCGACGCACACCGGCAGCACTCATGACGGCCACCGGTACGCGCACGGTGGCGCGTGCCCGCACGCAAGTGCGTAGACGAGAAAGGGATGCACCACCATGACCGACTCTGATTTCGCTGCCCGAACCGTCCTGGTGACCGGCGCGACCACCGGTATCGGCCACGAGACCGCCCGGCAACTCGCCGAACGCGGAGCGACCGTCCTCGTCCACGGCCGTACCGCCGGGGAGGCGCAGGCGGCGACCGACCGGATCGCAGCCTGTGCCCGTGTCGACCCCGCCCGACTGTGCGCCTGCGCCGCGGACTTCGCCCGTCTGGAAGAGGTCGAGCACCTGGCACAACGCATCCTGCGGGAACACCCGCACCTGGATGTCCTGGTGAACAACGCCGCGATGGCCGCGCCGGAGCGGCACACCATCACCGCCGACGGCAACGAGATCGCCTTCCAGGTCAACTTCCTCGCGCACTACCTCCTCACAAACCTCCTGGCCCCCGCCCTGACCAGTGACCCGGGCGGCCGGGTCGTCAATGTCTCCTCCTCACTGCACCGCACCGCCTCCATCCAGTGGAGCGACCCTCACCGTGCCCGCCGATACTCCCGCCTCGCCGCGTACGCCCAGTCCCAGCTGGCGCTCACGGTCTTCGCGGCCGACCCCCGGGTGGCGGCCGTCTCCGTCCACCCAGGCATCTGTGAGACCGGCCTGTTGCACCTGTACGGCATCCGAGGCGCGTCCGCGGCCGAGGGCGCGGCCCATGTCGTGCGGCTCTGCGACCCGGCATCCGAGATCGTCAACGGTGCGTACTACGACCGTGACCGGCGGGTCGAGCCCGCTCCCGCCGCCATGGAGGACCGTAACGTGAAGCGCCTCAACAAGCTCGCCGACCTGCTCGTCGGCCAGACCGCTTGAAGGGACGGGACACCGTGTCGAAGCGCGCCCGGAAGAAGAAGGCAGGCCGCAAGAAGAAGGCCAACCACGGCAGCAAGGCCGGCCAGGGCTGACAGGACCGACAGGGGCGGAGGGCTGGACCCCCGAGGTCCGGCCCTCCGCCCCGCGCCGTGCGCGCCCTACGGGGCTGCCGCCGGGCGCGGCTCCGGCCGCCGGTTCACGCGCCGCAGGTCCGGCACGTCCGGAACCCTCTCGGCGAAGGGCAGGGACAGCACCATGGTCAGGCCCCCGCCGGGGGTGTCCTCGGGGCGCAGGGTGCCGTTCATCGCCTCGGTCAGCCCTTTGGAAAGCGCCAGGCCCAGGCCGAGGCCAGCGGTGTTGTCGGTGTCGCCCAGCCGCTGGAAGGGTTCGAAGAGCCGGTCGCGGGTGGGGGAGGGCGGCAGGCCGGGGCCGCGGTCGACGATGCGTACCTCCACCCTGCCGGCCAGGGCACTGGCGGTCACCAGCACCTTCCGCCCGGGCGGGGTGTGGCGAGCGGCGTTGCCGACCAGGTTGGCGATCACCCGCTCCAGCAGCGGCGGATCGGACTGCACCGCCGGGATCTCATCCAGATCCGGTATCTCGATCTCCGGGGTGTCCGGAGGCAGCGACTCCAGCGCGGGCGGCAGCACCTCCTCCAGCGTGGTGGCGCGCAGGTTCAAGGACAGGGCTCCCGCCTGGAGACGGCTGAGGTCCAGAAGGTTGTCCACCAGGCGGCTCAGCTTGGCCATGGACTCGTCGGCGGTGGCGAGCAGTTCTTGCCGGTCCTCGTCGGAGAACTGCACCTCCCGGCTGCGCAGGGAGGAGACCGCGGCCCAGCCGGCGGCGAGGGGTGTGCGCAGGTCGTGGCCGACCGCGCGCAGCAGCGCCGTGCGCATGCGGTCGGCGGCCTTGACGGGCTCCACTTCGGCGGCGGCCTCGGCGAGCCGGGCCCGTTCGACCGCGGCGCCGACGTGGGCGGCGAAGGCGGCCAGCACGCGGCGCTCGGAAGACGGCAGGGCACGCCCACGCAGAATGAGGTACGAGCCCGGACCGGCGGGCACAGACGTCACGGCTTCGCCCGCACCCGTATCGGACGCCGGGCCGCCGGCCCCGGGTGGCTCACCGACCAGTTCCACCGAGCGCATGCCGAACGTCTCCTTGGCGCGGGTCAGCAGCGCCGGAATCGTGGTGCCGCCGCGCACGATGGTGCCCGCGAGGGACGACATGGTCTCGGCCTCGGCGGTGGCCCGCACCGAGCGCCTGGACAGCCGCAGCGAACGGTCCACCACGGCGGCCACGGTGACGGCGACACTCGCGAAGACCGCGAGTGCCAGCATGCTGTTCGCATCGCCGAGCGTGAACTGCCCGACGGGCGGTATGAATGAGTAGTTGAGCAGCAGCGAGGCGGTGACGGAGGCGATCAGCGCCGAGGTGACGCCGCCGATGCATGCCACGCCCACCACGGCCATCAGATACAGCAGCGCCTCGCTGGTGAGATCGAGAGTGCTTCGCGCCGTGTCGAGCTTCAGCAGAGCCGTCAGCGCGAGCGGCAGCAGCAGCCCGGCGACCGGCCCCGCTGTCCGGCGGGACCGAGGGAGCGTGCGGCGCCGGGACGGCAGCAGGACGCCCTGCCCTGCCCGCTCGTGTGTGACCATGTGGACGTCTATGTCGCCGGAGAGGGCCGTGACCGTCTCGCCAGTGCCGCGGCCGGTGAGGAACCGTTCGAGGCGGCCGCGGCGGCTGGTACCGAGAACCAGCTGGGTGGCGTTCTCCGCGCGCGCGAACTCCACCAGCGCGGTGGGTACATCGTCCCCGACCACCGAGTGGTAACTGCCCCCAAGGTCCTCCACGAGCCGGCGCTGCCGGGCCAGGGAAGCATGCGAGGCACCGGCGGCGAGCCCGTCGCTGCGGGCCACGTGCACGGCCAGCAGGTCGCCGCGGGCGGAGCGGTCGGTGATGCGGGCCGCCCGCCGAATCAGAGTGGCGCCTTCAGGCCCTCCGGTCAGGCCGACGACGACGCGTTCCCGGGTCTCCCATACGCGTCCGGTGCCGTGCTCCGAGCGATGAGCCTGAAGGGCTTCGTCGACCCGGCCCGCCACCCACAGCAGGGCGAGCTGACGCAGCGCGGTGAGGTTGCCGGGCCGGAAGTGGTGGGCGAGGGCGGCGTCGACCTTCTCCGGGGCGTAGATGTTGCCGTGCGCCATCCTGCGGCGCAGCCCCTCGGGCGGGATGTCGACGAACTCGATCTGCTGGGCCCGGCGGACCACCTCATCGGGCACCGTCTCGCTCTGCGGCACCTCGGTGATCGTCTCGACGACGTCGTTGAGCGACTCCAAGTGCTGGATGTTGACCGTCGTGATGACATCGATTCCGGCGGCCAACAGCTGCTCGACGTCCTGCCAGCGCTTGGCGTTGCGACCGGAGCCGGGCACGTTGGTGTGGGCGAACTCGTCGACCAGCGCGACCTGCGGCCTCCGGGCGAGCAGGGCGTCGAGGTCCAGTTCCGTGAACGTGCCGCCCCCGTAGGTGCACCGCTTGCGCGGCAGCACCTCCAGGCCGTCGAGCATCGCCTCGGTCCGTGGGCGCCCGTAGCACTCGACGAAGCCGACCACGACGTCGGCACCACGCCCCGCCCTGCGCCGTGCCTCGTCGAGCATGCGGTACGTCTTGCCGACGCCAGGGGCAGCCCCCAGGTAGACCTTCAGTTGTCCGGGCCGTACGTCATTCATCGCGGCCGACGCGCTCCGCTCACCGGCAGTCCACTCCCCGGGTCCATGAGTCGTTTCCTCCCACAGAAGCCCGTCGCATTGCTTCCGCGAGTCGCCCGCGGCCGCCCTTGACGTGCCCTTGGCGCTCCGTACCGCGTTGTTGACACTGCCTTGACGAGCCACGTGCCGATAGGGTGAAAGCGGTGTGCGGGGAAGCCTGGTCGGCCGGGGGCCATCGGGGCTCCCTCGCGGACCAGGGACGGTATGCGCAGCGCAGGCACGGTTCCGACACTCGTCGTCATCGCCACGGTGGTGGTCACCTTCGCCCGTCGATGGCGCGTTCCCGCGCCGTCCCTGCTCGTGATCGTAGGCCTGGGCACAGCGCTGTTGCCGACCACGCCGGACATCGTCATCAGCCCCGGGATCATCGGCTTGGTAGTGCTGCCACCACTGCTGTACGTGAGCGCTGAGGAGTTGTCCTGGCGCGAGCTGCGCGTCGTGCGGTAGCCGGTCGGGGTGCTCGCGGTGGGGCTGGTCCTGGCGCCCGCCGCCGTCGACTGGACAGCGGCGTGCGGTGAGTTCGTACTGCTGGCGGCTGGCGGCTCGGTCGTCGGCGCGGCTGTCGCCCGCATCAGGCCCCAGCTGCACGCCGTCTACGGCACCGTTGTTCTCCTGCTGGTGAGCGTGGTCTTCGGCCTCGTCGGGCTGGCCCTGCCCGGGCAGGTACAGGCATTTGGGGGCGGCCGGTCACTGGTGCACGGTCCGGACCCCAGGCCCTGCATCCGCACGCAGCGTCCGCCGGTACGCATGCAGGGCCGGCCGGAGACCGGCACGGGGTCAGGAGAGGCGGAAGCGCAGTCGGCAGATGACCGCGTCGGTGTCGCGGCGGACGGCGCGGGCGACGACAGCGCCGCGCTGGTTCTGCAGCATCCGCTGCCATCTCCGGGCGGGCTCCACCTCCGGGATGAGCACCGTGATCCGGGTGCCGGGCTCGGTGGCCGTGAGCTGCCGTACGTAGGCGGCGATGGGCCGGCCCAGCGCCCGGCTGGTGCAGTCGAGCCGCACCAGCGGTACGTCCGGATCCCACAGTGCCCAGTCGCGGTGCAGTGCCTCGCTGTGCGCCCGGTCCTCGGCATCAGGGTAGCAGACGGTCACCGCCCGGACCTCGTCACCGAAGGAGACCGCGGCCGTCAACGCTTCGCTGGTCAGCTTCGACAGGCCCGACACGGGGACGACGACCAGCGAGCGGTCCCGGTGCGGAGGCTCGGGAATCCGGCCCAGGCCGAGCTGCTCGCCGATACCGGCATACGCGCGGTGCACGATGAGGAACGCCGCCACCAGCAGGGGCAGAGCGATCACGATGAGCCACGCACCCTCGGCGAACTTCGTGGCAGTGACCACCCCGGCGGACACGCCCGTAAGCACCGCGCCGGACCCGTTGAGCACGGCCTTGGTCCGCCACCTGCGGCCGCGCTCCTGACGCCAGTGCCGCACCATCCCGGTCTGGGCGAGGGTGAAGCCGACGAACACACCGATGGCGAAGAGCGGGACGAGGGTGTTGGTGTCGCCGCCGGAGAAAACCAGCAGCGCGGCCGACACACCGGCCAGCGCGAGGACGCCGTGACGGTGCACCTGACGATCGGCCTTGAGCGTGAAGACATGCGGCAGGTAGTTGTCCCGGGCCAGCAGCTTCAGCAGGACGGGGAGGCCGCCGAAGGAGGTGTTGGCGGACAGGGCGAGGAGGACCATCGTGGCGAACTGCACCACGTAGAAAGCCCAGTTGTGGCCCAGAGCGGCGTCCGCCAGCTGGGCGAGGACCGTGACACCTTGCACCGGCTGCAGACCGAAGCGCGAGATCAGCACCGAGAGCCCGACCAGCATCACACCGAGGATCGCGCCGAGGGCGATCTCGGCGTGCTGGGCGCGGCGGGCGCCCGGAGTGCGGAAGGAGGGCACGGCATTGGCGATCGCCTCGACTCCGGTGAGCGCGGAGCAACCGGAGGCGAACGCCTTCAGCAGGAGCAGCGCGCCGACCGTGCTGGCGTTGTCGGCCAGTACGGAGGCATGCCCGGCGGCGGCCTCGGTGCTCACCGGGGCCGAACGGAACAACCCGACCGCGATCAGAGCGAGGATGGAGATGACGAAGACCGCGGTGGGCACGATGAACGCCCGCGCCGAGTCAACGATGCCGCGCAGATTGACGCCCGTCACAAGCACCAGAACCGCCAGGCACAGCCACAGCCGGTCCGCGTACAGCACGGGAAATGCCGAGGTCAGCGCCGCGACGCCGGCCGTGACCGCCACCGCGACGTTCAGTACGTAGTCCAGGACCAGAGAGGCGGCGGCCACCAGACTCGCAGGCCGGCCCAGGTGCGTCTTGGCCACGGCGTAGGAGCCGCCGCCGTCCGGGAAGGCCGCGATCACCTGCCGGTACGACGCCACCAGCACTGCCAGCAGTCCGGCGATGGCCAGCGTCACCGGCAGGGTGAACCCGAGCCCGTAGCCGCCCGCCGTGGCCAGCACCAGAACGATCGCCTCGGGCCCGTACGCCACCGATGCCATCGCGTCCAGCGACAGGGCGGCCAGGCCGGTGACCGCAGTGAGCCGGTGACGGTCACCTGGATCGGGCGGGGCGGACGGTGCCTCCGGTGAGGGGGCGCTGCCGGGCTCCGTGGTCAGTACGGACATGTGCGGGTACTCCTTGCTACGCGGGTCCACCCAGGTTCGGGCTGCCGGCCTGGGGCAGCGTGCTGTCCTTACGCCGTCTTCGCGCCGACGGCTGCTCTCTTCACGAGACCTTGACGGGGCGGGCGTTCCACGCGTGGGGCAAGAGCCCCGGTGCGGTGAGGAGGGGAGCCGTGCGCCGGGGCCCGCCGAGTACGTCATGCCCGCGCGACGGCGGAACCGGACGGGCACTGCTGCGATGCTCACGGCGTCGCGGCGTCCGCCGACGGGATGCTGATGAGCGGTACGGCGACGCAGATGCCGGACAGCCCGGACGTCGGACGGCCCAAGTGCCAGATCGGGCAGCCCAAGCGTCAGACTCGCGTCGATGACGCGCCAGCAACCCGTCAAAACAGCGGGCACCGGCCGGATGAGTCCCTAGTTTCCGTGTCATGAAGCGCTGCATCGATGAGAAGACGTGGTCGGTCGATGGGGTTGTGTGTGACCGGCAGTGGGCGGGGGACCGGCGAGAGGCGGTCCTGTGTGCCGCCGGAGTTCTGGTGCTCCTTCTGCTGGTCGATGGCTGTTCGGGGCAGCTGACGCCGTTGCGTGCGGTGCTGTGGGCGGGGCTCGCCGCCTTGCTGCTCGTCGTGCTGCTGCCGTCGCGGGTGGCCGCGGGGCCGGGGTGGCTGGCTTCCCGTGGTCTGCTGCGCGAGCGGCGAGTGCGCACCGACTGCCTGGTCTCGGTGCGTTTGCTGGACGGCGTCTCGCGGCGGCTGGTGCTGCGGGACCTGTACGGCGGCCGGGTCGAGCTGGACCCCGGAGTGCTCGTCGCCAACCCCATGATCAGGCACCTGCTGGACCAGGGCGCCGTCACATCCGGCGAACGGGGACTGCTGGGAAGCGGCGGAACGGTGGTACGGCTGCTTTCGCGAAGGCTCGACAGCGACACCGCACGTCTGCTCTTCACCACCTCCGGCCTGAAGTAGTCCGGGAGTTTCCTGCCGGGTTCCGATCGTGATTCGCGAGACGACGTGCTGGATACCAGCACGTCGTAGTTCCGCCGGCCCGAGCAGGAAGAGCACGCAGATGACCGGCACCGAGTCGCAGTACCAGCCGCAGCGGGAGTCCGCCCGCCCGCATCGCTGGCGGGCATGGCTCCTGGAAGGGCTCAGCGAGCAGACCGCTCGCCATCCGGGCCCCCACGGCACCCCACCCACCGAGCACAAGGGCTTCGGGTGACGGGGCCAGTGGTGCCCAACACCATCGCCGCCGTCCTGATGGAACTGCGCGACCGCACCGGCCGGATCCCGCATGCCTACTTCAACTGGACCGAAGGCCACCCCATCGGCCACCTGCTGCGCTTCCTGGTCTTCGGCGACGGCGAGGTCGCCCCGGTCACACGCGAGGTCCTGCGCCGCGCGGAACGGAACCCGGAACGCCGGCCGCGGGTGCACGTCGGCTGATGCCGGCCGCGTGGCACCCTCGTCAGAACCGGTCGGGGAAGAACCGGGACAGCACGAGGTACGCGACCAGACACACAGCCACGATCAGCCCGACGACGTTCTCCACGGTCACCATCGATCAGCTCCTCGCTGCCCGTCACGGGCGAAAATCGGGGGGAAACGTCTCCCGTTGGGGGTAGGGAGACCCCATGTGCAATGCGTGCGCGGCGTGCGCGAGAAGAGGATTCCTGCAGGGCGCCGCAGCCATGGACGACACGCTCAAGCCTTGATGCCTTATTGGCGCCTTGCGCGGGCATGCTGACGCGGCCTTGTTGTGCGGCCCGTCCGGCCGAGCCCCCCCCGTGGGCGCGGCTGGACGGCCCCGCTGCGAAACGGATACGTCCCGGTACGTCGTACGGATGTACCGAGCCCCTCCCCGGGACACCTGGTGTACCGGCGGCGAGCGGCACTCCGCCGGTGGCGTGCGGCGGACGGCTACCTGTTTCCGCGCAGCTCAGTCTCTGATCGTTGTCACACACCAGTCGCATCCCTGACGTCGCCCTGACGGTTCCCAGGACTCTCTTGACGCGGGCCTGACGCTGCGTCACCTTCGCCCGTCAGAGAGCCGACAAAACCCTTTCCGCGCCTCGTCCCACCGCTTCCGGTTCGGATACGTTCCTGCTCGGCCGCCGGCAGCCCGCGGTCGTCATCGGGACGACGGTCCCGGGTGTCTCCACTTCGGAGCGCCCGGACGCGTCCACCGATGTACGGCCGAAGTGCGCGTCCGGACGGACGGCGCGTACGTGGCGGCACCCTCAACCCGCCACGTACGCGCACTTCTGCTGGGACCCGGGACCCCGGCCCCAGCAGAGCCCGGCGGCCACTACTCCAGCCGCCCCCGGCCTCGCACACTGACGGCCGCCCACACCCCAGAAGGTCACCTCGTATGCTCCCTGCCGCCCCACAGCAGGCACCGGCCGAATCGGCGACGACCAGGGCCCGGCCGACGGTCAAGGACCGGGTTCCGGTCATGCGGTCCGGGCGCGGAAGACGACGGCGGGCCGCGCCGGCCGGGCTCTTCGACCCCAAGCAGCTGCTGTCGTCCCTGCCCGACGCCCTGCGCAAGCTGCATCCCCGGGAGCTGATCAGGAAGCCGGTGCTGTTCGTCGTGGCCGTGGGCGCGGCGCTCACCACGCTGTCGGCATTGCTGCATCCCACCGTCTTCACCTGGGTCATCAGCAGCTGGCTCTGGCTGACGGTGATCTTCGCCAATCTCGCCGAGGCCGTCGCCGAAGGGCGGGGCAGGTCGCAGGCCGAGTCGCTGCGCCGGGCCCGTACGGACACGGTGGCCATCAGACTGCGTGACAACTGGCGGGTCGGCATCAATCTGGACCGGGCCGAGACCGAAACCATCCGGGCCACCGACCTCCAGCCCTTCGACTTCGTCCTGATCGAGGCGGGCCGGCTGATTCCCGCCGACGGCGAGGTGGTCGACGGTGCGGCCACCGTAGACGAATCCGCGGTCACCGGTGAGTCCGCGCCCGTCATCCGCGAAGCAGGCGGCGACCGGTCCGGAGTCACGGGCGGTACCTCGGTACTCTCCGACCGCATCGTCGTACGGGTCACCTCGCGCCCCGGCCACACGTTTCTGGACCGCATGATCGAACTGGTCGAAGGCGCGTTCCGGCAGAAGACGCCCAACGAAATAGCGCTGAACATCCTCCTCGCCGCGCTCACCATCGTCTTCGTCCTGGTGACGGTCACGCTCCAGCCGATGGCCGGCTACGCGGACTCCGCCCAGTCCACCACGGTCCTGGTCGCCCTGTTGGTGACCCTCATCCCCACCACCATCGGTGCACTGCTCTCCGCGATCGGCATCGCCGGCATGGACCGGCTCGTACAGCGCAACGTCATCGCCATGAGCGGGCGCGCCGTCGAAGCGGCCGGTGACATCAACACCCTGCTGCTCGACAAGACCGGCACCATCACACTGGGCAACCGCCAGGCCGCCGCCCTCGTCCCGCTGCCCGGCATCCCGGAACTACGGCTGGGCGGACGCTGCCCAGCTCTCGTCGCTGGCGGATGAGACGCCGGAGGGCCGTTCTGTCGTCGCCCTGGCCAAGGAGAAGTACGGCGTGCGCAAGCCTCCGGTGGACCAGCTGGAGCGAACCCGCTTCGTGGGATTCAGTGCCCGTACGCGCATGAGCGGCATCGACCTGCGCTGGGCCAACGGTGCCGTCTGCCACGTCCGCAAGGGCGCGGTACCGGAGGTGATCGACTGGGTGGAGCGGTACGGTGGCCATGTCCCGCCCGAGGCCCGCTGGTTCGCCGACGCCATCGCGGCGGCCGGCGGCACACCGCTGCTGGTCGCTGTGCACGACTGGGACGGACCGCGGGCACTGGGTGTGATTCACCTCAAGGACGTGGTCAAGGAGGGAATCCGCGAGCGCTTCGCCGAGCTGCGCCGGATGGGTATCAGGACCGTCATGATCACCGGTGACAACCCGCTGACCGCCAAGGCCATCGCGGAGGAGGTGGGCGTCGACGACTTCCTCGCCGAGGCCACCCCCGAAGACAAACTCGCACTGATCGAGCGGGAGCAGACCGACGGCAAGCTCGTCGCGATGACCGGTGACGGAACCAACGACGCGCCGGCCCTGGCCCAGGCGGACGTCGGCGTCGCGATGAACACCGGCACCTCCGCCGCCAAGGAAGCCGCGAACATGGTCGACCTCGACTCCAACCCGACCAAACTCATCGACATCGTCGAGATCGGCAAACAACTCCTCATCACCCGAGGCGCGTTGACAACCTTCTCCATCACCAACGACGTCGCCAAGTACTTCGCGATCATTCCAGCGATGTTCGCCGGTGCCTATCCGGGCCTGAGCGCGCTGAACGTCATGGGACTGCACAGCCCGACCTCGGCGATCGCCTCGGCCATCATCTTCAACGCCCTGATCATCATCGCGCTCATCCCACTGGCGCTCCGTGGCGTGCGCTACACCCCGGCCTCGGCCCACGACCTCCTCCGCCGCAACCTGATGCTCTACGGTCTCGGGGGCCTCATCCTGCCCTTCGTCGGCATCAAAGTGATCGATGTGTTGCTGTCGGCGGTCCCCGGCCTGGGCTGAAGCACATGACGGGACGGAGTCGGCCCTCGCAGCAGCAGCCGCCATCAGGCCTGCGTCAAGGACTCGCTTGCTCCCTTGAGCGCTGCGCGACTGGGCAGTTGGATGGCACGTGTGAACAGCACGCGGCGCCTCCTCGACCGTCCGTCTCATTATCAGGCGGTTCATGGTCATGCCGCGTGCTGCCGGAAGTCGTCTACTCCACGCTGACGCAACTTCTCCACAGGGGGCGCCGTGACTGGTCCGGCGCCCCTTTCGCGTGAGCGTACCCGTGGCTCCATCCACGGAAGTTGCCTGCGTGTGCTCGGTGCCGCGGAGAATCCTCACGGTGCCGACAGTCGGCGACAACGTCGCATGCTCGCCTGGAAATGAGCGAAGGCACCGCGAGAATGTCCGGGACCCTCGGCAGGTGCGCGCCTTCGCCGGGCGCTGCGCGGCAGTGGCCGCGTGAAGGTCCAACAGCCTCACGGCGTAGACAGGCGAATCGGGGAACGGTTGATGCTCGCCGATATCCTTGTCGATGTAGTGCTTGAGGGCGAGTGCCGTGGTCATGCGGTGCACCATTCGGTGCGGTATCGGTCGTCCCAGTCCTGGGCTATGGCGGGCGCCCGAGTAAGACATCGCGTAAGACAGTCGCGGTAGAAGTCGCCCAGCAGGCTCCTCATCCGCGGTTGACGTGCGGGAAGGGCGTGCTCCGAGAGCGCATCGAAGACTTCGTTGGCGGCTCCGCGCAGCGGCGGTTCGGGGCGGGCAAGAACCTGCTGGCTGCCGAGGGCTGAAGTTCACAAGGAAGCGAGAACCTTCGCCTCCTTGTCCGGGGCGATCCCGTGCTCCGCCCAGCGGGGGTTCTCCACGGGACGCCCGTTCCCAGCCAGCAACGCCCAGGTGTCGCTGGCGGCCCGGTCCAGAGCGAACGCCGCGACGTCGCGGACATCTACCGGCTGAATTCGTCTGTCGGCCGGAGCCGGCGCGAGAATGCGGCCGCCGCGCTCGGCCCGCGTCAGCCACCACGGCAGCCGGCCGACGTATTCCTCGGGGCCGAGAATTACTCCTGGCCGCAGGAAGACCGCACGGTCCCCGAAGGCCTCGGTCACGGCCCGCTCTCCACCGGCCTTCTGGAATCCGTACTGTGTCGGACTACCGTCCTCTCCGGTGTACCCGAAGGTCTCGTCGGCCGACGGCGGGCATTCCAGTAGGGCCGAGTCCTCCGTGAGCGGAGAACGGTGACCGATGCCGGTCGGGCATGCCCCATCGGCGTCCGCCGGCAGTCGTGCGCACGACGACCCGCCATTGCCGGGCATCCGCAGATGACCGATCGCAGCAAGTGCCTGATCTGTGGGAATCCGCGCTGGGCAAGCATGTGGCCTACCGGCCTGCGCCTGGGTATCCGCCGCCGTTCCATAAGCCTCACCGAGATGGCAGCCGCGATGCGACGGATACAGACGGGCTTGCGCCGCAGCGGCATGCCGTCGCCGTCGGCGAGCATCCAGTACAGCGAGGGGCTTGCCCGCGTTCCTCCCTACTTTGATGGTGAGCTTTGCCGGGTCACGTATCGTCTCCCGATATCGGATTCCGTGGAAATTGAGCCGGGCCGCCGAGGAGTGAGGCATGAGCAAGCCATCGACCACGACGCCGGACGAACTGCACCGGAGACTGGGAGTGGCCGATGCCGTGGTGATCGGCCTGGGGTCGATGATCGGCGCCGGGATCTTCGCGGCGCTTGCCCCGGCCGCCCGCGCGGCCGGCTCCGGACTGCTGCTCGGCCTGGCGCTCGCCGCCGTGGTCGCCTACTGCAACGCCACCTCCTCCGCCCGGCTTGCTGCCTGCTACCCGGCATCGGGTGGCACGTATGTCTACGGCCGCGAGCGGCTGGGAGACTTCTGGGGCTACCTCGCGGGGTGGGCCTTCGTGGTCGGCAAGACTGCCTCCTGCGGGGCGATGGCCCTCACGGTCGGCTCATACGTGTGGCCCGGCCAGGCCCACGCGGTCGCGGTCGCCGCGGTGGTTGCGCTGACCGCGGTGAACTACACCGGGGTCCAGAAGTCGGCCTGGCTGACCCGGGCGATCGTGGCTGTGGTCCTGGCGGTGCTCGCCGCTGTGGTGGTCGCCGCGCTCACCTCCTCCGCGTCCAGCGGGGAGCGGCTAGAGGTCGGGGACGACACCACGTTCGGCGGGGTGCTCCAAGCGGCGGGCCTGCTCTTCTTCGCCTTCGCCGGGTACGCCCGCATCGCCACCCTCGGCGAGGAGGTACGCGCCCCCGCCCGCACCATCCCCCGGGCCATCCCGCTCGCACTCTGCATCACCCTGGTCGTGTACGCCGCCGTGGCCGTCGCCGTCCTGACGGTGCTCGGGTCCGACGGGCTGGCTGGTGCCGCCGCGCCGCTGTCGGATGCGGCCCGGGCCGCGGGCGCCGACTGGCTGGTGCCGGTCGTGCGCATCGGGGCTGCCGTGGCCGCGCTCGGATCGCTGCTCGCGCTGATCCTGGGTGTCTCCCGCACCACCCTCGCGATGGCCCGCGACCGGCATCTGCCCCACGGCCTGGCCGCCGTGCACCCGAGGTTCAAGGTGCCGCACCGTGCCGAACTCGCGGTCGGCGTCGTGGTCGCGGTGCTCGCTGCGACGGCGGACGTGCGCGGCGCGATTGGCTTCTCCTCCTTCGGGGTCCTCGCGTACTACGCCATCGCCAACGCTTCCGCCTGGACGTTGGGCCCCGACGAGGGCCGCCCTGCGCGGATCATCCCCGTCCTCGGGGTGGCCGGCTGTCTGGTGCTGGCCTTCGCCCTCCCGGCGACCTCGGTGATCTGGGGCGCCATCGTGCTGATCATCGGAGCCGCCGCCTACGGAGTACGCCACATGGCGGTCAACGGGATCACAGGCCGATGAACGGCCCCTACAGCGCCTCGTTTCCGAGGACCTCGCGGGCCAGTTCCTCAAGGGCCCTGCGGTCCTGAGCCAGCGCCCTCTTCCCGGCGTCGGTGACCTTGTAGACCCGGCGAGTACGACCGCCGACCACCTGCTGCTCGGACGCCAGCAGGCCGTCGGCCTCCAGCCGGTGCAGCGTCGGATACAAGGTGCCGGGGCTGATCCGGTAGCCGTGACGGGCCGGTTCCTCGGTCATCCACGCCCCCTGGATCTCCTCCTTTCGTCGGGATTACCGGGGGAGAGCGGGGGGCTTCTCGCACATCACGACCGTCGTGCCGGGCGATGTTGAGCAGCAGCCAACGGAGGCGCGACAGGCGATCGACCGGTGCAGGGAGCGGATAACCGAGGTCATCGAGCTACGGGCCGACGAGCTGGGCACGTCGGCCTATCACGCACGCAACCGCTACATGGTCGATCGCTCCGACATGGTGATCGGCTTCCCCCCTCGAAGGCCCGCAAGGGAAGCAAGGGAAGCAAGGTACTTGGCAAACGCTCAACTACGGGGCCGAAACCGGTGAAACTCGACTGATCGTCCCCTTGTGAGCCACGGGGTGTCTCAAGCCGCCTGCGTCAGCCATAGCGGTGCGGCCTCGCACAGCCGCTCCACAGCTCGGCTCCGCCGGCGACACCACGCGGCCTGGGTGACCCCGGCCGCCTGCGCCGCCTCCCGGTCCGGTAACGCTCCCGCCCGGTAGTGATCAGCAAGGGCCCGTACTCCGTCCGCGGCGAGCACCTTCTCGCTCAGCGCCCACACCAACAGTTCGACCACCTCGTCGCGGGCCCCGTGAGCCCTGCGTCGCCGGAGGCGTCCAACCCCTTCCGCGGACATCCGCGCGGATCCGGCTGCGCTTGCAGCCGCCCCATCCACGGCGGGGGGGCCGGAGGGAGTCGCACTCCCTCCAGGCCCCGCCTGGCAGGACACTCGGCCGGCCGGATGGTCCAGAGGAAGCTCGCTAGACGTGGAAGGCGGTGGTGGCATCGAGGGCGGCCCGCTCGGTCCTGACTTGGTTCACCGGCGCACTCTCGTCGGCGTAGCCGAAGGAGATTCCCACGAGCAGCTTGCCTTCGGTGACGCCGAGTTCGTTCCGGATGGTGTCGGCGTAGAAGCTGAGCAGGCCCTGCGGGCAACTGGCCACGCCGTATGCGGTCATGGCCAGGAGCAGCGTCTGCATGTAGGCGCCGACGTCGGCGGCCAGTCGCGCCCCGCCGTCACCGGTGACGAACAGGAAAGCGGCGTGAGGCGCCCCGTAGAAGCGCAGACTCTCCGCGTTGTAGGCCGCGCGTGCCGTGGAGTCGTCAGGGCCGATGCCCAGCGCTCCGTAAAGGCCGGTGCCGAACTCAGTCCGCCGCTTCTTGTGGACCGGGGCGTACATGCTCTCGGAGTACGGGAAGTCGACCGAGGTGTGCTGTTGGGCGTGGGTTGCCTGCAAGACGTCCGCCAGGCGTTGGCGCTTCGTGCCGCTGACCACCTCGACCCGCCACGGTTGCGCGTTGGAGTTGGACGGAGCGGTGCCGGCAAGAGAGAAGATCGCGCGCATGGTGTCCCCGGGCACGGCATCGGGGCGGAACGCGCGTGTCGCGTGGCGACCGCGTATCAGCCTCTCCGCGTAGTCGCTCAGTTCGGTGGAAGCCAGATCGCTCATGGAACTCTCCTCAAGGGGCACTTAAGTAAACGACTGCGTTTACATACGGCTCTACAGTAACCCCTCACTCCCGTTGAAGTAAACGGGAACGTATACTTCCCTCATGGATACGGTGACGACGGCGACTCGACGGCAGGGGCGCGGCGGGCGCGAACGCATCCTGGCTGCCGCCGCCCAACTGTTCGCGACCCAAGGGATCAACGCGACCGGCATGGAACAGGTCGCAGAGCAGGCACCGGTGTCCAAGCGCACCCTCTATGCGCACTTTCGAACAAAGAGCGACCTGGTCATCGCCCATCTTCAAGACCTGGCCTCGACAGGGCACACCCTGGAGAGCGCGCTGACTCGCGAGGACATCCCGGCGAGAGAGCGGATCCTCGCGCTGTTCGCCCCTCCTGCGGCAAACGCGACTCCCGTGCGCGGATGCCCGTTCATCGACGCCGCCGCGGAATTCCCCGACCCCCAGAGCGCGGTCCACTCCTACGCCCGCGACCAGAAACTGCTGATGGTGCAGCTGGTAACCGCGCTGGTAACGGAACTGGGCTGCCGCGAGCCCGCCGCACTCGCCGAACAACTCGTCACTCTCGCTGACGGGGCCGCCAGCCGTGCCATGGTGCTGAGTGATGCGGACTACGGGCGGCACGCGCGGGCGGCAGCAGAGGTCCTCCTGGAGAACGCCCTGCCAGGCGCGAGCTGACGAGGACGACGTCCGTCTGCAGCAGAAAGCGTCCAGCTGCCGGCACGGCCTGCACTCGCCGATAGTCTCCGGCGGTTTGCTGGTCCTGAGGATATGGGGCTGCGGGCTCGGCGCAGGTAGGCGGCAGGACGGTGGCGGCGCGGTGCGCGGCGTGGATCAGGCTGTTGGTGTTCTGCCGCCGGCCGGTCGAAGCGGGCCGTTGGATGCACCGCGACCATTCAACACGTCACCAAGGACCTCCTCGCCGGCCTGGTCGGTCCGGCGGGCGAGAGCGTGGCCGTGCGGCGGTGTACCGGATTGTTCGGGACAGGCCCGAACGCCGCTCTGACCTGCATGTTCGCTGTGGGACAGGGACGGAACCGTTCCGTACTGTCCCGGTTCGCCGGAGTGATTGCACAGGTGCCTCGGGGTTGGCGAATCTCGTTCCGGCTCGGTCCACGAAGGGCTGAGCGACCCGGAAGAGAGGAACATTCCCTTGCTGAAGAAGCTGGAAGCCATCGGCGCAGGTCTGCTGGAGCGGTTCGTGCCCAGCATCGAGGCGTCTGCGGCGCAATGCGGCTGCAAGTGGTTCAAGGCGTGCTGGCAGTGCCCGAACAACCAGCAGTGCAAGGCGTACTGCTGCGACGGACAGGGCTGTGTCGTCAAGAGCACCTGGTGCGGCGCGCGCTCCTGCTGACCGGGTCTGAAACGGGGGCGGCGCCCAAGTGGCGCCGCTCTTTCCAGCAGAGGTGGATGTCTGTCATGCACTACCTGGCCATCGGCCTGCGCTGCTTCGTCGGCGTCGTGTTCCTGATCTCGTCCCTGAGCAAGCTGGGCCCGTCGTCCCATCGGGAATTCCGGACGTCCTTGCGAGCCATGAGGCTGCTGCCGGACCGTCTGACAGCGCCGGCCGCCGTCTGCGTCGTGTCGGGTGAACTCGCCCTGGTGGCCTGCCTCGCAGCTCCCTCGCGCCTCCTCGTCGTCGCGGGCTTCGCTGTGGCGGTCCTGCTTCTGGTCGTCTTCTCCGGCGCGATCGCGGTACTGCTGCGGCGTGGCGGCAGCAGGCCGTGCCGCTGTTTCGGGGCGTCTTCGGCGGCACTCGCGCCGCACCACGTACTGCGCAATCTGCTGCTCGCCGCGGCAGCAGTCACCGGTGCCTTCGCTTCGACCGCGGCCCGCGGGCCGCTGGTGTGGGCCGGGGTGCTGGTCGCTGTCTGTGCGGGTGTCGCGTTGGGCGGCCTGGTCACCGCGCTCGATGAGATCGTCTCGCTGTTCCGCTCGAGCGGCGTCGTACCTGCCCCGGCCCGTGACCGGGTCGTCGTACCCGTCCCGGTCCGTGATCGTTCCGGCTCGGGGCGCTCGGCTCCCTCGGCCCCCGCTCGTCATCCCTGAAGCATCCGATGCATCCGATGCGCTGGATGAGCCCGAAGCCTCCGCGCATCTGGAATGTCCACGCATCCGAAATGGAGTGAAACGATGAATGCGCTGTTCATAGCTCTCGTTGTGGTCCTGGGGCTGCTGTGCTGCCTGAACATCCTGCTGACGATCGGTGTGGTCAAGCGGCTGCGCGCGCACAGCGACATGCTGGCGCAGCGGGGTGGCCCGGGCGAGTCGGACGTACCCGTCGGGCTGGAGGTCGGTGAGTTCGCCGCCGTCACGCTCGACGGTGAGGAAGTCGGACGCGACGACCTCGCCGACGACTGTGTCGTGGCCTTCTTCATGCACGACTGTTCGCCCTGCCGGGAGAAGATGCCGCGATTCGTCGAGTACGCCAAGAAGCTGCCCGGCGGCCGGAACCAGACACTCGTGGTGGTGGACGAGGACGGCGGCAAGGAGCAGGAGTTCGCCGCGGCGCTGGCTCCGGTCGCGCGCGTCGTGGTGACCAATGGCATGGGCCCTGTCGCCGGAGCGTTCAAGGTGTCGGCCTTCCCGACGATGCTGCGCGTTGCTCGGGACGAGCTCGGTCAGGTACGGGTCAGCGCCAATAGCATCGACCTGGACCAGCCGGTGGGCGCGCTGATCTGATGGCCGAGCCTGCGATCGCCGCAGCAGGAGCAGCGGCAGCCGACGGGCCGCCGGGGGCTTCCGGGGGCGAGGCAACGGGCCTCGCCGCCGTGAAGGGGGAGACGCCCTGTCCGCAGGGGGATGCCGGCCCGAAGGCCCCCGGAGAGGATGGCGGCCCGGAGGCCTCGGGGGAGGGCGGCGGCCCGGAGGCCCTGGGGGAGGAGGACGGAGGGCCGGCAGCCCTGTGGACGGCCTGTCGCCTGGCCTGCGCCGCCGCGCCCGGGACCTTCTCCCTCTACGTGATCATGACCCTGGTGGGCGGCGTTCTGCCGGTCGCGGCCGCCTGGCTGACAAAGCTGATCCTCGATGGCCTGTCGGGCCGTACCCCTGCCTTCGACCCGATGTGGTCGGCGGTGGGGTTCGGCCTCGCGGGAGTCCTCCTCGCTGTCGGGCCCCAGGGCGCCGAGTACCTGCGTACCGAACTCGACCGCTCGGTCGGCCTGCGGGCACAGGATCAGCTGTTCCGTGCGGTCGAGCGGTTCGTCGGTCTCGCCCGCTTCGAGGACCCCGCATTCCTCGACCGGCTGCGCCTGGCCGAGCAGGCAGGCGGGACGATGCCCCTCCAGGCGGTGGACGGCCTGCTGCGCCTGGGCCAGTCGGCGCTCGTGCTCGCAGGGTTCCTGATGTCGTTGTGGACCCTGAACCCGGGCATGACGGTCCTGGTGCTCTTCGCCGGCATCCCCACGCTGATCGCGGAGGTGGCACTGTCCCGGCAGCGCGCACAGGTATCGGCCACGGTCGGCCCCATCGAGCGCCGCGAGATGTTCTACAGCCACTTGCTGTCGAGTGTGGCGGCCGCCAAGGAGATCCGGCTGTTCGGAACCGCCTCCCACCTGCGGAGCCGGATGCTTGCTGAGCGCCGCGCCGCCAACGCCGAACGGCGGGTTGTGGACCGTCGGGAAGTCACCTGGCAGGCGGGGCTGGGGGTACTGGGCGCCCTCGTCTCGGGCGGCGGCCTGATCTGGGCGGTGGCGGCGACGAGCCGGGGCGCACTGTCCCTGGGGGATGTGGCGATGTTCCTCACCGCCGTGGTCGCCGTGCAGTCCGCTCTGATGGGAGTGGCGGGGGCGCTGGCCGGAACCCACCAGTCGCTGCTGATGTTCGGCCACTTCCTCGCCGTCACCACGGCGGCGGAGGATCTGCCGGTCGCCGAGACGCCCCGCAATCTGCCGGCCTTGAGCGGGGAGATCGAGTTCGACGATGTGTGGTTCCGCTACTCGGCGGACCATCCGTGGATCCTGCGGGGCGTCAGCCTTCGCATCCCGTACGGACAGTCCGTCGGGCTGGTCGGCCTGAACGGCGCGGGCAAGACCACCCTGGTGAAACTGCTCTGCCGGCTCTACGACCCGGTGCGAGGTGCGATCCGGTGGAACGGCGTGGACCTGCGCGAGGTGGACCCGGTGGAGCTGCGCCGCAGGATCGGGGTTGTGTTCCAGGACTACATGAACTACGACCTCACCGCTGCTGAGAGCATCGCCCTGGGTGACCTCAGTGCGCTGGACGACCGCGAGCGCCTGACCAGCGCCGCACGAGAGGCAGGCATCCACGACGCCCTCAGCCGTCTTCCGTACGGCTATGACACCCTGCTCTCCCGAACATTCATGATGGAAGGCGACAAGGACGACCCGGAGACGGGTGTGGTGCTGTCCGGCGGACAGTTCCAACGACTGGCGCTGGCAAGGGCATTGCTGCGCAATGCCAGCGAACTCCTGATCCTCGACGAGCCGTCCTCCGGTCTCGACGCCGAGGCCGAGGCAGAGATCCACACTTCCCTGCAGCGTACGCGCACCGGCCGATCCAGTCTGCTCATCTCGCATCGCCTCGGCGCACTACGGGGTGCCGACCGGATCGTCGTTCTGGAGGACGGCCGCGTGGCGGAGGCGGGCAGCCACGAGGAACTGCTCGAACTCGGCGGTACGTACGCACGGCTGTTCACACTCCAGGCATCCGGCTACCGGGCTGCCACGCGCGACTGAGGACACACGATCATGCCCCTTCCTGCGCCTCCTGCGTCTCCCGGGCACCGCCGGGGCGAAGGCTTCGCCCGCCCCGTGCGCGGCCCGCTGCTCATCGGGCTGACCCTGCTGACCGCAGCCGCAATGCTGGCGGTGCTGCGCCGGCCCGCGCCTGTGGTGTGGCTGTTCGTCCTGGCGCCCGCCCCCTCGGTGGCTCTGGCCGTCGGCCGTGCGCTGCTGCGCGGCCGATGGGTGGTCGTGACGGTCCGGGGCGCGAGCATGCAGCCCACGCTCCTGGGCGGGGACCGCGTCCTCGTCCGACGCGGCCCCGTCCGGGCGGTGGGGGAGCTCGCGGTGCTCGGGCGCGCTGTGATGGGTCCCGACGACCCCGATTACTTCGAGTGGATCATCAAGAGGGTCGCCGCGCTGCCTGGTGACGCGGTACCGCGCGACCGCGTCCCGTCCCTCGCGGACGTTCCCGAGACCACCGTTCCGCCGGGCAGGCTCGTACTGCTCGGTGACAACCGGGCACAGAGCTTCGACTCACGCCGCTTCGGCTACTACTCGACCGCGGAGGTGCTCGGTGTCGTCGTACGGCCGCTCGGCCGGGCGGCCCGGCGTTCCCGCCAGAACCGTCGCCACCAACGTCACGAACATCACGAACATCACGGCCTATCGGGCTAGCGCCACCACCAGGAACGCCAGCACCGCCAGGACCGGCACCGCCGTCACCCTCGTCACGTCACCGGTTCGAAGGCGAACAACTGCCCCTCGGCTTTCGGGGCGCACGACAACTGGAGCAGCGGCTGCCCTTCGCGCCCGCCGGAGGTCGCCGACGGCGTGAAGCCCAGGCATTTCTGCGAATGGCGTGGGCGCAGCCGGTACAGGTCGTTGTCGGGTGAGGTGCCGAGGCCGGCCTTTGCCGCGCCGGTGACGGCGTCGTCGTCCACACGTTCCAGTACGAAGCGCTCGGCAGGTCCCCGCCGTCCGCAGAAGTCATCGGCGACCGGGGCGAGTTCGGCCGTACGCCGGTCCGTAACGCCCATGCATCCCGGCCCGAACTCGGGGTGCTGGGAAAGGATCTGATACGTGCCGTCGGGGAACCGTTCCAGGGCGTAATCCGGTATGGCATTGGCGCATTCGTCCTGATGGACCTGTCCCGACCCCTCGCCGACGCGCTCGGCGAGACAGAGTCCCGATTGCGCGGCGCGGATGAGGTACTTGCCCTCTGGTACGGACGCGGACGCGGACGGGGGCGGGGTCGGTGGCTCCGCGGTGTCGCTCAGAGCGGCGGTCCGCTCCGGTCCGGTCTCACCGGCCCCACCGGCTGCGGAACCGGTCTGTGCGTACAGGACCAGCCCCAGGGTGACAGCGGTGGCGACGCCCGCCGCAGCGATGTACGTTCCCGTCCGCCGGCGCAGGCCCAGGCGTCTGCGCCGTACTGCGGTCGCCGTATCGGCCGGGGTGCCCTGGTCAGGAGCTGCGGCCGATGCGGTGCTCGCGGTCGTTTCAGGGCCGGGACAGGCAAGCCTGCTGCGCGCCGCCAGCCACGCGGCGACGGTGTCCGGCGGACAGCCGCAGGCCCGGACGAGCCCTTCCACGACTTCCGCCCTCGGCAGTTTCTCCCGGCCAAGAGCGGCGGCGAGTGTGCTGGCGGGCAGGGTGCGCCCCTCTGCTTCGGCCCGGCGTGCCAGTTCCCGGAAGGTCAGCCCGGACAGCGCGCGCAGCCGACGCAGCCCCGTCATGAATGCGGCCACCTCGGTGATGCCTTCCGGCTCTAATCGTTCGTCTCTCACTCGTTCCCCCTGCCCTGCCGTAAGAGCTGTCTGGGCGAGAAGCTTGCCACTGCTGATGAAGCAGGGACAGATGTGATTCAGCGACTTGTCGCCGTTTTACGGCGCCCGCAGGAGGCCTCCCGCAGGAGGTCTCCCGCAGCGATGACACAGAGGAAGGGGAGCGTACGTATTCCAGGGAATGCTCATTTCGTCGCGATCCGGTGGTGGTTTCGGTGAGAGTCCGCGAAAAGTCCTCAGCCGGGGAGGCGAACAGGAGAGCGACGGCTGTGGGTGCGAGTCGCCTCGGGACGACGTGCTCGGCCTGGCCGCCGTACTGCTGACCGGATGGTGCATCGCCTGTGTGGGGGCTGCTCAGCCGCCGGCGCACCGTGGGGCCTCGGGGGGGGATCGCATGATGATGTCGCCACGACGCCACGACACCATGCCGTCATGACGTCACCCGAACAGCGTTACGTGTGCGGCGGCAGCCGTTCCGCCGTCTGGTGCGGCGGGCCGGGCTGCGGAAGACTGGCCGCTGGTACGGCTGCCCGGAGGAAGGAATGGGGCCGCTATGGCTGCAGAGGTGGAACCGGCTGCTGTTCGCGTCCTGGTGTTCGGCGCGGCCCTGCGTGCCCACTCCACCAACGCGCGGCTGGCCGCTCTGGCATCGCACCTGGTCGCCGAGAGTGGTGCCGAGGCCGATCTGGCCGGCATGCGGGATTTCGACATGCCGTTGTACGACGGCGATGTGGAAGACGCGGAAGGGCTACCGGCCGGCGCCCTGGCCCTGGCCGAGCGGATCAAACGTTGCGATGCGTTCGTGATCTCGTCTCCCGAGTACAACGCCTCCGTTCCGGGACTGTTGAAGAACGCCATCGACTGGGTGTCACGCGTTCGACCGCAGCCCTTCAAGACCAAGCACGCGCTGTTGCTGTCGTCCTCGCCGTCGATGATCGGTGGCAACCGCGGCCTGTGGGCGCTACGTGTCCCGCTGGAGCACCTGGGGACGCGGGTCTACCCCGACATGTTCAGCCTGCCTCGTGCGCACGAGGGCTTCACCGAGGACGGTCGGCTCTCCCACCCCGGAGCACAGCAGCGGCTGACCGAAACCATCGCCGGGTTCATGCGGCTGGTCTGCGCCGACGTGCAGTTCGTCTGCCTGCAGCGTCGCTGGTACGAGTTCCCCGGTGACCGCACCGACGCACCAGTGACCCAGCGCGCCGAAGACTGACACGGGCATTGCGTGACCCAGCGCGCCGAGGACTGACCCGGGCATTGCTGCCCCTGACTTCGTGGGCAGCCGCGGTTGCCCACGACGGGCGGAGCTCCTGGCCGAGCTGACTCGTCCACGACGCCCGGAAGACATGGCTGGCAGCAATCAATGACGACCAGCACTTGATGGACAAGCCGATGGCCCGGACGAACCACTGCCAGAAGCTCATGCTGGGTGCCATCGACAGGTTCGGCCTGAATCGTATCCACGGGGCGCGGGTCGGACTGCTGCAAATGGTGCACGCGGTGCCTTCCGCAGTGGGTGGGCAGGGCGCGGTGCGATCGTCCGCCGCGGGCTGACCGAGCCGACGCGATAGCGCCCGAGGTCCCGAAGATTGCTAATGGCATGATGTCGGATGACAAAGGCGACGGCGGTTCGAGGAAACCGGTGTGAATCCGGTGCGGTACCGCCACTGTGATCGGCGAGCGGATCCCGATGAGCCACCGCCCCGCGCGGGTGGGAAGGCGGGACGAGCAGTAACCCGGGAGCCAGGAGACTCACGCTGTCGCCTCCTCGATGGACCCCGGGGCGGATCTCCCCGGTGAGAGGAAGGACGCGGCATGCCAGAAACGCCGGCCGACGTGGTGCAGGACGACAACAGGGGAGCCGAAAACTCGGTTCCCTGCCGGGTGGTCGTGTGCCGCGACTGCTGCTGCGGCACCGTCAAGGTGAGCGGCGACCACGCGGCGCAGACCGCGCGGCTACGCGCCGTGGCGCCGGTACGGATCTCCGAGTGTCTCGACGTCTGCGATCAGGCGAATGTCATCGTGGTGCAGCCGTCCGCGGTCGGCCGCGCGGCCGGCGCTCGACCGGTATGGCTGGGTCTGGTCAACGATGGCGACGCCACTGAGGACGTAGCCGCATGGGTGAGCTCCGGTGGCCCGGGCGTCGCGCCACGCCCGGAGATTCTTGACCTCTACACCTTCACCCCACCACGTCGCGTGAAAGCAACCTGATCCCGATGGACCGGCTCGCCGAACTGCCGCGACTGCGGAAGGATCCGACATGAGTGAAAGGGCGGGGGAGGCACGCGCCAAGGACGTGGCCTCGGCGCTCCACGACGTCGCCGCCCTGGGCGGCTTCTTCGTCCTGTCCACAACGATGGACCGTCACGCCGGGCCGCACGAGAGCGGACAACTCAGCCCGGCGGTGTTCGCCGCACTGGCTGAGACGGTGAACGAGCGATATGCCACGGACGAGGCGCGGATCGGCGTCTCCATCGCCCACTTGGGGCTCGCGGCCCGCTTGTGGTCCCCCGTGCTGGCCTGCACGCTCCTGCACGGAATTGTTCTCGATCTGAGCTCGCTGCAGTGGTCCGAGGGCGGCCCGGCTCTCCATCTGGCAGACCCGGTCGGCCGGTACACAACAGGACTGCCGTCCGTATCGCAGCAGATGTACGCCGAGGTCAACCAACGCATGGAGGCGTTGGAAAACCAACTCGCTGTCAAGATCTCGCCGCGATTGCTGGACGGCAACATGGCGTCGGCGCTCCTCGGGTCCGCGTCCATGCTGCTTCGGACTCAGCCTGACCTGCGAGCTCCACTCACTCATCTCACCATGGATCTGCTGGCTACAGGACGGCTTCGTGGTACCGGCCACATCACCGGCCCGGACCTGACGTTTCGTCGCCGCAGTTGCTGCCTGTACTACCGGGCCCCCGGCGGTGGAAAATGCGGAGACTGCTGTCTGGTGAACTGACGGGTGGAGCCGGTGCCTGCACGGACGTCGACGGAGGCGCTACCTCAGTGGTCTACGTCAGTAGTACTGGCGGAGAGCCGACGTGCTTCTGCATGTGTCAGGGGGATCCGCAAGCCGCCCCGTGCAGTAGCTGCCCCAGGATCCCGGCGCCGCGCACCACTCGAGGCCCCGGTCGATTGAAGTACGAGGGGCCGTCCAGCGCCCATACACGGCCGGACCGAACGGAGGGCAGGTCCGACCAGCCGGTGAGGCTCGTGAGCGACTCCGCTTCCTGCAGCATCCGGTCAGGTGGGAACCCGCACGGCAGGACCAGGAGGACATCGGGACGCACGGCACATACGGAGCCCCAGGGCATCGGTTTCATATGCTCGCCGGGAGAGGCCTGGAGCGGGTCACCCACCGCCCGCCGCAGCGATCTGTTCCGGTACCCAGTGGCCGGCGGGCCACAGTGGATCGAGCCATTCGATCGCCACCACGCGGGGACGAGCGAGGCCCGTCACGCAGGTGCGGACCCGGTCGAGCCGAGCTTTCTCTCTGCTGGTGAGGGCACTTTGTTCGAAACGGCGATCGTGTCGGCCGGTGCATACGGCGCGAGTGGTCCCCGACGTGACCAGCCAGTCATGTCGTCGCCCCGGCGAAGTCGGTTCGTTCTCCAAATCTTTGGCGAAGCCTCGGTGCCGCCGGTAGGTTCTTCGCGGTGACTTCGATGGAGACGCAGGGTCTCGTGGCGATGACTGACGGGACGCGGTTGCGCTGGATGGCGCAAGGGGACACAGCTCAGCAGCCGGCCGTGGTTCTGCTCCATGGCGGTCCCGGTCTGCCGGACTACCTGGGCGAGGTCGCCTCCATGGTCGCGGACCTGGCGCCTGCGTACCGGTACGACCAGCGCGGCACAGGTCATTCCCCCTGGCAGGGACCCCATTCCTTCGCCAGGCATGTCGACGATCTTGCTGAACTGCTCGACGCATGGGACGTGCCCGAGGCCGTACTGATCGGGCACTCCTACGGCGCCGATCTGGCGAGCCGGTTCTGCCTGATGCACTCTGAACGGGTTGCCGCGATGCTCCTGATGTGTGGGCCGTTCGTCGGTGATTGGCGTACCGGGTACCGGGTGGAGCGCAGCCGCCGCATGTCCGCAGCGCAGCAGGAGCGGCTCCGCGAGTTGGAGGAACTGCGGCAGCGCACGGAGGAGCAGGAAGTGGAGCTGCTCACGCTGGCCTGGTTCACCGACCACGCCGATCCCGAAGGGGGATGGCACCGGGCCGCGCAGGGTGCCCGGCGGCGTCGCCCCGTCAACTGGGTCATGAACAGTGAACTCGGCAAGGAAGGGCGCGCGGACCCGCTCGATGAACATCTTGCCGAGCTGCGCGCGTGCCTGCCCGCGCGAGCGGAGCTTCTCGGCGGCGGCGCCGACCCCCGACCTATCTCGGCACTCGCATCACTCGCCCGTCGGCTCGATCTTCCCCTGACGCGGATCGAGGGCGCCGGTCACGAGTCCTGGTTGGAACAGCCCCACGCCGTACGTGCGCACCTTCGGCGATTCGTGCAAGGAGCGTTGGGCACGTAGGGCTTCGACCGGTTCGCCGGTTCGCCGACTCCTGAGCGGCCGTCGTGGCCCCGGGTCATGTCCGGGTACTTCACAGGAGCCGAGGACCGCACACCCTGAACGATCGGTACGATCGGCCTGTGGCGATCCAGCGCCCAGGGAGACCGATGGCTACCTTCAGCCGGTCGAGGTAGAGCCTCCGTGATGCGACCCGGATCGCGCGAAGGCTGCCCGCGCGACAGGTGAACAGTGAGGACGCGCCTCAAGTGCACGGCCCATTCGACGAGTTGAACGCCCATCCGGCCTATCCGTGTACGCTCCGACCGGTCACTCGTATACCGTGGCTGCCTGAAGACTGCGCGCGAAGAAAGTCCAGTCGCCTGCAGGCGGGAGATCTTTGCCGAAGTTGCGGTACAAGCCGTCCGCGCTGTCAATCCACGCGGCCAGAGCCTCAAGAAACCTCTCCAGGTTGCTGTTCTCCCACTCCTGCCCTCGGCTCAAGTACTCCTGGTGCAGGTCGCGAACAAACGCGGCAAGTTCCCCATGGCTGCGGATCTCATCATCTAGATCGAGGCTCATGACCACAACCTAAGTGGCCGGCGCCGTACATCGCTCGGGGTTTGTTCACGCCCTGGCCAGCCGGCGACGCACGGTCGACGCCGACATGAACGGGGTGGCGTTCCGTCGGGCGGCCTCGGCGCCTGCGGTCTTTGAGCCCGGGCAGGCCCGCCTGAGCGAACCGGACAGGCCGGCGGCGCGCGGTGTCCATATGCAGCCCGCCTCCCGGGCGATGCATGCGTGGGAGCGTCCACGCGCGGCGTGCAGCGCCACCTGTGCACGCACCAGCCTGCCTCGCCCGTCACCGCCCAGCCCCCGCAATGACCGGTGCGAGAGGCCACGTGGAGAGGAAAAACGCAATATCGACAGGGGCCGCGGAGGCAGCTACCTTCACCTGGTCTTCGGCGATCGCCCACGGTCGCCCAGGAGCTCCGCCAGGCTGAGCCACCCGCGGGTCCACATCAGGCACCCCCAACCAGGGAGAGACGTATGCCTCATCTTGCGCTGTACACATTCGGCGTTCTGAAGTCACCTCTCGCCGATCCCGCGCCTCTCACGCGCGAGTTCTACGACATTGGTGAGACCGTCTACCGGAAGATCAGTCAGCGCCCCGGGTACCTCGCTCGTGCTGAAGCGGCAGGCGGTGACCGGGGCATGCTCTTCGAGGCTGACTGGGGTGCATGGGGCGAGTTCGCCGTACCGACCTGGTACGGCAAGGGCCGCACGGTGGAAACCACCGCCCTGGCCGCGACCCTCTCACTCTGGACCGACCTGCGCCCCGCCTTCGACGCCATCTACACCGGTCTGCACCGCGAGGCGCTGAACAGGCGTTATGACTGGTTCGAGAGGACAGGGCACCCGAATTACGTGTGCTGGTGGGTCTCCGACGATGTGATACCCACCTGGCAGGACGGAGTTTCCAGGCTGGAGCACCTTCACGACCATGGCTCCGCACCGCATGCCTTCACCTTCCACCACTCGTTCGCTCGGGACGGAGCTGCGACCAGCATCAATGGCATCGGGCCGAAGAGCGACCAGGTTTGCTGATCAGGAAGCCTGAACGACTGGGTTCGCTGTCGAACAACTCGATTGAATGACGGCGAACGCCGAAGCAAGACCATCACCGTGCGCGACGCTTGAAGATGAGGAACAAGCTGACCGGGCGGCTGGTCCCCCCCGCTCCGCGCCTGTCACCGCGCCGACTGGGGTATCACCAGCAACCTGTCCCACCCGGGCGTCGCTCCCTCGAACCTGCACGCGGCCCGCCCAGAGGTGGGGCGTGCCTGGGACACCCTGGGCGTACGCGTCATCCGCGCCCTGTCCGCCCGCGGCATCCTCCTCGGCACGGTACGCACCGCAGCGCTCCCCGCGCTGTACGCGGCCACGTCGCCGCACGCCGAACGCGGAGCGTTCTACGGCCCCAGCGGCCCGGGCCACCTGGGCGGCCCCCCGCGCAGCAGAAGCTCTACAGCCGCCTGCACAGCACGAACGACGCCCAACGGGTCTGGGAACTGTCCGAGGAACTGGCCGGGGTGCGCCGCGCGTGACGGTGGCGGGCGACGCCGTGGGGCCGACCCCCGGTTCAGCCTCCGGACCCTCCTCATCGGCCGCGAGAACCGACGGTCGAAGACCGAAGACCGAAGACCGAAGACCGAGACTGAAGACCGAAGGCCGCTGCCACGCACGGCTGTTGGCGAATGCGTTGTGGGAGTGCATCCTGAGACTTTGGTTGTCAGGCAAGTGGTACGGGGGCGAGGGACGTGACCTCTGGTGGGGTGCGGGCCGGCGATGTGGTCAGGGACGTGGTGGCCGAGGTCGCTGCGGAGGAACTGCCCGTGGTGGACGGGTTGGCGGCGCTGGACGAGGAAGTCGTGGCCCGGCGGATGGGCCGCGGGCGCAGTGAGCAGGATCCGCTCGGGTTCGGGCTGGACGAGGCGGCCGTACTGGTCACGCCCGTGGTGTGGCTCGCGGTGCACGAAGCGGCGCGCCAGCTCGGCGGCCAGGCCGCGATCGGGGCCACGAGGGGCGTGAAGGCGGTCGGCCGGAAGATCTTCCGCAGGCGGGCGGAACCCGCGGTGGTCCCGGCCTTGAGTCGTGAACAACTGTGTGAGGTACACGAGTTGGTACTCAAAGTGGGTGCTGAGCGTGGTCTGAGCGAGCGGCGCGCGGAGACGATCGCCGACGCGGTGGTGGTCAGGCTCACGCTCACCGCACAGGACGGGGAGGACGAGCCCGCCGACAACGCCGCGGATCACACCGCGGACGAGGGGCAGCCGCGATGACCACGCCGGACCCACGGCGCCGGTTCGATGAGCGGGCGATCGGCGCCGGCACTACTCCGCGCTTCGTACTGCTGGTGATCCTGCTGCTGGTGAGCAGCGGCTCGATGATGATTAGTGTCTCGCTCTCCCGCCGCCTCAGCGAGACGGACGCGAACTCGTTCGGCTGCATGCTCGCCGCCGGCGTCGACCCGAACCGGATCGACGACATGGCCAGCAGCATCGGCATGGTCCTGCACGCCGACGCCCTCGAGGCCTGCCAGGCCCGGTACGCCCCGGAGCCGCCGCTGGACCTCGTCGGCATCTTGTGGCCCGTCCTGGTCCTTGTGGCGTCCGCGCTGGTGTTCCGGGCCCTGCCGGCCTGGAAGATGTGGCGCGGCCGGCACGTTCCGCTGGAGGACGTCGACCGTACGGGGGATATCCGCGGTACGTTGCACGAAGTGGCGGCCCAGGCCGGGCTGGCCCGCACGCCGCGGTTCGTCGTCGCGCCCACAGAGCTGTCGGCCGGCGCGGCGGTGTACGGAAGCAACCGGCGTCCGACCGTCTGCCTCCACGCCGGCCTGCTTGCCCGCAGGTCCGGTGAGCCGGAGGGCTTCCGGGCGGTGCTGCTGCACGAGTTCGCCCATGTGCGCAACGGCGACGTCACGTTGACGTACGCCACCGTCGCCCTGTGGCGGGTGTTCCTCGCCCTGGTCCTGCTGCCGTACTTGGTGTGGTGCGTGGCCGCGCTCGCCACGTCGTTTCGGTCGCCCATCCGGCACGCCGAGCAGATGACCGTGTGGCGGGCGCTCATCCTCTGCGTGTTCCTGACCGTGCTGGTGTACCTGGCCCGCGCCGATGTTCTGCGAATGCGCGAGGTGTACGCCGATCTGGCGGCGGTGAGCGGGGGCGCGGACCCGCGCAGCTGGGCGATTATGGTGCCGCCCGGGCCCGAAGGGCGGCTCAGGCGCGGCTGGGCCCGCCTTACCGAGGTGTGGCGGACCCATCCCCGCTGGGACCTGCGGCGGGGCGCGCTGGAGGATCCCGCGATGCTGTTCGGCGTGCAGGCGCTGCCGATGCTCCTGACCGGAATCGCCGCGCCGGTGATCACCAATCAGGCTGGGACTGTACTGGGCGGTGGCGGTGGATGGCGTGAGTATGTGGTGCCGCTGCTGGGGGCCGCCGCGGTCACCGGTGTCGCGGGGATTGCGCTGTGGCGTGCCGTGGCTCATGCCGTACTCACCAAAAGGCGCGTGCTGTCCGGCGTGCGTGCTGGATTGTGGCTGGGTGCGGGAATGGCGGTCGGTGCAGTGGTGACGCAGCAGGTATCGACTACGCGCTGGTTGCCGCCCCATGCTGAAGTTCTTGCCGCGGTCGTGGCCGCGGGTGTGCTTTTCGCCTGGTGGACTGCGGAGTCCTCGCAGCTGTGGCTGAGGGCATGGCCCTGGCGGGTGAGAGGGCCGGCCATGCTGCTGGTCATGGCGGTGGGGTGTCTGCTGCTGACGGCGTGGATGGTCTGGTGGGACACGTTCGGGATCAATCTGGTCGGCGGATGGTTCGACATGGATGCGGCCCGCCGGGAGACGGAGCTGACCTTCCCCGGGCCGGTCGCTGAGCACCAGGGCATGGTGCTTGCGCTTTCCGTGTGGTTCGAAGTGTTCACCGGATTCATCCATCCCCTTGTCCTGGCTGCTGTCTGCGCGCTGTGCGTGGTGCCGCTGCTGGCCTGGACGACCGGGCGGGGCCACCGAGAGGAGCAAGCTTCGGAAGCTTCGGAAGATTCGGGAGAGAATGCGGCGGAAGAGTCCAGGCCGACCCTGCCGCCGCTGCGGCCCGTGCTGTTGGCCGCGATGCTGGGGGGCCTTGCCAGCTGGGGTGGCATCGCTGTCGCCAAGGCATACATGCACACCTGGCAGCCGCCATCGGGGCAGCGCGGCGGTCTGTACTCGGTGAGCCTGAGCGCTTGGATGCTCGTCGTCCTGGTGACCTTCTCGGCGACGACCGGTGCTCTCCTCGCCAACCGGCTGGGTCGCTACCCGCTCTACAGCACCCTGCTGACCGCCGAAATCACCGCGCTGACGGGCCTCTTGGGGGCCCACCTCCTGATGTCGGTCGACGGATGCATCGAGCCGCTCAGCACCCTCGCCTCGCATTGCAATTGGGTGCCGTCTCCCGCATGGACGGTCACCCGACCACTCCTGGCACCTGTGCTCATCACCACCGCACTCGCCGTCACCATCGCCGCTGCGGTCGTACTGGCGTTTCGGCGACTCCGAGCCCGGGACCAGGGACGCTCGATGGCCACCCGGCAGCCGGAGAGCCGGCGAAGGCTCTACATCCGGCGGACTGCCGTGGCCGCCATCTGCGCCGTCGTCATGTCCGCCACGGTGGCGGCTGCGGCCGAGACCGACCGGGAGGGAACATCGGGCGACGGACTGGAGAACCGGAACCGCGCCTATTCGCAGGTACCCCGGGCCGCGGCCAGTACCCCGGTAATCCAACGAGCACAATTGGAGTACTGGCTGAAGTTCGGCGGGGGAGACCTCCTGAACCGCTTCGGTGACGCCCATCATGCTCTCGGTGATGCGTTCACCAAAGGCGCCGACGCGGGAGGAATCGTCGAAGAATCCGCTTTCGAGCCGGTCTGCCGAAAATTCGGCCGGATCGCCAAGGACGCCGGAAAATACTTCCCGATCCCGGACGCCCGGGCCGATGCTCAGTGGCAGAAACACAACGCCCTCATGCAGAAAGGGGCAAAGTCCTGCTCACACAGCTTCGACCACGGCGATGAACGGGAATTCAACAAATCCATGGACGACATCGACGAAGCGGCAGCCTTCAGCGAGAAGATGGGACGCCGGTTCGACGAAATCCGGGCAGCCGCCCCGGACCCGAGCCCGTAGGTGGGGGCGGGGGAGCGGTGAGCATCGTAGCTGCCGACCACCTCGAACCGCAGATCGGGCATGCGTCGCAGCCCCTCCGCCCAGTAGTCGCGCCGCGCCTCTTTGCCGCGGATGATCCCGTCACCGCCGAGCAGCTGCGCGGCCACCGGGGAGTGAAAGGTCACGTCGTCGGTGAAGTGCGTCAGTAGAGCGTCCAGGTCGTGCGCGTTCCACGCCGCCGTCCAGGAGGCAACGAAGCTTTGCGCCTTCACATGACCCCTAGACGTAGTACGCCGTGGCCGGGAGCCTTCGCTCCCGACCACAGGATGACGCTCAGGAGCCCGAGTTCAGGACACCTCGGTTTCGAAAGTGCGCAGCAAGTCGGCAGCCACACTCACCGCGATGGTCGCTGGCTCCTTGCCGGTGATGTCTGCCATCCCGATCGGGGTCTTGATGCGAGCGATGGTTGCTTCGTCGTGGCCGCCCTCGGTGGCGAGGCGCCTGCGGAACCGGCTCCACTTGGCCGCCGACCCGATCAGCCCGATGGAGCCGAGATGCCGCCTGCGCAGAGCCGCGTCGCACAACGCCGCGTCCTCGGCGTGATCGTGGGTCATGATCAGTACGTGGGCGCCGCGCGGCAGCCCCGCCAGCACTTCCTCGGGCAGCAACGGCGTGTGATGCACGTGGACCTGCGCCACCGCGTCCGACAGTGGGGCGAGCCGTTCCTTGGTGAGCATGTCGGAGCGCGTGTCGATCAGGTGGAGGTCGAGATCCTGGCGCGACAGGATGCGCGCCAGTTCCAGTCCGACGTGACCGAGGCCGAAGATGGCCACCGCCTGCACGGTCGGCAGCGGCTCCAGCAGGATCGAAACCGTGCCACCGCAGCACTGCACGCCGTGTCGGTTGACCACCTTGTCATTCAGGGCGAAATCCAGCAGTTCCGGCTCCGGCTTGGACGTGGCGATCATTTCCCGGGCACGGTCGATGGCGACGGCCTCGACATTGCCCCCACCGATCGACCCCCACGTCTCGCTCCGTCCCACGACGAGTTTCGCACCGGCGTCGCGCGGAGCGTGGCCGCGCACGGTCGCCACGGTCACGAGCACGCCGGACTCCCGGCGTGCCCGCAACCGTGCGACCGCAGCGACCCAGGCCATGTCAGGCACCGCTCAACTCTTCCGCAGCGAGTCCCGCTCGGCGGCCGACGGGCCGTCCGCCGGCGGCAACCCCCGTGGCGACCCCCTCCTGAGCGGCGCCGGCCTGGCGAGCAGCCTGACGAGCGCTCTGGATCGCCCAGAACACGGCTTCGGGCGTTGCGGGTGATGCCAACTCGACACCGACCCCGCTCGGCCCGAACGCGGCAGCCGCCTGCCGCAGTGCTTCGCGTACCGAGAACGCCAGCATCAGCGGAGGCTCACCCACGGCCTTGGACCCGTAGACGGCACCCTCTTCGGTGGCGTTCTCCAGGAGCGTGACGTTGAATTCCTCGGGCATCTCCGAGAAGCTCGGCAGCTTGTAGGTGCTCGCGGCCTGGGTGAGCAGCCGGCCACGGTTGGGGCCTTCACCGGTATCCCAGCGCAGGTCCTCAAGGGTCAGCCAGCCCGCACCCTGGACGAAGCCACCCTCGACCTGACCGATGTCGATCATCGGGGACAGGCTGTCGCCGACGTCGTGCACGATGTCCACGCGGCGGATGCGGTATCCGCCGGTGAAGCCGTCCACCTCTACCTCCGTCGCGGCAGCGCCATGAGCGAAGTACTTGAACGGCGAGCCGTGGAAGGCCTTGGCGTCCCAGTGCAGTCCCTCGGTCCGGTAGAAACCGGCCGCCGACAGCTGAACGCGCTGGAAGTACGCGGTACGCACCAGGTCGTCCCAGACCAGCTCCGTGTCGTGGCCCAGGGCTCGCGCGACGCCCTCGACGATGCGTACGTCCGAGGCGTTCGCGCCCAGTTGAGTGGCTGCCACCTGCAGCAGCCGCTCGCGCAACTGCTCACAGGCGTTCTTCACCGCGCCACCGTTGAGGTCGGCACCGGCACTCGCGGCGGTGGCCGAGGTGTTGGGCACCTTGTCGGTACGTGTCGGAGCGAGGCGGACCTTGTGCAGTGGGATGCCCAGTGTGGTCGCGGCCACCTGCAACATCTTGGTGTGCAGGCCCTGGCCCATCTCGGTGCCGCCATGGTTGATCAGGACGGAACCGTCCTTGTAGATCAGCACCAGTGCGCCGCCCTGGTTGAAGGCGGTGAGGTTGAACGAGATGCCGAACTTGATGCCGGTGAGCGCAAGGGCCCGCTTGGTGTGCGGGTGGGCGGCATTGAAGGCGGCGATCTCGCGCTTGCGATCGGCGATGCCGGCCTCGTTCTGCACCTGGTGCCAGACAGTGGAGATGCGTTCGGGCTGCGTGACCGGCTGTCCGTACGGCGTCGTCTGGCCCTGGCCGGGCTGGTAGAAGTTGCGTTCCCGCAGCTCCATGGGGTCCAGGCCGAGCTGCGGTGCGACACGGCCCAGGATGTCCTCGATCACCAGCATGCCCTGCGGGCCGCCGAAGCCGCGGAATGCGGTGTTGGAGACCGTGTTGGTCTTGGCGATACGGCCGGCGACGCGTGCGTTGGGGATCCAGTAGGTGTTGTCGATGTGGCACAACGCGCGGGCCAGCACCGGCTCGGACAGGTCCAGGCTCCAGCCGCCGTCAGCGGTCAGAGTGGCGTCCAGAGCCTGGATGCGGCCGTCCGCGTCGAAGCCGATCTTCCACGTGGAGTGGAAACCGTGGCGCTTGCCCGACATGGTCAGGTCCTGGGTCCGGTTGAGCCGGAACCGGACCGGACGGCCGGTCAGCTTGGCGCCGAGCGCGGCGATGGCAGCGAACCCGTGCGGCTGCATCTCCTTGCCGCCGAAGCCACCGCCCATCCGCAGACACTGCACCGTCACCTCGTGGCTGGCCAAGCCGAGCACGTGCGCGACGATCTCCTGAGTCTCCGACGGGTGCTGGGTGCTGCTCTGGATGAACACCTGCCCGTTCTCGTCGATCTGGGCCAGCGCGGCGTGCGTCTCGAGGTAGAAGTGCTCCTGCCCGGAGAACTGGAACTCGCCGGTGAACACGTGGGCGGATTCGGCGAAGCCCGCGTCGACGTCGCCGTGCACCATCAAGGGCTTGGCACCGTGATAGCTGCCCGCCGCGATCGCTTCCTGCAGCGTTACCAGGGAGGGGAGTTCGTCGAGTTCCACCTCGACGGCCGCCGCTCCCAGCCGAGCCGCCTCCAGGGTCTCGCCGAGCACCCAGGCGACGGCATGGCCGTGGAACATGACCTCATCGGGGAAGAGCGGTTCGTCGTGCTTCATGCCGGCGTCGTTGACACCGGGCACGTCGGCTCCCGTGAGTACGCGCACCACGCCGGGCACGGCGAGCGCCGGCTCGGTGCGCAGCGCGGTGATCCTGCCGCGGGCCTTCATGACCTGCACCGGGTAGGCGTGCAGCACGTCCTTGGTCCGCTGGACCAGGTCGTCGGTGTAGAGCGCGGTGCCGGTGACGTGCAGGTTGGCGCTCTCGTGCGGCATGGGGACGCCGACGACGGGCTTCTCGGGACGCTGGGACAGTTGACTCATGACGACACCGCCTCGGTGGTCTGCGTGTACAGCTTGAGCAGGCTCTGGCCGAGCATCGCGGAGCGGTAGCCGGCACTGGCGCGATGGTCATTCATCGGAGTGCCCTCTGCCTGAAGCACACTGGCTGCACCCGCCACAGTCTCCTCCGTCCACGGCTTGCCCTCCAGGGCCGCCTCGGTGGTGAGGGCGCGAATCGGGGTGGCGGCCACGCCGCCCAGGCCGATGCACGCCTTGCGGACGACCCCGTCCTCGATGTCCAGCGCGAAGGCGACCGCCACGCTGGAGATGTCGTCAAAACGCCGCTTGGCGATCTTGTGGAAGGCCACGACGGGGGACAGCGGCAGCGGGATGCGCACCGCGCGGATCAGCTCATCCCGACGGCGCACACTCTGCCGGTAACCGGTGAAGTAGTCCGCGAGCGGGACCACGCGCTCGCCGTCGGCGTCGGCAAGCACCAGCGACGCCTCCAGTGCGAGCAGCGCCGGCGGGCTGTCGCCGATGGGGGACCCCGTACCCAGATTGCCGCCGAGAGTCGCACCGTTGCGGATCAGCCGGGACGCGAACTGCGGGAACAGCTCCGCCAGCAGCGGGACATCCCCGTCCAGACGACGTTCGATCTCGGTGAGAGTGAGCGCCGCGCCGATCTCGATGTGATCCGGTTCGACGCGCAACTCGCGCATTTCGGCAAGCCGGTCGACGGCGATCACACAATCCGCTCTGCGGGAACGGATGTTGACCTCTACACCCCAGTCGGTGGAGCCGGCGACCACGATGGCGTCGGGCCGCTCACGCAGTACGTTCAGTGTCTCGGCGAGCGTGTCCCGACGCAGGAAAGCCCTGCCGTCCTGGGCGTACTCAGTGGCGACCGGTACGGGCGGGGACTGCTCACGACGCTGTGCCAGCGGGTCTTCGTCGGTGGGCAGGCCGACCGCGTACGCGGCATCGCGGATCGGCCGGTAGCCGGTGCAGCGGCAAAGGTTTCCGCTCAGCGAGTGCAGATCAAAGCCGTTCGGCCCATGCTCGGCGTCGACGCTGTCGGCCGATTCCGTTTCCGGTCCCTGCTCCTGCTCCTGCTTGGCGTGCGCGCAGCGGCCCGGCCGGTAGTACTCGGCTGCCATGCTGCAGATGAACCCTGGCGTGCAGTAGCCGCACTGGGAGCCGCCGCGGACGGCCATCTCCTGCTGTACGGGGTGCAGAGTAGGCGGCGTACCGGGCTCGCCCGCCGTGGCCAGACCTTCAGAGGTGATGACCTCCTGCCCATTCAGCGCCGCGACAGGGAGCAGGCAGGCGTTGACCGCCACCCAGTCGGTGGGCTTGTCCACCCCGGGACGCGCCACCAGCACCGAACAGGCGCCGCACTCACCCTCGGCGCAGCCCTCCTTGGTCCCTGTGAGGCCACGCTCACGCAGGAAATCCAACACCGTGGTGTGAGGGGCGGCAGGTGAAATCGGTGTTTCTTCTCCGTTGACCGTGATCTGCGCCTCTACCATGCCAGGCCTTCCCTTCGGCACGCGATCGGTCGCTTCATTATGTTCGCCAATTCAAGGCAGCTTTCTGTGTCGGGCCCGCCACGCGAGAGAAGCGGAGGCTAGACGCACGCAACGGCAGTGTCGGCATGCGGAAAGGAGGAGGACGGGTACCCGGAGAAGAGGTGGCGGGACACCCGGAAAGTGCCGTCAGAAGGCACGTGAAGGCGGCGTATTCAGCAGCCGTGCGCGATGCGGCCCGGAACCCAGACCGTGCACTGGGCGAGGCGACCCAGGTCAGAGCTGGTGTACATCTGCCGGTCGCCCCCTTCCAGTGATCATGACGCAGTTCCTACGGAAAGCTAGCCGCAGAGAGTACACGCGTCAAGAGGTTGCAATTCGCCATCTCGACCTGGAGTCGACTGCGGCATCCTGCGTCGTACGCAGCGCCGCGGCAGAGAGACACCGACGGCTGCCGGGCAGCCAGGACGCCGTCCTGCCGGCCAGCACGCACGTCGTCATCACGGCTGCCTACACCCTGCGGACGCCCAACCGGGGGGAGCGGCCGCTCTCCGGCAGCACCCAGAACCCGGCGGACAGGTGACTTGGACTGGTCGCGCTGCGCGATCGACTCGATCAGTGTCCGGGCGGTCAAAGAGGACCCTCGACGGGATCGCCGGGGGACCGAATCCGACCGATCGCGGCAAGCTGGGCTCGGAAATCCACGTCATCTGCGACCGTAACGGGCTGCCGATCTCGGTGGGCATCTCCGGCGCCAACCTGCACGACAGCCAGGCCCCGCTGCCGTTGACGCGCGGCATCCCGCCGATTCGCTCTCGCTGCGGCCCCCACCGCCGCCGCCCGGCCTCGCGCCCCGCGCTGGATGGTGATACCGGTCTGCGTTACCGCGGCCGGCCTCCTCCTCATCGGCACCGTCGCGCACATCGCCGACCTTCTTCGCCACGGCCTGTCGCCCTACGACTGGGCGCCGGCATGGCTCAACCCAAAACTGGCGGGTGTATAGACAGCGCCATGGTCCGAAAAGGGAATCACGGATTCTGTGATTGGCGTGCGCGTGCCTTTTCCTGAGATCAGTACGGTTGCTGACTCGCCTCGACCGAGGTACTCAAGGAAGCCGTGCGCGAACTGCTCCGCGGCCTGCTGGCCGGCCGCAGGTGCGGTGTTGCTGAAGGACCAGCCGAGTTTCGGTCCGTTGATTTTCTGATGGCGCAGCGGGTCACGTTTCGGAACCTGCATGTCCTGAATGAATTCATCCACGATGACCTTTCCATCGTGTCGACGTATTGAGGCAGGGCTGTCGAGCCGGGTGGGGCATGCTGATCCGTCACGGCACACTCCGGCTTCGGTTGATCCGATATCACACCCGCAGGCAGTCAGTAGTCTTGTGGGCCTTTCGGATCTGCCGCGCGCCATAGCGGGAGCGGATAGTGAGGCGCGATATCGAGGAAGGCGGAGGTGGCCGGGGTCCCGCTGATGCCGATGCCGCACTGGCCTCGCCGGACTGACCTCGCCGGGCAAACGTCGTATCTGTTCGCTGTTCGAACAGATGACTCGCCGCCTCACTCACCACTGTGCCCTACTGCTCAGGTGGCCCAGCAACGCCGAACCTCGCTCGGCTCGGCGAGGACGCTGTCGACGTCCCCTCCTCCTGTTCGATTCCGCACCGGCGTATTCCGCGCACGACACACGTGGCCGAGGTGCCGGGCGTGGCGCGCGGGTGGGTAGCTGTGGTTGTTGTTGGCTGAAGATCGTTGCTCTCTGGTCGTGGGCGGTTTCGGCGTGTAGCGTCGGCGTCAGCTGTCGTGGTCCTGCCCGTGCTCCGGCGCGGGCGTCTTGGTGTGTGGTGCCGGACCAGGGCGATCACCTCCGGGCCGCGCGGTGCGGACCCGACAACGATGGAAAGGCACGAGCATGGCAAGCGGAACCGTGAAGTGGTTCAACTCTGAAAAGGGCTTCGGCTTCATCGCGCAGGACGGCGGGGGTCCGGACGTCTTTGCGCACTACTCCAACATCAACGCCACCGGCTTCCGCGAGCTGCAGGAGGGCCAGGCCGTGACCTTCGAGGTCACCCAGGGCCAGAAGGGCCCCCAGGCGGAGAACATCACCCTCGCCTGAGCGAGCCTGACGGTGACCGGTCTACGAGGCTCTGGCGGAGTCTCGTGGACCGGTTTCTCAATTTCTGTACTGTCTCGGTACGGGCCGGTGTGCGGTCGACCGGGCCCGGCCTCGCTGTGGGCCGCCGATACGGGCCTGGGCGTGCAGGCCGTCGAGCATCGCCCCCGCGACCAGCCCACTATCCCGGCACGGTGCAGTTCGGTCAGCAGTACCTGGTACGACCGAGCACCACAGCCCGGCCTCGTGCCAGTCCCGCAGCCGGCGTCAGCAGGTCGTGCCCGAGCCGAAGCAGAGTTCTTGCGGCAGCCGCTCCCACCGGATCCCCACGTGCAGCGTGAACAAAATCCCCTCCAGGCATCCGTAGTCATCGAGTGGCGGTCGGCTGAGCTTGCGTAGTCGTTGCTGCCGCACTGGCGGCCATTGCTCCACCTGGTCCCATCGGTCGTCCGGCACAAGCCACGACGGCCCCTTCCCCGCCCCCGTGGCCACGTCTTCCCCTGCGCCAGGGGCAACTGATGCCGCGACTGCGGCTTCTTGCTGACAGTTGGCGTGGCGAGGTGACAGCTGTCCCCGGCTCGGCATGTTGCGCCACACGTGGCTGTGGGCTGCTAGGTTGCCTCTGGGCGAACGTGTGTACGGAGGTAGTGCTGTGATCGGGCTGGGCGCAATAGCGGGGATCGCGTTGGTGGAGCTCGGCATGGTGCTGACGCCGGGGCCGAACATGATCTACCTGGTCTCCCGTTCGATCAGCCAGGGCCGCCGGGCAGGGCTGATCTCGTTGGCCGGGGTCGCCCTCGGCTTCCTGGCCTATCTCTTCGCAGTGTCCGCCGGTATCGCCACGGTCTTCGCGCTGGTGCCGGAGATCTATTTGGCGATCAAGCTGGCAGGAGCGGGTTACCTGCTCTGGCTGGCCTGGAAGGCCGTCCGGCCGGGCGGCCGATCCGCTGTCGCGACGCAGGATTTGGAGCAGGACCGGCCCCGCAAGCTCTTCCTGATGGGCTTCCTCACCTGTCTGCTCAATCCCAAGGTGGCTATCCTCTACATCTCGCTGCTGCCGCAGTTCGTCGACCCGGAGCGCGGACACGTCGGCCTGCAGGGGCTGCTGTTGGGGCTGACTCAGATCGCGGTGGGGGTCGCGGGCAACGCGTTCTTCATCGTGACAGCCGGCTCCGTCGCCGGGTTCTTCGCCCGGCACCCTCTCTGGCAGCGCCTGCACCGCTATGCCATGGGCACCGCGCTGGCGGGCTTCGCCGTCAAGATTGCCACCGAACGGCCGGGCGCGGCTGTCGCCCTGCGCTGACAGCTGGGCGCTGAGAGCGACGCGGGAACAGTCGTGCGCACTCGGCCTCCAGCGCGGCGAGGCGCTCTTTCTCCACGGACCCGGTGCCGCCCCGCACGTCAAGATGCCCCCGGTTCTTGGCGACCTCCCCTCAAGCTGCTCGGACACCGCATATCGGCACAGGAAGGGGTTCGGCGGCCTGCTGGCGCAGTTCCTCACCAGCATTACCTCGGTCACCGGCTCCTTTCAGCCCTCCGACAACCCCGGTTGGGGAACATCGTGCTCGACCTGGTCTCCGGGCTCCTGGCCCACGAGCTCCAGGCCGAGGCTGCCTCACCCCTGAGACTCCCCGGCGGACACTGACCATGCGCATCCACTCCTTCATCCAGCAGCGCCCGGCCGACCCCCAGCTCACCCCGCGCGAGATCGCGGCCGCGCACCACATCTCCCTCAGTCACCTGCATCGCCTCTTCAAGGAGCAGGACCTGACCGTCGCTGCCTGGATCCGTCACCAGCGGCTGGAACGCGCCCGCCGCGACCTCGCCGATCCCACGCTGCGCCACCACACCATCCATCAGATCGCCACCCGCTGGGGCTTCGTCCGCGCTGCCGACTTCACCCGCGTCTTCCGCACTCGCTACGGCATGCCACCCAGGGAATACCGGCACAGAGCGCTCGGCGTGCAGGCTGAGACGCATTGCTAAGGCGTTGGCATTGCCTGCTAGCGATCTCTCAGCAGCAACGGGGCAGTCTGGTGCCTGCCGGCCCAAGAGGCAGGCACTGGCCAGGCGATCCGCCGCGCCACCTTCGGAGGCTTCGATGCCTTGGTGGCGTTCCGGCTGTGGGACGTCGATGACATATGGCGAACCCGCAAGCCGGGCGGACGGCTCCGACCAAGGACGGAGTGGAAGCCGGATTGTTCAGGGCAGCTCAGAGGGCCTGCCAAACAACTCCGCAGCGCCTGGACCGGGTGATGGCCGGGCTGCGGTACGCACGACGGGGAGGTGGTGATGCCGGATGTGGCGGCGGAGGGCGTCGCCGTTGGCGGCGTACGAAAGGATCACGGCCGCAGCCGATGACGTTGGCTGATCGGGTTGCCGTACCGAGCGAGCGGGGCTGATGGGCACAGTCGCTTACTACCTTCAGGTGTGAGCGACAATTTGATTATGTTCGCAAACGTGAATTCCCACGTGTAATTCCCTGCATGAGCGATAATCGCGCAGAGATCCGGGATCTCAATAGTCGCTACGCGATCGCTTTCGCCTCCCGACAACTTTGGTGGCCTTGACCTGGCCAGCGGTGTCCTGCAGGAGACCGCCGGGCGGCGGGACGCAGTCAGCCACGCAGCCGACGCAATATTCCCAGTGACGTGGACAGTTATCCGCGATCCTGGTCGCCATGGATGAGGTCAAGGTCGTGGTCGCCCATTCCGAGCGCGCTACCTTGCGCGTCGGCGATGTGTTCCTGAAGGTGGACGCCGATCAGGCGCGCATGGACGTCGAGGTCGAGGCGATGGCTCTGGCGCCGGTCCCGACGCCGAAGATCCTTTGGCGCAAGCCGCCCGTGCTCGCGATTGCTGCGGTCCCCGGGGCGGCGATCGCCCGCCTCGGCGAGCCGTCGACCACGTCATCGGCGGAATGGGCCGCGGCGGGCGCCGTCATCCGGAAACTGCACGACGCGCCCTTGCCACCCCGGCCCGGCCGGGCCGGCCGGGGCCTGGACGAGTTGACGGCGGAGCTCGACGGCGAGTGCGAGTGGCTTGTGACGAACGGTGTCCTGCCCGCCGGCCTGGTCACCCGCAACCGGCAGGTCGCCGAGGCCGCACTCCGGCCGTGGACTCCGGTGTTCACGCACGGCGACCTGCAGGTGTCTCACGTGTTCGTCGCGGACAACGAGGTCACGGGCATCATCGACTGGTCCGAGGCGGGCCAGGGAGATGCCCTGTACGACCTCGCCACCTTGATGCTCGGACACGAGGAGCACCTCGGCGACGTCATCGCCGGCTATGGCGCCGACGTCGACCTCGACGTGATCCGCGCGTGGTGGTCGTTGCGAAGCCTGCTGGGGGTTCGCTGGCTGGTGGATCATGGCTTCGACCCGTTCGCGCCGGGCTGTGAGGTCGACGTGCTGAGGTCCCAGATGTGAGGCCGTGCGGGCCCGACTCTGACGGTGCAGCTGAGGACGACGACGCGTGGTGGCTGTCGTCGCGGATCTCCAACGGGTACGCAGGTACGGCGAACCAGCGAAGGAAGCCGGTGACGGCGACCACCGCCGCGCCGGCTGTTATCGCCCCCACGAGGTCTCCTGCGTCCAAGGCTGTGGGGCGGCTGTGCTTTGGTGCCCGTAGGCCCCGTAGGCCGCGGCGCAGCCGAGGAGGAAGACCAGGCCCGCGACGGGGTCGATGTGCAGGGTCACTTCTCTTGAGCCTCCTTTGCAGCGGGGCCCGCCGGATCGCGGGCCCCGCTGTTGAAGCACCGGTGGAGCGGTGGCCGGGTCAGGGTGCGGTGGTGCAGACCTCGAGCTCGGCGGCGAGCTCCGGATCGATCTTCGGGATGTCGTCGAAGTCGCCGTCAGGGTCGCCCTCGGCCTTCAGCCGGTGCACGGCGTTGGTGAGGGAGGTGGTGAACACCCACCAGCGAGCTTCGTACGCCCGGTGCGACGCCGTGGAGCGTTTGACTTCCACCACCACCTCGACATCGAGCTCGCCCCCAGGGAGCAGGCAGACCGGCGTTGGTTTCAGCAGCGCCGGCCGCTCACTCAGCAGGGGGTCGACCTCCTGGCCGTACATTTGCACGGCCTGGCGGTGCCAGTGCAGGGCGTCGGACTGCTCGGCGAGTTGCACATGATGCAGGTAGAGGCAGTGGGCGGCGGTCGCAGAGCCGGCACCGGCGGCGAACTGCCACCAGAACTGCGCCGCCTCCTGGCGGTCGGCGAGGTAGAGCAGACAGGCGAACGCCAGCGCGCCGGCCGGCTCGATCCGGTGTCTGTCATCGACCAGCAGCGCCATGGCAGCGATGGCTGCCGGATTGCGGATCACCCGGGACGAGAGCGCGCCCAGCTGGGCGGTTGCCCGGGCGTGCAGGGGAGTGACGGGGCCGGGGGGCTCTTCGCGCAGCTCGCGGCAGTGGTTGAAGTGGCGGGCGTTGCGGGCTCGCTGTTCCAGCGCGGTGGCCTTGCGCCATACCACCTTCTGCGCGATGCGGTTCAAGGCTGCCTGTGCGTCGTAGTCGGTGTAGGCGTCGGCCAGGACCTCTGCGCCGGCCAGTTCCTGGTCGATGCGGGCAGGCCTGCGGTTGTTCCGGCTCATGCCTGTTCCTCCTCTTGTGGTTCTTCCCAGGCGATGCGCAGTTCGCGGGCGAGGCGGCGGCGTGCGCCGGAGATGTGGGATCGGACCGTGGCGTAGGTGACGCCCATGATGTGGGCGACCTGTTTGGGGTCGTAGCCGAGCACGAAGCGCAGGACGATCACGTCGTACTGCCGTTCCGGCAGCCGGGCGATTGCCGCGTACAGGCCCAGCTGGGACTCGAGGATGTTCAGCTGTGCCCGGCCGGCCTTCCGAGCGGCGGCGAACGCGGCGCTGGCAACGAAGGGCTGCCGCTTGTGCTGGGGCATCCGTTGCGCGATCGCCTCTTTGAGCGCGGCCATGGCGTAGGCCGGCACGTTGGGCTGGCGCAGGACCTCGCTCCAGTCGGAGGCGAGCTCGGCGAAGACGTCCTCGACCACCGTCTCGGCTTCGCGCTCATCATCCAGCTGGAGGCAGGCGTAGCGCAGGTAGGCGCGATGGTGCTGCATGAAGAAGGCCGTGAAGTCCAGCGGGAGGACCGCGGAGAAGTGGGCCTCGGCCACGGATGCGGCGCTCCAGGGGTTGGGGTGGCGGGAGGTCACAGTGCGCCCTCCCGATGGTCGGCGCGGCGGGTGCCGCCCGGCTGGGCTGCAATGCGGCTCGCTCCGGCCCGCACGCCCACCCCCTGGGAGGCCATCCCCTGGCCTACGGCGCGTGCATCGGCGGCGACCTGTCGTGGTGTCCCCGCAGCCCACGTCGGAATGTGAGCAGCCATGTCGGAATGCACTGACTGTTGTCCTCTCAACGGCTGAGGAGTGCTCGCCCCCCGCGTCGGCACTCAAGGGCGCCTTTGCCCTTGAGGCCAGCCAATCGAAAAAGACCCTCGAATGTGTAAGCGGATCTGGAGAAACATGCGAAACAGGCAAATCCGTTCTCCCGCGCGCGTCCCCTGGTATCGGCGCCCACTTCGCGGGCGGGCTCAGCGATCAGCTCCTGCACACCGAGCCCGTTAAGCCGCTGCCCGGAATGACCCAGCAGCCGGGCCAGGCAGCTGGTGCTGGGGATCGGGCCGGTGCGGCGGGTGGTGGGGTAGCGCGTGGCGGGCGTCCGAAGGCAGCGGCTGCCTGCGGCGCGGAAAAGCCTTCAGCGATTCCGCCGGCTCGCTGCCGACTACTTGCGATACGCGTGAGGGATGTGGGTGGTGTCGACTTCGTGCAGACCAGCGGGAGTGTTGTTGGCCAGTGGACTTGGCCCCGGCGCGGGGTGAACGGGCCGTCTCGCGGCGGGCGGTGGCCTCCGGGCGAGTCCGGGGCTGCGTGTGGCGAAGAGAAGCCGCGGTGTTGCGTGATGATGCGCGACTCCGTCTGGTATCGCGCAACTTCACGCTCTTGACATGACAGGAAGTGCTCGATTTACTCCGTGTCACGTCGCCGTTCACCGCGCGACGCAGAGGTACGCCTAGCCGGTAGTTGGCACTGCGCACTGCGCCACGAGCCCGGACTGAGTCGCCAGGATCACGGTCCGTGTCCGAGGCGGGGACGTGCCCTCATCACGTGGAGCTCGCCTGATGAGCCTGAACTTCGTTCGTCACCGCAGGTCCCTGGGGCTTGCCGCGGCCGGCGCGGCGACCCTCGCGGCCGCCCTCCTCACACCGGCCATCGCCTCGGCCGGACCGAGCGACGTCACCCTTCCCCCGGCGCACGCCGGGTTCGACTACCAGATCGGCGGCGCGTACACCCCGCCGGCCGGTGTGGATGTGGTGAGCCGGGACCACAGCGCCTCGCCGGCTTCCGGCAAGTACAACATCTGCTACGTCAACGCCTTCCAGGCCCAGCCGGGCGCGGAGAAGGACTGGGACCCGGATCTGCTGTTGCGCGACGCGAACGGTGATGTCGTCTACGACGACAACTGGGGCGAGGCGCTGCTCGACGTGCGCACCGCCGACAAGCGGCAGCGCGTCGCCGCGAAGGTGGGCACCTGGATCGACGGGTGTGCGAGCAAGGGGTTCGACGCGGTGGAGCCCGACAACTTCGACAGCTTCGGCCGCTCGGGCAAGCTGCTCAGCAAGGCGCAGGCGCAGTCCTACATCAAGCTGCTTTCCGCCCACGCCCACGAAAAGGGGCTGGCGATCGCACAGAAGAACACCTCGGAGCTGTCAGGAAACCGGGTCGCCAACGGGCTCGACTTCGCCATCGCCGAGGAGTGCGGCAGATGGGACGAGTGCGACCAGTACACCTCGGCCTTCGGCGACCACGTCATCGTGATCGAGTACACGGCCGACGGCCTCTCGACGGCATGCGAGGGCTGGGGCGACGAGCTGAGCATCGTACGCCGTGACCTGGACGTTTCCCCCGCCGGCAGCAAGGGCTACGTGCGCGAGACCTGCTGAGCAGCTACCGGTCCTGTGGTAGTGGTCCCGGGCGTCCGGGAACGTCCGGGACCGGTGGCACGGCCGGTGACACGGCCGCGGTTCCTGCGGCGTGCGGCGGACAGGGACCGGCCTGCCTGTGGCAGCACCGCTGCGCTGGTTCCCGGCGGATCGCGACGTCCGCTCTTCCTGGAGGTACAGATGGCTGCAGTGTCATCCGCGGTTCCCCGGCCCACGCGCCGCGGCGTCCTGCGAGGCGGCGGTGTGCTGGCACTCTCCGCGGCCGCGGCCACCGTCTCCGGCTGCGCCGCGGACAGCGCGGCCGGAGACGGCGCCGACGGCAGGGTCACCCTGCAGATGTGGCACGGCCAGACCGACACGGCCGCCGCGGTCATCAAGAGGCTGGTCGCCGATTTCGAGCGCGCCCACCCGCACATCAGCATCGACCTCGGCGGCGGAGTCCTGGCGGACGCGATGCTGCAGAAGGTCACGGCCGCCCTCGCCGCAGGCGCCTACCCCGACATCGCGTACATCTTCGGCTCCGACCTCGCCAGCGTTGCCCGCAGTCCACAGGTCATCGACCTGACGTCCATGGTGGAGGACGGGCCGACCCCCTGGAAGAACTACTGGCCCGCGGCGCGCGAGGCGGTCACCGTCAACGGACGGGTCCGGGCCGTACCCGCCGTGCTGGACTCCCTGTCGGTGGTCTGCAACGCCAAGCTCTTCCGTGCGGCCGGGCTCCCGCTGCCCGAGGCCGGCTGGACCTGGCAGGAGTTCGTGGAGACCGCACGCAGACTCACCCACGCCGGGGGCGGCACGTTCGGGACGGGGTGGCCGGGCACCGGCGACGAGGACACCGTGTGGCGCCTGTGGCCGATGATCTGGGACCTCGGCGGCGAGGTGATCGCCGAGGACGGCAAGCACATCGGATTCGCCGAGACCGGTGTGCGGGCGCTGGAGGTCGTCCACGCACTCGCCCGCGACCGCAGCGTCTACATCGACCCCAAGCCCGGCAGCGAGCAGATGTACCAGGTGTTCCTGTCCGGCCGGATGGCCATGGTCCCCACCGGCCCGTGGCAACTCCCCGACATCACCCAGGCCGGGGTCGAATACCACGTGGTGCCGCTGCCCAGCTTCAGCCGGAAGCCGGTGACGATCTCGGGCCCGGACACCTGGACCCTCTTCGACAACGGCAGCGCCCGGGCGGCCGCGGCCCGGACCTTCATCAGCTGGCTGACGCAGCCGGCCCAGGACGTCCGCTGGGACATCCAGGCGGGCAGCCTGCCGCTGAGCCGCCGCAGCCAGACCCTGCCGGCGTGGCAACGGCACGCGCGGGACACTCCCGGGCTGCCGGTGTTCACCAAAGCCGTCGAGACGGCCCGGGTACGGCCCGCACACCCGGCCTACCCGCAGATCTCACAGGCGCTCGGGCAGGCGATCGTCGCCGTACTGCTCGGCAAAAGCACACCGGCCGAGGCGATCCGCTCCTGTGCGCAGGAAGCCAACGCTGCCCTGCTCATCCCGCGCTGAGGAGCCCGTATGCCGTCCCTTCCCTCGCCGATCACTCTGAGCGACGCCGACCGCGGCCGGCGTGCGCTGCGCCGCCGGCGCCGTGGCGAGTCGGCCACCGCCTGGGCCTTCATCTCCCCGGCCGTGCTCATCATCATCGGGCTCAGCGTGGTTCCCGTCGTGTGGTCGCTGCTGCTGTCCTTCCAGGCCAACGACCTCGTCACACCGAGCCGTTGGGTGGGGCTGGACAACTACCGGGCGCTGGCGCAGGACCCGCACTTCGGCCAGGCCGTGCGCAACACCCTGCTGTATACGGTGTTGTACGTGCCGCTCAGCATCGTCTTCGGGCTGGTGCTGGCGCTTGCGCTGAACCGGCGCATCAGATGCGTCGGTGGGTACCGCACACTGATCTTCGTCCCCTTCGTCGTCTCGGCCACCGCGCAGGGAGTGCTGTTCTCCTTCATCCTCGACCCGCAGTTCGGCGCCGCCAACGCGGTACTGCACCACCTGGGCATCTCCCCGCAAGGCTTCCTCACCGACCCCACCCAAGCCCTGCTCGTCCTGGTCGCCATCACCCTGTGGAGCGGAACCGGCTTCTGCGTCGTGGTCTTTCTCGCCGCCCTCCAGGACGTCCCGCTGGAACTTCTGGAGGCGGCCCGGCTCGACGGGGCGGGGCGGGTGAACCTGCTGCGCCACGTCACCCTGCCCACGCTCACGCCCGTCTGTGTGTTCCTGCTGCTGTGGCAGACGATCCAGTCGCTCCAGGTCTTCGACCTGGTCTACGTCACCACCAAGGGCGGCCCGCTCGGCTCGACCACGGTGATCGTCTACTTCATCTGGGAGCAGGCCTTCAAAAGCTTCACCGCCGGCTACGGGGCGGCGGCGGCCTACGTCCTGGCCCTGGCGCTTCTCGTGATCGCCGTCGTGCTGCGCGTGGTACGCGGCCGGGACCGCACCGAAGGAGTCACGTCATGACGGCCACCTCCGCGCCACCGCAGACCGCCTCTCGCTCCGCGACCGAGCCCGGCACGCCGACGGCCCGGTGCCGCCCGCGGCTGCCGTTCAGCATGTGGCACGTGCTGCTCGCGCCGCTTGCACTGCTCTTCGCGGCGCCACTGATCTGGCTGCTGCTCAGCTCCGTGATGACCAACGCGGAGATCAACCGCTTCCCGCCGGCGCTGTGGCCCTCGGGCATCGACCTGGGCGGCTACCGCTACGTCCTGGGCAACGCGATGTTCCCCCGCTGGCTGCTGAACTCGGCCATCGTCTCCGCGGTGGCGGTCGCCTCCAACCTGCTGTTCGGCGCGCTCGGCGGCTACGCGTTCGCCCGCATGCGATTCGCAGGCTCCAGAGCGCTGCTCGTGCTGATGCTCGCCACGATGGCGATCCCGTTCCAGCTGACGATGATCCCCACCTTCCTCGTCATGAAGCGGCTGGGGCTCATCGACACCCTGGGCGCTCTGATCGTGCCCTCCCTCGTCACACCGTTCGCGGTGTTCCTCCTGCGGCAGTTCTTCCTCTCCCTGCCCAAGGAGCTGGAGGAGGCGGCCTGGATCGACGGCTGCTCCCGGCTGCGGGTCCTCTTCCGCATCGTGCTGCCGCTGTCGCGGCCGGCGCTGAGCACCGTCGCCGTACTGACGTTCCTGAGCACCTGGAATGACCTCACCTGGCCGCTGATCGCCATCAACCACGACACCCAATACACCCTCCAGCTGGGCCTGACCACCTTCCAGGGACAGCACCACACCCGCTGGTCCGCCGTGATGGCGGGCAACGTGATCACCGTGCTGCCGGTGCTGCTCGCCTTTCTCGGCGCACAGAAGGCGTTCATCCGGTCCATCACCTCCAGCGGCCTCAAGGGCTGACCGACCACCGCCCGCACACAACGACACGACCTCTGGGAAACCGCGATGCCGCACACCTTCGACCTCCTCGTCATCGGGGACGCCAACCCCGACGTGATCCTCGGTCCACTGACCGCACCGCTCGCCTTCGGCCAGCGCGAGCAACTGGTGGAATCCGGCTCCCTCACCCTCGGTGGCTCAGCCGCGATCATGGCGTGCGGCGCCGCTCGCCTCGGCCTGAGCGTGGCCTTCGCCGGCCGTGTCGGCGAAGACGACGCGGGCCGCTATGTGCGGAACACGCTCGCCGAGCGCGGTGTCAACACCGACTTCCTGCACCTGGACGCGTCCCTGCCGACGCCACTGACCGTGGTGGTGACGCGAGGGGAGGACCGCGCCATCCTCACCTCGCCCGGCACACTGGCCGCCACCACCGGCGACGACGTCCCCGCCCGCCTGCTCATGACCAGCAGGCACGTGCACGCCGCCTCCTACTTCCTGATGCCGCAGCTCGCCAAGAGCCTCCCCGACCTGCTGCGGACCGCCCGCGGCCACGGCGCGGTCACCTCCCTGGACACCAACGACGATCCGTCGGGCCTGTGGGACGCGGACCGTCTCGCCCCGGTCCTCGCCGCGACGGACATCCTGCTGCCCAACGCCTACGAGGCCGGGCGCCTGGCCGGGCCGATAGCCCGCACACCGCAGGCCGCGGCCGAGCACCTCGCGACCCACGGCACGCTCGTCGCGGTCAAGAACGGCGCCGAGGGCGCCCTCTGCCACGACGGCCGCCGGCTCGTCACGGCCGCGGCCCCGCCCGTCACTCCCAAGGACACCGTCGGCGCCGGGGACAGCTTCGACGCCGGATTCGTCGCCGCCACGCTCGCCGGCCTCCCCCTGGAGGACTCCCTGCAGTTCGCCGCCGCCTGCGGTGCCCTGTCCACCCGGGCACACGGTGGCACCCCAGCCCAACCCACATGGGACGAAGCCCTCGCCCATGTCACCCGCAACGGAAAGACCCCGTCATGACCCGTCCCAAGATCGCTTTCATCGGCGCCGGCAGTGTCGTCTTCACCCAGGGCCTGCTCGCGGACCTCTTCGCCTTCGCCGAGCTGAAGAACGCGCACATCGCACTGCACGACATCGACACCGAACGCCTGCGCACCGCAGAGGCCGCCGCACACCACATCGCCGACCATCTGGGCGCGAGCGCGCCGATCACCGCCCACCTGGACCGCCGCGAGGCACTGAACGGCGCCGACTTCGTCATCAACATCGTCCAGGTCGGCATGGGCGAGGCCACCCGCACCGACTTCGAGATCCCCGCGCGCTACGGCCTGCGCCAGACGATCGGCGACACCCTCGGCATCGGAGGCATCTTCCGCGCGCTGCGCACCTTCCCCCACCTTCGGGCACTCGGCGCGGACATCGCAGAACTGTGCCCCGACGCATGGCTGCTGAACTACACCAACCCCATGGCGATGAACATCCAGTACCTGGCCGAGGCCACCGGCCTGACCAAGGTGGTGGGCCTGTGCCACTCGGTGTACTGGACCATCCGCGACCTGTCCGACCTGCTGAAAGTCCCCTACCAGGAGGTCACCTACCGGGCCGCGGGCGTCAACCACCAGGCGTGGATACTGGAATTGCGCCACGGCGAGACCGACCTCTACGCCCGCCTCGACGACCTCATAGCGGCAGACGAGCAGCTGCGCCGCAGGGTCCGGGTCGACATGTACCGCAGGCTGGGCCACTACCCGACCGAGACCAGCGAGCACTCCTCCGAGTACGTGCCCTGGTACCTGCACCACGACAGCGAGATCGAGCGTCTCCGCCTGCCGGTGGGCGCGTACCTCGGCATCGTCGAGGAGAACGTCGCCGCGTACGAGAAAACTCGCGACGCACTGGCCGCCGGCGAGTCACTGACGGTCGAGGGCACCATGGAGTACGCCCCGCAGATCATCCACAGCATCGTCACCGGCACACCCCGGACCGTCTACGGCAACGTGCCCAACCACGGCCTGATCGACAACCTCCCGCGCACCGGGGTGGTGGAGGTGCCGTGCCTCGTCGACGCCTCGGGCGTGCAGCCCACCCGGATCGGATCGCTTCCCCCGCAGCTGGCGGCCCTGAACCGCACGTACCTCAGCATGAACGACCTCGTCGTGCGGGCCGCGGTGGAGAACGAACCGCGCCACATCCGGCACGCGGCCATGACCGACCCGGCCACCGCCGCCACCCTGCCGGTCCAGCGGATCTGGCAGCTCTGCGACGACATGGTCCGCGCCCACGCCGACCGCCTCCAGCCCGCACTGCGAGCAACCCTCGGCAGCTGAACGGCCGTTCCCTCACCCGCTGCCTCGCTCATGGTCGCAAGCAACACTGCCACCACCGCTGCCGGCCGTATCTCGGCCCGGGGTGAGGGCGGTAGGGGACAGGCGACGCGGGTGTCGACGACAGAGCCGTACGGTGACCTCGGGACGGGCCGGCGAATCGGCGTGCGGCGCAACAAGAGCAGACGGCGCGTCCGGCCTCGACCCTGTCCACCGTCGGCTGTTCAGCTTGCCCACGGACCGGGGGACGGTGCCGGCCCCATCGGCCGTGACTGTCCCTGCCCAGCAGCGCGATGTGGTCTCCTGGCCGTCGCCAGGCTGGAGCAGGCCGTTTGTGTGAAGGGCTGAGAGCCGGGACTGTACGTGCCTGGTGGCCCCGGACGGCTTCACGTGTCCGGGGCTACTGGCCTGCCGCATGCCGGCGCATGGGCGGCGGTGTGCCGCCCTTGGCTGCTGGACCCGATGTTCCCCGCGCCGGTAGGTGTTCAGCGGGAGGTCAGTGGCAGTGCCTCCGCCAGTCGTCGCCATTCGGCGCGCGGGATGTCGCCCAGTGGGTCGGCGGTGACGACCTGCAGCGCGACGTGGTTCGCGCCGGCCGTGAGGAACTCCTCGGTGCGTCGGCGGACCGCGTCGACGTCGCCGATGGCGAACAGGGCGTCGATGAGCCGGTCGCTGCCGCCGTCCTTGAAGTCCTCCTCGGAGAAGCCGAGCCGCTGGAGATTGTTGGTGTAGTTGGGCATCGCCAGGTAGAACGAGAGGTAGTTCCGGGCTGTCTGCCGGCCGCGGGCGAGGTCGGTGTCGAGGACGACCTTGTGCTCGGGGGCGAGCGTCGCATGCTCGCCCAGAGTTGCCCGGGCCTGCGCGGTGTATTCGACCGTGACCAGGTACGGGTGCGCGCCCGCAGCCCGGTCATGGGAGAGCTTCAGCATCTTGGGGCCGAGGGCGGCCAGCACCCGTCGGCCGGCCGGTACGGGCACCGGTGCCTCGTCCAGGCCGGTCAGGAAGTCCTTCATGGCGGAGTACGGGCGGGCGTAGGCGTCGGCGAGCTGCGCGTGGCTGACGCCCAGCCCCAGCAGGAAGCGGTGGCCGAAGGCGGCGTCGGCCTCCGCGAACTGCGCGGCGACAGCGGCCGCTTCGTGCTCCCAGATGCTGAGGATGCCGGTGGCGACGCGGAGGTTCCGGGTGGCCTCCAGGGCCGGTACGGCGTTCGCCACGCCCGGATTAGCCCCGAGCCAGAGCGTTCCGTAACCCAGTTCGTCCAGCTCCGCCGCGGCGTCCGCGATCTCCGCACGGCGCGATGCGTCATCCGCGTATCGCGCCCCGTACGCTCCGGTCCAGATACCGATGGTGCCGATGTCTTCAGTGACGGTCATGGTTCGGACAAGGGCATTGGCCCGGCAGCTATTCCCGCGGCCGGCGCCGGGGGAGCGGACCCACTCCAGGCGCTGACCCTGCGCGAGCGTTCGCCCATGCTGAACCCATGTCGCCGAGGCGCGTGCGGAGGTGTTTCCGTCTCCGCGACGCGTCTCGCGTTTCTGGTGCGCCTACATGTGCGCTGCGCCGGCCTTGATCGCTTCGCGGATTCGGGAGTAGGTGCCACAACGGCAGACGTTGCGGATTTCGTCGAGGTCGTCGTCGGTGATTTCCCGGCCTTCGGCGCGGACCTGCTTCACTTTGGCGACGGCCGCCATGATCTGGCCCGGCTGGCAGTAGCCGCACTGCGCCACGTCGTGCTCCAGCCATGCCTCCTGCATGGGGTGGAGGTCGGCGCCCACCGTGTCGGCGAGGCCCTCGATCGTGGTGATCTCGTCGTGCTCGCCGATGTCAGCCACCCGCACCGCGCACGGGTTGAACGCCTTGCCGTTGAAATGCGAGGTACAGGCCTTACAGACGTTGATGCCGCAGCCGTACTTGGGCCCGCGTATGCCGAGAACATCGCGCAGCACCCACAGCACGCGCACGTCGTCGTCCACGTCGACGCTGACCGGCTTCCCGTTGACGACGAAGGTGTGTTTGCTCATCGTGCTCTCCTCAGTAGGTCCAGCTCAGGCCGTCGGTCGGTGACTCGGGTACGGGCGGGATGAACGACTTGATCTCGAAGCCGATGGGGTCGTCGTGGTTGATGGGGAACCTCTTCGGCACCTTTCCCGTGGCCCGCGCGTACGCGCAGGCGACCGCGGCGACGGAGCAGGCCACGCCGGCCTCCCCGGCGCCGCCCGGCTGGTCGCCGCTGGAGGGCATCGCGATCGCGGTGAAGTCGGGCGGGACGTTCCACTGCCGGGTGTAGAAGTAGTTGTCCCAGCTCGCTTCCAGGAAGTGGCCGTCCCGCAGGTGCAGACTGCCGGTCAATGCGAGCGCCAGGCCGTCGGCGAAGCAGCCCATCATCTGTGCCTCCAGACCGCGCGGGTTGATCACCAACCCGGCGTCGATCGCGATGACGGCCTTGGTCACCCGCGGCCCCGCCACACCGTCACGGATCTTCCGGTTCACCGTCTCCGGCCGGCAATCGATCTCGACCAGGCACGCGGTCGCGCCCTTGTACTCCTTGTGGACGGCGATGCCCTGCGCCGTGCCGGCAGGCATCTTCCGTCCCCAGCCGCCGACCTCTGCGGCCTTCCGCAGCACGGCCTTGGTCCGGTCGTTCTTGAGGAATCCGAGCCGGAAGGCGAGCGGGTCCTTGCCCATAGCCTTGGCCAGCATGTCCACCACCAGCTCGTTGGCGCAGGCCACATCGGGGGAGTAGATGTTGCGCATGGAGCCGGTGTTGAAACGCTGGTCGGTTTCGGTGAGCGTCTGGGTGACGACACCGAAGTCGTAGGGCAGCTCCTGGGTGAGTGCGTAAATGGTTTCGGCGAACCCGAGGTTGCCCACCCCGGAGGGCAGTTCGGCCGCGACCGCGGTGATCATCTCGCCCAGGCCGTGCCGGAAAGAGGTCTCCACCGAGGTGTGCCGTTGCTCAAAGGTGAGCACGTTGCCCGCGAGGTACGTTGCCCGGATCCGCGAGGTGGCCATCGGGTGCACCCGGCCCTGGCGCGGCTCGTCGGCCCGGTGCCACATCAGCCGCACCGGCTTGCCCAGCGCCTTCGATGCCCGCGCGGCCTCGACGGCGTGGTCGCCGAACAACTTGTGCCCGAACGACCCGCCGCCGGTGACGACATTGACCTTGACCTTGCTCTGCGGCAGGCCGAGCGCCTCGGCGACCTCGGCCTGGGCGACGATGGGCGCCTTCAGCCCGGCCCAGATCTCGGCTCTGTCGGCGCGCACGTCAGCCACGGCGGCGTACGGCTCGAGTGCCGCGCTGGAGCGGAACATGAACTCGAAGTCGGCGTCGATGTGCCGGGCCAGGACTGGCACTTTCGGTACGGCGAGGGGGAGTTCGGCCTTGCGCAGGCCGGCCAGAATCGACTCGTCGTCCTCGCCCTCCACGCTCCCGGGGCCCCAGTCGACGTCGAGCGCGCGCACCGCGTCGATGCACTGGCCGAACGTCTCCGCGCGGACCGCCACCCCTGTGGTGATCATTGCGACGTCGGTGACACCGGGAAGGGCCAGCACCGCGGCCGCGTTGCGGATCGCCTTCGGGGATCCGTTCAGCGTCGGTGGTCGGCAGATCATGGTGGGCAGGGCGCCGGGGATGTCGAGGTCCATGGCGAACTGCTTCTTGCCGGTGACGATGTCGTGTGCGTCCACCCGGTTCTGCGGCTTGCCGACAACTTCGAAGTCGTTGGTCGGCTTCAGCTGCTCGGGGTCGATCGTCACCTGCTTGGTGTGGTGTGCGGCTGCCTTGGTTGCCAGCTCGCCGTAGGTCGCCGAGGAGCCGTCCGGTGCGGTGATGACACCGGCCTTGGACTTCAGCAGTGCCACCGTCGAGCCGAGCTCGATCGCCGCTGCTTCGAGGAGTTGCAGCTTCGCGATCGCCGCCGCCACCCGCACCGGAGTGAACGTGGAGATGGTGGTGTTGGACCCGCCGGTGAGCTGATTGAAGAGCAGCTCGGGCCGCGCCGGCGCCAGGGTGACCCGTACCTTGTCCACGGGCAGGTCCAGTTCTTCGGCGATGATCATCGCCGTGGAGGTGGTGATGCCCTGACCGACCTCCATCCGCGGCATCGCGAACGACGCGGTGCCGTCGGGCTCGACGGTGATGGTGATCAGCTGCGACGTGGGGCGGGCAGCATCGGTGAGGAGGTCATTGAGGTCGTACAGCTCGGGCGGCTGTGGCGGCGAGGGCACCGCGGCGTACGCCGGGGTGCCGAGCTGGATGTCCGTGGCGACGACCAGGGTGCCGGCCGCGAGGACGTAGCCGAGGAAACCACGGCGGGAGACGCCCCCGCTCGCACTCCCGGATTCAGGCACGGATCGGCTGAAGGTCATGGACCAGCCCTTTCTGATCGCTCATTTCGCTCATGGGGAACCTTCCGTCTTCGGTTACGGTGCGACGCGGCGTGCCAGCTGTTGTACATGTGGTTGATCCACAGCGGGAGGGGTTAAGTCTTGGCGAGGCATTCTTCTGCTCGATAGCCCGGTGGGTCGGCTGCTGGGGGAGCGGCTTCCTCGCGGGTCATGCCGTGTCTGTCTCGCGTCGGGCGGCGGTGCGCGGCAGGCTCTCGATCACTTCGCGAGCCGCACGCTCGCCGGATTGAATGGCGCCCTCGATGTAGCCGGCCGGTTCGCTCGCGGTCTCGAAGCCGCCCCGGTGAATGCCGCCGGACGGCTGGGACGGTATGGGTAGGTATCCGTCGGTCGTTCTTGGGATCGGCAGTGCTGGATAGCCGCCGTCGGCGTGCTTGTCGGGGTGCCACGACTTCTCGTGCCGGCTGACGGGGGCGAGGACCTTGGGTCCGATGTGCGGCGCGAGCGGGCCGAGCAGGACCTGGCGGCGGCCGGCGGTGTCCAGTTGGTCCAGCCCTCTGGCTTCCTGCCCGGCCACGAGGAGGCACAGGTGGCCTGGACCGCCGGGCGGGCTGGTGTCGAACGCCGAGTGCGCTCCGGCTCGCCGGTAGCGGCGGCTCGTAGGAGAGAGGCCTTGTCGATGTGGCGGTTGATGTGCGATGTTGAATTCATTCACGCCATGGAAACGTTTCCATAAGGTTCCACAGAGAGGTGGGGCGGTTGGCCACGATCAAGGACGTCGCGGCACGGGCCGGGGTCTCGCTCGGCACTGCGTCGCGAGTGCTCAGCGGCAGCAGCCAGACCTCGGCCGACTCCCGGTCCCGGGTGCTCACAGCCGCGGCCGAGCTGGGATACGTCGCCAATGGCCCCGCTCGTTCTCTTCGACGGGCCCGGACCGATGTGCTGGGACTGGTCGTCTCGGACATCCGTAACCCGTTCTTCTCCGAGCTGGCTCACGCCGCCGAGCAGGAGGCGCGCAGCCACGGCTACACCGTGCTGCTGGCCAACGCCAATGAGGACGCCGAGCAGGCTGACACATACCTTCAGACTTTCGCCGGTCAGCGCGTCGACGGCCTTCTCTTCTCGCCGCAGAGCACCCTCTCGCCACGGCTCGCGGCAACCGCCGCCTCCGGACTGCCGCTCGTATTCCTCAACCGGACGGTCGAGGGCATCGATGCCCCGCTGTACGGCACGGACAACGCCCAGGGCGTCGAGCAGGTGCTCACCTGGCTGCAGCGCCGAGGGCATCGCGATGTCGTTTTCATCGGCGGACCCGAGGAAATCTCCACCGGAGCGGAGCGCCGAGCCGCCTACCTCGCCGGGCGCCAGGCGTACGGCATCAGCACGGACGACAGACTGCTCGATGCCGGAGACTTCCTCGCCGACGGAGCGGCCGAGGCCATGTACCGCATCCTGGACCGCGGCATCACCTTCACCGCGGTGTTCGGTGCGAACGGCCTCACGACCCTGGGCGCCGTGCGCGCACTGCGCGAGCGGCTCGGCACGGAGCAGGCCGGCCGCATCGAAATCGTCTCCTTCGATGACCTCGACTGGTTCGAGTTCGCTTCGCCGCCCATCAGCGCGGTCCGCAACGACGCATCGTCCATCGGGCGACTCGGTGTACGTGGGCTCGTCGACCTCATCGCCGGCCGCCCCGCATCCGGCCGACGCGTCCCCACCTCCTTCATCGACCGGGCCGCGGACGGCAGCTGATGCGCCACCAGGTCGCCGTCGCGGGCACGGGGGCCCCGCGCACCGGCCTCGTTGGCGGACCGCCGGATGTTCGCCAAGCCGCGGTGCGCCCGGCCATGGCGGTCGTACGCCATACCACGGTGTGCGGCTGACGCTGTCCACCCTTGCCACACCCGGCTCGCCTGAATGTCCAGAACCTCAGCCCCAGCCCCAGACCACCTTCAACCTCAAGGAGCAGCCGATGAAGGTCGCCCTCGGCGCCGACCATGCCGGATACGGACTCAAGGACACCGTTCGCCAAGCCATTGAGTCCCTGGGGCACGAGGTGATCGACTGCGGCACCCACAGCGCCGACCCTGTCGATTTCCCCGACATCACCCGCACTACTTGCGAGGCTGTGCTCTCCGGCTCCGCCGACCGGGCCCTACTTGTGTGCGGCACCGGCCAGGGAGCAGTCATGGCTGCCAACAAGCTCCCCGGAGTCCGCTGCGGTCTCGCCCACGAGCCCTACTCCGCCCACCAGGCCGTTGAGCACGACGACGCCAACGCCATCGCCATGGGCGCCTGGCTGGTCCCTCATGCGCTCGTGCCCGACATCGTCCGTGAGTTCCTCGGCGCCGCCTTCGACAACGACGAAAACACCCGCAGGCGGGTTGCCAAACTCAACGCCCTCGACGCCTTGGTTCCGACTTCCTGACCCGCTGACCCAGCACCCCGGTCAGCGGTTGAACCACCGCTGACCCCGAACGCCCTGCCATGCACAGCGCCGGGCGCTTCCTCGACATGCCCAAAACACCTTCAGCCAAGGGGTTTGGCCACCTGCCCCACGGCCCTCACAGCCTCACTCCGTAGACGCCGACATCTTTCCGGCGAACTATCAAGGAGATCAGCCATGTCCATCAGCGCCACGGCCGAACGGCGAAGCGCTCTCGGCTCCAAGGACCGCGTGAAGACCGCGGTAGCCGCAGCCTTCGGCACCAGCGTCGAGAACTACGACTTCATCGCCTACGGCACCGCCTCCGCGCTCTACTTCAGTGCAGTCTTCTTCCCCGAGAGCGACCGGCTCGTCGGCACCCTGCTCTCCTTCGCCACCCTCGCTGTCGGCTTCGTCATGCGCCCGCTCGGGGGCGCGATCGGCGGATACTTCGCGGACAAGCTCGGCCGCAAACCCGTCCTCGTGGCAGCGATGACCGTCATGGGCGCCGCCACGTTCCTCATCGGCGCACTACCGACATACGAACAGGTCGGGGTGCTTGCCCCCATCCTGCTCGTGGCCATTCGCATGGTCCAAGGCCTGGCATTCGGCGCCGAATGGGGCGGGGCGATCACGATGGCTTACGAGCACGCACCCTGGCACCGCCGCGGCATGTTCGCAGCCATTCCCCAGTCCGGTAACCCACTGGGTATTGCCCTGGCCAGCGGCGTGTTCGCATGGAGCGACACTCTCCACGGCAGCTGGCAGTGGAGGGCGCCCTTCTTGCTCAGCGCCGTCCTTGTAGTCGTCGCGTTGATCGTCCGCTCTCGGCTCTCCGAATCCCCCGAGTTCCAGGAGGCCCAGGCCAGCGGTACGACGGAGAAGAACCCGCTCCGCGCGACCCTGGCAGCCGACTGGCAGGGAATCCTGCGGGTGATCGCCCTGCGCGTCGTCGAATCCTTCGCCTACTACTCCACCGCGACCTACCTGCTCAGCTACGTCACCGAACGCAACCCGGAGCTTCGCCCCGTCGCTCTCGCCGCGATCACTGCCGCCAGCATTCTGGCCATCGCCGTCACCTTCCTCGCCGGGGCCCTCACCGACCGCATCGGACGCCGGCCCCTCTACATCACCGCCTGCACGGCGGCAGTCCTCTTCGCGTTCCCGATGTATCTGCTCACCAACTCGGCGCAGCCAGTTCTGGTCGCGATGGTGTTCATCATCGGCATCGGACTCATTCACGCATCGCTGACCGGTACCCAGGGCTCCCTGCTCACCGAGCAGTTCCGCACCGCGACTCGCACTTCGGGAGCCTCGCTCGGCTACCAAATCGCGGCAGCCATCGGCGGATTCGCCCCTCTTCTCGCTGCCGCTCTTGTGGGAGCCTTCGGCTGGCCCGGCGCCGCGCTGCTCTACCTCGGCGCGGCGATCATCGGACTGGTCGGCATCCTGGCCACAAGGGAGACCTGGGGACGTGATGAGCGCGAGCGTGTACGCGGTCTCGTCGCGGAGGAGCGCCATATCCTGAACACCTCAAAGACACTCGAAACTGGTCCGGCAGCGTCCCCGTCGCAGTGAGCTCACCACCCCCGAATGCGGCTACCGATAGAGAGCGATGATCTCGACTTCGGCGTTTCACCGCGCGAAAGCGGCGTTTGGACGCATACCCGGGACGTCTCGGCGAAGGTGAATCGGGAGTCCACCTGGATGGTCCGCCCGTCTTTGAACAGGGCACCGTAGACGACGCGCAAGGCGCCGGTACGCCGGTAGCCTCCAGCAGGCGGTGCTTTGCTGTCCGCGGGGCGGAGACTCCGAGCGGCCGGACGGATTCTGACGCTCACTGCCGACCTTCCGAGCGACCGCACGACTACCCGTCTGCGGGTGGTGCTGGACAAGCTCTCGGAGTACCAGGACGTACGCGAGGTGGCCGGGGTACTGACCGAAGCACGGTCCGCCTGAAGCCTTCCCCCGGCTTGCACTGACCGGGGCCCGACCTTTCCCTACGACGCGAGTACGGGGCTGTACGGGCCTCTCAGGCGGGCAGGAAGCTCACCACAGACATTCCTGTACGTCTTCCAGTTCAAGACTCAGCGGGAGGTGAGGGTTGCGGCCGGTGAAGTGCACGCGGTAGCCCCCGCCTTGGAAGAGTTTGTGCAGAAGTACGGCGCGACCGATCTCAAGCTGATTCCGCGTGGGGATTGATGTCAGCACCTACGCCGACGCTCCCTGGGCTCCGCGTCACTCCTGCTCGACTACCTGTCTGATGGAGTGGGCTGCTCAGGACGCCTACTGGGGAGACGTAGCGCTCCGTAAGCGCACGTAGAAACTAGACCATGACCTACCTGGTCCGACACCGATGTCTTCAGCTCCGCGATCAGCGCGATGGCACTGCGGCACTGCCTGCTGTCCTACGTTTTCGGCACCAGCGTCCTGGCCACCGCCATCAACCTCGTCGCCGGAATCGTCACCGGCTGAGGAACCGCTCTCGATCGACGATTGCACGGTCGATCTCGCCCGAGGCGACCAGGTCGCCCGAGTCGTCGACCGCTTGCACGCGGAAGGTCAGCCGTCGGCCGGAAGCGGCGGCCGGCGGCTCGGTGACGATCTCCACCTTGCCACCCACCCGCGTGGCACGCGTGTGCTCGATACGGACCGCGGTGCCCACGGTCGTCTGGCCCGTTCCGGTGAACTGTTCGGCGGCACGCACGGTGGCCGCCTCCATCCAGGCGATGAGCCGCGGCGTGGCGAGCACCGGCACATCGCCGCTGCCCACCGCCACCGCGGTGTCTACGTCGGTCACTTCATGGCGCATGCCCCCACGCTAACCCGGCGGCCACGCGAAAAGACCGCGCGCCACTGCCGGCGCGTGAGGTCGGCCTAGCTGAGTTGGTAGAGCTGAGGAGTTCGAGAGCACGGAACGTCCGGCCGACATGCGGTGACATGCGCTTCGTTCCGGGGGCGGCAGACGGAAACCGTCAATGGTCTTGAGAGCTCACCGGCCGGTGGAGAGCATCCATATCGCGGTGGCCATGAACGCGATGCCACCCACGCAGCTGGCGACGAGGTGCCCCACGCGTTTGAAGGAGATATCGAGGCGTGCGGGTCTGCGACCCATCAGTAGAAACAGCACCGCCAACCACAACACGGTCGCCTCCTTTCCTTCGCGTTCCACGGCTCTTCATACGTCTCCTGTGCCGAGGGGGAACGATGCAAGGCGTGGCTGTGGTCCTGAGTGGGGTCTGGCCTGCGGCGGAGGGCTCGGCTGCACACGTGCCCCGAGGGTGCGTGGCATCGTGCGACAAGGCATGACAGATCGCTCCGCCGAGGCCGACCGCGGCGAAACGTCGGCCCAGCGGGACTCGCGACCCAGCGACTACAGGCGCGCGCCTACGAGCGCAGTGGTGCCCGCAGCAGGGGGCGCTGGTCGGTCGGGGTGCTGATGCCCAGAGCCATGGCGTCGGTCATGGGCAGGCCCACGGCCAGCTGCATCGACATGGTGCGGGTGCCGCCTGCGATGAAGCTGCCGGCGGGCATCCGGCTGCCGTCGCGCTGTTCCAGCCAGACCATGTAGCGCTTGCCCTGCGGCAGGCCAGCGATGTCGAGGTGCACCATCGTGCCCCACCCCTTGCCCTCGACCGCCGCCGACGCCTGTACGCCCGTGGGCTGGGAGGTGAAGGAGACGGGCCGGCCGCCGGGCGAGGCGACCTCGTGAGCGACCACCGCTCCTGCCCCGAGGCACACTGCGAGCACGGCGGCCGCGAGCATGAGGGCCCTGGGGCGACGGCTTTGGGTCCGGGCCTTGGCGATCTCCGTGAAGATGGCGGTTTGCAGGGAGGCGGGCGGAGCCGGGGACGGCTCGGCGACCCGGTCGGGGTCGGCCTGGCCCAGTGCGGCGGCCACGCCGCACAGTTCGCGCAGTTCGGCGCGGCAGTCCGGGCAGCCGTCGAGGTGCGCCTGCACCGCCACGGACTGTGCGGCATCCAGCCTCCCGAGGGAGTACATGCCGAGCAGGGTCCGGTTGTGCCGACACTGGTCAGTGTTCACCCTGCCACCCCATTTCCTCCATGACGAGTTTGAGTGCTTTGAGCGCGTAGTAGACGCGGCTGCGGACAGTGCCTTCCGGGATGCCCAGCTGATCCGCCACTTCGGCGGCGGGCCGATCGCGCAGATGAACTTCCACGAGGACCAGACGGTGCTGGTCGGAGAGCCTGCGCAGGGCCTCCTCCACCTGGAGCCCGACCAGCAACTGCTCCAGCGGTTCGTGGACCGGGGTGTCGGCCGGAGGGGTGTCCTTCGGGTCGGTGTCCGCGGACCGGGGCCGGACAGCGCTGGCCCGGTGTGTGTCGATGACGATGTTGCGGCAGATCGAGAAGAGCCAGGTGCGCAACGATGCCGTCGCCGGCTCGTACCGGTCGGCGGACCGCCAGGCCCGCAGGAACGTCTCTTGCACGACCTCCTCGGCCACCCCCGCATCGCTCAGCGAGCGACGGGCGAAGGCGAACAGCTCCTCGGCGTGTTCCTTGTATGCCTCGCGCAGCACCACTTCGTCGTCGAGCCGACCTCTTCGCTTGCGCGGCACCGGCCGCAGCATGGCACCACCTCCCAGCACGTCGTCACAGCGCCAAAACCCCGATCTCGCAGGGGTATACGAGCTGGGCCGCCGAAAGCTTCACCACAGCGACCGCTTCCGCCCCTGTGACATGTCACACACCCGGCGCTGGTGAAGGTGTGCCGCGCAGGGCCCGTATCCCCCATTGGCTACTCGTCTTCAACAGGTACGAACGGAGAGTTGCGATGCTCAGCGGGACGGTCATGGCGATGGTGGGCAGGCGGACAGGCGTGGCCCTGGCGACGGCGGTCGGCGGGGCCCTTTTGCTGTCGGCCTGCGGCGGTGGCGGGCCTCAGGAAGGGCAGAAGCAGGACGACAGGGCCGCGGGAAAGCCCTCGGCCTCGGAGACAGCCGGCGGCGACACCCGGCAGACCGAACTGGCCTCCAGGAAGACCGACCTCGGCACAGTACTGACCGACGGCAAGGGCTTCACTCTCTACACCTTCGACAACGACTCCGACGGCAAATCGGCGTGTGCCGGAAAGTGCGCCGACCTGTGGCCGCCGACGGCCGGGACGCCGCACCCCGCCGAGGGAGCGGAACTTCCCGGCAAGCTCGGACACTTCGAGCGCGCGGACGGCACCGTCCAGGTCTCCTACAACGCGAAGCCGGTGTACCGCTTCGCGAAGGACACCAAGCCCGGCCGGACCACCGGCGACGGCGTCAAGGGCGTCTGGCACGCCGTGAAGCTCGACTCCGGCAAGTGACGGGGGAGGAGGGGAATGAACGAGGACAACGGGGCGGCGACGCCCCCTCCCTCACTCCGGCCGGCCCCGGCGCCTGCCCTGAGCCGGCGCGCTCTGCTCGGGCTCGCCGCCACCGTCGGCGTCGGCGCGGCGAATGTGGGCGCCTTCGCGTACGCCGCCGACCTGCTCCCTGAGGACAGACTGACCCCAGCGCGCTTCGTCGACCGCTTCGAGCGCGTCGCCGGCAAGCACACCGGCTTCCGGCGCAACCACGCCAAGGGCGTGAGCGTCTCCGGGCACTTCGTCGCCCGCGGCGGGCGCGAAGTGTCGAAGGCCTCGGTGTTCGAGTCCGGGCGGACCACCCCCGTGACGGGGCGGTTCTCCCTCTCCGGCGGCGCGCCGGACGTCGCCGACGCCAGCCCCCTGGCACGAGGGCTGGGCCTGCTCTTCGACCTGCCAGGCGGAGAGCAGTGGCGCACGGCCATGATCAACACTCCGGTCTTCCTCGACAGCACACCCCAGGGCTTCTACGACCGGATCCTCGCGGCCAAGCCAGTGCCCGCCACGGGAAAGCCCGACCCGCGCAAGATGGCCGACTTCCTCGCCGCACACCCCGAGACGGCCGCGGCGATGGCGTACAACAAGAAGCACCCGCCCACCTCAGGCTTCGACGACAGCACCTTCTACGGCCTGAACGCCTTCCGCTTCACCAACGCGGCGGGCACCACCGTCCCCGTGCGCTGGTCGCTGACGCCGTTGCAGCCGGTCAGACCGGCCAAGACGGGCGACGGGAACGGTGCGGGCACGGCGATAGGCAAGAACCACCTGTTCGACACGCTGATCGCCAAGCTTGCCGAAGGGCCGCTGCGCTGGCGGCTGATGCTGACGGTCGGGCACGCCGACGACCCCACGCACGACGCCACCCGGCCCTGGCCCGCCGCCCGCAGGAAGCTCGACGCCGGGACGCTGACGCTGGACGCGGTACACACCGAGGCCGAGGGAAACAGCCGCGACGTCAACTTCGACCCGCTCGTCCTGCCGGACGGAATCGCCGGATCCGACGATCCACTGCTCAGCGCCCGCTCGGCGGTCTACTCCCAGTCCTACAAGCGCCGCGCAGGCGAGCCCAAGCAGCCCAGCCCCGTCGACGTCACCAAGGTGCTGCAGTGAACACACCCACAAACAACGAGAAACACCCCCATGTCGTCGGAAACACACGAGCGAAGACGACGGAGCGCGGCCGGGGCGAGACGGCGGCCCCGCCGAGGTTCACCCTGTTCTCGCGCCTGCTGCACTGGGCGATGGCGGCGGCGGTGATCGCCATGCTGTTCATCGGGGCCGCCATGGTGACTTCCCCCGCCCACTACGCCGAACTGCGCTCCCTCCACCAGCCACTCGGAACGCTGATCCTCGCCCTCGTCGTACTCCGTTTCATCAACCGGCTTCTGCACAGGCCACCGCCCCACCCCCCGAGCATGGGCCCATGGGAACGGATCGCGGCGTCCGGCTCCGAATGCCTCATGTACGCCCTGATGTTCGCGCAGCCGCTCGTCGGCTGGGGCATGGTGTCGGCGGCCGGCACACCCGTCGAGCTGTGGGGACCACTGCGCCTTCCGGCACTGCTCCCCGCCGACCAGGGTCTGTATGCGGTGCTGCGGGAGACGCACACACTCCTGGCGTACCTGCTGTTCGCGCTCTTCACCGCACACATGTGCGCGGTGCTCTTCCACACACTCGTCACACGCGACAGGCTGCTCAGCCGCATGGGATTCGGAAGCTCCACTCGACCGGACGAATGACCTGGACGGGGCGGGGCCCACGGCGGCGCTCCCGCCGCGTCGCACGCTGGCCGGCGAAGGAGGCCGTCGGCAGGCCCTCCGCGGTGGCGCCGGACCGTAGGGTCCCAGATGCACCACTCGCGGCCCTTCCACCGGTTTTCCGAATACCGAGGAGAGTGAAGGTCGCTCCGAGCGGTCCTCGAAAAGGGGAGGAACCAGTCGTCCGGAAAGGATTCACTCACAGGGGTGGTTGCCCAGAGCGTCGGATTGTCGATCACTCAAACGGCGCATTGCTCCGTCGCGGCACCTCTTCCATCTGCTTCGACAGAAAGAAATCCCATGCAACGACGCCTCGCCACGACGCTCGCAACGCTCGGCACGACAGCAGTGCTTGCCCTGGCCTTACCTGGATCCGCATACGCGGCGCAGGGAACCCTGGTCGTTGACAGCCCACTCGGTCACCGCGAGTACGTGAACCCCACTGGTTGTATCGCCGTCACATCAAGCGCGCTTGCCCTGGACATCACCAACAACACAAGCGGTACGGCTCTGGTATTCGCCCTGCCGGATTGCGCGGGCCCTGCGGCTACCGGCATCGAGCCTGGGGACTCGGACACTTTCGTCGGAATCAGCATCAAGGTCGTCTGACACGCTCCTGCCATGACCGTATTGGGGGGCGGGGGGCGGGGGGCGGGGGGCGGGGTGCTGGCGCTGCGGCATCCGCTTGCACGCCGCCACCCTGCCCAGGGGCGGCGTTGATGCGCATCGCACGCCTTGGCTCGCTCCCCGGACGCCAAGCGCTGCACGGTTCCTTTCTTCTCTGATTGCAGTGGGCAATGGTGTCCGGGGCCGGCCCCGGACCGTCGGTCAGCTCTGGGCCGGCAAGGGGGTTCGGTACAGCGTATTGCCGGATGTCACCCCATAAACAGACTCGCCGATGACGATCGGTGCGGGGGCATAGTGCTGGGTGTCCGCGTCCATGGAGCCGGGATGTGCCACGCCTGTGGACAGGTGGCGGCCGGTGAGGGCTTCGAGGGTGTGCAGCCGTCACTGGGCGTCGGTGAGCAGGATCCTTCCGTCCTGCACAGCGAGGTGGCTGATGCCGCGGGCTCCGCTTGCGCCGGGCGACGCGGTCTCGCCGGCAGTCCACGGCAGTGATCGTCCCGTCGGTCGAGGGCGCGTAGAAGAAGTCGTCCGAGGCGGTCATCGGCATGTCGGTGGGCGTGTTGAGGGGAGTGCGTTTCCCAAAGTCCACCGCGGTGCCCTTGCCGCCCATGACCGAGCGGTCGACCGCAACGTAGTCGCGGCCGCCGTCCTCGGCGAGCTCCGTACGGATCACCTTCACTGCGTAGGTCCGCCCCGAGACCGAGGGCGCGCGGTAGACAACCCCCGTCCCGCCCGCGCCGAGCCGGTCGACGATCTGGTTGCCGCCGACCGACTCCGGATCCCCGGCCACCAACCGCACGCCGCTCCGGATCACATCCCGAGCGCCCTCACGTCGTCCCGGATCACATCCCGAGCGCCCTCACGTCGTCCTCGATTCCCAGCCCTCTGAAGGGTCCTGCCGGAGGGCCAGGTTATGCGCGGGGCCCCGCCACTCTGCGGCCTGGTACGGCGCCGCGGCGCACCCCGATGTTCATCGAACGCCGCGCCCGTTGTCCTCGGCGGCCGGACGCCCATGCCGTTGATGAGTGTCTGCCACGTGGCGCGAGGCGTCGCAGGGACGGCCGCCCAGGAGCGACGGATCAGCCGGTCGGGCCGGCGGCGGGATTGAGGGCCAGACCGAGTCGGCCGAGGCCGTTTCGGTCCTGGCGTTGCGGCCTTGGCAGGCCTTGCCGTGCCAGTTCGCCGTTGAGGTGCTGGTAGATCAAATCCAGGTCCAGCACTTCCGGTCCGCCCGGGATGCCCGCACTCAGGATGCGCAGCAACTCTCCCGTAAAGGCGGTGTACTGCTGGCCGGCTGGGGCCATGGCTCTGGCAGTGGGCGATGTCGAGGTGATCAGGTAGGTGCCTTCGATGGCCGAGGCCGGTGCCAGGTCCTCTGCGCCCATGGTGTGCAGCACGCTCCCGCTGAAACAGCAGTCCATGATCACGATGCGGCGTCGGGCGGGACTGTTGGCGATGAGTTCGCGAACCCAGTTGTAGGGCAACGCGGTATACGACACGCCGGGGCGGGAGCTGACCATCCCAAGCGACAGTTCGCCATCGTAGGAGTCGAGCAGCCCGTGGCCCGCGAGGTAGAGAACCAGGGTGTCTGCCGCTTCGGATGCCGCCTCCTCCAGCGGCGCGAGAGCTTCCGTAACGCTGCCTGGATTGAGGACCGTTCTGGCGTTGGAGGGGTGAAAAGTGCCGTACTGGGAGGTCAGGGCCCCGCACAGGTCCAGGAGCCCGTTCTGGACGCTTGGCAGTTCCGGGAGGGTGTCGTAGGCCGAGGTGCCGATGAACACGGCGCGAGAATCGAGAGGATGCGGCAGCATCGCGTGGAGAAGTTGGCGATCGTGCCGGGGCTGGAGCCCAGCCGCCGGAGGGAGTTCTGCCGTGCCCGCGCTGCTCAGTTGCCGGCGCCTTGACGCCCCAGCTCGCCGCAGCATTGCCGCGATGCCCTCGCGCCGTGGGGGAGCGGATGAGGTGTCCGAGGGCGGGGGAGCGGGCGGGCTGTCCGTGAGGGGAGGAACGGGTGGGTCGGGCACGGCAGATGCCTGTTGCGGCGCGGCAGCAGTGACCGGATCCGGGGCGAGCGAGTCATACGTCGCCTGCCGTTCTGCCGCATCGGCAGCGAGCCACATTCGGTAGAAGCGGTCCGGTTCCGCTCCGGGATCGATCTCGGTATCGAGAGCGTGGCCTCGCCGGGCGATGACCAAGGCGAGGCAGCACAGCAGGGACGAGTCCGGTACGCGAGCCTTGCTGAACACGTCGTAGATCCGCGTGTGGCTGGGCGGTACCGGCAGGCTGTCCTCGGCCTTGATGTCGGCCTCAAGCTCCCGCAGGCTCGGGCGCCCGGCACGGCGATGCAATTCGTGCAAGGCGTCGTTGAGGTTCTTCAGCGGCCCATCGGACAGCGCAGGGCGGGCCAATCCTCTCCCGCCGTGCCTCACCATGCGGACCCCTGTCTCGTGCCGGCTGGGCCCAGTGCCCCGCCTCGCCTTCAGACTGCCACCCGGCGGCGTTCAAAGTTGTCAGATTCTGTTGTAAGCCGTCATTCCCCGTAGCCATGCGTTAGGCAGCCCAATCAGCCAGTTCCTCCGGGGATATACCCGATAACAGGAGACCAACGGCCACCGCCTGCGGATGAAGTCCTCCCCGTCCACAGCACCATCGATCAGGGCAGGTGAATCCATGAACGCCGTTCACTGGAAGCGGTCAGGAAGTGCACGACGAGTGATTGCGCGGCGCCTGGGCAAGTCCGCGCTGTTCAGTGCCGTCCGAGGCATCGCTTACGGGGCCGGCGCCACGGCAGCTACCGGCATCATCACCTGGTGGTTCAGTCACCATTAGGGCTTGCTCATATGGGAATCCCCTGCTTCGGGGGTCACCACAGCCGCCCGGAAGGCGGTGCATGGCCCCTTGCCCCTGCGTGGCGGGCGCAGGAGGGCCGCGCCGCAACTGTGTGCAACGAACGCGACGGGGGAGCCGGGCATGAGGCGACGGCTCGTCGTGACGGACCCGAACACGGCGGCGAGGGACCTCCGACGGGTGGGGAAGGAGGAGAGCCGGGACGCACCACGGGTACGTCCGGAGGTCCGTATCGCCAGCGGCACACTGCTGGAGTGCGGCCATCGGCATCGCGCCGGACACCGACCCGCACGCGGCGACCGGCTACCGGGTGCTCAGTCGCCGGCCGCACGGCTGCTCAGCAGCAGCTCCGCCAGGGCTGTTCGCGTATGACGTACAGAGCGGCCCGTGCGGGTGGTGGAGATCAGGCCGGCGGCGCGCAGCGCGGAGGCATGGGCGGAGGCCGTCGCGTTACTGACGCCGACGCGCTGCGCCAACCCCGTGGTCGTGCGCGGTTGGTCCAGGGAGCGCAGCAGCGCGAGCCGGGTACGCCCCAAGACCCCCGTGAGGGGGGGAGTCTGGTGCGCCGCTCTCGTCCGGGACGAGCGGCAGCCCTCCGTCCGGAGCCGCCGCACTGCTGCTCGACGCCGCCCCGCCTCTGCCGCCCACCACACCACCCGCCGCTTCCCCCGCGAGGCAGCACCGCTTCAGCGTCTGCGACTGCCGGCACCAGCCGGGCCCTACCCCGTCGGCGCTGAGACGCTCTACCTCGTCGACTCTTCGCGCAACGATCCGTGGACGCCGGAGATCGGCGTACGGGAACTCATGGCCACCGTCCTGCAACCGGCCACCGGTCACCACCAGCCACGGCCTCCCGCGTGCCCCGCAGCTGACTCCAGGAACCGCCGCGCTGTTCACCGACTCGTGCTGGCGGATTCACCCGCAGCTGCCGAAGAGGGGAGTCGACTGGGCGGCCACCCTCACCCACGCCCGGACCGGCGCTTCGCCCCTTTCCGACCGCCGTCCGGCGCTGCTGTACAGCCCCGGCGGCGGCGACGCCCGCACGACGGGCAGCACCCTCGCGGTGGACCTCGCCTCACATGGCTGGACGGTCATCACCGTCGATCACCCCGGAGACGCGAGCGAGGCCGAGTTCCCAAGCACCCGGCCGGGTCGGGAACGGGTCCGCCCCACAGCACTGCTGGGGCCACCCGGTGCGGCCACATTCCGCACCATGATCGATACCCGCGTTGTCGACCTCCGCTTCGTCCTCGATGCTCTGAACCTGGGCCGGGTCGGGGTGTACGGGCACCCCGCCGGCGGCACACGCCGCCGTCCTCGGCGCCGGAACGTTCCCTGGTCGCGGTCACCGCGAAGACCAACCGCTCCAAGACCGACCAGGATTCGGCACAGTGGATGCCACCCTCGGCCGATGCAAACTGCACCTCACCACGTGCGCGCTTGTGCAGCCGTCGCATCCCCGCGCTGAGGTGTGCACCGCACGCGGCCTCTGACCGCTGTCGTTCTGGATGCCTATGCCTATGCCTATGCCTATGCCGCGCGGGCGGCGGACTGCTCGGCGCGCTGTTGTCCGAGCGTCGGGTAGTCGGTGTAGCCCCGTGCGCCGTGGGTGTAGAGGTGCTCCACGTCGATCGGCGTCGCGAGCGGATCGTTGACGGCGATGCGTGCGGGCAGGTCGGGGTGGGCGAGGAAGGCGCGCCCGTAGGAGATCAGGTCTGCGTGGCCCTGTGCGAGCACGCGTTCACCTTGTTGCTGGGTGGTGGGCGCGTGATTCTCGCCGACGTTGGCGATGAGGGTGCCGTTCCACCGGGGGCGCAGGTCTGCCAGGGCCGGGTAGTGGTCGTTGTCGGTGAGGTGGAGGTACGCCATACCGAGCGGGTTCAGCGCCTCGATCAGCGCACGGTAGACGGGGGCCGGGGCGTGCTCGGTCATCCCGAACTGCGGGTTGCCGGGGGAGAGCCGGAGCCCGAGCCGGGGTGCTCCGATGGCCTCGGCGACTGCGGTGACCAGTTCGATGGCGAACCGCGTCTTGTCGCGCCCGTACGCGTCGTCGCGGCGGTTGGTGTTGTCGGCGAGGAACTGGTGGATCAGATAACTGTTGGCCCCGTGGAGCTCCACACCGTCGAAGCCTGCCCGAAGCGCGTTGCGCGCGGCGCTGACGTGATCATCGATCGCGGTGCGGATGTCCTGCGCTGTCATTTCGAGCGGCAGGGGTGCATCGGCCTTGCCGTCCTTGACGTGGACGGGGCCGGGAACCGGTACCGCGGAGGGGCCGGCCGGGAGGTCGCCGAGCAGCCGCGAACGCGGGTGTCCCTGACGACCGCCGTGCATGAGCTGTGCGAAGATGCGGCCGCCGCGCGCGTGCACGGCCTCGGTCACCGCACGCCAGCCGGCTATGTGGGCCTCGGTCTCCAGGCCCGGGATACGCCAGCCGCTCTGGCCCCGGCGGTGTGGCCAGATGCCCTCGGTGATGAGGAGGCCGGCTTCCGCGCGCTGTGCGTAGTACTCCGCGACGACCGGGAGCGGTGTGCCGTCCTCGTGTGCGCGGAAGCGGGTCATGGGGGCCATGACAAGACGGTTGGGGAGGGAGAGGCTGTTTGAGGAGTAGGGGGTGAGCAGAGGAGAAGGGGCTGTGTTCGTCATGCGGGAACCATAAGATCTGACACTGATGTCAGGTTCAATTCTTGATCCGGTGAGGGGCTGGGGGATTCATGAAGATCGGTGAACTGTCCCGGCGTACGGGAGTGAGCGTACGTTCCCTGCGTTACTACGAGCAGAAGTGCATGCTGGCCTCGGAGCGCACGGCTGGAGGGCACCGGGAGTACCCGGAGGCTGCTGTGGACCGCGTGATCCTCATCCAGCAGCTACTGGCCGCCGGGCTGTGCGGCGAGAAGATCGCAAGTCTCCTGCCCTGCATGCGGGACCACGACGGGGGCCCGGCAGAGACGGCCACGCCGTGGCTGGTCGAGCAGCTGACGGCAGAGCGTGCCCGGGTCGACCGCTCGATCAAGGACCTGTTGTACACACGCGAGGTCCTGGACGAGGTCATCGCCACAGCAGCGGGCTGAGGAGAAGGCGGGTACGTGCCACCGGCCGGTGAGTGCGGGTGCTGCCCGCCCGCCTGTGGGAGCGGCACCCGCCCAGCACGGCGGAATCGGTTGCCGTTCCGCCACCGGCCATCACCGGCCATCACCGGCCATCCGCTGAACCGCCGGATCCGCACGACCGACAGCAGATGCTCGCAGACGGCAGGCCGCTCGCCCTCGTCGAAGCCCTGCTGGCCAGCGCTGATTCACGGGCCCGATCCGGCTTGATCACTACCACGGTGGAAGAGATCACCGGAGCGCCGGCGCGCACGTTCCGCTCGTGGGCAGAAGAGCACGCGGAAGAATTCCGTTAGAGGTTCCGTGCTGCTCAGAGCCCCGGGGCGAATGTGTCCTCGAACTGGGGCGCCCTCCTGCGCATTCGCCGGACGGGGACCTTCGGCTCACGCTTCTCACCGATCGGCCAAGTCTGCCGCGCCTGGTGATGGACAAACGAGTCGTTCTCCTGGCATTGCAGCCACCCCGCGTACCGTCAGTGGCCTCCAATTGCTCGGTGCGTCGCGCTGGCGACTTCGCTGGTGACCTGCTCGGCACCGGATGTCGTACCGTACGGTGCTGTGTTCGTCCGGGCGACAGCGAAGTGGTGGTTGGGTCGGCGTGGCAACCTTGCTGCTCGGCCCGATCTGGGAAGGGCTGGACGGCGAGGCGGACCACGTGGATCCCGGCTTCTTCAGCGGTGACCCCGCTGTCAGCTACGGCATCCTGCTCGCACGGTCGCCAGCACGGTCGCCGAAGAGCGTGCGAGAACTGGCCGCGACGTCGCAGCGGATACACCCCGGGCAGGGCGGGTTGCGTGAGGCCTTCGGGAAGCATGCCGCTGATCCCCAGGAGTGGGTCGGGGACTTCGATGCGTTCACTGATTTGCTGAAGAACTGGCACCGTGTCCTGTCCGAAGCCGCCCGGCGGGGCTGGAGAGCCGTGGGCCTAAGGGAGTAGCGAGCCAGTGCCTGCGCCACCGGTGGGGACGCCGACTGTCGCCTGCAGCAAGGGCCAGCCGTCGAGTTCCACCGCCCGCCGCTCATGAGGCTGCCACCCTCGGGCCACCGCCGCGTCGAGCAGGGCCCGCACGGCACTCGGTTCGTGCAGGTTCAGGGAGCCACCCCGGACGTACCCCACGTCCCCGGAACCCAGGGGGTACCCGCCGGGGACGTACCGGCCCTGACCTTGGGTGAAGACGATGCGCAGTGAGCCGCCGGTGCCGGCCGGTTGCGGGTACAGCGTGAGAACCTCGCGGCAGTTCGCAGGCCGGCCACTGTCCGGTGCGCGGTGGTGGTGGCGCAGCGTCCACAGGTACGCCCGCTCGTCGGCGACCAGTCGGCGGGGCTTCTTGGGATGACGGGGCACGGAGGAGAGGGTACGCGGCCCGATCCAACGAGGACGCCGCTGCCCCTCCGATTTCTGGTGCCCGATCCGCTGGCCTGGGCCTGGAGGCAGGGCAGAGCGTTTCTTGGTCACCGGCATGTAGGTTCGTTCCATGACCGGTGACTGGCGGATGGATCGGGTCGGGTCTGCTCTGCGGGGTGAAAACCCCACGGTGCTGCGGCGTTTGACGTCGGGGTTCGCGGTGATCGGGGACGTTCAGTTTCTGCCGGGCTATTCGGTTCTTCTCGTGGATGAACCCGGTGTGCAGCGGCTGTCGGACCTGCCGAGGGCGAAGCGGCTGTCGTTCCTGTCCGACATGGACCAGCTCGGTGAAGCGGTGGAGCGGGCCTGTAGGCGGCTGGACCAGGCTTTTAGGCGGGTGAATCTGGAGATCCTGGGGAACACGGACCCGTTCCTGCATGCGCATGTGTGGCCACGGTTCGAGTGGGAGCCGGCCGAGGTGGTGGGTGCTCCGGTGTGGCTGTATCCGCGTGAACGGTGGGGTGACGAGCAGTTCAGGCTCGGCCCGCAGCATGACGTACTGCGGGAAGCGATCGGCAGCGAACTGGACCAGTTGACAGTGTCGGTGGGAAGCAGCGACACGCGATAGTGACATCGGGGAGTGGACGGGCCCCGGCAGTCCGGCCCTTCGTACCCAGACCAGCATGTCGGTCGTGTTGTTGGTGCGGGAAAGGGCCTGGGTGAGTGACTCCTCCGAGGGTGTAGTCACTGGGGTTTTCTTAGAGGGTGGTTTGAGAGCCTTTGGTGAGAGGGTGAACACCAAACCCCCCGACCAGTGCGGCGTTGTCCACCGGCAACGAGTCCGCTTGCCTCGACAGAAGGCCAGCTGCCGTCGGCCGTTATGCGCGGCCGCGGGGCGTGGGGCGCGGGGCGCGGGGCGCGGGGCGCGAAGAGTTTGTGCAGGGCCGTGACGACGGCGAAATCGATCGCCAGTACTGCGAAGAACGGGCCGCCGGTGAGTGACCGCGGGGCCCACTCGCGAGGGGAAGGGGGTACACGCGATCGTACGCGGCCTGGGCGGCGGTTCAGGCGGTCGAAGTGATCGCTCGGGTGACGGCCGTGATCGCCGGGGCGGGGTGGCCGGGGAGGCGTGCCACGAGCACTCGGTGGATCTCGGGGGGGGGGGCGTCGACGCGCAGCAGGCTCACCCCGGGTGGCAGCACCGGTGAGAGCCGGGAGGGCACCGTCGTCACGTCGAAGCCGCCGGCGACCATGCGGAGCTTCGTCAGCCAGTCGGGAGCGGGCCGCGTGGTCGCCCCGGGCCGCAATCAGGCCGCGCTCGACCTCCTGTCTACCCGTTCCGGTCCGCGGCTGCGTCCGGTCCCGCTGACCGGGGACGAGGCCATCGACCGCGCGGCGATGTCCGCGGCGGCCGACGGCCCGATCGACATGGTGATCGACCTGCTCCCGCCGAGCGCACCCAGCTCGGCTTGCGCGCGCGGCGGCCATGACCGTGCGCGAGTACGGCCGCGTCGTCCTCATGGGCGGCATCGGCATGTTCGGTGGCGACGACCTTGCCCTCCCGTACCCATGGATCATGCGCAACTCGGTCACCGTGCGCGGACAGTGGATGTATCCGCGTACAGTCAATGTTCGGCATCATCCCGCTCCTCGCCTCGGGCAGTCTGGATCTCGCCCCCGAACGGGTCCGGTCGTTCGGCCTCGATGACGTCAACGACGCTGTCGCGTACGTCGCCGCGTACGCCGCCGCGCACGGTGGCCCGTTCGTCCGCTCCGTCCTCACCCCATCGGCCGGCTGACAAGGCCCACTGATCCCCACCGCCCGCACGGCCGCCCGTGCATTCGTCACCTGCGCAGAGGGGTTACGCGGGATGGTGCCGCCGGGACACTGGGCCCCAGCCGGCCCCCTTCGGGGCCTTCTGCTGAGTGCGCACCAGCCTGCGGCGGACTTTCCCGCGCTGCCCCGTGAACTGTTGCTGCCCGGCCGGCGGCGACCCCCGGAGCGGCCCCGGGCAGCGGGTCGCTTGGGCGAGAGCGCCCGCTCGACTTAGCCGTCCACCTCGTACTGACCCACCTCGCGGAAGTAGCGCAGGGTTTCTGGGGAGCCGTCGTCCAGCGCAGCGTTGACAGCGGCGCGGAGTGCGTCGCTGATGTTCGGGTCCGCGAGCATGCGAACTATGTAGACGGCGTCGTCCTCGGCTTGGGCCAGCCGGTAGCCGGTCTCCAGCCAGGTGCGCATCTCCTCGGGGGAGTCGTTGTCGAGGAGCTTGTTGGCTTCCTGGATGACTCGCTTGTCCTTGTTCTGTGTTGCTGCGTGGAGGATGCGAGCGATGGCCACCCGGTCGTCCTCCGCCTGGGCCAGCCGGTAGCCGGTCTTCAAGAAGCTCCTCACGTCCTCCACGGTGCCGTTGAGGGCCTCATTGGCCTCTCGGACGACCCCGCGGCCGCTGTCCTCGTCCGCCAGGATGACGCCGATCGCGGCGCGCAGTTCGGCCTCCGACATCTCGTCCACCGGTGTGTCGAGCACGGCGGCCGCGGTGCTCGTGGCCGGGGCCGACGCCGCCGGGCTCTCGGCGAACGCCGGTGCGGTGAAGAGGAGGGCCGGTGTCAGTGCGGCGGCCGAGACGAGCAGAACGGCACGTGTGAATCTAGGTCTCATGGATGCATGCCTCCGTGATGGAATTTCAGGTGAGCTGATGATCACCCATGCGAGTCAAAAGTGCATCAGAAATCTGTTAGTCCGGAAAAAGTGCACACGGTCTCCGCGGGGCGGGGCCGGATGCGAAGGGCGCTGGCCGGCTGGGCCGTAGTCGTCCGGGGCCGGCAACCGCCCCCTCATCGGGGTGCTTTGCCTGGCAGCGGTGGCGGGATGCCTTCGAACGTCTCGATTGGGAGTCGCCCAGCACCCTCCCTCAGGTCGGCCGTGCCACCCGGTGCCCCACGCGGCCGCCAGGAGGACCACGCGGGTGTCGTCAGTCATCGAAATTGATCAAGAAGGCGGCCCTCGCAGTGTGTCCCGAAGCCGGTCGTCGGCAGCTGACTCCCGTTACCGGTTCTGGCACACCTTCTGTGAGCGAACTTCGGTGGTTCTATCCGGCACGCGTAGTTCGGAATCGATGGTGGCCGCGTACCTCGATAGTCCGGCTGCCGCAGGACCAGCAGGCCTTTCACCGAGTGCGTGCCAGAACCCGCCATCGCGTACGAGGCAGCAACGGCTTCTTCGTCTTCACCCGCGCCACGGGCGAGGACCATCTCCTGACCTGGGCACGGATGGTTGCCCCGGCCATCGGCATCGTGGAAGACCCGGTCACGGGCAACGGATACGGGCCGCTCGGGGCCTATCCGGTGCGATACGGCCTGGCTCCCGCCTCGGATGAGCGCCTCGAGTTCACGGGTCGCCAAGGCGAGGCGACGCGGCGGCCAGGAAATGTCAGGGTCACCGTTGATACGGCAGCAGACGGCTCCCACTGTGTCTCGATCACGGGTGATGCGGTCACTGCGTTCCGAGCCGAACTGAGCTGAGCTGAGGATGGCTCCGGCCTCGGCGAGTGCGGCGTACAGGGCGATCATGTAGTGCCCGGTGGCGAGCAGGAACCGGTCGTGGCCGGTTCATTCGGCGCCCTCGGGGCGCAGTTGCCTCTGGTCGAGGCAGGCGACGGCAAGCAAGCATGTCGGCTACGCCGAGGGTCTGCCTGGCGAATTCTCATTCGAGCTGATGGTGCAGCACTGCCCCCGAGCTGGAGCGACATGAGGATCGCGCCGCTGGCACATGCCAAATCCACTCGTATGGGTGATGCATGCAGAGGCCACAAACCGTTTACGGTCGCATGCACACGGTGATCGACGACAGATGGGTGCGCCATGACGAACGCCTGGACCGAGCGCGGCGTATGCCGAGGCGCGGACCCGGATCTGCTGTTCGTACAAGGAACAGCGCAGAACCGAGTGAAGTCGATATGCAGCGGCTGCCCGGTGCGCTTGGAGTGCCTGGCTCAAGCTCTCGACGAGCGGATCGAGTGGGGCGTGTGGGGCGGCATGACAGAGCGCGAACGCCGCGCCCTCCTACGCCGCAGGCCGACGGTCCGCTCGTGGAGACGGTTGCTGGAGGCGGCTCGTGTCGCCGAGTACGTCGCCCCCGCCAGCGTCCACGCAGCGTCGTGAATGGGAGCGTGACCGAGTGATTCATATGGCGACACCGCGAGCCAGTTGGCGCTGAAAGTGTGCGCCAGGAAACCCCATGGGTGTCCTCTCGCGATGGCCAGGCCGATGGCCAGGGTCACGCCAGCCGCGGGTGTGTTGGTTGAGCTGCTGATGTGGTCCGGGCGGCGCCCACCCCTACGATGCCGACGAAGAGATCCTGGGTGTGCGGGAGTCGCTTCAGATGTTCGCCGGGGCCATCGGCGTTACCTACACACACCCAAGTCCGCATTCTCCAGGCCCCCTTCCGACCATCGGACGGAAGGGGCGCCTTCAAGGTCCACTGCAGGAGAAGATCGAGGCGATCCACGATTCGGCCCCACACCACGGACCTGCAGGAACTCCGGGCGAGCGGCAACCCGTATGCGCGGAGACGAGGACCGCGTACCTTCAGTCGGCTTGGAGGACTCGAAGGCGATTGGGCTCCGCCGGGTCCCGATCGACGACTTGGATGGGTGCCCAGGCCCATTGCCACGCGTTGATGCCTGGCGTGCGGGAGAAGCGGATCGTCCCGCGGGTGCCCTCGACCGCCACGCGCGGCCACGAGTCGGCGATAGCCGCCCGCTCCGTGCCGTGGGAACGCAGCACCTCGGCAAGGACGGTGACGGTGTCCCAGCCTTCGAAGGCGACGAAGGACGGCGCATCTCCCAGCCGCTCGCGGAGTTCCTTCCCGACGCGTTCGCCGAGCGGACCGTGGCGCTCGGGCAGGTAGCGCAGGAACGGGATGCCGGCGCCGTCTTTGCCCAGCGCTGCGGCCCATTCGGCGAACTCCGGTTGCCCGGCCGGTGCGCCGATCAGGATCTTGGCAAGCCGCCGGTCACCCCGGACGGCCCTGACGATCGACACTGCGGGCTCCGGGTGGCCGACCAGCAGGAGCAGCGCCGTGGCGCCATGGTCGACGAGCGCGTCGCATAGGGCCTCGGGAGTGAGCGCGTTCGCGTCGAGTTCGGCGACGGTGCCGCCGCGGGAAGCGAGGTGTTCCCGCAGGACGCGAGTCCCGGACGCCCAGTAGACGCTCGGCTGAGTCGCTACGACGATCCGCCGCCGACCTGTGTTGAGGAGGAAGTCCGCGTAGACCCGCCAGCCGCGGGACTGGGCCGGGGCCAGGCGCGCGACCCACTCCGTCGGCTGTTCGGTGAGCGTGTCGAGCACCGCGGACGAACAGAGGAACGGCACGCCGAGGGCGTCGGCCCGGACGGCGGCGGCGCGGGCGACGACACTGTGGTACTCGCCCGCCACGGCGGCCACGCCCAGCCCGGCCAGTTCGTCCACGGCCGCCGCGGCCCGCTCCGGATCGGCCGCGGTGTCCCGGATCACCAGCTCGAGATGCCTGCCGCCGATACCACCGGCGTCGTTGACCTCGCGCACGGCCAGCTCGAGTCCTGCGAGCAGGTGTCGGCCCGCCTCGACCCAACCGGGCCGCGTCAGCGGAACGAGAACGCCCAGACGGACGGATGAACTGTCCGTGTGCTCCGCTTCGGACGGCGATGGTGGCGTGTTCATCGGATGGCGTCTCCCTGGGACGATGCGGTCACGGTCTGCTCCGGTCGAGGGCCTGGGCTGGCGGTGCGTTCATGTCTCGCCGCGGTGGGGCATCCGGATGATCATGCTGTCATTGGAACCACCACCATCACCAATAGGCAACCGCCTGTTCGTTCGCTGAGTCGCCACGCTTCATCGTTACCGGCACCAACGACGTCCTGCATCTCCGGCAGTCACTTTCAACAAGCCCTGTCGGAGCGCCGATGCCAGCGATCAGGAAATTTCCAGTCACCTTGACTGCGCACAACATGAGCTCGGCCTCGGCAGTGGAGCCATGCAGGGTCTGCACCTCGGTCCGCAGCGGCGCCCGGAGCATCGCGCAAGCCGCCGTGCTCGGCTTGATGATCAGCTTGCCGCCCGCCCGACACCTCATCAAGTTCGTGTGGGCAGGCATCGTCCGCCACCGTCTCGTCAAGGGCGGAGCGCCCGGACGACCCCGCTCTCACTGGGTACGGGCGGGACCCGCCGGAAGGGAGAGCCTCTGCCGATGAACAAGACCAGTCTTCTCCTGGCGGTCAGGCAGCAAGGGCTCTGCCCTCTCTGCAAGCAGGCGCTGACCGCCGGAGTCCAGTACGAACCGGACAGCCCACGTGAATGTGAATTAACCAACTGGTTCGAGTTCCGAGGGGACCTGGTCACGGCAACGTGATCCGGCTACCCCGACCACACCGGTGGCTGTGCTGTGCATCGAATCTTGATCTTTGCCAGCGAGTCTTGATGATCATTAGGTTGTGTCACCGGGATGTGAGTGGCACGAGGTGCTGGATCGTCGGGGGTGGCAGTGAGGGAGCTCGCGGGAGTGCCCGCGGTTCCGGACTGTGTGGGCTTTGACCTGGGGTTCTTCGAAGACGGCGTACAGGCTCGACGGCCTTTCACATCGTGCTGGGGCGTCCGTTCCTCGACACCGGCCCTCAGGTGACAGGGACCTCATCGCAGCCGTTCCGGCTGCCCCGGCACCACGGTTGCTGCAGGAGCCGCCACGGCTCGCTCACTTCCTACGCCGCGCGGACAGGCGGGCTCGCGGCCGCGACCGCGCACCGGCCGCACGCACAAGAACAGGACCACCGAGAGGATCCGCTGATGAACCGTTCCAAGGTGAGCCGAAAGGCGGTCGCCAAGCAGGCCGCCGCAGTGGTAGCTCTCGTCGGCTTCTTCGCACTGTCACTGTGGCTCGGTGACGAGTTGTGGGATCTGGCCGCGTACTGGCCGGCGACCGGTATCGGATTCGGCATCACCATCGGCGTGCTGCTTCCGCTCACGTTCACGGCCGCCAAGCGCTCCTTCCGCCGGGCCAACTCGGCCGGCGACACGCGCTCGACCAAATGGACCGTGGTCGGCCTCGTGTACGCGGCCGTGGCCGTGGTGATCGGATTGGCTGTCTCCCGCGCGATCCCCGGAAAGAGGAGTTCTTCGAAGCCCTGCCTCGAAGAGTGGCAGCCATGCTGGGTGAACCACCTCTATCCGGGCGCCTTCTTCGTGACACTCGGCAGCCTGGCCGCGACGGCGGCCCTTATGACCTGGCTGCCGCGCTGGATGCCCAAGTTGCGCGGCCAGTTCCACCGGTTCCGCAGGTAGCAGGCGAGGTCGGGGGAGTGGCGGTGGAATGCGTCCGGAATCGGTTTGCCGTCTTGCCGTCGTGCCGTCCTGATCTGGTGCTACGGATGGTCAGTTTGAAGTCTTCGGTCTACGGGGGAAGTCTGTGCTCGGCCTCGTCATCGTGCTGTTTGCCCTTGCCACCGTTCTCGTGATGCTCGGCTGGGTCAACCCGGAGCGGCTCAGCCGCACACAGGACGGCGGACCTTCGAATCGTGACGAGGTATCGTCCGGGTTCTGGTCGCGCTCGCGGTCGCTGTGCACTGCTCGCTGTTGAAGTTCGTCCAAGACGCGCCAGGTCGACCAGCGACTGGGATCGCAGTGTGAGGAGTGCCCGGTGGTGAAGCCTCTCCAAGAGCGGTAGTTGACCGACGCCCTGTGATCAGCAGGGATGACTGCCTGCTCGGCTTTCACCCACCCGCAGAACCGGCCGCCAGACCCCACCGAACCGTGCGCCCCGGACCGCCAGAGGTCCAGGACCGCCCGAGGCCTCGGACCGCCCGAGGTCCCGGACCGTAACGGTGCGCACGAGACTGTTCGCCGCCGACACCCCTGGGTGAGCCAACCCTGCGACTGGCTCGCTCAGCACGAGCGAGAAAGTAGTGCCTCATGACGACCGCGGACAGTCGCGCCGACCTTGGGGCGGCATGCCAGCGGCGGGGCGAGTCGTATCCCGGGCCTGAGCCGGTCCAGGGAGTCTGCGTGACTCCGGCAAGCGATTGGCCCGGTTGATCGACCGGGCCAGGCGGTGATGCGTCGTTCCTCCGTCTGGCCGGCGGGCAGGCGGAGGAACGACGTTGAACGTCCCGTAACGCATCGAGACCGGTACGTGGCGCGCGAGGGGGGCACATCCGGAGCACCAGGCGCTCCGGATGTGCCCACCTCGCGTGGCGCAACCACGTCGAACGCGGACGCCGTCAGGATGCTGAACCGGCTACCCGTTCGGCACCCCGGCCGCCACCACTTTCTGAGTGGTGAGATCGACACGCAGCTCCCCGGAGCCGGCCTCCGGCTCGAACTCGGACTGCAGTATGTCCAGCTTCTCTTTGTTCAGCGCCGCGTCCACAACCGCGAACACTTCTTCCCGTGAGCACGGACGGGTGGTGCCACTCGTCGCGTCATACGTCTCGTGCACATGCACAACGCGACCGTTTTCCTTGTCGTAGACGAAGTACCTCGGCATTGGCTTCCCTCTCAAGCGTCATGGATTGGTGATGACAATTCCGCAACCCATGGCGTCAATGTCGGGTCCGAAGGTGCGCATCCTGAAGGTGACGGTCCGGCCGAAGCGAACGATTGCTGAATCGTGGACGTTGCTGAAGGCGCCGGCATCCCCCCAGTGGTCACCTCCGAAAACTTGAGTGTTCGTTCGATTTCCGTCGATGAAAGGTATGTCGATCACGACGGCGTTGTCCCGGTCGAATTGAATTCGCGGGTCGAGCATCGTGATCGAACCCCATGCCACGAATGTGGTGGTTGCCCCCAGGTCCACTGTGACGGTCCTGTTGGCTGGTGAGTTAACGAACAGTTGCCTGGTCGTGGCCGCCATACTTGCCTCCACGGACGTTGTAGGGTCAGAAGGGTCCGCAGCTGGCGGATTCTGTTCTCTCGTGACCGTCCGGACGGACTCCGCGGGAGTCTGCTGCACGGTGTCGTCATGGGTACGGATAGGCGAACGAGTATGCGAATGCCGCCCCTGTGCCCTGCGTCGGTCAATCCGATACACCAGAGCCGGCCAGTCGGGTCGACGGTGGTTTCCTTTCTGCCGCCAGTGTGTGCGACGGCTATCGGTGCTGCGAAATCGACGACATGTTCGTTCCCAGCAAGCCGAACACCACCGTGATGAAAGGCTGCCGCTATCCCTCGGGAAAGTCAACAGTGCCGATTAAAGTATGGGTAATGCTGCTGAATGCGGAATTCAATCTTCAGTCTGCCGCCTGCGACGGAAGTGACGTGAATTGCTAATTATTCGCGGAACGGCACGGCATACCGCGTACGCCGCTCAAGCCGCAGGAATCACGGACCTTCAGTGAACTGGCCGCCCTGACTGTCCTGGCTGCTCGGCATATCACCGCCGCACCACCGCCGCTGGCACCCGCGCCCGCGTCCGCTCCAAAGCCGTCCTGATCACCTGCGCCTGGCCTTCACCGTCCGCATGAACAACACCGGCTTCCTGTACTCCTTCGGCAGTCGCGCCGACTCATCAGGCATCCGCCGCGACGTCATCCAGCGCACTGGCCACACCGAAGAACGCTCCTACGCCTCCGCCGCCACCGGCGGCTTCGCCGCACGGGTGGATGGCGTCGACGGCGACATCACCACCGCCATCCACCAAGGGCTGGTGGAAACCGGCTGCATCGACCCTGCCGCGCACATCACGCACCTGGAAATCCGCACCTGGCGGCCCGCTGACGGAAGCGAACCGGACGCTCGGACAGGGCCCACCGAATCCGCCGAGGTATCGCGGGCCCAAGGCACGGTGGCGTTCCGGGCCACCGTGCTCCTGGTGGCGTTGCCGCCACCAAGACCGCGCAGGAATGGACTGTGCCTGCGCGGACAGGTCCCGCGCTGCCCTGAGGCGTCACGGAGTGTCGAAGTCCGTCCCTCGGGAGACCTCTTCCCGCGCGGCGAGTTCCGCCCGCACCGGGTCCAGGTGCCCGATGAGGGCGTCCACCGCGTCGCCGCCGAGGGCAAGCCGCAGCGGGATGTTCTCAGCATCCAGGGCCAGTCGGATCGCCGCTGCGGCCTTCGCAGGGGCCCCGGCCTGCATACCGTCCCCGCGCAGCACCGCCTTCCGAGTGGCGCCGACCTTCTCCGCGTATGCCGGGTGCTCCTGGGAAAGGAGGGCCGCGCCCCTGCCGAACAGGTTGGTGCGGAACGCGCCGGGCTCCACGATCAGCACCTTCATGCCGAACGGCGCCACTTCGTCGGCCAGGCCCTCCGACAACTGCTCCAGCGCCGCCTTGGTTGCGCTGTACGCGGAGAACCCGGCGAAGGACAGCTGTCCGCCGAAGTAGCTGACGTTCACGATCGAACCGCTGCCCCGCTCCGGCATCTGCGGAAGCAGCGCCCGGGTCAGCCGCTACGGACGCTGGAGAAACAGGTGGGCGCGCGGCTGTTCCACCGGGACCGACGGGCAGTGCGGTTGACCGTGGTGGTAGAAGCCCTGCTGCCGCATGCCCGCGGAGTACTGGCCGCACGGGAGGCCGCCGAGGCAGCGGTGGAGGAGGCAAGGGCCGCCGAGCTGCGCACCCTGGTGATCGGCATGCCCACCAGCCCGGGCCGCGGGCTGCTGCCCGCCCTGCGTACCCGGCTGGTCTCCCGGCTTCCCCACGCACAGCCCGTCCTGCTCAGGTCAACTGGGCCGATCCCAGCTCCGGCACCGGCCCTCGCGGCGGACAAGGGTTACTCGTCGACGGAGATCCGCGCGTACCTGCGTGGCCGAGGCATCAAGGCAGCCATCCCGGCATGCCGACAGGCCTACTCCCGAACTGAGCCTTGGCCCGCATCCGCATCCGCATCCCCAGGCGCGGCCCGATTCGCGGATCAGGTCGGGGAGCAGGTCTCCGACCTCGGTCCGCTGGCGTTTGCACGTGTGCCACAGACGCCGGGTCTGGCCGGAGCGCAGCCCGCGCACATACTCGATCAACTCCACATTCGGCTTCGCTGATCGTTCCGATCGCTACGGCCTGCCAGACGTCATGCAGTGCTGGTCCACGCTGCCCACCGGCGGTCCGAGCCGCTCCTCCCATTGCTGCTTCCACCCCGTGGGGGCGTGATCTCCAGACCTCCGCCGATGTCGAGAATGACGCAGCGCGATCCCATACAAGCTCCCTGGCCTGTGTTCGGCTGAGCCAGGACCGCGTGGTTCGCCGGCCCGGTTGCCTGCACACCGTCAGCCTTCACCTACGGGCAAGGTCAAGCCCATGCGCCGAGGGGCCAAGAGGTGGGGGCCAAAGCTCATTCTCAGATCTTGCCCTGAGATCACCACGTGGGGCCGAGAGGGACACTCCCCAGCAGGGGCACTTGACGTGCCTGCGGCCAGAACGCACATCAGCCGTCCTGGCGGTCTTCCCCCGTGCCACCAGGACGGGGGAAGACCGCCAGGACGGCTTGCACAGCATTGCTGACCTCGTATGCCACCTTCCTGCTGCTGTCCGTGAAAAGGGGCGGATAGGGCAGCCGGTGAGGAACCGGTCCGCCACCCCCTCCGGACCGCCGTCCTTCCGCCCCCTCCGGACCGCCCCCTCCGGACCGCCGTCCTCAGGAAGTCGGCAACGGCGGCGGGCCCCAGCCCGTACGGGCCGCAATCATTGGAAGCTATCCGGTGCCGTCGTCGGACGGGTATCGGCGCGGTGCGGCCCGCAGGACCGTGCCGTGTCGGTGGAGGTCTTCCAGGGCGTTCAGGACGACGGTGTGCTGGTGCCAGTCCAGCCACCGGCCGGCTTGCAGGGCGATGGCGTCCAAGGCGGTGGCCTGTCCCCGGGTGAGGTCCTGATTCGCCCGGGGGAGATGGAGGGAGAACACCCCGAGGGCGCGCCCGGTGGTGGAGAGCATCGGCAGGCTGTGGGTGGTGCGGCTGCCGACCGACCAGATCATTTCGCGGGACGGTTCGCTGACGGCTGGGTCGGTGGCGACGTCGGAGGCGACGCGGGTCCGGCTCTGGGCGGCCTTGAAGCAGGAAGTGCCCTCGTCGACTACGGCGAAGAAGTCCAGGAACTCCTCACTGAGGCCGTAATGGTGCTCCATCCGCAGCCCGAGCGACGGTTCCACGGTCTGCAGGTCACCCATCGGCGCGTCGGTGAGTGTCCGCGCTTGGTGGAGCACCCGCTTCAGGACGGTGCTGCGGTTGACCTTGTCCGGCCGGTGACCCGGCAGGAACCGCAGTGCCGGCGGTCTCCGGCCGGAGCGGCCCGGGAACCACAGGCCCTGCTCCCCGTCGGGGCGGGGGACGGTCACCACGGCAGACGCCAGGGTCCGCAATTTGAGGTTGTGCCGCTGTGCGCAGCGTTTCATCAGCTCAAAGGCACTGTGCGCGTCCGGCAGCCGGTAGCGCTCCTGCACGATGCCCTGCGCCTGGGCAATCAGCGGGTGCGTGCGGACCTTGGCGCGCAGGTCCCGCACCTCACGGCGGAGCTGGTCGACTTCCTCTTTCCGAATGTCCGGTGCCTCGCGGTCTTGGGGCTGGGGGGCCGGGACTGATTCTGTTGGCTCTTGCATGGCTCTCCTCTGCCTTCCAGCCGGATCGCGCCGGACGGTGCCCGGTCACGGCGCCCGAGCATCTGCAGGCCGAACCTAACCCATCTGTCATCCCGCCCGCTGTGGCCTGGCCACCGCCGGCGGTGGCCAGGCGGCGCTGAGGCCGAGATCGGCCGGCCTCAGGCCGGGTGGGTGGTCGACTGCAGATCGCGTTGCGCAGCAAGGGAATTCTGGCGCTGGTAACCCGCACCGCCTCTGGAAAATGAGCAAGAGAGGGAGAAGACGTGGTGGATGCGGCCGCGCGGGGCGTTGCCGGCGGAGCGGCCCGGGGGCCCTTGGGTGGATGGTGGATGGAGAACGTCAGCAGCTTCATTGTGAGCTGGATCACGGCTTCGGGGCGGTGTGCGTGACTCTCGTAGTCACGGGCGAGTCTGCGGTGGTGCATGAGCCAGCCGATGGTGTGCTCGATGGTCCAGCGTCGCGGGATGTGCACGAAGCCGCGGGCGTCGGGCGGGCGAGAGACGGGCTCGACGTCGATGGCGAGGCGGGCGCCGTGGTCGATGGCGGTGGTGCGGTATCCGGCGTCCATCCAGGCCTTGCGGATACGGGGGCAGGCGGCGGCGATGCGGGACAGCAGCCTCGCGCCGGCCGCGGTGTCGGAGACGCTGGCGGCGGTGACCGTGACGGTCAGCAGCAGGCCGAGGGTGTCGCAGCCCAGGTGGCGCGTGCGGCCGACGATCCGCTTCCCGGCGTCGGTGCCCTGCTCGGCCAGGGGCACGCCTGCGGAGGTCTTGACGCTCTGGGAATCCAGCACGCAGGCGGACAGCTCGCCGTCTCGGCCCCCCTTTATGATCACGCTGTCTGCCGGGCCTTGAAGGTCCTGTAGGCGCGCGGCCCTTCGGCGAGAGAGAACAGGCGGGTGGCGACGTCATCGGCACCGAGGACGCCGGCCTCGTTGTGGCGAGGGAGGGTGCCGGGGCGCCCAGCGCATGATGCCGGCCTGACCCGCGCGCAGCTGCATCTGCGTGTCGAACATCTTCATCATCGGTCAGAGACCGACGGCGTCGCGGTGCACCGGAAACGTGTTAGTCAGGCATTAGTCGATCATCAGCGGCGGTGAACAGGGTGGTGTGCAGGACGCGGAAGGCACCGCGTTCCGGACACACTCCAACCACCCAGGGGGTTTCCATGTCGCGCAAGATTGCTGTTCGCCGGGCCCGCACCGTCGCGGCGGCTTCGCTGATCGCCGCTGCGGCGTTCTCGCTCACCGCCTGTGGAGGCGGTGACACCACAACTGATGCCAAGGGCGGCCCGTCCCCGGCCGCCACGCCCGTCCACCCGGGCGGCACCCCCACTGTCGACTCGAACCCTGGTGGTACGCCCAATACCGACCCGCGCGGTTCCTCCGGCGGCTCCGGCGGGTCCACGGGCGGCTCCGGCAAGGCGGTCGAGGCCAAGGCGGGCGGCGCCTCCGACAGTTCCTCGTCGGCGCGCAGTTGCACCAGCGAGCACCTCAAGGCCGTGTGGTCGACCTTCGAGGGCGGCCCGGACATGGACTACGACGGGCAGCAGACCGCCCGGGTGGTGCTGACGAACACCGGCACGACCGGGTGCACCCTGGCCGGCTTCCCCGGCGTCCAGCTCCGGACCGCCCACGGCGACACCTGGGACCTGCGGCGCAGCAGCAAGAAGCCGGAGTCCGTCCGGCTCGACGCCGGCGGGAAGGCCGTGTTCGACATCACCTTCCTCGCGTCCACCCGCGAGGACGACCGGAAGTTCGCACCGAACCAGGTAGTGATCACGCCGCCGGACGAGCGCCGGAACATCGTGCTGGACTGGCCGTACGGCGGTGCGCTGCTGGATCAGTCGGGTGCCACCCGCCCGGGGACCTTCACCGGCCCGGTCACCACGACGGAGTGACGCGCAGGCGCCTTTACGGATCGGGTCGCCGCATCCGGACGGCTACCGTACGACGTTCTCCTGGACGCCGAGGTCATCACACCGACGTCACCCTGATCGGCCCTATCGCCAAGCGCTGCGGTGTCACCACGTTGGTACTCACCCACCTCGTCCCGGCGGGCACCTTCCTCGTATCGGACGCTTCCTGGAGGCGTCGCCCTGAAAGGTCGCTGATCCGAACCGAGCGACGCCGAAGCGGGGATGCCCGGTGGAGGGGTCGCGCAGGGCGTTGAGGAGCGAATCGAGAAGAGGCTCGACGAAGAGGTTCCGCGGTGGTCGGTGTCGGTGCCGGGGAGACAAGGAGTCCAGGTAGGCGGCCCGGTCGGCCTCGACCAAGTGGACAAGGCACGTGGTATGGCCGGGGATGCGGACGCCACGGCAGCCCAGAGGGTCAGTAGCAGGATCTGAGCCGTAGGCGCAGTGTGGCCAGGACGGTGTTCCAGGTGCACGAGGTCGATGTGTGCTCATCGTGCGACGCCTCCAAAATGACTCCGGGTGCCGGGGCGACCGCGCAGAAACCCGGCCGTTGCAGGCCGAGGTCTGCCACCGTCGCGCAACGACACGTACGCCGTGTAGAGACCACTGCCCATGTCCGCTACGGCTGCGTTCGACGTGGTAGGCGGTCCCCCTCGCCAGCACCTTTCCGCTGGGCACTGATGCAGGAACGCGATGTCGGCACGGTCCGCATACACACGAAGTTGCCTGTACGTGATGAGCGGGCGTCGCTACAACCGGAGACACGGGGGTGCCACCTGGAAGGAGCACTGCCATGCCGCAACGTCTCGTCGTGTGCTGCGACGGCACCTGGTTCGATCCGTCCATGGCGTCGGCCTCCAATGTGCGTCGCCTGCACAACGCCCTGCTGGCCACGGATGCCCACGGGCTACCCCAGCGCAGTCACTACGAACCCGGGGTGGGAACCGAAGGCGGCCTGCTGCGCCGACTGCTGGGCGGTGCGCTGGGAGCCGGCTTGTCGCAGGACATCCTCGACGCCTACCAGTGGCTGGCCACCAACTACCAGCCAGGAGACACCATCGCGCTGTTCGGTTTCAGCCGGGGCGCCTATACCGCCCGCAGCCTCGCCGGCCTGATCACTGCCTCCGGCCTGATCGACATCGGCGGGCTGGACGCATCCACCACTGGCCGATACGTGCGCCGTGCCTACGCCCACTACCGGGCTCGCGACGACAGCCGGCGATGGCGCACGGGGATGCGCTTCCACTTCGACCCCGACAACGCCACCGCCATGCCGGTGGACTTCATCGGTGTCTGGGACACAGTCGGCTCCCTGGGCATCCCCAACTACCTGGCCGGCATCAACCTGCTCGTCCCGGCACGCCGCCTGGAATTCCGACACGATGTGACCCTGAATCCGCACATCAAGCACGCCCGCCACGCCCTCGCCATGGACGAACGGCGCCGCCCGTTCACCCCCACGCTGTGGGAGAACACAGCGGTGGGTCAGGACATCGAGCAGCGCTGGTTCCCCGGCAGCCACATGGACGTCGGCGGCGGCCATGTGCAGACCGGCCTGAGCGACGGCCCCCTGCAGTGGATGATCGACGAGGCATCCAAGGCAGCAGGGCTACGCTTCTCCGCACATTCGCTGAGCCAGATCGCCCCGGACCCGGCCGACGTCCAGCACGACGACACCCGGGGTGTCTTCAGCGTGGTCCCCCTGCTGACCGAACCGTTGCTGGACACCTTGCTGCAGATCGTGTGGCAGCAGCGGCCGCGCGCCGTACCCCCGGTTCTCCCCGCCGACAGCGCAGAACGAGCGATGCCCGCTACCCAGACACTGGACCACTCGGTGCGGCAGCGACAAGAACGGCAGCCGATCACCAGCGGCCCCTATCGGCACAGCCGAATCCTTCAGCCCGGCGAAACGGCTACCGTCGAGATCTTCGCCCGCGAACTGTGGAACGACACCGGTCTCTACCTCGAACCCGGCAGCTACGCTTTCCAGGCCACAGGGCAATGGCTGGACGGGTGGATCTGGTCGGGCCCTGCGGGCACCACCGGATGGGACCGGCTCCGCCCCACCGACCTGCTGCGCCACGCCGGCACCCTGATCGGCCAGGGGGTCAGGCTCTACCGCAGCGTGACCCGCCAGCAAGAGGCCACCGCTCCGGGCGCACCACGTGAGGTGGACCTCCCGTGGATGTGCCTCGTCGGTTACATCGCCAACGATGCTGTACGCCTTCAGGGAGCCCCCGGCAATCGCGGCCACGAACGCATCCTCGTGGGTAGCAACGAAACCCACACCAACCAACCCGGCTACTTTTATGCGTACGCCAATGACGCCTGGGGCTTCTACGGCAACAACCGTGGCAGCATCCGATTGACCGTCACGCGGAACTCTTGAGCCCGAAAGCCGCTCGCGCGGAGTTCGCACTGCCCCCGTCTTGCCCAGTCGAGATGGCTTTCGGCCACAGCGGACAACAATCGCAGGCTCAGACTCAGGGACTGTGCGCGCCCGGACCACCTGGCCAAACACAGCGAAAGTACGGCAACCGCCAGCCGGTGCAGGAGCACTCTCATAGCCGCTGGCCGACCGGAGCGTGGCCTACCGCGGCGCAGCAGCGTACTCGCGCGCGCCCGGACCGGACTCCGGCAGAGCACTGAGAGAGCGAAGGGGCTTGCAGGGCGCTGAGGACTGGGCGGCGTTGCGCAGGCTCGTCTCGGCGTCGGCGTAGTGTCCCTGCAGGCGCTGCCCGTTACCCAACCGCACCAGCGTCTCAAGCAGCAGAACGTTTCGTGTGGCACTGTCTTGCGCGGTGGTGAGCAGCTCCACCGCTCGCCGGTACAACTGTTCGGCAGCTGAGTGGGCGGCCAGCTCGGCGCAAAACCCGGCGAGCGTGAGTAGGGCGGCGACCAGCTCGCCGGGGTAGGTGCCGAGAGACCGGCCGTGGCATCGCTCGAACAACTCAACTGCGCGGCCGGCCTGCTGCGGCCCGGCGGCGAACCTAAAGGCCGGGGATTCCTACCACGGTCGTCTGACCGTCTCGGCGGGTTCCTGCTTCACCGCGCTGGGCCGGTACGAGTACCGGTCTTGCCTGCGCTCGACAGGCTGGCACCGCCAGTCCGGCGGCCTTGGCGACATTGACCATGGGGGAGTGGCGTGGACGGCAGGCACCTGACTTCCCGAGGACCGCTGCCGGCCGTCCGGAGCCGGGCCCCGACAGTGCCGGACGTAGGGGCCGGGCGTGCCACGGCCTCGAAGTAGGGAGATGCTCCATGGCCTGTTGGCGCCACGGCCCGCCCCCCCCTGCACAGCGGCGCGGGCGGGCCGTGGCGTCATGCCGGTCAGGACTGCCTGCCTCGGGTGTGAGGCAGGCAGTCGCACACGGCGTCGGCAGATCTGCTGCGCATGCAGCGATCGCGTCAGTCCTGGCGGCTGGTCACCTCGATGAGGTGAAACCCGAACTGAGTCTTCACCGGACCCTGGACTGTGTTGAGGGGAGCAGAGAAGACGACGGTGTCGAACTCGGGAACCATCTGCCCGGGGCCGAACGAACCGAGGTCACCACCCTGGCGACCGGAGGGGCAGGTGGAGTTCGCCTTGGCGGCCTCGGCGAAATCTGCTCCAGCTTCAAGCTGAGCCTTCAGCTCATTCGCCTTGTCTTCAGAGGCCACGAGAATGTGACGTGCAGAAGCCCTAGCCATCAGTTACATCCCTTCGAGTACACGTATGTCGACCTCAGCCGGTGGGCGAGGCCGTTGTCACCATCTAAGCGTGATCATTATCCGTCCTGACGGACGGCGTGAACACGGCCACGGTGCGCGAAGGTACGGCCAAGTATTGCTGGTGAACGGAGCGTGGGCGGACTCTCGTGTCATCGGCCGCCAACGTCGGGATCGTCACCCGGGTGCGCTTCGAGGAGCTTGCCGCCGAGGACCGGGGCCTGGTGCTGGAGGAGAGCAGATCCAGTTCAAGGCGCCGGTATCACTGCTGAGGAAATCACAGCACTCGCCCGGTGCGCCGGAGCTGTCGGTCGCGGTGCCTTTCCACCCGTACCGGTAGGGGCGCGGCCGGACCTCGGCGGCATGGGGGGAGTCCGGCCGGGCTACTCGGGCTGGGCCGGTCCGGGTATGTACATGATGCAGCCCGGTGTGATCCGTCCGGCTCTCCACCCACAGAAAGGGCCGCAGCGATGACGACTCATGGCGATCTGCCTGCACCTGAGCACGGGCTGGTCCTCACCCACTTCCTGACCGTGCGCGACGTCGCGACATCGCGGCGCTTCTACGCCGATGTCTTCGGCGGCGAGGTCGTGCTGGAGGAGAACCCCGTCATCGTGAAGGTGGCCAACAGCTGGATCATCATGAATCCCGGAGGCGGGCCCACCCCCGACAAGCCCGGCGTGACCCTTGTACCGCCGGAGAACGACGACACGGTGTCCAGTTTTCTCAACGTCCGCGTCGCCGACATCGGCGCCTTCTACGCCGACGCCGTCGCCAAAGGCGCGGAGTTCCTCACGGAGCCCCTGGACCGCAAGGCCGAGTTGCGCTGCTATCTGCGCGACCCAGACGGTTACCTCATCGAAGTCGGCCAGGCCACCGGCATGCTCCAGGGGGTGTTCGCCGACCCGCCCGTCGGATCCGGTCGCCAGCGCATGTGATGAGGAGTGGGCCCTTCACGGGCGTGGCGTCTTGCTCGTCGCGCCTGTACGCACCGGTTCGCTGTGGGGCGATAGCCGGGCCGCCGTCCCGCTTCACCCACTCTCCGGAGCGCCGAGCAGCTGGTGCGGCGGTGCGGCGTAGGAGCGCGTCGCGGTGTGGATCGGGCGGTCGGGTCACGGTGCGTGGTGAGGGCCGTGTGCGATGGGAGTGAGCCGGCAGTCGTGCACGGAGCCCTGGCCGGTGGTGGTTCAGCGTCGCGTGGCAGGCTCACGCTCGTTATGGCCGGGGAGTGTCGGTCGCCACCACATGCGCCCCGCATTCGGCCGGCAAGCGCGCAACCGATGCCCCGACGCCACTGCAGTGCCGCTGATCAGTGCGATCTTCTCGTCAAGCCAGGCTTCCATTGTCCGCTTCCACTGTCCGCTTCCGTTGCGTGAGCTGAGCCGGAAGCCTGCCGGCACGGGGTGGGTGCGGCAGGTCGTTCCGTCGGCACGGTCTGCCTCCGTCCGCCCTGGCTGCATGTCAGGAGGCGGGGGCGTCCAGCAGGTCGGTGACGAATTTGCGGACGACACCGCGGGATACCGGCGTCACGCCGTGCAGCACCTGAGCACCGTAGGCGACGGCGGTTCTGGCCGGTGCATAAGTCGTCCAGCAGGGCGGCGGGAGATCCTGCGCCCGTGTCGGTGAGGCGTGTGCCTGTGGCGAGGGGTTGGCTTCGGGGAAAGGCTGCGGATCGGCCGCATGCCCGGCCTGCGGGCCAGCCGCATGCTCGGCTGGAAGCCGTCGGCCTCGCCGAGCTCGGTCTCCGTCCACAGCTCGGGGCCGGCGGTGGTGGCCACGTAGAACTCCCCGCACGCTCCCCTCAGCGGTCGGCGCCCGGGCCATTCGTACCGCCACCTGCTGCCTCCGCGCTGTCCGCGTGGCCGCCCGCGCCGAGGAGGCCGGTCGCTTCGAAAGGTTCGGCGGCGGCCAGACGCGGCAGTTCGTGCCGCGACAGCGTGGTGACGACGGGAGGCATGGCGGCCCGTACCAGTTGGGTCGCCCGCAGCCAGGAAGGTACGTAGACGGACGGGCGGCGCCGTTCGATCGCGGCCACCAGCCGGCCGGCGACATACGCGACGGGGTACACCTTGCGCGCGGGCTTTGGCATGTGACCGCGCAGTTCGCGGAGGACCGCGTGCTCGTCGGCATCGCGGATCATGTCGGTGTCGGTCCAGTTGATGTAGGCGATGCCGACGCCCACGTGCTGGTGGGCGAGTTCCGCGCGCAGTGAGTGGGCGAAGGATTCCACGCCGGCCTTCGAGGCACAGTAGGCGCTCATCATGGGTGCCGCGCCGATGGACGCCAGCGAGGCGACCTGCAGGAAGTATCCGCGAGTGTGGAGCAGCGCCGGGAGAAAGGCGCGGGCGGTGACGGCGCTGCCGATGAGGTTCACCTCGATCACCCGTCGCCAGGACACGGGGTCGGACTCCGCGAAGGGCCCGCCTTCCGCCAGGCCGGCGTTGGCCACGACCACGGAAGGGGGCCCGAGCCGCTCGCCGACCTCGGCGGCGGCGCGGGCCATGGCGGCGTCATCGGTGACGTCGACCTCCCAGCACCGGGATTCGCCCGGCAGTGAGTCCCGGACCTTGGCCAGTGTCTGCTTCTCGCGGCCCAGCAGAGCCACTGTGGCACCGCGGTCGGCCATTTCCCTGGCTATCGCCGCGCCCAGGCCCCGGGCCGCTCCGGTCACGACAGCGGTCCTGCCGTGCAGCGCGCTCACCTCGGCTGCCATGGAACGACTCCCTTCGCGCCGCCGGGTACGTGGGCTCGCCCGCACGCCTCGTTTACATGCGCTGCGCTGTTCACGGCCGCCGTTGCCTACGGTAGGCGTGGACGGCGTTTTTGGACCTTGCGACGCGCGGTCCTTCGAGCGTCGGCCCAGGCGGTGAGGCCCACCGTACGCACCTCTCAAGGGCCCGGCCCGCAACTTGAACAGCGCCGGAGCGAAAAGGCCGGCCCCTGGGCGCAAGGGGATGGGGGAGTAGGTGTTGTCTCTGCCCGTGCCGCAGACGCATCCGGTCGACGAGCGCCGGCGGTGTCTACCAGCAGCGGGGCGGGGCGGCAGGGTGCGCGCCAGGAGTGGGCTGTCCGGCGGTACGGCGAGTTCTTTCAGTTCATTCTCGCAGGCACCGAGTACGCCTTGGGACTGCGGGGCCCGAACAACGCCGACAGCCACGTGGCCCTGTACGACGCCTGTCCCACCGGCCACCAGCTCTGGTCGATCACCGACGCTCCACACTGATGCAGCCGGCTTCCGATCCCGTTCGTGCGCCCACATCCGAGTGGCGCGTGCGCGATGAACGGGCCGAGGATGAGGCCATGGGCACGCAAGGGGCAGGTGAGCCGCGGTACCGCTGGCTGTTCGGCGATCAATTGGGGCCGCACTTCCTCGATGATCACCAGGGCGAAGTGGTCATGATCGAGAGCAAGGCCGTGTTCAAGCGCCGCCGTTTCCACCGGGCCAAGGCGCATCTGATGCTCTCGGCCATGCGGCACCGGGCCGCAGAACTCGGTGACCGGGTGCGCTATGTCCGGGCCGACACCTACCGGGAGGGCCTCGAGCGGGCTGTCGGCGATGCTCCGGTGAGCGTATGCCACCCCACCTCGCATGCGGCGCTGCGCTTGGTGACGGGATCGCAGCAGGTCACGGTGGAGCCGCCGCGCGGCTTCCTCGTGCCGCCGGCAGATTTCGCTGCCTGGGCCGGGGGGACGGACCGCCGGGAACAGGGCCATCTGCGGCTGGAGGACTTCTACCGCACCGTGCGTCGCCGGCATGACCTCCTCATGGACGGTGACCAGCCCGCCGGTGGCCGCTGGAACTGGGACGCGGACAACCGGCAGCCACCCCCGTCCGCGGCGAACCTGCCCGTGCCCGGCCCGTACCTGCCGCGCGAGGATGACATCGACGCCGAGGTCCGCCGCGACCTGGACCGCTGGGAGACAGACGGGGAGGTGACCTTCGTCGGCCACGACGCACCACGGACCTTCCCCGCCAGCCGTCGGGAGGCGCTGCGCGCGCTCACCCGCTTCGTCGACAAGCGCCTCGCCACCTTCGGGCGGTGGGAGGACGCGATGCTGGCCGAGGACTGGGCCATGAGCCACAGCTTGCTGTCCGCGCCGCTGAATCTAGGGCTGCTGGACCCGGCCGAGTGCACCGAACGGGCGGAGGCCGCCTACCGCGCCGGACAGGTGCCACTGAACTCCGCCGAGGGCTTCATCCGGCAGATCGCCGGCTGGCGGGAGTACGTCTGGCACCTGTACTGGCTCTTCGGTAAGAACTACCGCCACAGCAACACCCTGCGGCACCGCCGGCCCCTACCGGACTGGTTCCTCGACCTGGACGCCGACGCTGTCCAGGCCCGCTGCCTGTCCACCGTCCTCGCCCAGGTCCGCGACCGCGGCTGGGTCCACCACATCCCCCGTCTGATGATTCTGGGCAACTACGCGTTGCAGCGCGGATGGCATCCGGCGGAGGTCACCGACTGGTTCCATCGCAACTTCGTTGACGGCTATGACTGGGTCATGCTGCCCAACGTCATCGGGATGTCGCAGTACGCCGACGGCGGACGGATGACGACCAAGCCGTACGTGTGCGGCGGCGCCTACATCGACAAGATGAGCGATCTGTGCCATGGCTGCGCCTACCGGCCCGACCAACGGGTCGGCGACCGCGGCTGCCCCTACGCGGCCGGCTACTGGTGGTTTCTTGACCGCCATCGCAGTCAACTGCAGCACAATGCCCGCCTGGCCCAGCCGCTGCGCGGCCTGGACCGGCTCACCGACCTGAACGAGGTCGTACAGCAAGAACGCCACCGCGCCGACCGCGCCCCCTGAACCGGCGCCGCAGAGGCGAGAAGACGGTCTTGTCAATACATCGCCGCACCGCATGGTCGCCCACACCCAAAACCAGGCCAACACGTGCACCAGTCGGCACCGTTGGAGCTCCCCCCCCGGCGCCAACGCGCCGGACAACGGCGGCAGGACCTCAGCGGGCCGACCGCGGTGACTGCCTGGGGCCGCCTCGCGGCCGGCGACAGCAACATCACTCCAGTTGGCCGACCATCCAGCGGGGAAGTCACCCTTGTGGGTGGTGCCACGGAGGCCGAACACCGTCGGGCGAGCCGGCCATGCTTATGCTCCGGCCATCGGGCCATCGCGGACACCCTGCGAGAAGGCAGCCTGATGGTGCCGATGCGCAGCAGGCCTCTGCCCCGATCCGTCACCCGCGCCAGACATTCCCCTGAGCAGGAGGTCTCGTGACCGACTCCGGTAAGCAGCTGCCCGCATCACGGCACCGCAGACCGGACGGTGCGAGTGATGAGGCGGTGGCCGCGGTGGGCAAAATGTCCGAGGCCCTGGAGACCATCGAGCGGGCCCGCGGGCACCTGTACTCTTTCCACCAACTCACCGGCCACGCCGACCTGGCGCTGGATGACGTCGTGAAGCTGCTGCGGGATGCCGGGCGCGACGACCTCGCGGAAGAGGTGAGCCGGCAGATGCGGGGCCGCAATGTGCTGCCCGGCCGCTGGACCTTCCAAATCGTGGAGGAGTACGACGAGGGCTACTACGCCGAGTTCCACCGCGTGAGTACCTTGCTGCACGAGGAACTGATGGAGGGCCGCACCCATGTCTTCGAGGCGGAGATGAAAGAACGCCGCCGCACCGCCGGCCACCCCGCGCACCAGGCGGCACCGGACCATGAAGCACCGGCCACCTAGGACGGCCGACGATGGGTTCCGCCTCCCGGCCGCCACCGGTCGACCTCCTCCCGGCAGCTTCGGTAGCCCGTATGGGTGGAGTGGCCAGGCGCCGGCCCGCCCCACCCTCGTGAGCGGCGGCCGCGGCAGGCAGACTGCCAAGGCGAACCAGCGATCCGGGCCTGGCCCGGGCGGAGGAGGCGAAGCCCGTGGGTGCGCTACCGGCACGGTGCGATGTCGTGATCGTGGGCGCCGGTCTGGCCGGCCTGTCCGCAGCGGTGCAACTGGCCGACCGCGGTGCGGAGGTCGCCGTCCTGGAGGCGGGGCAAACTGTGGGCGGCCGGGTCAGCACCGACCGAGTCGACGGCTTCCAGCTGGACCGGGGCTTTCAAGTCCTCAGTACGGCGTACCCGAAGGTACGTCAGCTGCTGGACATGCCCGCACTGCGCCTGCGGACCTTCCGCCGTGCCCTGACGCTGCACCACGCCGGACGACGGACCACCTTGCACGACCCGCGCCGCGACCTCCGCGCACTGCCACAGATGCTCCGCGCGCCCATCGGGTCCCTCACCGCGAAGGCCGCACTGGCCCGCTACGCCGCCGAAGTCTCCGCCCTGCCCGCCACGACATTGCTGGGCCGCCCCGACACCCCGGCGGACGAGCACTGGCGGGCACGGGGCCTGTCCGCCCAGACGATCGAGCAGGTGCTCAAGCCCTTCTTCACCGGCGTCACCCTCGACCCCGCCGGCGCCACCTCCGGCCGCTTCGTCGATCTGATGCTGCGCATGCTCGTCCGCGGCGAATCGGCGCTCCCCGCAGCCGGCATGGCCGCCATCCCCCAGCAACTCGCCCAGCGGCTCCCCACCGGAGCGCTGCACCTGAGCACCCCCGTCACCGACGTCACCGCAAAGAGTGTGACCACCGAAGCCGGCACCCTCCACACCCGAGCTGTGGTGGTGGCCACCGATGCCACCGCTGCCGCCGCCCTGGTCCCCGGGCTGACCGCACCACCGTGGAAGGGAGTGACCACCTGGTACCACGCCGCACACGACCCGGTCAGCACCGACCCGACGCTCATCGTCGACACCGACGACTCGCCCGTGGACAACACGGTCGTCGTCAGCGCCGCCGCGCCCGAGTACGCGCCCGCCGGCCGCGCGCTGATCGCCACTTCCCTCGTCCACCGGGCGGGGCTCTCCGCCGAGGCGGTCACCGAAGCGCAGGTCCGCCGCCGCCTGGCCGTCCTCCACAGGACGTCGACCGAGGGCTGGGAACATCTGGCCACCTACGACATCCGGCATGCGCTGCCCGCCATGACCGCCCCCCACCCATTCCACCGCCCCGACCACATCGCCGGCATCCACATCTGCGGTGACCACCGTGATACCAGCTCCATCCAGGGAGCCTTGTTCTCGGGAGCCCGGGCAGCCGACGCAGTGTCTGCGCGTCTGGGGCTGCCAACCGAATGCCTGTCCGCCTGCTCGCCGCGCACCGCCGCCCCCCGGTAGACAGCGGTCCGGCAAAGACAAGACGGCCGGCCGCTCAGGACACGATCGCTCCGCTGGAGCCTTGCCCACCGGTCGGCTGACGCCCGAGGACCCCAGATCCGCATCGCCATAAGCGTCATCTAAAGAGCCTGGCCTGTGGTGATCGCGCGGTCACCGCCGTCCTCGACGCCCTGGCCTGCGATGTTGAAGCCACGCCACGGTCACCGGTATGGGGCTAAAGAGCCTGTTACGGCTCATTCAACCGCTCTTTACCTGGTTCGAGGAGGCTTGGGAGAGTACACAGGTCACCGTCGCCCTGTTGACCATCCGCCCCGAAAGCCAACAGGAGCCGTGCAATACATGACTACACCCGAGGACGCTCGACTGAAGCGGTTCGTGGTGATCGCCGCCGCGGTGCTGGCCGCGGTCGCCGGGTTCGTGAACTCGGTGTTCCTCACCTCCTTGCTCCTCCCGGTCAGCCACGTGACGGGATCGTTGTCCCAGGCCAGCATGGACGTGACCGGCGGTGACCTCAGCGGGCTGACGAATCTCGCAACGGTCCTGATCGCCTTTTTCTGCGGTGCGATCGCGGCCGGAGCCCTGCTCGGCCCCCATACGCAGACCATCGGCCGCCGCTACGGGGTGGCCCTGCTGATCGAGGCCGCCCTGCTGGGCGCAGCACCCCTTGTTGCCGGCGAACAGCAGAGCACTCCGTACGCGATGATCTTGGCCGCCGGTGCCTGCGGACTGCAGAACGGGATGTTCTCCAACTACCGCGGCATGGTGCTACGCACCAGCCACATGACCGGAACGCTGACTGATCTCGGCGTCCTGCTCGGATGCCGCGGCTACCGAGGCGGCCAGGCGTGGAAGGGCGTGCTGTTGGCCACCACCGTGGTGACTTTCGCGGGCGGCGGCGTTGCCGGTGCCTACGCGGCGAGCGCTGCCGCCCTGCACGCGCTGTGGATACCGGCGACGTGCTGCGCCCTGCTCGGCGGGGGGTATGCGCTCTACCGTCACCGCCGGCACGTCACACGCCCCCGCCACTGGCCTGCTCGATCTCCCCATGGGCAGCCGGAGCGCCGATACGCCGGCGTTCGGTGAGAGACCTGGCCCGGCACCCTAAGGACTGCCTGGGTCGTGTCCGCAAAGTCGTTTGGTAGTTGGTCGGTTTGTGGTGCGTCGTCATGAGCTGACTGATCAGGCGTGGGCGGTGATCGAGCCGATGCTGGCTCCGCCGCGGCCGGTGCGGCCGGTGCGGGATCCAACGCCGCGGCAGAAGAACGAAGCTCTGCGCGTCCTTGGGGCGGCTGACGGTCTTGACGGTCAGGTCGATGCCTTGAGCGTCCATGGCTGCGACGCGGCCGGCCCCAGGTCCTCCAAGCATTGCTGATTGTCGCCCGTCTCGTTGAGGAGAGGACTCTCGTCGGGACGCTGCGCGGCGCGAAGTGCGGACGTCAACTCCGGCATCATCCAGTGTTCTTCGACATCGACGAGGGGAACGTTCCTTGGCCGGCCTGCAGAGTATGGAGGTCTCACCTGTGCTGCAGCACGTCAAGCAGGCCGGCACGCTGCTGTCCGGCGATCGCCTCGTCGAGCCTCGATGACGACCGTGACCATCGTGGGCCCCATGGTCACCCCCTTGCGGGCGAGCTCGGCGAGCGTCCGGGCCACCGCGTCCTTGAACGCCTTCGTATTCCTCATGCGCGCAGCCCAGTGCGGCCCAACCACCCGGAATGCCCGCTTTCTGAAGCTGCGGTGTCACGGCCCGTGCTGGCGACCCGGCCGCCGCGTGAGGGGCTACTGCCCCTGGGATGTGGAGAGTTGCGTGACGAGCGTGTCCAGGTCTCCGGTGTAGACGATCACGTCTTCCTCCGCGGAGGGCACGTCGAACCGGTCGATGAAGTCGTCGAGTGCCTCAGGGGTGACGGTGAGGGCGTTGGCGTCCTCGCGCTTGTTGCGCTCGGCGAGACGCCGTAGCGGCGGCTGGCTTCGTCGCGGACGGCCGGGGTGTGTTCCTGCCAGGTGCCGGCGGCGAAGTGGCGGACCCGGCGGCGCAGGTCCTCCAGGACACCGGAGCGCCACTTGAAATGGTGCTCCGCGCAGAGGCGGTCCATGTCCGGCCGGTGACCCGGGGGCCCGGTGGTTGCCGGGGGCCACGGGCACATCGTCACGGGCGAGGACGATCTTGCGCGAGTCGCCGTGCAGGAGGCGGTGCGTGAGATGGCCGCTGAGGGGACAGGTGGGATCGAGTCCGTCCTCGGCCCGGGCGGACCGGTGGGGACGTCGGTCGTCGTCGACACCCGCGGCCGGAGCGCCCCTCGCCTGCCGGCCCCGGACGGAGGGAAGCCGAACGCGCCGCTGCGTCGTTTTTTCGGGAGCACCTTGCTGACAGATGACGATGGCGGCGATGGGTAGTCCGGCGAGGCCGGCAGCCAGTGGGACGCTCTGAGTTCGAGTGACGGACATGGTCTGAACGGCGAAAAGCCCGTACCCGTGCGGAGCGCTCGAACGTTTCTCCCCTTTCAGCGACTCGGGGCCCGCGCCATGATCGGCACTCGTATCCGTCGGAGGCCGAGGAGCGTCGAGGCACAAAGAGCGGCTTCCGGCAACTGGCGGGGCCGCTCGCCTCGCCTCGCTTCCGGTTCGCGGGGCGCGCACAACTGTGACCCGGGGGTCACGGTTCTCGGCTCCACCTATGGCCAGGGGAGTCCGAGTTCGGCGAGCTCCGCCGGCTTGTCCGCGGTGGGCTTGGCGCGCCGGCTCTTGGTATTGGACAGCCGTGCCCTCAGCCGGACCTCGGCGGCCGCGCCGCCGGCGCCGTCCCAGCCCCCGGCAGGACCTCCACGTGGGTTCTGGGACGGTCGCCCGGTGGGCGCCGAGGGTGGGCATTCGCGAGAAACGCCCGCTCAGGAAGCCGTGTTGCCGTGCGGTGTCCTGGGCGCGTTGGGCAGGGCCAGGCGGCAGATGCGGGCCCAGGTGGAGGCGTACTGCTTGAGGAGGGGGCCGGTGGTGTACGGGATGCCGTGGGCGGTGAGGATCTCGCGGACGCGGGGGGCGATCTCGGCGTAGCGGTTGCTGGGCAGGTCCGGGAAGAGGTGGTGTTCGATCTGGTGGCTGAGGTTGCCGGTGAGGATGTGGAAGACGGTGCCGCCCTCGATGTTGGCCGAGCCGAGGGCCTGGCGCAGGTACCACTGGCCGCGGGTCTCGTCCTCGGTTTCCTCTTCGGTGAAGGAGCGGACGCCGTCGGGGAAGTGGCCGCAGAAGATGACGGTGTGGGCCCACAGGCTGCGCGCGGTGTTGGCGGTGAGGTTGCCCAGCAGGCAGGGCACGGCGGAGGGGCCGGCGAGGAGGGGGAAGAGGAGGTAGTCCTTGGCGGCCTGGCGGGCTCCCTTGCGCAGGGTGTTGGTGGCGTCGCGGAGGAAGGCCCGCAGGGGTTTGCGGCGTTGGAGGACGGCGTCGGCCTCCAGGTCGTACAGGGCGGCCATCCACTCGAAGAAGGGCGCGCCCAGGGCCGTGTAGAGGGGCTGGAAGAGGTGGGCGGGGTGCCAGGGTTGGTCCTCGCTCATGCGTAGGACGGTGAAGCCGAGGTCGCGGTCGCGGCCGACGACGTTGGTCCACGTGTGGTGGAGGTGGTTGTGGGTGTGTTTCCAGGCGTAGGCGGGGGTGGGGTTGTCCCACTCCCAGGTGGTGGAGTGGATTGCCGGGTCGCGCATCCAGTCCCACTGGCCGTGCATGATGTTGTGCCCGAGTTCGAGGTTCTCCAGGATCTTGGCGGTGGCGAGGGCGGCTGTGCCGGCGAGCCAGGCCGGGGGCAGCAGAGAGACGGCCAAGGCCGCGCGCCCGCCGATTTCCAGGCGGCGGTGGACGGCTACGACGGTGTGGATGTAGCGGGCGTCCTCGGCGCCGCGGCGGGCGAGGACGTCGGCACGGATGCGGTCGAGTGCACGGCCGAGGGTTTCGGTGTCGATCCTCCGCGGCGGCGCATCGGGGGGATCGGGCAGGACCGGCTCGGTCGAAAGGGCGGTGACCATGGTGGACGGCTCCTCCGGTGAAAGGCACAGAGATTCACAGGACGGTGCGGGGCTTCACAGGTCGAGGGTGACGGGGCCGTGGGCGGCGGAGACGCAGGTCTGGATCAGGTCGCCCGGCTCGCCGTGCACTTCGCCGGTGCGCAGGTCGCGGACCCGGCCGTGCAGGAGCGGGCTGACGCAGCCGAAGCAGATGCCCATGCGGCAACCGCTCGGCATGGCCACCCCGGCAGCCTCCCCCACGTGGAGCAGTGGCGTACCGGTGTCCGCGGCCCTCTCCGCCCCGCTCGCCGCGAAGTGCACGCGTGCGCCCGGGGCGGCAGTGCCGGCGGCGCTGGGCGGCAGCGGCGGGGCGGGCCGGAACCGCTCGGTGTGCAGGTACTCGGCGAGTCCTTCGGTGGCCCAGAAGCGTTCGGCGGCCTCCAACAGCGCGTCGGGACCGCAGGCCCAGGTGGCACGCTCGCGCCAGTCCGGACAGAGGGCGGGCAGCCGTTCCGGGGTGAGGTGACCGGACGGGTTGGCGCCGGCGCGGGTGTGGTGTTCGTGCAGCCGGAACCAGGGCAGGCGCTCGGCCATCGCCCGCAGTTCCGGGCCGAAGACCGTGCGGTCGGGGTCGGGGGCGGAGTGCACCAGCAGGACGTCGGTACCCTCCGCGGGACGGCCACCGCCGGCCAGGGCCCGAAGCATGGCCATGACCGGGGTGATGCCGATCCCGCCGGTGAGCAGCAGCAGCCGCCGGGGAGGCGGGTCGGGCAGGTGGAAGGTGCCCTGGGCCGGGCCCAGGCGCAGCACATCTCCCGGGCGGAGGCGGTGGGCCAGGTACTGGGAGACGCGGCCGTCCGGCAGCGCCCTGACCGTGATCGAGAAGGGGGCGCCGGGCCTGCCGGGCGGCGTGGTGAGCGAGTAGGTGCGCCAGTGCAGCACTCCGTCGATCCGCACCCCCACCGGTACGTACTGCCCGGCCCTGCGGGCGGGCCGCCAGCCGTGGCCGGGCCGGATCACCAAGGTCGACGCCTCCGCCGTCTCCGCCCGTACCGCCTCCACGCGCCCGGCCGGCCACTGCCGCGACAGCAGCGGATCGGCCAGCGCCAGATAGTCGTCCGGGAGCAGAGGCGTGGTCAGCCGCCCCGCTGCCCCCAGCGCCAGGCGGGCGAGGCAGTCGGGGAACACCGTGCGAGGTAAGAGACGGGCCATGGCTCCAGGCGTCCTCTCCTCATCGACGCAAGACCCGATCACGCGCCGGTGCGCGCGGTAGGTGGCCAGAGGCCGTCCACTCTTACGGGCCCGCGGACCGGAGGCAAAACGGCAGGACGATAATCCGCCGCAGCATGCTGCGGCCGGGCCGCATGCCTGACGCCATCCTTCTTCGGCGGTCCCGTGCGACCGGCCGGCCCGCGGATGGCGGCTGCAGGCGAGCGCTTTTGACCGGAACCACTGCCCGCCGACGCCCTACGCCTGCCGCCGTCCGGGCAGCCCGCTCGGCGACGGGAGTACCACGGCTTTCACCAGCAGGCCCTGGCCGCTCTCACCCCGGCGGCAGCGACTTGACCAAGCGGCAGGTGCGCCGGCAGGTGGACACCCCGTAGACCGTGCAGGAAGGGATCGAGGCGATCCACGACCTGGCGGTGGACGATTAAGTCGCTGCGCAGGTGGCGAGCGGTTTCCTGCGCTGTCCCGAGGCTGCCTTTCGTGCCGCTCACGATGGCCGGAGCGTGCGGACTGTTCTACCGGGCCCACCTCCAGGCTGAGGAGTGGCTGGATGACGCAGGCGGCGACGTCCCCGGCAACGCCCTGGGGAACTTCCCTGTTGCCCTGGCCTCGCGGTGCACGATCAAGGTGCTGCTGTTCCTGGGCTGGAAGAAGGTCTGCCATCAGCTCCTGACTGTCGCGTACGACCGGGTGCCGGCTCTGCGCGATGAGCAGCTGGCCGAGGACGTCCAGGAGGTGATCGCGCAGGACGTGGCCCGGTTCCGCGCCGCCTGTGACTGGGCTGAGCACACCGCGGTCACAGGTGAGGCCGGCGTGGACGAAGAACTCGCCTGCCTGCTGCACGTCAACCGTGGGAGCGGAGCGAGCGAGGACGGGGACGGCGAGGGCGGCGCTGGCACGGCCGGGTAAGCCTCACCGGCCCGTTGCGGGGGGCGAGCGCGGTGGCGGGTGGCGTGGCCGATGAGGGAGGTCGCGTTCCGGGCGGAGCCGGGGCAGGTTGGTCTGTCCTGCTGATGGAGTAAATCTGTGGTGGTGACAGTAGACATGGGTGGGTGGGAGGAGTAGTGTTTCTCTCGTACTCAGGACGTCGAAGAGGGCGCGGCAGAGACGACCTGCCGCGCACGGAACGGCAGCGGAGTGGCGGGGCCGGAAGTGGTGGGTTCCGTGGCTGGTTGCCGGGCCGGGCGGCCCAGAGGGGCTGCAACGCAGGACCGCAAGAACGAGCAGTGCGACCTTGTCACCGAGTGAGGTAAGGAGCAGACACCATCAGGATCGCCCGGGTGGGGAAGCGTCCGCCCGGGTACCGCAGGCCCCAGAACGGAAGGTGGTCCCCGGTCAAGAATCCGCGATCCCCGCAGCTCCGCCCTCCCAGGCGGACAGGCGGAAAACGAAGGCCGGTGTAAAGCCGGTCGGCAGATGGTGTTGAACGCTCGGGGCCCGGGTGCCGTACGGCACCCGGGCCCCTCGGACGTGTCCCCGGAAGAAGAGGTCTATGCCCCCTCGCAGTACCCACCCCGTCGACAGGCTCGACGACGACGATTACCCCGCCTACACCATGGGCCGGGCCGCCGAGATGCTCGGCACCACCCCCGCCTTCCTCCGCACCCTGGGCGAGCACCGTCTGATCACACCGTTGCGCTCCGAGGGCGGCCACCGCCGTTACTCCCGCTATCAGCTGCGCATCGCTGCCCGCGCCCGCGAACTCGTCGACGCCGGCACCCAGATCGAAGCGGCCTGTCGCATCATCATCCTCGAAGACCAGCTCGAAGAGGCCCAACGCATCAACGAAGAACTGCGCACCCGCACCATCGGTCCGCAGCAGGAGGCCCCTGTCTGAACGGGCCCTCCTGCGGGAAGCCTTCTCGCCCGGCACCCGTAAGAGGCCGGCCTGACCGTCCGGGCTTGCCGGCGCTGCCTGGCCGCAGCCGCACCAGCAGTTCCTGCGCCGCCCGGACGGCGAAATCACCGCGGAATGTCACCTGCGCACATCGTTCGAGGCCGCCTGAGTACGGGTTCCGGAGGGGTTCCCGGCCGCTCCCTTGGCAACAGCAGGGACAGCGCGCCTGGCCGGGTTTCACAGGTGAGGGGAAGCGGCAGAGTGATGGGTTCGCCGTCGATACCTGCGTGCAGCTGCTTCTCCGAGCCGTGCAAGGTGATGCGGGCTGCCGTCCAGAGGATGGCTGCCTCAGCCGCCTGCCCTGGCGTTTGCTGTCGCCGCAGCTGGCTGCGAAGGTGCCGGAGGAGGTCCGGCGGTGTATCGGGCGGGCGCTCGAGCACGATGCCGCCGAGCAGACCAGCGGTGAGGGTGAAGCGGCGCCCCAGGTGGCGCGGGGTGAGGACATGGTAAGAATTGTTGGAGACCAGCACCACCAGTGGGAACTCGACGGGGCCCCGCGGGGTGTCCACACCGGCCTCCACCCCCTGCTCTCCCTTGAGGTAACCGGGCACCACCGCCGCGAAGGCGCGCGCTTTCTCCTCCCGGTAGCCGGGGTCGAGCAGGGCGTCGGCGTAGACGCCGGACGACACGTTGTTGACGAAGACGTGCGGACCGACATGCCGAGGTCCACGCGTGCGGGCACACGGTCGCTCAGGGCGTTCAACGACCGCACCGGATTGCGGATGTCCAGCCCCAGATCCCGGGCGAAGTGGTTGCGCGTGCCCGCCGGAATCACCACCAACGGCCGATCCGCGTCGGCGGTCACCGCGGCCACGGCCGCTACCGTGCCGTCGCCACCCACGACGCCCAGCAGCTCCGCCCCTCCCGAACGGCCCGCCTCGCCAGCGACGCCGCGTCGTGCTCGGCGTCGATCAGCCAGACCTCCGCTCCCATCCGTTCGGCCCGGCCTGCCAAGCCGAAATGAGTGGGCTTGCCACCACCCGAGCGTGGATTCGCCACGACCACTGTCGGCCTACCTGCCCGGGCGCCAACCATCGCCACTCCCATCCCGCAGCATCGGCGGGCCGCTTGCACACCGTACGGCCGGGCCAGCGGCCGACCACTCACACTCCGTCGGCCCGACTCGTAGGCGGTTGCTGCCCTTGCCCTGAGCCGGCAACCGGGTGCCGGCTGGTGCTCCAGGTCGAATTCCCGTCCCCGCGTGCAGTCGGCGGCCATCCAGACGGGCCCGGATCTTGTTCAAAGCCGCGACTCCCGCAACGCCGGGCAGGCGGGAGCGCGCCGGAGCACCGGGCCTCTCTGCGGTCAGTGCTGGGGGTGGGGGCGGAACAGCGGGCGCCGCCGGGGCGTAGTGCCTTGAGCGAGGCGGCCGGCGTCAATCCGGATCCTGACGGCGTGGAACGCTTCGACCACCCCCAGCACTATGGCCATGACGCCTACCGTCAGGGTGAGCGCGGCGGTCGAGGTGACGGGCAGGACGATCAGTACGATGCCCGCCAGTATGCCGATGATGCCGAAGAAGAGCATCCAGCCCCGCGCCGGCATGTCTGGGGCGGATGCCGCCGTGGTCGTCATCATGATGCCGCGCACCAGCCAGCTGAAGCCGATCCACAGGGCGAGCAGCAGGATCGACTGCAGGGTGCCTCGGAAGCAGACGAGTCCGAGCAGTACGGAGAGCGCCCCGGTGAGGAAATGCAGCGCCCGAAGATGCCCGGGGACGTGTGTGCCGAAGGCGGCGGCGAGCTGGAAGACACCCGTGACCAACAGGTAGATGCCGAAGAGCACACCGACGACCCGCAGCGTCTCTCCCGGCCAGGCAAGAACCACCACACCCAGGGCGATGGTGGCCAGGGCCGTGGTGAGAGCGAATTGCCAGCTCCTGCTCGCCAGGGCACTCAGACTTCCGGTGACGGAGGCATCGGAAGGAGATGTCATACCGTCTCCTCCTCCTAGGGAAAGCGCGGTGGAATCAGGTCATTCCTATCGTCGTCCCGCCCGGCCCCGTTTCACCCGTCGAAGACGACGGTCGCGTCGCCGATGACACCGTCCACGCGAACGAAACGACACTGGCCAGGCCAGACCAGTAGGCGGTACCAGAGGGCGAAATCCTTGTGCCTCATACCGCCCCGGGCGGCGACGTAGGCCACCGGGCATCGAGGGTGGACCGAAGTGCAGCCACAATGCGGGCCCGGCCATCGCCGTGGGCACGTGCCATGACTGGCTGTGTCACTCTGCGCGGGCTCCAGTCCACTTCTAGGGGCGCCGTCGAGGTCCACCGCAACCCGGAGAAGCTCGCCGACCGCTTCGAGCACATCCTCACCCCACCCTGGACAAGCCGACCGCTTCGGAGAAGAGCCGCAGCGAGGCCTCGGCGCCCGGCGTGTCCTCGCCTTCGACCGGCCGGTGACCGCCGTGCGAGCGCAACGGCTCGGTCTCCAGGGCGATGTCATCCAGCGCGAACTGACGGTGCGTGACCACCTGCACCGACTTCAGCGAGGCGGTCACCAGCTCATCGAAGCGGTCGCGCAGCACGCTTCCCACCGGCTGGGGCACGGAACTCACCTCCAGCACGGACCGAAGTGCCGCCGCCTTGCCGACGGAAGGAGGCGTTCGGCTCGTACAAAGCGCCAGGCTCCGTCTCACTCCCCCTGACCACCAGAGCCGACCGGAAGCTCCCGCGTACGTGCCTGAACCACCCCACCCGCGTTCGAACACGCCCCGCACTGCCCCATCAGTGACCGGACTTGCCCACCAGTCACAGGCAGTGACGGACAGTCACGGATCAGGGGTTACGCAGGCGCTCAGTGGTCGTTTTCTTCCGGTGTTCTATTGCGGAATCGGTGTTTGCTCCTGGGCTGCCGGGTCGTGCCAGGAGACGGTGGCCTCGTCGGTGAGGCGGCGGGCCATCGGGTCGGTCAGTGCCGGGTGGGCCATGGCTTCACAGCGGGTGGGCAGGGTCTCGTGGTCGCGGGTCGGACGGCGGTGGAGCCTCGGCCGGCTCAGGGTGCGCTCCACCGTCCACCGGCGGGGCGGCGGCCGACGGGCGGACGCTGGGTGCCCAGGCCGGTTGAACGGTGGGAACAGCCTCGCTCGGCGCACGCGCCGTGCACCGCGGCCGCGCCCACTGGGGCGGCAGGTTGGGCTTGCTGCCCCAGTTCGAGCTGATGCTCAGGTGTGGGCTTCGGTAGCGCGGGTTTTGATGTTGAAGGCGGCGCCGATGTCAGCGTGAGTGGTGTGCTCGCATCTGGTGCAGCGGAACAGGCAGCGGGTGCGGCGGCTTTTGCGGTCGACTTGACCGCACTGGTGGCAGGTCTGGGAGGTGTAGGCGGCCGGGGCCTGCCCTGGCTGTCGTCGTCACGCCCGGCAAGCGTCAACGATTCCACCGTCTTCCACGAGGTCATGGACGCCTGGGGCGCCCCGGGCCGGAGCCGGGCGGCCCCGGTCACACGGGCCCGACGCGGTCATCGCGGACAAGGCGTGTGCTCGTCGGAGTGGGATGTCGTCGATCGCTGTGTGGAGGTGCGGGTTGTCGAACCGGTCGCCCCGTTCCGCGGTGGCGAGTTGGCCACGGCTGCGGGACCCGCCACGAGGGCGAGCCCGCAACCGGTTGTTCGCCGGACAGAGGTCAGCCGCTGACCGTGATGTTCGAGCTTCCGCTGCTCTGGTAACCCTCGGTGGCCATGATCATGTAGTACTTGAACTGGCCCATGTTCATGCCCGCGCGCGCCCAGGCGTCGAAGTGGTTGCCGGTGGTGATGGTGCCGGAGCCACTGGTCACCTTCGACTGCCGGACGCTCCAGTACTGGTCGAAGGTGCGGGTGCCCTCGACGGAAGGGGCGTTGTACCGCGTCGTCTTGTAGATGTCATACGTGCCGCCGTCGCTGTAGACAGTGCCTCTGTACTCGCCGGTGGGCCGGTAGCTGCCCCAGTTGTCGACGATGTAGTACTCCACCAGCGGGTTCGACGTCCAGCCGTAGAGGCAGCCGTAGCCGTTCCCCGACGGGTTGAAGTAGCCGGTGTAGCGGACCGTTCTGCGCCCGCCGGTGCTCCAGCCCTTGCCGGCGACGAAGTTGCCGCAGTTGGTCCACCGGGTGCTGTAGCTGCCGCCACCGTTGAGCGTCATGGAGACGGAGCCGCCGCCGTCGGTCCAGAACGAGTAGTACATGCCGTCGTAGCCGGTCTGGTTGGTGGTGATGGTGGTGGCGGCGTGGGCGGTGCCGGGCAGCAGCAGCCCGGACGCGGTGGCGAGCGCGACGCTGCCGGCGCCGCTGAGGAAGCCTCGTCGGCTCAAGCCGCTGAAGGGAGCGGGGTTCTGCTGGATCTGGTCCTGCTGCTTGCCGTCCTGATGCATGCATCCTCCCGATGAAGGCTGGCGGGGCGGGCGGCTTTTGCTGCCCGCGGCCTTGCATGGAACACGACGGGGGCCGCCCGTCGTCGTGCCGCAACAACCGACCGCCATCCCCGGTCACATGACGCAACGGGAACGACGGTCTCCTGTCGCTCGGTGGCCACAGTTTTCGTAGAGCGCCATGACCCTGTCAACACTTTCGACATTCTTTCGGAAACTCTTTTGTGGGCAGAAGAGATCTTCGCGAGTACGTCTTCGCTGGTCAACCCTCTCCTCACGCTAACCGTTGCAAGGAATGGAATGCGATGAGGAAGGACCGTAATGCAAGCATGTGCACGATGCTCGAAACTTTCGGAACGGGGCGCGGCTGCGGCAGCCCCAACTGGGAACAACGGCGCACGAACGGCCTGCATGATTCACCGTGTACGACGCGGCGAAATCCGCGAGCGTCGCCTACGTCGAGGTACCGTGCCGCGCCCGGCCCCTTGAATCCGCCAGTCTCGCCCTGACGGACGCCTCGGCCCCTCGACCGCGGGTGGCGACCGGAATGAGCAAGCACACCACCCGTCGCCGACTTCAGCGGATGGGCCGGGAGGTGATCATCTTGCGCCGCCGCATCCTGGCGAGGTTCTGGAGGTCATGCTGCTGTTCCATCCGATCTGGGCCGCCGCCGACCCCGCCGACCCCGGCGGCATTGCCTTCGCCGACAGTTCCGCAGCCCACGGCAATGTCTGTGCCTGGGCCCAGCTGACCGCGCATGTGCGTATCGGCCTGGCCTGCACCGGCTGCCCCGCGTGGATCGGGATGTGCTGCGCTGGGCCTCAGTCGGCTGGGAGGACGGCATGACGGCCCGTTCCCGCCCGGGGGCGAATTCCTGTCGGCCGCTGCGGAGCGGAGCGCGGGCGGGTGAGGGGTGGGCCTGCTGGATCCGGTCAATGCGTTCGGGGGAGCGGCATCGATGTCCTGGTGTGCGGCGCGGTCTGCTTACGACCCCCACACCGCAGGCGCTGCGCACCGCGGCCGCCCGCCACTCGCCGTGGTCCTGGACCGCGGCGCTGATGTGCGCTTCACCCGTACCGCGCCGGCCGCCCACGACCCGGCGGCCGACCGCATCGTGGTTCATCCCACCGTCGTCCCCCGACGCCGCCTGCTGCGGCACGACATCCTTGCCGCCCTCGGCGCCACCGTGCCCCGGCCGTCGGTCACCTGCGCCGCGGGAGAGGGCGCCGAGCGTGCCGTCCACACCGCTCTGCAGGCCGCCCCGGCCTGGCGGATGACGATCTGCGCGCCCACCGAATCTGTGCCGCCCAGTGGGCGGACCTGATCCACCTGCACCGCACCACCAGCACGGACGTGGTCCTGGTCCACCACGCCGAACCGCCCGAGGACCTCGCCCACCTGCTGCGCCACTGCGACCACCGCCTCCTCGGCACTCTCGCCGCGCTACGGTCGCTGCATCCGCCCGCAGCGCCCGCCGTGCCCTGAACGGCGCTGGCCGCAGGTGCCCGGAGGCTTGGGGCAGCCGTACGCCGCGACGGTGTTGTGCCCATCCGCTGACAGTCCTCCGCCGCTCTGCAACCCGCAGGCCCAGCCCTCAACAGCCTGTCGTCGAACAATGAAACAACACCTTGTTGTTTCATTGTTCGATGTCATAAGGTGGCCGTATGGCACGTGTTGCTCGGGACGAGGCCCGCGAACGACTGTCCGCACTGGTCGGCGATCCCACCCTTCAGGAGGCCGAGGCGCGCCGCCTGGAGCGGGACGCCGCCCTGCTCCACCGGCTGCTCACCGCTGTTGGCCACCAGCCTGACGGCGGGCCGGCTCCCGATGTGACTCCGGACGATCTCGGCGCGGCGCTCAGCCTGTTCGAGGACATGCGCAGTCAGCTGGACCGGCTCGAGACCCGGGTAATCATCGAAGCCCGGCGTCGCGGCCTGGACTGGCGGCAGATCGCCCAGTACCAGGGCATGAAGTCCTCCCAGGCCGCCTCGCAGCGCTATCAACGGCTGATGACCCGGCTCGAAGAGATCCGCCAAGGTGTCCGGTAGGAGCAGGGAGTGCCGATGAACCACCAGCCCGAGGAGCTCTTCTCCGCCATCGACTCTCTCCTGGCCGCCGTCGATGAGGGCACCGTGCTGCCCGCTCCGCCCGAACGGGTCCGGCTGCGGGAGGCCGCCGGGCTCACCCAGGCCGCTGTCGCCCAGGCCCTCGGCGCCCGCGTACACAGCGTCCAGGCATGGGAAGCAGGCCGCGCCGAGCCCAGAGCAGAACGACTGGAGGCCTACCGCAGGCTCCTCGACGGCCTCGCCCAGCGCTACCCCGCCCCCACCGCGCCCCCTACTTCCACCCCGACAAACGCCGACGCCGGCGCCCGCCGGGAGAACGGCACGGCCATCAGCACGGCCAGGACACCGACACCGCGGCGGCCGGCCGCGAAGAAGGCGACGCCGAAGAGGCTCGCCCCGGCTGCGGTCGCCGATCCGCGCTTCCCGCACGGTCCGCTGGCGGTGCTGGACGGCGAGGGCAACGCCTACTGCGCCGGCGGCGTCGTGCTGGACTGCCCGGCGAAGACCATTTCGCAGCTGGTCGACTGGACCCTCACCGAGTCCGGTCTCGGTGCGCCGCGGCTGCATCGCCACGGCAAGGACGCCGACCCGCTGATCGTGCTGACCGCCTCGGCCGCCGTCCGTCTTGGTCTGCCCGAGCGCCTGGAGGGGCCTGAGGCCCGCCGCTCCCTGCGCCTGCCCGAGGACCACCCGGTGGTCAAGCAGCTCACCCGCGCGCAGTGGAAGCTGACCCGGCGCGGTTTCGGCCCGTGGCCCCGTATCTACCGCCCGGCTACGGCCGGCCGGCGGCAGTGCGTGCAGCTGGCGGTCCTGTCCTGGGACGCCCTGGACGCCCGGGCCTGGCCCGGCGCCGACCAGCTGCCGCCGGCCGAACTCGCCCGCGTCCTTGGCGCCTACGCCACCCGCGTGCTCACCCCGCGCGGCTCCACCGCCGTCTCCGGCCTGGAACTGATGACCGCCCTGCGCCCGCCGACGCGCCCGGTCAAGGACGACGCGACCGGCGCGTGGGTGTCGGGGACGAACCCCGGCGCGCTGACCGCCCCGGTCGACCCGGCGCCGCCGGAGGCCACCACCGAGCACCCGGTCGCCCAGGGCTGGGAGGGCGGCTTCCTGGACGAGGAGGCGTACCAGTGGGTGCGCGACGTGGCGCTGCTCTCGGATGAGGAGTGCCTGCTGCCGCACGCGGTGGGCCTGGACATCAACACCGCCTTCCTCGCCGCGGCCGCCCGCCTGAGCGTCGGCCTGGGCGAGCCGGTCCATGTTGACCGGCCCGTTTTCGACAAGAAGGCCCCCGGCTCCTGGCTGGTCGATCTCTCCCACATCGAGCTGGACCCGCGTCTGCCGAGCCCGTTCACGCCGTCCGGCCGGCGCCCCGACGGACCGGCCTGGTACGCCACCCCGACCGTGGCGTACGCGGTCGAGCTCGGCTACGACGTCGCCCCGATCGAGGCCTACATCCGTACCGAGACCGGCCCGTACCTGGACCCCTGGCACGACCGCCTCAAGACCGCCTACGTCGACACCCTCGCCGACCTCGGCGTCACAGGGGACCTCGACGAGCCCGCCTTCCTCGCCGCCATGGAGCAGCACAAGAGCCTCGACCCGGGCCTCGCCGCGGTGCTCGCGGCCATCAAGTCCACCGTCAAGGGCGGCATCGGCAAGCTGCGCGAGCGCCCCCAGGGCCGCCACTACCGCGACGGGGAGCGCTGGCCGGCCCTGGAACGCCCCACCTGGCGCCCGGACATCCGCGCCGCGGTGATCTCCAAGGCGCGGGTGAACATGCACCGCAAGATGCGCAAGACCGCCGAGGCCTCTGGCCTGTACCCGCTCGCGGTGCTCTCCGACTGCGTGGTCTACCCCAGCCCCGGCCCGTCGCCGCTGGACTTCCTGCCGCGCACCCCCGACGGCAAGCCGTATCCCGGCTCCTTCCGCCTCGGCCCCACTCCGGGCCTGGCGAAGGTCGAAGGCGTGCAGACCATGGCGTGGGCGGTGGACCTGATGGAGCAGCAGTACAACCCGGCCCGGCACATCAAGGGCGGCGATGCCGTCCTGGACGAAGGGGAGTAAGTCGTGGGGGAGATCGAGGACGCCCTGGAGCGTGCTGACCGCGAAGCGTTCACGCGGGAGCCGCCGAAGACGCCGCTGGCGCAGATCCGGCTGCTGGTGCGCGCGGAGAAGGGCTCCACACGGGCCGTGGCGGCCCGTCTGGGCGTCTCCCAGCGCACGGTGGAGCGCTACCTCGCCGGGCAGCGCAAGACGCCCCAGAAGCGCCTTGCAGACGCGCTGCGCCGCGAGGTGCCCAAGGTGTGGCAGCCGCGGGTGCGGCAGCGTCGCCGCAAGCAGGCCGCCGCCACCGCCGGCATCACCATCGAAACCCGCGCCCGCTTCGGCTACACCGCCCCCATCGGCACCACCGACGACGGCCGGGTCCGCCGGCTGACCGTCCACCTCCCACCCGCCTACGCCGCCCGCCTCTTCGATGCGCAGCAGCAGGGCGCCAGCGACCAGCAGATGCGCGGTATCGTCGCCGAGGGATTGCAGGAAATCTATTTCAAGGACGGCGGACGCCGCGCCGAAAACCTCGAAGTGGAATTCTCCGATATCGACTACATCGACGTTTCCTTCTGAGCCGCACGGACGGGAATTCCGTACATCATGGGCGCCTGAGCCGAAGCACGGTAGTTGTCAGGCAGGCGTATTGTCACCGGGCGCGCTCCGGGGCGCGGCGTGCACGGCAGGCCGTTGTGACCGTCGTACGGCCGGGCTGTTCAGTGCGCGGTGAGACCGCCGTCGACCACCAGCTCCGAGCCGGTGACGAACGAGGAGTCGTCGCAGGCCAGGAAGAGGATCGCGGGGGCGACCTCGTCGGCGTGGCCGGCTCGGCGCATGGGGGTGCGCTGGATGTCCGGCTGCCGGTCGCCCTGGTCGTCGAGGAGGTCCTGGATCATCGGCGTGGCGATCACCCCGGGATGCACCGAGTTGACCCGTACCCCCTGCCGAGCGTACTCGACCGCGGCGGTCTTGCTCAGCAGGCGCACGGCCCCCTTGGACGCCTGGTAGGCCGCAGCCGCACCGCTTCCCACCAGGCCGAGTACGGACGAGGTATTGATCACCGAGGCGTTGCCGCTCGCACGCAGAAGCGGCATCGCCGCCTTCATGCCGAGCCAGGTGCCTTTCTGGTTCACCTCGATGACGCGGTCCCACGCCTCTTCCCGCGTGTCCTCGACCCCTGGCCAGTCCAGGATGCCGGCGAGGTTCACGAGCACGTCCAGCGTTCCGAACCGGTCGCGGACGACGGTGATCACTTCGTCCCACTCCCGCGCGGAGGAGACATCGAGGCGGGCAGCGACGACCTCTGCGCCGCGTGCCCCGATCCGCTGGGACAGCTCCCGCAGAGGGCCTTCGGCGACATCGGTGATCACTAGCCGGGCGCCTTCGCGGGCGAAGAGTTCGGCGGTCGCTGTGCCGAGGCCGCCGGTCGCGCCCGTGATCAGCGCGACCTTGCCGTCAAGTCGTTGTCCTGTCATGGATGTGGTCCTTGGTTCTCGTTGATGCTGACTGGCTGACTGCTGTGCCGGGGCTTCTTGGTCCGCCGACGGCGGATGCGCCCCGGTGACCAGGGCGGCCACGGCCCGGCCTGCTCTACGACGACGTCTGCTCCCGGTAGAGCACGAGGTGCTCGTGATAGAGCACTCCGTCCCGGATGTCGCCTGTGGCGGTGAACCCGGTGTCGTCGACGTAGTCCAGGTGGCTGCCGGTCACCGTGTACCGGCCGGTGTACGCGCTGCGCCGCTCGCCGCGGGCCTCGTCGTAGCGGCCGTCCGGCAGCAGCTCCTGCCGGATGTGGCCATCCGCGGTCACCCACGTTCCGACCACGTCGACGTGGTCGCTCTCCACGGTCCCGGCCATGGCGGACTCCTCTCCTCGAATGGTGCGATCTATCCCGCTCCACCGAGTCTGGGCAGGTCAGCGGCCACCAACCAGGGCGCGGGGGGGGGGGGGGGGGGGCGCCCCCCCCCCCCCCCCCGCCCGCGCCCCGCCCCCCCCCCCCGCCCCCCCCCCCCCCCGGGGGGGGGTGCGCGCCCCCCCCCCCCCCCCGGGCCCCCCCGGCGCGGGGGGGGGGCCCCCCCCCCCCCGCCGCGGGGGGGGGGGGGCCCCCCCCCCCCCCCGGGGGGGGGGGGGGGGGGGGGCCCCCCCCCCCCCCCCCCCCACGCCGGGCCGCCGCCTAGCCTGACCACATGGACGACAACCACCTGGGAGACTTCCTGCGCGCACGCCGCGCCGGCCTGCAGCCGCAGGACGTCGGCATGACGAGCTACGGAGCCCGCAGGGTCGCCGGACTACGCCGCGAGGAGATCGCCGTCCTGACCGGAGTGAGCGCCGACTACTACACCCGCCTGGAACAAGGCCGCGAACGCCACCCCTCACCCCAGGTGGTCGACGCGCTCAGCCGCGCGCTGCGCCTCGACGCGGACGCCCGCGCGCACTTGTACCGGCTGGCCGGAGCCACGCCAAGCGAACGGCCCTCCGTCCACGCCGCCGAGCGGGTCAGCCCAGCGCTGCGACAGCTGATGGACGGCTACCCGAACACTCCGGCGTTCGTCATGAGCCGGACCCTGGACCTTCTCGCCGTCAACGCCTTGGCCGATGCCCTCTACGCCCCGTTCGAACCGGCGGACAACTTGGCCCGCATGACCTTCCTCGACCCCGCGGGCCGCACCTTCTTCACGGACTGGGACCGGGCAGCACAGGCCACCGTCGCCAACCTTCGCGAGGCAACCGGATTCGACCCGGACAACCCACGGCTGCGCGCACTCGTGCGCACCCTCACTGAGCACAGCGCGGACTTCACCCGCCTCTGGCAGTCCCACACCGTGCGAGGCAAAACACAGGACGCCAAACGCTTCCTCCACCCAGAGGTCGGCCCGCTCACTCTCACCTATCAAGCATTCGACGTACGCGAGACGCCCGGCCAGCAGCTCGTCATCTACCATGCCGAACCAGGCAGCCCCAGCGCCCAGTCCCTCAACCTGCTCGGTTCCCTCCACGCCACCCGGCGCCGGCCCGACTCCGGCCCCACCGGTGACCAGCCGACGGAACGTGGAGATCGGCGGCAACGTGGAGATCGGCGGCGATAGGTCGGTTTCGCCTCCGCGTGTTTCATACGTGCCAGCAGCCGCCCGGAGCTGGAGCCCGCGGCGAAGCTCGCCGGGGAGATCCGCTGTGGCTGGCGCTCGGCGACCAAGCCTCATCCTGGCTTCCGGAGACGTCGCCGAGTTCGACACCCGCCCCCCGCACGGGGTGGTGAACTCCAGTCCCGGCGGTCCGGTCGAGTGACCTGATCATGTTCGGACCGCGGGGCGAGCGCCAACGGCCGCGCACCCCTCCAGCCGCTGCTCGCGGGACCGGTGACAGAAAGGCTGCTGAGTGAGCAGCTGTGACAAGCTGCGTGCCTTGTTGGTGGCAAACACGCTGCTTCGTCCGGTCTCATTCGCCACGACATCCGGTTCTGCCGGTGACAACTACTGAGCTTCGGCTCAGCGCCGTAGGTGACTGCTATCCATGGCGCCCAAAGGCGTCTGAAAACGGCAGGGTTGGCACGGCGTGCGGTGCGCGGGACACTGCCGGTATGCCGCGGGAAGACGCCGAGAGCAACGGCGTACTCACCGAGGAAGAGCGCGAAGCCATCGGCGGAATGCCCATCGAAGACCCCCGGCGACGACCAGGACCAGGGCGGTGACGATGAGTGAAGCCGGTGACGCGCGCGTCGGTCGGCGCCTGCTGCAGCGCACGTACCAGCCCGGACGCATGCGCGCCCTCCCCCTCACCTCCGGCCCGCCCCGGGCAGCCCACCTCGACCCCGACGCGCCCCGCGTGGTGGTCCGCTGGGACGGACAGCGCTGGAAGCTGGTCGCGATCGTCGCCGACCTTGCCGCCGCCCAGGAGCTGATGCGCCCGGCCAAGCCCGGCCCGGAGCTCTGGTAGGGAAGGCGGCCCGAATCCTCCCTCAGCCCCACCGCGGCCGCGTACGGTGGAGCGAGACCTGCCTGGAGGACCTCATGAGCGCAACTCCCGGGCACGCGCCCGCCTCGCCGCCGACCTCGCCGCCGGCGGCCGCCGCGCAGCTGCTCGCGCGGATCCGCGCCGACCGTCGCGCGGAGCGCTGGGTGCCGGCGTTCGAGCGGGACTGGGCGGGGGTGCTGGAGGACTCCCGGCACAGCTACAGCCTGGCCCCGCTGTACGACGTCGTTCGTGAATGGCAGGTCCGCCTCGACACCGCGCCGGCCGTCGACGCCTTCCTCGACTCCGGCCGGGACGACTCCGACTTCGTCGCCCTCGAAGACGTCCTCGGGCCCCGCCGGTGAGCGAGCCGGCCTGGTCGGTCCGGCTGTCCGTGAAGGCCGGCCAGGTGCTGCGCGAGCTGCCCGACCACGGCCAGGAAATGGCCCGCGGCGTCCTCGACATCGCCACCCGCACCCCCTGGGGCTGGCCCCAATGGGACCGCAGCGACCCCGAAGGCGAAGACGTCCGCTGCGCCTCCATCGGACCGCTGCCCGTCATCTGCTGGGTCAACCGCCCCGCGCAGCACCTGTCCGTCCTGGACATCACCTGGGCCGGGTAACCAGCAGCCCGCCACCGCTACAACGTCGACGTCCACCGGCTGCCGGTCCTCATCAGCTACACCCTGCACCCCGAGCTGCGCGACGTCCGCGTCACCGACCTCCTCTGGCTCGCATAGCCGCGTCGGCGCTCACCACAGCCCTTGCACGCGCGGTTGTGCACACCGTTGTGCTGGAGGTAGCACCACTGCGCGTGACGCGCCAGCAAACCAGCAGGTCAGAGCCCGTGGTAAGCGACACCGGCAACGCCGACAACCCTCCGTACGCTGCCCTGCCCTGAAGTGGTGGGTGAGAGGTGGGCGGGGAAAGCGGGTGCGCGGCCGGCGGGTCACGGCGCTGCGCGGGCCTGACCGTGCCATGCGGCCGTGGAGGTCGCCGGCCGCTGGGCCTGCGGGCAGACGGGAAGCCGGCCGGAGCCGGTGAGAAACCGGTCCGCGGGAGTGTCTGCGCGGGCCGTCGTTGTCAGCGCAACGGCGGCGAGGCCCGCGGTGGGAGGGCCTCTCCTTCACCGCGGTGAGCGGGCCCGAGGCGTGACGATCTGATCACGGGTGTGCTGGTGCCGGTCCCATCAGGCGGCCATCTCGTCGGCCGTACGGGCCAGGTCGGCCCCGGCCGCGAGGAACCGCGCCCGCAGCTTGGCCAGCCGCTCGTCCGGGTCCGGCTACGGCAGCCGCCCGGCACCCAGCGGCCCGCCGCTCCGTTGCCGCCGTCTCCCGGTCGATCGCCTGCTGCTCCCGACGCTCGCCCGCATCGTCGCGCAGCACTTGTTCCTCGACCCTGTCCAGCTGGGCCCAGGCGGCGTCCAGCGCAGCCCGTGACCGCTGCACCCGCTCGGCCCTCCGCTGCCCGTCGCCGGGGTTCGCGCCGCCCGACCGGGCTGCCGCCTCGAGCCGGCGCTCCCGCTCCTCCAGCCGGTCCGTCCGCTTGCCGGCCTGGGACTCCGCTCGTCGGGGCACTGCTCCCGCCGGTCCGCGAGGCGCTCCCGGGCATCGGCGAGGCGCTCCCGATGCTCCGCGGCGCGGTCCCGGTTATCGGCGAGCCGCTCGCGCTCATTCCCCGGGCCGGCGTTCGTGCCCTCTGGCAGCTCGCTTTCGGTACCCGCGCTCACAGTATGCGTCGCCTCACCCGACGCGGCCTCGGCTGAACTGCGTCTTGGCGCACGTCTGCTGGACACCAGAACCAGAACCCGCCCGCGGGGTGGCTGTGTCACTTTCTCGGGGGGACGGCTGCGGTGGCGGCGCAGCCGTCGATCGGCTCTGCCACCCCCGGGCCGGTACGGCACGGGCCGGGTGGCCCGGCCCGGGGCGGGGCGGTCGTGGTCAGGCGAGGGAGACCAGGTCCCAGTAATCCTCGTTCCACAGGTCCTCGTCCGCGTCCGGCAACAGCAGGACGCGGTCGGGGCGCAGGGCGTCGATGGCGCCCTCGTCGTGGGTGACCATCACGATCGCGCCGGGGTAGGAGCCGACCGCGGCCAGGACCTCGGTGCGGGAGGCGGGGTCGAGGTTGTTGGTCGGCTCGTCCAGCAGCAGGACGTTCGCGCCGGAGTGGACCAGGCCGGCCAGGGCCAGGCGGGTCTTCTCGCCGCCGGAGAGGACCCCGGCTGGTTTGTCGGCGTCGTCGCCGGAGAACAGGAACGTGCCCAGTACGCGCCGTACGTCACCGTCGGTGAGGTGCGGGGCGGCGGCGCGCAGGTTTTCCCGTACGGTCTGTTGGGCGCGCAGGGTGTCGTGTTCCTGGGCGAAGTAGCCCAGACGCAGTCCGCGTCCGGTTACCACCCGCCCGGCGTCCGGTTGTTCCTGTCCGGCCAGGAGGCGCAGCAGGGTGGTCTTGCCCGCACCGTTGAGGCCGAGGATGACCAGGCGGCTGCCCCGGTCGACGGCCAGGTCCACGCGGTCCAAGACCTGGTGGCCGCCGTAGGACTTGGACAGGCTGACGGCGCCGAGCGGCGTCCGCCCGCACGCAGCGGGCTCGGGCAACCGGATCTTGGCGACCTTCTCGGCGCGGCGGGCCGGCTCCAGCTGCGCCAGCATCCGGTCCGCGCGACGGGCCATGCTCTTGGCCATGACGGCGGTGGCCGACCGCGCCTTCATCTTGTCGGCCTGTGCGTGCAGGGCCGTTGCCTTGCGTTCGGCGTTGGCCCGTTCGCGGGCACGGCGCCGCTCGTCCGTCTCGCGCTGGGTGAGATAGCTGTTCCAGCCGGTGTTGTGGATGTCGAGGGTGGCGCGCTGCGGGTCGAGGTGGAAGACACGGTTGACGACGTCGGCGAGCAGCGTGGTGTCGTGGCTGATCACCACCAGGCCGCCCTGATGGCCTTGGAGGAAGGTGCGCAGCCAGGCGACGGAGTCGGCGTCCAGGTGGTTGGTCGGCTCGTCGAGCAGCAGCGTGCCGTCGTGTCCGGCGAACAGGATGCGGGCGAGTTCCACCCGGCGCTTCTGGCCGCCGGACAGTGCGCCGACCGGCTCGCCCAGCACGCGGTCCGGCAGCCCGAGACCGGCTGCGACCCGGGCAGCCTCGGCCTCGGCCGCGTACCCGCCGCCGGCCTGGAAGGCGGCCTCGGCGCGGGCGTAGCCGCTCATGGCCCGCTTCAGCGCGGCGGGCCCGGCGGCGCTGGCCATGGCGGTCTCGGCCGCGCGCAGGGTGTGCAGGGCCCGGTCCAGGCCGCGGGCGGACAGGATCCGGTCGGTCACCGTGTTGGCCGGGTCGGCCGCGCGGGAGTCCTGGGCCAGCAGGCCGACCGGGCCGATCTGCGTGATCGTCCCGGCGGCGGGCGTGGCCTGCCCGGCGAGGGTGGTCATCAAGGTGGTCTTGCCCGCGCCGTTGCGGCCGACCAGGCCGATGCGGTCGCCGGGGGAGACGGAGAAGGAGATGTCGGAGAGCAGCAGGCGGGCGCCCGCGCGCAGCTCGACACCGCGAACGGTAATCATGGGGTAACGCTCCGAGAAAGCTAAAGGGCACACTTCTGGCGTGGAAGCGGGTCCCTGGCTAGGAAACTCGGGGCGTGGACATGCAACGACCGTAACCGACATCCCGTGAGCAGCGCACCTGCTGGCCGCCGGGACCCCGGGCGCCGACGGAGTGCGGCCCCTCAGCGCCATCGACGCATATGTCTTTCGCATGACGCTCCCTGCCAGCTGGGGCCTCCCACTGGACCGCCGAGCGCCGCCAGGCCTACGCCAACGCCCTGGACGCCGACCGCTCCCTGGTCGCCGTCACCGCCCGCACCAACCGGTCCAAGGCCGACCAGGACCCGGCCCAGTGGATGCCGCCCTCGGTTGACGCCCGCTGCACCTACCTCGCCGACTGGGTGGGCACCAAGCTTCGCTGGGAGCTGACCGCCGACCGCACCGAGCAGGACACCCTGAGCCAGTACGCCCGCGGCTGCGGCCACATCACCGTCGAATACACCACCGCGTGAGATGACCAGGCCTCGCCGTCTGCACGCCTCGTGCTACGTCCGGACAGCCTCAGCTCGGTGAGCGGGCGGACCGCCGGAAGTTCGCGCTGAGCCTGGTGTTGTGCGGGCGGTGCGACGAAGGGTGGTACCGCCCGCGGCGTGACCGCTTGGAGGCGGTCGGCATCTCTGTGCTGTGGTGCCTGCTGTGGTGCCGTTCCTACAGGCCCGGGTGGGCGAGGGTGGGGATGGGGGCGGGGAGGATGCGTCGGGTGGGGAAGAGGCGGGTGGTGGTGGTTTTGAGGGTGGCGTTGTAGGCGGTGCACAGGTCGGAGATCCGGCCGTGGGTGGGGGCGGTGGAGGGGATGGCGGGCGGTGCGCTGCGGGCCGGCTGCGGGGTGACCGGCTGGTGGGCGGCGGCTCGCCACAGGGGTTCGAAGCAGGCGGGCTCGCCGTCCAGGACGTGGATGAGGCGCTGGGGCCCAGCAGCCCTGCTCACACCGCTGATCCGCTCACCGATACCCACGCAAGAGCGCCTGCGGAATCGACCTCCTCAGTCATGCACCGATGGTGTGTCCCCGTGCATCAGACACCCGCCACCTGGCATGGACCGGCCAAGGCCTAGCCAACACGGGCACCACCTGCTGCGCCTTGACGCGCCGCACGATGCCTGGAGCAGCCCGCCTGGTAGGTGTCGATCATGCCGCCCATGCCACGGGAGCCGGTCTACATCACGCTTGTTGTGAGGCCAGTTCCACGGCGGTCACGTCGGACGGTGTGTCGGCGGCTGCAGATCAGTGGGGGTTGAAGACGCGTTCGGCGGTTGCGTGGCTGATGCCCGCCCGTTGCGCGTCCGTAAGGGGAGTGTCGGTGAGGAACGCGACCGCGTCGTTCGTGTCTTCGTAGGGGGCGTCGACGGCGAACATGACGCGGTCCGCGCCGACGGCGGTGAGGGCAAGGTTGAGCACGGCGCGGTCGTTGATGCCGCTGGTGGTGAGGACGAAGTTGCGTCGGAAGTACTCGCTGGGGGTGAGGCGTAACCGAGGCATGCCGCCGGTGGCTGCGAGCACGTGGCTTGCGTAGGCATGGCGGTTGTCGATGCGGCGCAGCCAGTACGGGATGCCTTCGCCGAGGTGGCCGAGCACGCTCGTGAGGTCCGGGTGGCGGTCGAGGGCGCCGCTGAGAACTCGCCGCATGGCGTGCAGGCCGGCCTCGGCCTGGTAGCCCCAGATCGCGCCCTGCATGCGGTATGCGTCGTAGGGGCCGAGAGCGCTCGGGAAGCGTGGATGCAGGTAGATCGGCGCCCGGTGGGCTTCGGCGGATTCGAGGAGCGGGGCGAAGTGGGGCTTGTCGAGGTAGTGGCCGCCGGTGTAGGAGTTGATCATGATGCCGTGCAGGCCGAGCGGGCCCATGATCCGTTGGATTTCGGTTGCGGCGGATTCGAGGTCCTGCGGTGCGACCGTGCCGAGTGCGCCGAATCGGTCGGGGTGGGCCCGTACCAGGCCGGCGAGGGAGTCGTTGACGGTCCGGGCGAGCGGGACGGCGTCGGCCGCGGGGTAGGGACGGACGCCCGGCGGGTTGATGCTGAGCACTGCCACCGCCTGACCGGCGGCGTCATCGCCGCGATCCTCGCGTCGATGTCGGTCAGGGCTGTCCGGATCGGGCTCTGCCGCTCGGCGGTGCGCATGAAGTCTGTCTCGGCCTGGTCGCCGGGGACGGCGTCGAGGCGGTGAGCGGTGTCCAGGAACGCATCGGTGGCGATGTGCTCTTCGACGGCGGTGATCCGTGGCATGTCCGGTCTCCCTTGCCCTGTTCCTGTGGCCAGGCGCGGCGTCCTGTTCGTGCGGTCAGGCGCGGCGTCCGCCGTCGACCGCCAGCGTGGTTGCCGTGATGTAGGAGGATTCGCCTGAGCACAGCCAGACGGCGGCGTCGGCGATCTCGTCCGGGGTGGCGAGACGGCCGAGCGGGGTGAGTGCCTCGTGCTGGGCGACCATCCCGGTTCCCTCGGTGGCCCGGTCCAGGTGTGCGGTGCGGGTCATCCCGGGGGCCACCGCGTTGACCCGGATGCCGTCGGCGGCGTAGTCGACGGCGGCAGCCTTCGTGAGTCCGACGACGCCGTGCTTGCCGGCCACGTACGCCGGGGACAGCGGGATGGCGTACAGGCCGCCGCCGGAGGCGATGTTGACGATCGCTCCGCCCCCGGCCCGGCGCAGTTCGGGAATCTCGTGCTTGAGGCAGAAGAACGTGCCGGTCAGGTTGATCCGCAGCACGCGTTCCCACTCCTGTGCCGGCATCCCGGTCAGCTGCCGGCCGCTCGACGGGACGCCGGCGTTGTTGACCGCCACATCCAGCCGCCCGAACTCGGCGACGGTCCGGCCGATCGCCGACCGGACGGAGTCCTCGTCGGCGATGTCGACCGGGACGGCGATCGCCCGCCCGCCTGCCCTCGTGATCTCCTCGGCGGTCTCTCGCGCCGCGGCCTCCTCCAGGTCGAGGACCGCCACCGCCGCACCGCGGCGGGCGAGACCGGACGCGATGGCGCGTCCGATCCCGCTGCCGGCCCCGGTGACCAGGCCGACCCTGCCGGAAAAGTCGCTCACGCCAGCGCCTCGTGGTTCGCCCACGCCGCCTTGAACGGGTAGCGGGTGCGCCAGGTGTCGAAGACCTCGCCGACCTCCGGCGCGGCGAACAGCGTCCCCAGCGCCTCCACGTCGGCGGCGCCGAGCTGGACGACGGCGGTGGCGATGAACGCCGGGATCTGCTCCTCGCCGGGGACCGGGATATGGCGCTGTGCGGCGAACGTCTGGAGTATGCCGGTGCCCTTCGCGGCCTTTTCGAGGTCCGCGAGGTACTGGTTCAGGTCGGCGTCGGGAATCGGTTCGGTGAACTGAACGAACATGGTGTGCTGCATCATGTCTCCATATGACCACCGGATATCCGGCCGCGTCCAAGACCTCTTCCGCGAGCATTCGATAACCTGAAGGAATGGATCTGTTGGAGGTCAGGGAGCTGCGGTACTTCGTCACCGTCGCCGAGGAGCTGCACTTCGGCCGCGCCGCCGACAGGCTCGCCGTCGCGCAGCCCGCTCTGTCGAAGACCATCAAGCGCATCGAGGCCCGGCTGCGCGTCACGCTCTTCGACCGCACCAGCCGCAGCGTCGTACTGACGCCCGCGGGCGCGGCCCTGCTGGAGCACGGTCGGCATGCGCTGAACGCGATGACGGTCGCCGTGCAGAACACCCAACGCGCCGCCGACGACGCACCGCTCAGGTTCGTGATCAAACCCGGAGGAGACGCGAACCTGCTCTCCGGAATCCTCGCCGCCTACGCGGAGCAGCCCGGTGCCCGGCGGGTCGACATCCTCTTCAGCGGCGCCACCGACCGCACCGATCACCTGCGCGACGGGCGCGCCGACGCGGGCCTGCTCTACGCCCCGTTCGATGACCTCGGAGGGCTGGCCACCGAAACCCTCCACGTCGAGGACCGGGTGGCCGTCCTCCCCGAAAACCACCGGCTCGCCGGGCGCGACAGTATTTCCCGGGAAGACCTCAGCAATGAGGTCTTCCCAAGGTGGCCGGGCGTCCCCGGCGGCGGCAGCGGTCCCGAGGTCGCCGATGCCAACGAACTCACCGCTCTGGTGAGGATCGGCCGCGTCGTCGCCGTCCTGCCCCGCTCGCTCATCACGCCCGTACCCTCGGGCATCGTGTGCATCCCTGTCCCCGACGCGGGACCGAGCCGGATCGTCGTCGCCCGCCGGGACGACGACCACCGCAACCACGTCACCGCACTCATCGCCGCCGCCGCGTCACTGCGTCATCGGACCTGAGGGACAGGCACGGGCAGTGGCGGCTGATCTGCCCGCCCCTCCCACGCCCCGGCACCCGCGGCGCCGGCAAGACGGTTCCTGGCCCGCCGGCCGCCGGCCGCGCGCCTGGGACGGGTAAGACGAAGGCCAGTGAGAAGGCGGGACAGGCGATCGCGTCGGCGCGGCGGATCGTCCGGCTCCTGGAGGCCTTCGGCCAGGATCCGGACGCCGTCGCCGAGTTCGCGGCCACCGTTCCCGGGGGCCCGGGCAACATCGCCCGGCCGGAGTTCTGCCGCGGCCGCGCTGATGTCCACCAGCTCGCCCAGGACCTCATCGACGGCACCGCCGCACCGATCCCGCACGCCCTGTGGGGACCGCCGTCGACGGCAAAGCCGGCCGCGGCTACGTGGTCAAGTACGTCGCCCGCCATCCCGTCTTCGTCGGCGGCCCACGTCACCGCCTCCGTCCCCGCCACCGCGTCATCGCCGGTCGCGCCTGACGGACTGGCTCATGCGCCGCAGCAGACGTCGATGACGAGAGCCCAGTCGCGCAGCGGCGCAGGCGACAGCGGACACCGTTCGGAAGCTCGGCAGCGCCACTACCCCCGCGCGGCCGCGCGGGTCCAAGATCCCGCATCGGCGCCGGACGCGGAGACAGGAGCGGTAGACGCTGGAGCGTTTCCGCATCCACGACTCCACCAAGCCCCGACCGGTGCGGGTGCACCGAGCCGACTGCCCACTGCGCAAGACCCCGGCGGAGCTCACCACCGCCCAGCATGAACAGTCGGTCAGCAACCCCGGATGCTCCCGCAGACGCCTGTGCATCGTCGCGGTCTGAGTGCCCCGGCAGACCTGCGCGGCTGACACGCGAGCTGGTCATGTGCCGTGCGTCACCGCGGTAGGGGTGCGGCCGTCCTGGGCCTCCTGAGCGCGTTCCGTCACCATTTGCGTCAGCGCCTTCAACATACTGAGCTGGTAGTTCGCGTAATGAACGTGTTCGCTTTTTCCCTCGGACACCGCGATAACGGTGGTCCCCACGCGCACATACGCCTCGCCCGACTTGTTCATTCCGTCCGACCGTTCGATGGCGAGCGACTGGTCGCCGAAGGCTGGCATGGCCACCGGCGTGGTTTCGCTCGCTTTCTTCACCTGCTGGGTGAAGCGGTCGTAGAAGCGTTGTGCGTCGTCGGCCGAAGCCCAGGCAGCAACCACGAAGTCCGCAGACTGGTCGTAAGGGTTGTCGAAGGATGCCTCGACCACGCTCAGGAGCCCTTCGCACTGGTCTTCCCCCAGGTCATCGCAGGCAGCAGTACCCGAGGTGAGAGATGCCGGAGAACTGCTGGTCCAGCCGCTCGGCATACTGTGCAGATCGGGTACGACAGCCTTGACCATGGCGGAGTCCCTGAGCGCGGTGACCCTGTGCCCAGCGTCAGGTGACGGCGGGCCGTCGTCCCCGGTGGCCAGCCGAGCGATGCCGTAGCCGGCCAGAGCCATGACGATGACCACCGCGACGACAGCAACCAGCGCCCCAGGATCGCCCCTGCGGATCTTGGTGACAGCCTGATTTCCGAGCACGAAGGTACCGCGGGCCCGGCTGCCGCGGTCGACATTGATGCTGCCGACAATGGCGCGCGGCTCGGTCGGTTTGGGCTGGGCCAGGACGCTCGCCAGATACGCGGCGAATGCCGGATCGTCGGACAGCACCTGCGACAGCTTCTCGCGCAACCGCGAGCGCGCATCGGGATCGTCCGGTGTCTCTTCCACCGCCAATACGGCTTCTTCTCCTTGGTCAACGCTGCTTAACCGGCTGCGCACCAGATCGACGGTCATGCCGCCGATCGCACTGCCCGCCGCAGTCGCCGCAGCGGTAGCCGCCTGCGCCACCGCCTCCACCGCAGTAGTCGCCAGATCCATCCCGTCCGTCACGTCAGTCCCCCCAGAGGCTCAGGTCCCTGAACCACCGTACTGAGCAACAAAGTTGAAAGAACAGGCACATCGCAAGAGGCGTAACACTTGGCGGACTCACCGCGGCTTCGACGAGCCGGGCCTGCCGGGCCACACGTACGCGCCTGCGCTGCGATCCCGCCCGGTCGGTCCCGATCACCAGTGTCATGCTTCCCCCGTGTCCTGCTTGTCGCATGCCGTCGTATTTCTGGCCGGTCACAGATGCAGCCACGCCCAGCGAGACGGCAGTCGCCGTCAGGCGCACCGCGAGGCCGGCCGGAGCGGCCCGGGCGGTGTGTTGGTGGGACGTGAGTGAGGCGTTTCCGGGACGTCAGTGGCTGGGGGAAGGGTGGTGTCCACACCGCGGGAACGATCACCGAAGGCTCCCGCACCGAGAGCAGGGGATTCTTGATCATGCGTGCTTCCCGGATTCGTGCCGTCACTCTGGCCGGCGTCACCGCCGCGTTGGCGCTGGGCCTGACGGCCTGCGGCGGTGCCGACGGTAGCGGTGCGAAGGCGGCGGGCGGCGACCGCGCCGCGAGCCAGTCCGCCACGGGCGGGGAGAGCAAGGCCGGTACGGGGGACGTGCGCACGGAGGCCGCCCCGGGCGGGACGCAGGAGGCCGCGGCCAAGGGCCAGGCGGCCGGTGTCCAGCAGTGCCGGGGGGATGAGCTGCTGCTGACCGCGGTGCACCGGTTCGCCGGGCAGCAGGGCGACCACCTGCTGGTCACCGCCTCCAACGAGGGAGCCAAGCCGTGCTGGGTGACCTCTTACCCGTCCGTGAAGCTCGGCGGCGACGTCGACGTGGCCGCGCTGCCGCACTCCAAGAAGGACAAGCCGGGCAGCGGAGGTAAGCACCTCACCCTCCAGCCCGGGGGCAAGCTCTACAGCGCGGTCAACCTCTTCGACTACGGCTCGGGGCACCACACGGCGCAGTCCTTCTCCCTCGCGCTGCGCGGCGCGGACGGCCAGGTGGGCCCCTCCTTCTCGGTCGCCCTCAAGGGCGCCAAGCAGCAGTTCAGCTGGAACGAGGCCGACGTGCTGAACTGGAGCACCGCCAAGCCGTACGACTTCTAAACGTCCCACCACCACTGATCTGACCACTGAAGCCTGCCCGAGAAGGGCCGGGCAGGAGTTGAGCCCACGCGGTCGAAGAATGCGGCCGCCCCGGGGCCGGTCGGCGCTCCGCCGGCCTCCGGCATTCCGGTCCGTGCGGTGTCCCAAGCGCGCAGCGTAGCCACACCGGACCGGTCACGCCGCCCCATGGGAACGGTGGCGGTCGCCTCCTGGCGTGCCCACCGTGTACGTACAGCAAAGGGAGAAAAGTATGCGCAAGTTCAAGCGGGCAGCCGTTCTCGGCGCCACCGTCCTGGCCTTCTCCGGGGCCGCCATCGGCGTCTCCCAGGCGGCCACGCAGCACCAGACGGAGGTGCCCGGCAAGATCGCGACGGACTGCAACAAGGCCTCGTTGGGTCAGGGCGACAACGTCGTCATCGACTTCTGCGAACAGCAGGACCTGCCCGCCAACTCCACCCCCACCATAACGATCTACTGGCACTACGCCTGACCGTCACCACCTCCGGCGCCTCGTGGTGAGGCCACCGTTCCCCTTTCCCGTCCCTCCGCTGAGTGCGGATCTCAGGGGAGGGGTGCGGGTCCTCACCCGTAGCCGGCGCTGAAGCCGACGGACGACGGTTCTCCCGCCCTGGCCAGGGCGGGAGAACCGTCGTCCGTGCGCCCGGGCAGGCGCATCGGCCCGTGCCCGACCGCGCCGCCTCATCGTTCCCGGGCAGCGAACGGGCGCCCTGGGCCGGGGGCATGGGCTCGCGGCCGGTCAGCGCCGCGGACGGCGTTCGGGGCATTGAGGGGCGCACGCCGGATTGCCCCAGGCCCACACGGTGCGCATCGTGCGCGCATTTATTTCCGTGCTCTCTTGTGCAGCGAGCAACAGGTTAAGTGCAATGGAGGCGACCTGCTCGTCGATAATCCTTTCAGGGGCGAATTCAGCGGGTTGTCAGAGCTGTGCGGCGCGAGGTGTCGCTCACTATCCAGCATCTGCTCCGAGGGAAAGCCGAATGGTGACATCTGGCCTGCACATGCCCTTCCCGCACCGGATCAGCCCCGATCTGAGCCGGGCCCGCAGACATGGACTGGAGTGGGCGGTTCGGACAGGCATGATCGCGAGCAACGAGGCAGCCACGTACTGGAGTGCATGCCGGTTTCCCGAACTGGCCTGCCTGTATTGGCCCTATGCCACCGGCGAGGATGTCGATCTCGCCGTCGACACGATGACTTTCTACTTTTTCTTCGATGACCAGTTCGACACAGACCTGGGGCATCGCGTCGAAAACGTCATCAGCGTCCTGGAGCAACTCGTCGACATCACACGCGGCACCGCCACTGCCCTGCGCGTGCCGGTCGCAGTGGCGTACGCCGACATCTGGCGCCGCTGCATTCAGGGCATGGGGCAGGGCTGGCGTGACCGCGCCGCCGGCAATTGGCGAACCTACTTTCTCGGGCACGTCGGAGAAGCTACGGACCGCGTGCGAGGAGTCGTCCACCGTATGGACACCTACCTCGCCGTCCGCCGCTGCACCGTGGGCGCCGAGACCTCCACCGACCTGTGCGAGCGGCTGGGGCAATTCGAGGTGCCCGAAGAGATCCTGGCGATTCCGCAGTTGCGCGTCATGCGCCAATTGTCGTGCGACATCCTGGCGCACAGTAACGACCTCCACTCCTTCTACAAGGAAAGGAACCACGGGGAGGTCAACAATCTGATCCGGGTCACGGCTCGGGAGCATGGCTCGACCGATGAGGAGGCCGTAACGGTGGTCCGTGAGGCCGGGGGCCGCATGATGGGCCGCTTCCTGGAACTCGACCGGGAGATTCCGGAGGTGATCCAAGCGGTCGGTGAGGCCTACGGCGACTGCATCACCCGCTACGTCGACGCACTGAAAGCTGCCATGCGCGGCTACGACGAGTGGGGCAACATGACCGCCCGCTACCGTCCGGACATCACTGGCTCAACGGGGCTGTCGTATCTGGAAGACCTGACCGGTCAGCGCTGTTGAGGGGCAGGAAAGCGATCACGCCACGACACCGCACAAGACATCAGCCTCATGCCTCACATGAGGCCAGATAGCCAGATGGCCAGATACCCAGATTCGTGGAGTCATCGTGAAAACGTCGAGTGCGATCCCCACCGCCCCCGGAGCACTGCCGCTGATCGGCCATATCCTGCCGCTGCTGCGGGCCCCGCTCGCCTTCCTGACCTCGTTACCGGCTCTGGGCGAGCTGGTACGCATCCGAGTGGGCCCTCTCGCCATTGTCCTCATCTGTGACCCGGAGCTGACCCGTCAGGTTCTGCTCGACGACCGTACCTTCGACAAGGGCGGTCCGGTCTTCGATCGTGTGCGGGAAGTGATGGGGGACGGTCTCGGCACCTGCTCGCATGGCGCGCATCGCCGACTGCGACGGCTGACACAACCGGCCTTCCACCCCGACCGGCTCCCTGGCTATGCCCAGGCCATGGCCGTCTGCATCGACGAGGTCACCACTTCCTGGCGATCCGGACAGATCGTCGACGTTCCCAGGGAAATGGGGACGATCACTGCCAGGGCGACGGCCGCGACCCTGTTCTCCGGCGAGCTGCCCGCGGAGCGGCTCAGTCAGATCGTCGACGATGTCACCACCATCTTCGACAGCTTCTACCAGCGCATGTTCAAACTTCCGCCGCTGGACAAGCTGCCCACCCCGGGCAACCGCGCATGGAGTCGTGCACGCTCCCGCCTGCGGCACACCCTCATCGAGATCATCGCCGAGCGCCGTGCCGACGGCTCCGACCACGGCGACCTCCTGTCGGCTCTGCTGGCCTCCCACGACCAAGAGGATCGCGGGCGCGGCCTCACCGACGCGGAAGTCATCGACACCGTCACCACGTTCTTCCTTGCCGGAACCGAGACCACGGCCGGCACCCTGGCCTGGGCACTGGACTTCCTGGGACGCCACCCCCACATCCAGCAGCGGCTGTACGCGGAAGCCGACGCGGTCGCGGGCGGCGCTCCCTCCGGCTACGCCGACATGGACCAGCTGAAGCTGACCGGGCGCGTCATCACCGAAACCCTCCGCCTGCGCCCACCGGGCTGGCTCCTCACCCGCGCGGTGAGCGCCGACACCCACCTGGGCGGACACCTTCTGTCCGCTGGAACCACCGTCGCCTACAGCCCCTACATCATTCATCACCGTGCTGACCTCTTTGATGCCGCCGAAACATTCGACCCGGACCGCTGGGACCCCGCACGCCTCCTACCGCCCCGCCAGAACCTGATCCCGTTCAGCACGGGCCCCCGCAAATGCATCGGCGACACCTTCGCCATGGCCGAGGCCACTCTGGCCCTGGCAACCATCACCGCCCGCTGGCATCTGCAACAACTGCCCCATCACAACACCCGCCCTGCCTTGGGCCTCGCTCTGAGACCACGCGCACTGCCGATGCGCGCGATCCGGCGAACTGCGGCCGGAACACCTGACAGGAAGTCACCCAGCAGTTCACCCTGATGCAAGACGAAGGCATCGGCGGTGCTGACTCGACGCACAGGCTGTATTTCTTTGGTTCGGGAGGGTGGTCTTCGCGCCTCCGCCAGTCGTGTGTGTCGGCGATGGCGCGGGAGTCCCCGGACACCACAACCACGAGCACGGCGCAGGGCCGGCTGACTTTGCATCCGAGAGTGGGAGTCGTTTCGACGTGACTGTGGGAGTCACCTTCTGACCGAGACTGCGATGTCGGATTCTTTTGACGTCACCCAGCGGCTTGTGGCGGGACGGTGGACTGCGCTTATGCCGCACGCGGTCGTCACTCAGCCCCACCCGCGACGCTCTGGCCTGGCAGGTTCGTGCAGGCCGCGTGAACGCCGCGCTCTGAATGCAGAAGACCTGTCCCCAGGAGGTGGGCGCGGTCGTGCGGGGCCTCGCAGATCCGCGCCCCTTTCTGGGGAGCGCGTCAGGTGCCGTCGAGGGTGCGCCCGTGGTGTTTTGCGGGGGCCGGCTGCGGTACTTCGAGAGTGTCGGCGACCTTGCGGGCCGTCTGCGCGATGCGGGGTGGCAGGAAGCTGTCCGGGGAGTCGACGTCGTCGCTCAGACGGGCGCGCTGCCCGTGCAGGCACGCCTCGGTCAGCAGCCGCTCCGGGGCGTCCTCGGGGGTCGGCGCGTCCTCGGCGTAGTGCTGGCCCCGTGCATACTGCAGTCGGGACCCGGCGTCGTCGGTGGTGGGGGCAGGCTCGCCCAGGAGGCCGGCGACCTCGGCGTGGTCCGCCTTCTGCGGCCCAGCGGCCCGGTTGTGCTGCCGGCCGGTCTGCAGATATCGGTGCGCCACATCCGGCATGCCCATGCGCTGGCAGTACGCGGCGATCGGCAACGCGGCCATGTCCATGGTGTCGGCCGCGTCCGTGGCCCGGTACATCGTCATCCGCTTCCAGGAGTGCGCCTGGTCGGGCTCGGTGTACCGCAGCACCTCCTGACAGTTGGAGACCGCTTCGGAGACGAGCTGGTGAACCGCGTGGCGCAGCGGCTCCGGCATCGGGGTGGAGTCCATGCCCGCACGCTAGAGGGAGCGCGGCCCCGGACACCGCAGTCGCGGCCCGTCGCTCACCTGCGCGGACTAGGGGGTTCTTTCGGTTCACCTCGCCGACCGGATGAGAGAGGGCAGCGAGGTGGACGGTGGCGGTCCTGTCGTAGAGCGGCAAGGCCGCACCGCCCATGGGACAGGCCCCGCGACGTGCTGATGGTGACCGGTCCGGCAGCGGGTCGTCGAGGCCCGGCGCGGTCATGGCAGAGGAAGCCGCAGCCGGTCCGGCCCTGGCTCACAGGCGCTGGGCGACGCTCCAGGTCCGTACGCGCTCTTCCCTCTCGAAGAGGTCGGTGTGGGTGAGCATGACCTCGGTGGCCCCGGCGTCGAGATAGCGACGCAACCCGGCGACGACGGTGTCCTCGTCGCCGGCGATCAGCAGGTCCGCCGCGCGCGACAACCCCTCGGCGGCGATGACCTTCCGGTAGGACGGGATGCTGTCGTAGAAACTGAGGGCGGCCGACACCCGGTCGCGGGCCGCTGCGGCATCGTCGGTGACCACCGCGGGCACCCCGGCCACGATCTGCGGGGCCGGCCGCCCGGCCGCGGCGGCGGCCTCGGTGATGGTCGGCACGATCCGTTCGGCGAGCGTGCGCGGCCCGGCGAGGAACGGAATCGTTCCGTCGGCCAACTCGCCGGCAGCCGCGAGGGCCCGCGGCCCCATCGCCGCCACCAGAACGGGGATCGCCGGGGAGGCCCCGGCCACAGCCGTCGAGCCGACCGGACGGGACGCCAGCGTCTCCCCTTCGAAGACGGTGTCGTCGCCGTCCAGCAACGGGCGCAGTGCGGTGAGGTACTCGCGCAGGTGCCGGATCTGCGGCGGGTACGCCAGGCCGAACATCGGCTCGAGCACGGTGCGTGCCCCGAGCCCGACACCGAGCCGGAAACGCCCCGCGGTGGCTGCCTGAGCCGTCTTCGCCGCCGCCGCGAGCAGCAGCGGGTGGCGAGGGTGCATCGGCACGACCGACGTGCCGACGTGCACCCGGGTCTCCGTCCGGCCCACCAGCGCCGCGAGTTGGGGCGCGTCGTAGTCCGACCCCTGCCCGAACCACAGGGTGTGCACGCCCGCGCCGGCGACCTCGTGCGCGAGGCCCACCGCCCGGTCCACGAGGTTGGTCATTCCGGGTGCCTGCGCGAACGGGCCTCCCAGGAACACTCCCACCCGTTGTCCGGCAGCATCCATCACGAACTCCTCCGTCCGATTCCGGTCCGCGAGGCGCGTCGTCCACCCGGGACGGAGTACTGTCCCGCAGCACCAGAGTGATTGCAGGTTCTGAAATAACCGTACACGTTGATTACAGTTTCTGTAATCACTACGCTGCGTGCCATGGGACGATGGCCGGGCGGCACGCAGGAACGGCTCCAGGAAGCCGCGATCGAGTTGTTCACCGAGCGCGGCTACGAACGCACGACAGTCGCCGAGATCGCGACGCGGGCCGGATTGACCGAGCGCACCTTCTACAACCACTTCGCCGACAAACGCGAGGTGCTCTTCCCCGGTCAGGACGTGTTCGTCGCCGAGGTCCGCGAAACGGTGGCCGCCGCACCCCCGGAGCAGTCCCCGCTCGACGCGGTCCTCGCGGCCTTCACCGCCGGCAGTGACTGGTTCGACCGGCACCGGGAGGCGGCACAGCGCCGCAGGAAACTCCTCGATGCACATGCCGACCTGCGGGAACGCGAACGCGCGAAAGTAGCAGCCCTGGGCGAGGCGATCGCCGACGCACTGCGCGCGCGGGGTCTGCCCGATCCGGCGGCAACGCTGACCGCCTCCGTCTGTGCCGCCGCGCACCGACTCGGCACAGCCCGGTGGCTGACCGACCCGGAGCACCGCACGCTCGAGCACCACCTGCGCGCGAGCTTTGAGGACCTGCGCCGCACCGCACGCACCTGGTAGCACCGGCCGCGGATCTCCCCGGGCCAGCGGCGGTTTCTGCGGTGGCCGGCCGCGGCGGACAGCGCACCCATCGGCCTGCTCACCGGCAAGACCCTGTTCATCACCGGCGCCAGCCGCGGGGGCGCGCGGGGCCTGACAGGAATGCCCCGCGTCCACCATCCACCTCGGCAGACTCCGGCTCGCCCCCGTCTTCATCCGGCCGCCGAGGCGATCCGAAAGAAACGCCCTAAGGCGTGTCCGTTAAATGCGAATCCAGACCAGCACTGCGGCGAGGACTGCGGCCGAGCGGTAGACGATCGCGAGCTTGTCGAACCTCGTAGCCAGGCCCCGCCACTGCTTGAGCAGGGCGAAGGACCGCTCGACCATATTGCGGTTCTTGTAAGCCACCGGGTCGAACTTCGACGGACGGCCGCCTGCTGAACCGCGGCGGCGACGGTGCTCCTGCTGGTCACGCCGTTCAGGAATGACCGCAGTGATCCCGCGGGCCTTGAGAACCGCTCGGATCGCGCGGGAGGAGTAGGCCTTGTCCCCGAGCAGCATGGTCGGGGTCGTGCGCGGGCGGCCTGCTCCGGTCCTGGGGACTCGCAGGTCGCCCAGCAACAACGGCAGGGACTGGCCGTCGTGCGCCTGCCCGGGCGTCACGACGACGGCCAGCGGTCGGCCCTGACCGTCCACGGCGTGGTGGATCTTCGTGGTCAGCCCGCCGCGGGAACGGCCGATCGCGTGCCCGGCGGGCTCTCGGTGGGCGTCGAACCCCTGCCCTCGGGCTGCGGCCCGGCACTTCTCGGGGCGGCGGGTGTTGGTGGCGTGCTGGTGGGCCCGGGTGATGGTGGAGTCCACCGCCACCCGCCACCCGCCACCCGCCAGTCGATCAGCCCGCCGTCGTCCGCGCGGGCGAGCAGGACGCCGAGCACGCGATCCCAAGTCCCGTCAGCGGCCCAGCGGCGGTGGCGGGCCCACACGGTCTTCCAGGAGCCGAACCTGGCTGGGAGGTCTCGCCAAGGAATACCGGTGCGGTACCGGTAGACGATCGCCTCCACAATGCGGCGGTGATCGGCCCACGGCCTGCCACGACGACCGGTACTGGAGGGCAGCAGAGGTTGGATGCGGTCCCACTGCCGGTCGGTAAGCCGGGCGTGACGAGGCATCAGCATCAGACCGCAAAGGTGCTGCGCACCCGGGCCAGCAGCCCGGCCGGACTCAGTCGATCGTCTTGATCACCCGGGCGGGCACTCCCGCGACCACGGTGTCGGCAGGGATATCACGAGTGACCACCGCACCGGCAGCGACCACCGCACCGGCACCGATGGTCACTCCCTGCGTGATCACGGCAGCCGTCCCGATCCAGACGTCGTCCTCGATGACGATCGGGGCGAAGGAGAGGTACTCGCGGCGTTCGGCCAAGGGCAGTGGATGGCCTCCGGTGATGAGGCTGACCTTCGGGGCGATCATGACGCCGTTCCCGATACGGATGCCTCCCTTGTCCATGAAGGTGCATCCCTGGTTGACGAAGACGTTCTCCCCGAACGTCGTGTTCAGCCCGTGCTCGGTAAAGAACGGCGGGTAGATCGTCACCGACTCCGGCAGCGGGCCACCGAACACAACTGAAAGTAGTTCCGCGCGGCCTTTGCTGTCGCTGAACGGAAGCACGTTCAGTCGAGACGTCGCATCGGTCACTTCCACGATCCGCTCCGCGTGACGCGTGAACTCAGACGTATCCACATGCATGACCTGCTCTGTGCGGGTAGACATGCGCTGATCTCACCACCGCGCAGAACAGTCGATCAAACAACCCTGACCAGACCAGACACAACCGAAGGTTGTCGAAGTAAGGTGAAGAGTGGATGTTGAGGCGTTGCGGACGTTCGTGGCCGTCGCTGAGGGCGGCCAGTTCCAGGCTGCGGCCGACGAGTTGGGAGTCAGCCAGCAGGCGGTCTCCAAGCGGATCGCAGCCCTGGAGCGGCGCATCGAGGCCACGCTGCTGGTGCGGACCTCCCGAGGCTCTCGGCTGAGCCTGGACGGGCAGGTCTTCCTGCCGCACGCCAAGAAGGTCCTGGCGGCCATCGCGCTAGCTGAGCAGGCCGTGCGCCCCGGCAGCCGGCCCTTGCGCGTCGATGTCCTCAATCGGCGAATCTCCCCGGCCCAGGCCGTCTACCGGTTTTACCGCTTGCACCCCGAGGTGGACCTCGACGCGGTCACGCTGAGCACGGAGAACGCCGCCCAGGCCGCCCAAGCGGTGCTCGAAGGGACCGTCGACGCGTCCTTCCGTGCCCTGCCGGCAGATCAGGTCCCGGACGGGATCAGCGCCGAACGACTCCTGGACGCACCCCTGGAGCTCCTGGTCGGTCCCGGCCACCCGCTGGCCGGCGCGCCCTGGGTCAGTCCCGCGGACCTGGCCAGCCACCGCATCTGGATCCCCGGGATCAGGCCGGGCACGGAGTGGGCGGCGTTCTATCAGGCGCTTTCCGAGGCCTTCGACCTGAGCGTCGACGCGCTCGGCCCCAACTTCGGTGACGAGGCCCTGATGGATGCGCTGGCCGACTCGGCCTCGCTGGCCACCCTCGTCGGCAGCGGAGATCGGTACCTGTGGACCCAGACCCACGACCTACGGCGTATCCCGTTGCACCACCCGACCCCGGTCTACCCGCACGTGCTGCTGTTCCGCAGCGGAGACCAGCACCCCGTGCTGACCGCGCTACGCGAGCATCTGCGCACCGCAGGCCCGCGAGCCCCGCACGACGGGTGGGCACCGGGCTGGGCAGACCGCTGACCAGACAACCGAATTAGCAGACACGGCCTAGTCAGCTCCTCGACCAGCATGGCTTGGTGGTCGGGCCTGTAGGAGCGTTCTTCGCGGAACGTCAGGCCAGCGGCAGGACGGGAGCGACCATTCGTTCGTACGGCATGGACCTGCTGCGCTGGTGGAGGTTCATTCCCGGGTGGGACATCTACTGGGGCCGGGCCACCCCGGCTTCGGGAGAGGTCGAACTCTTCCGTCATGGTGCTGGAGAGACGGTTGTCGGCAACGGCTCTATTGCGCCCGTCGCCGACAACCGTCACCGCGAGAAGACGCTCACCGTCCCCTGACGATCTGGCCGTCGTATTCGCCGCCAGCGCAATACGGGATTTTGAACAATGGCTTGGCTGGGTGCGAGTACCACGTCACTTGCCCTCCGCCCTGCACGCATTGCGCCGGGTTGGTGTCGGAAGCGCCAGACGTGAGACCGGTTCGGTGGAGTCGCTCTCCAGCCGGGCTGCCAGATCGGCCAGCTTGGGGCGCTCGAAGACGATCTGCAGCGGCAGCCGCGTGCCGAACTCCTTATTGATCTTGTTGATGAGGGCGACGGCGGTCAGCGAGTTCCCGCCGGCGGCGAAGAAGTCGTCCTCCACCGAGACCTCGTCGTACTTCAGCAGCCTGCCCCAGGTCTCGGCGAGCCACCGCTCATGCCGGGTGCCGGGCGCCACGTACACCGTGCCGCTGCCGGCGACGCGCACCTCCTGCGAGGCGGCAAGAGCCTTTACATCGACCTTGCCGTTCGCGGTCAGTGGCAGGCGGTCAAGGACCAGAACTCGGTTGGGGATCATGTAGTCCGGCAGAGAGTGCGCCAGTTCGTCCTTGACGATCTCCGCCGGCCCCTTCATGTGGACGGCATCCTCGTGCATCCCCTCGCTGCGGACCTGCTCCGCACTCACCTTCCCGCCGAGGAAGAAGTAGGAGGGGCCCGGCTCTGTCCCGCACGAGGTCAAAATGTCATCGATGCGCCGCGCAGCCGGCAGCGGGTTGCCGGTCTTGGAGCTGTAGCCGGCGGACATGAAACCAAGCGCAAGGCCATTGCGCTGCAGGTGATGCAGCTTGGTGCCCATGCTGATGTACTCCAGCCACGGCTGCTTTGACCGGCTGACCACGGTGACACCGAAAGCCGCCCGGTCATACACGTGCTGGTTGATGGCGATCACGTGCTTGCGCTGTACCAGCGCCTCCGAGATGCGCTCCAGCTGTCCGTCCGCGTAGCGGTACTGCCCGGCCGGTAGGCCGTCCACCCGCCCGGGATGTGCCTGCACATAGACCTCGGTGCAGTCCTGCCGGGGAAGACCGTCATGGCGGTCGATGGTGAATGTGCCCAGGTAGTAGTCCTCAGCGGCGACATCGAGACGGTCCTTGACGGAGGGGCGATACGCCTCGGGCCGGATCGTGAGGCCGTACTCGGGCAGCACCTCTTCGAACACGCCCACCATGTGTCCGGCCTCGAACTCCAGGACTTCTTGGATGTTGTTCGTGTAGACCGGCTCGATGGCCTGTCGCTTGCCGACGAAGTGCACGCGCAGCGAAGCATGGGAAGGTTCCGCCGGCTCGGCGATCCGCACCAGGCTGTGATCGAGAGGGTGGTAGTAGTACACGCCCGCGGGGAGACCGTTCAGCCCGCTGGTCTCCAAGTACATCTGTGTGGCGTAGAGCGCACCGGGGGGAGGCGTAGGCGTACTTCGGCAGGAGTCGCTCGTCACTGTGGAACTGCCCGAACCACCGCAGCACCTCGCCCAGTTCCGCGAACGTCAGTTCCTCAAGACCACGGGAGCGCGCCTCGGCCGGCCGTGGGGCCAGCAGCGCCCGCACGTCCTCCCGGCTCACCGTGCCGCCCTCATAGAAGCGGTAGGTCTTGCGGGCGAAGGTCTCCCGGCGCTGCCGTTCGGTCGCCCGTCCGCCTGGCAGCCCCACCACCGGCCGGCCGTGCACCTCCTTGGCGCTTCGCAGGCCGGGATTGGACAGCTGCGCCTTCACCTGCAGCTTGCTCGCCTTGGACTGATGGTGGCCGCCATGGTTGCCCTGGTCCATCAAGGCGGCTTCCTTGGGGTCCAGCTCGATGCAGGCCACCAGGCTCTGGAAGCCCGTCCGCGCGTCGTCGGTGACCACCGCCGCCGCGCGCCGCACCCAGGTGTGCTCCTCGATGGCCAGGGCGATTTCGTCCAGCTCCACGCGGTAGCCGCGCAGTTTGACCTGGTTGTCCGCCCGGCCGACGCAGGTGAGGGTGCCGTCGGGATTCCAGTACGCCAAATCCCCGGTCTTGTAGAGTCGCTCGGTCGGGACGAACGGCGAGGTGATGAAACGGTCCTGCGTCAGTTCCGGCCGCTGCAGGTAGCCGCGGGCCAGCTGCACACCGCCGATGTAGAGCTCACCGGTCTCCCCGATGTCCACCGGCGCCAGCGTCTCATCCAGGACGAAGCACTGGGTGTTGTCCACCGGGACGCCGATGGGCACCGTACCGGCACCTTCGGTGAGCTGGTCCGGGTCGACCAGGTTGGCGGTGGCGTTGATGGTGCACTCCGTGGGCCCGTACAGGTTGACCAGGGAGGCCCCTGGGAGCTCGTCCAGCAGTGCCCGTGCGAGCCGCTGCGAGAGTGCTTCGCCACCGGAGAAGACGCGCTTGAGCGTGGTGCAGCTGTGGAATGTCTCGGTGTCCAGCAGGGCCTGGAGCAAGGTGGGTACGCCCTGCAGCGTGGTCACCTGGTGCCTGTTGATGGTGGCGATCAGGGCTTCGGGGTCGCGGTAGACGCCTGGTGCTCCGATGACGACCCGGGCGCCGGTGGCGGGGGCCAGGATCTCCCATTGCGCCGCATCGAAGCTCATCGGCGTCTTCTGCAGCACCGTCACATGCGTCCCCAGATGGCCGAAGGCCTGCATCCAGCGCATCTGGGAGGTGATGCTGCGGTGCTCGACCATCACGCCCTTGGGCTTGCCGGTGCTGCCAGAGGTGTAGATGACATACGCCAGGGACTCCGGCCGGGGGCCGATCGGACCGGCGCCGGTGAACCCCTGGATGTCGGCCGGAGTGAGGATGCGCACGCCGCGCGGTGCGAGGTCGGCCAGCCGGCCCCGCAGGTGGTCCTGGGTGATGAGGACGCGCGTACGGCTGTCCTCGATCATGTAGCGCAGCCGGTCCTCGGGGTACTCCGGAGACAGCGGCAGATAGGCGGCCCCGGCGCTCAGGACGCCCCAGGCGCCGACCATCAGTTCCAAGGACGGCTCGACGTACAGGCCGACGCAGTCGTCGATGCCCACGCCCAGCTGCCGCAAGTAGCCGGCCAGTTGTCGACTGGCCTCTGCGAGCTCTCGGTAGGTGAGGTGCTGGTCCTCACAGGTGACCGCCACGGCGTCGGGCTGCACACGTACCTGCTGTTCGAGCAGGCCGGGGAGGCAGACATCCCTCTCGCGAAGCGTGCCGTGTGCATGTATAGGCGCGGCGGACTGTGTGGTTGCCAAGGTATCCCCCATAAGTAATCGAATAGGAGGTCTGCGATGTCAGACCTCTCTCCCGTTGCCCGCGCCGGACATCTGTCGGGGGGCTCGGGAGGGGCGGCGCCGGCGCCGGGAGGCGTAGGAACCTCCGGCTCAGAGCGGTGCACTGACATCCGGGTTGGCGTCCCGGGGTGTCGGCGTCGCATCGACCACGGAAGAGACAAGCACAACGACGATCTTGAAGGGAACCCTTCCTGACGAATTTTTTAATGTTGATTCCAGAACTGCTATGCTCCGATCATGTCTCGCCCAAGAGGTTTCGACCTTCATCACGCGCTCGACGCGGCCATGACCGTCTTTTGGGAGAAGGGGTACACCGCCACCTCGGCCCAGGACCTGGTGGACGGTACGGGGCTGGGGCGTGGCAGCCTGTACAACACCTTCCAGAGCAAGCACGGCCTGTTCGAAGCCGTCCTGCGCCGGTATGACACCGTGTGGACCTCGCGCCAGGTGGAAGTACTGGAGGGGGACGAGCCAATCCGGGACCGCATCCGGACGGTCTTGATGACTGTGGTGGAGGAGGAGTCGGCTCCCCTGCCCGAACATCGCGGCTGCCTAGCGGTGAACTCCGCGATGGAGCTGGCCGGGCGGGATGAGGAAGTCACCGGCCTCGTGCAGTACATCTTCGCGCGGATGGAGGAGGCGCTGCATGAGGCCATCCAGCGGGCGCAACGCGGCGGGGAGATCGACAAGGCGCAGGACGCCCGGCAGCTGGCGCAGTACCTGCTCAGCTCCATGTACGGCTTGCGCGTGCTGGGCAAAGTGGCCGACCGTCAGGCTCTGACCGGCATTGTCGAGAAGATCCTGCAGTCTCTCTGAGTGCCCCGTCGCGGTGGACGACCGACGACCCCGTCGGTCGTTTCCGTTTGACCTGATTCTGTAACGTTCATTCAAATGCGAGGCAAGGAGCAGCGATGCCCATCGCCGTGTACATCCTCGGTCTGACCGTGTTCTGCATCGGGACGACCGAGTTCATGATCTCCGGGCTGCTGCCGGACCTGGCCCGGGACCTGTCGGTGTCCATTCCGACCGTGGGTCTGCTGATCTCCGGCTACGCGTTGGGCGTGGTCGTCGGCGGCCCGGTGCTGACGGTTGCCACCCTGCGCATCAACCGCAAGACCTCCCTGGTCGGTCTGCTGCTGTTGTTCGTCCTGGGGCAGACCATGGGGGCGCTGGCGTCGGGCTACGGAGTGCTGATGACGGGCCGGGTGATCGCCGCTCTGGCGCAGGGGGCCTTCTTCGGCATCGGCTCGGTGGTAGCCGTGGACCTTGCTGGCCCGCAGCGGCGGGGACAGGCCCTGGCCATCATGTTCGCCGGCCTGACCGTGGCCAACGTCTTCGGCGTCCCCGCCGGGACCTTCCTCAGCCAGCACGCGGGATGGCGGGCGAGCTTCTGGGTGGTGGACGCCCTGGCCGTCCTGGCCCTGCTCGGCGTCACCTTCCTCGTGCCGCGCCGCCCCAACGGGCCCTACGTCGGAGTCCGGGCGGAGTTCGCCGCGTTCCGCAACCCGCGGGTCTGGGTGGCACTGGCCACCTCCATGCTGACCCAGGCGGCGATCTTCTGCTGCTTCAGCTACCTCTCGCCCCTGTTCACCGACGTCAGCGGTTTCCCCGAGGGGGCCGTGCCGCTGCTGCTGGTCCTCTTCGGCATCGGCTGCTTCGCCGGCAGCATCGTGGGCGGCAAGTTCGCCGACCGCTATCTGCTGCCCAACCTCTACGTCGGCATCGGCGCCATGGCGCTCGTCCTGGCCCTGCTGACCCTCACTGCGCACAGCCGGACCGCCACCGTGGTGACGATCGCGGTCTTCGGTGTGGCGGCGTTCTCCATCAATCCCGCCCTGCAGGCGCAGGTGATGCGCGAGGCCGGGGATGCCCCGACGCTGGCCACCACCACCACCAACACCTCGGCCTTCAACGTCGGAAACACCATCGGCCCGTGGCTCGGCGGCAGCGTCATCAGTGCCGGCCTGGGCTACACCGCTCCCGCCTGGGCCGGCGCCCTGCTGGCCGTGGCAGGACTGCTGACGGCGGCTGTCTCCGGGATGTTGCACCGCCAGGCGACGCGTGCGTCACAGACCTCGGGCGGCGCAAATGTCCTTGCGTCCTCCCGGGCCTCCTGAAGCAGCGAAAACCTTCAGCTCGTCCCGGAGCGCGGCCGCTCCCGCTCGAGCTGCAGCAGGTTGTCCAGCAGGCCGGGGAAGCGCTCCTCGAATTCCCCCCGCAGCTGTAGGAGCATGCCGGTTCCGGTGCTGCGCTGGATGATCAGACCCGCCTCCCGCAACACCTTCCAGTGGTAGGAGCGCGTCGACTTCGCCCCCGGCACTTCCAGGGAGGAACAGGCCATCTCCCGCTCGGGCTCGGCGGCCAGCTGGACCACCACGCGGCGCCGGTGCCGGTCGGCCAACGCCGCGTACACCGCGTCCAGTTCGACCGCGTCCAACTCGGGGTGCGACAGCTGGATGGGCATGCCAGGCCTTTCGTAAAGAGATCGTTTAGAACCGTTGTCAGCATAGCCGCGAGATGCATAGGCTGACGCGGTACGAAAATTTTCGAACCACAAGGAGTGGACCCATGACCACCACGCAGCCGACCATCGCGGTGCTGGGCACCGGCATCATCGGAGCGCCCGTGGCCCGCAACCTCAGCAAGAACGGCTTCACCGTTCGGGCGTGGAACCGCACCGCCGGCAAGGCCGAGGCACTGACCGCCGACGGCGTCCACGCCGCCGCCACTCCCGCCGAGGCCGTCAAGGGCGCCGATGTGGTGCTGACCGTCCTCAACGACGGCCCCCGGGTCCTGGAAGCCCTCCAGGCTGCCGCGCCGAACCTGGCCGAGGGCACCATCTGGGTCCAGGTCAGCACCGTCGGCGAGGCCGTCGATGAGCTCGCCGCCTACGCCGCCAAGACCGGCCTGGTCTTCGTCGACGCCCCCGTGCAGGGCACCCGCCAGCCGGCCGAGCTGGCCAAGCTCGTCATCATGGCCGCCGGCCCGCAGCAGGTACGCCCCACCGTGCAGCCGATCTTCGACGCCATCGGCTCGCGCACCCTGTGGGTCGGCGAGGACGGCACCACCGGCGCGGCCAGCCGCCTCAAGCTCGTCCTCAACACCTGGGTGGTCGCGCTGACCCACGGCGTGGGCGAGGCCCTGGCGCTGGCCAAGCAGCTGGGGGTGGACCCGCAGCACTTCGTCGACGTCGTCACCGGCGGGCCGATGGACAACGGCTACTTCCAGGGCAAGTCCGCCGCCATCCTCTCCGGCGACTACACCACGAGCTTCTCCGTGGACAACGCCGAGAAGGACGCCCGACTGGTCCTGGAGGCAGCACAGCGCACCGGCGTCCGCATGGACACCGTCGAAGCCGGCCACCAGCGCTTCCAGCGCGCCTCGGCCCAGGGCCACGGCGACAAGGACATGGCCGCCGGCTACTTCGCCAGCTTCGACGCCTAAAAGACCGCCAGGCACCGCGGGCGTGTCCCGGGCCGCCCCTTCACCACCGTCGGGGCGGCCCGGGCGTCGCCCGGCGCCATAGCCATCAGGGAGGACCCATGCCCATAGGGCGCAACGAGCGCACGACCGTGCTCGTCGTCGGTGGCGGCCCGGTGGGAATGCTGCTGGCCTGCGAACTGGCGCTGCAGAACGTGGAGACCATCGTCATCGAACAGCACGCTCACGTGCTGGACACCCCGCGCGCGGGCACCCTGCACGCCCGCAGCGTGCAGTCACTGCTGCGCCGTGGCTACCTCCGCATGCCCCAGCCCGGACGCCTGGACGTCTGGCAGCGCAGCGGTTTCCATTTCGGCGGCCTGCCGATCCTTGAGATCGCAACCCCCACCGCGGAAGGGCCGCCCATCTTGGGCCAGTCCCAACAGGCGCTGGAAGAGACCTTCGAGGCCAGGGCGCGGAAGTTGGGCGCCCAGGTGCGGCGGCGCACCCGCCTGGCCGGCCTGGTCCAGCGCCGCGACCGGGTGGAGGCGCAGGTCGAGGGGGAGGGCGGCGAGGCCCGCACGCTGGAAGCCGACTACGTCGTGGGATGCGACGGAGCCCGCAGCACCGTCCGCGAGCAGGCCGGCATCGGCGCGACGACGACCGAGCCCACCTTCAGCGGGCTCATCGGCCGCGTGCGCCTGCTCGACCCCGCCGCGGCCCCCGGTGGTTGGACGCAGGGACCCGAAGGGTGGACGTTGATCAACGTCCACCCCCACGGCCCCAGCAGAGTGCTCACGCACGACTTCACCCGCCCCTTTCCCCTCCGGCAACAGCCGGTCACGCTCCAGGAACTGCAGCAGACCGCAGAGCGCGTCCTGGACCGGGTCCTGCCGATGGACCAGGCAACATACCTCTCACGTTTCAGTGACTTCACCCGCCTGGCTGACACCTACCGATCGCGCCGCGTGCTGCTGGCCGGCGACGCGGCCCACGTGCACGCCCCGCTCGGTGGGCAGGGCCTCAACACAGGCCTGCAGGACGCCTTCAACCTGGGCTGGAAACTCGCCCTCGTGGCCCGCGGTGAAGCCGACCCGCGGCTCCTGGACACCTACACCCACGAACGCCGACCGGTCGCCCAGACCGTCATCAACAACACCAGAGCACAAGCCAACCTCATGCATCCCGGCCCAGCACACGCCGCACTGCGCTCCTACGTCACCGAACTGTTCCACCTCCCGGAAGTCAACCGGAGCGTCGCCGAGGAAATCAGCGGCCAGGTCATCGCCTATCCCCAGCCGGACACCACCGCCCTGACCGGCAGCTTCCTGGCCAACCACCGCTTCGACACCAGCCGCGGCCCACGGACCACCGCCGACCTTCTGCAGGACGCCGTCCCCCTGCTGCTGCTCGCGCAGGACACCGACGCCGCCGTCGAGGACATCGCGCGGGACTGGGGGAGTCGACTGCGGACCGTGCGCGTCGGCTGCCCCGACCCCCTGGGATGGACAGCGGCCCTGTGCCGACCGGACGGCTACCTCGCCTGGGCCGCCCAAGATCAGGTGCACACAGCCTCGCTCCGGCGCGCCCTCACCGACTGGCTGGGCCCGGCATCCCGGCCGAACCCGCCCACCGGCCCGCCCGAGGACGGCACTCAGACCCCACACATCGAGCACGAGGTAACACGATGAGCGCCGTGAACCGCCGGACGATGATCGCTCGCACCACAGCGGTCGCCGCAGGAACCGCAGGAGCCGGCCTCATAGGCCAGCCGGCGGTCGCCGCCCCCAGACGCCAGGGGGGCACCGCACCGCCGGCACAGCACACCGCCGGTGCCAAGATCGGCCCGGACGATCCCCGGTACACCCTGCTGACCACCGGCAACAACCAACGCTTCGTCGCCCGGCCGGACTACTTCAAGATGATCCGATCCAGCGTCGACGCCGAGCAGGCCCTTCGCGACGCGCTCAAGGAAGGCAAGCGCATATCCGTCCGCAGCGGCGGGCACTGCTTCGCCGACCTGGTGTGCAACCCCGACGTCGAGGTGGTGCTCGACTTCTCGGAGATGACCGGCGTGACCTACGACGAAGGCCGTAAGGCCTTCGCCGTGGAACCCGGCGCCCGGCTGCTGAATGTCTACGAGACCCTCTACAAGGGATGGGGAGTCACCATCCCCGGCGGCATGTGCTACAGCGTCGGCGCCGGCGGTCACGTACTCGGAGGCGGATACGGCCTGCTCTCCCGGGCCCACGGCCTGGTCGTGGACCACCTCTACGCCGTGGAGGTGGTGGTCGCCGACGAACACCACCAGGTCAAGACGGTCATCGCTACCAGAGACCCGCACGACCCCCACCACGACCTGTGGTGGGCGCACACCGGTGGCGGCGGGGGAAACTTCGGCCTGGTGACGCGCTACTGGTTCCGTTCCCCCCAGGCCCACGGAACCGAGCCCTCCGAGCAACTGGTGCAGCCGCCCTCCCAGATGCTGGTCAGCGCCCTCTCCTTCCCCTGGGCGGACCTCAGCGAGCGGGAATTCACCCGGCTGATGAAGAACTACAGCTCCTGGCACGAGGCCAACAGCTCATCGAACTCCCCATACACCGCCTTGAGTTCCGTGTTCAATGTCTGTCACAAGGCACACGGATCCCTGGACCTCTTCACCCAGGTGGACGCCTCGGTCCCTGACGCAGAAAAACTCCTCACCCAGTACCTGCAAGCCATCACCGCCGGCACAGGGCTGAGCCCGAAGGCCATGACCAAGCCGTCCGGTGACCTGGCAGCAATGCCGCACTTGTCCTCGGCGCAGCGCATGCCATGGCTCACCGCCACCAAGCTGATCGGTACCAACAACCCCACTATCACCCACCCGAACCTGCGGGGAGCCCACAAGTCCGCGTACATGAAGAAGGCATTCATCGACCACCATGCCGCCGCCTTGTACCGCTACCTGACCAGCAAGGACTACTGGAACGCCGACAGCATGGTCGTACTGTTCTCCTTCGGCGGCCAGGTCAACCACGCCTCCTCGGACGCCACCGCCAACTCCCAACGCTCCTCCATATTCAAAATGCTCTTCCAGGGCTTCTGGGCTGAGGAGACCGGTGACCGCGCCGGACTGCAGTGGGCACGTGACTTCTACGAGACCTTCTTCAAGGACACCGGCGGGGCCCCCGTGCCCGGTGATCACTATGAAGGCTGCTACATCAACTATCCCGACAAGGACCTGACCGACCCGCAGCGCAACCGCTCCGGCACGCCCTGGCAGCAGATCTACTACCGCGACAACTACAAGCGGCTACAGAGCATCAAGGGCAAGTGGGACCCAGCCAACGTATTCCATCACTCCATGTCCGTCTCACCTGCACGTCATTGACCCGAACGGGCTTTGCCGACCGCACAGGCGGTGCTGGAACAGTTACGGCAGGCCGGTCCGGAAGGGCACCAGCGGAACTCCGATCGCCCGGCGGCACGCGATCCCGCGGCGCCGATAACACCGAAACAGCCAACAAGGGGAAGTGATGACGACACCAGAACAGCGTCTGGCCGAGCAGGGCCTGAAGATCCCGGAGATGGTTGCGCCCTTCGCCGCGTACGCACCAGCAGTGCGGCACGGCTCCCAGATCTGGGTCTCGGGACAGCTCCCCGTCCGCGACGGAAAGCTCGTCGCACGAGGCGTCGTCGGCACCGACGTCACCACAGAACAGGCTACGGAAGCCGCCCGGCAGGCAGCCTTGAACGCCATTGCCGCGGTGAGGGAAAACGTTGACAACCTCTCGCAAGTAGCGCAAATCCTCAAGGTCGTCATCTTTGTCGCCTCCGCCCCGGGATACGAGGAGCAGGGCAAGGTGGGCAACGGCGCCAGCGAGCTGCTCGGTGCGGTGTTCGGCGACGCCGGCGTGCACGCCCGCAGCGCGATCGGCGTCGCGGCCCTTCCCCTCGGCGCTGCCGTCGAGGTCGAACTGGTCGCGGCAATCTCCGAGGCGTGATCTGCGGCCGATAGACGAGGTGATCGGCTTCTGGCGGGGCCGTGTCCCCAGCCCTGGGCTGGGGACACGGGTGCAGTGTGGTCAGGAGGCGGGGAGAATGGCCCAGGACGGGCCGCCGGAGGGGCAGGTCCAGCTGGCAACGCCGTCCACGGTGCGGGCCACCGCCGGGTGGCCGTGGCCGGGGCAGGGCGGATTGGGTGCGCCGCCGGTCTCCTCCAGTACCGCGTCCTGCAACTGGTCGGCCAGTAGGGTCACGGCGTCGGCCTCAGCCATCGGCTCCTCGAAGTGCACGGAAACGGCGGAGCCGTCGGCGAAGGCGAGTGTGACCAGCAACCCGGCGACATCGTCACCGAAGCCGCTGCGGTCCTGGCCACCGTCCAAGGCGATGGACAGCGAGGAGTTGAACCCCTCCTCCGAGGCGGCGTCTGCTGCGCCCAGGGACGTCCCTGTCCCGGCGTCGGCGGCGAATCCTGGGCCGGTGACGGTGAGGGTGTGTTCGGCCGGCGCCCCGAGCTGGGCAAGGATCGTCTCGGCCCAGCTGTGAACCAGATTGTGTGAGAGAGACATGGTTGCTACTTCTTCGTCTTGACGTTGCTGGTCCAGGTCAGGGTGCCGGTGCCGGTCTGGCCGCCGACGTTGACACGGAACTTCATATGGTCCTGAGACTGGACGTGGTTGCCGTGCTTGACCGGCTTGAAGGTGCCGTGGAAGTGGTAGCTCTTGCCCACCGTGTGCGGCGCATTCTTCGGCATGTGCTTGCCGTTCTTCCACCACGACGCGCCCCGTTCGGCGACCGCTCCGGTGATGACGGACCGCAGCTTGGCGGAGATCCGGTAGCCCCAGTTGATGGTGTTGTGGTGGCAGTTGAAGCGCATGTCCAGGCGGCCCTTGGCGTCGCTCCAGTGCGGGTTCTTGTCGCAGCGCAGGGTCGCGGGGCCCTTGGCCTTGGCGGCGGCGAGGCCGACACCGCCTTCGTTCTCGGCGCCGATGGTTGCGAGTTCGCGGCGCTGGGCTTCGGTCAGGCTGGGCGGGGAGCCGTCGGCCTGGCGGTCCAGCGCGATCTGGAGCCGGGCGGTCAGGCCGTCCGTCTGCTGGGTGACGTCTACGACAGGGCGGCGAGTGGTGTCCTCGTGGCCGGCGGCCTGGGCCGTTCCCCCGAGGGCGCCGGTAGTCGCCACCAGTGCAACCGCGATCGTGCCTATCTTGCGCATTGTTTTCCCCTCGTACTCCCGGGGGAGCAGAAAACTCCGATGCGCCGGCAGCCGCCGTCGCACCCCGCGCCGTCCCCCGGCCGTGTGTGCTCTCCGCCTTGGTCAGGGGCGGGAATGTTGATCTTCGATACAAGATCGTACAGACCCGGGGAGCCTCGTGTCTTCTGGTAAACGGGTGGGTAAACCGATGCTTCTTGCCGCGTTCCTGCCCCGCTCAGCCTGTCGCTGCTGCCACGAGGGCGCGCAAGGGTTCCACCAGTTGGGGGTGGTCGCCGCGGGTGGCGGATTGGAGGAGGTCGGCGGCGACGACGAGCAGCGCTGTGTGGCCGGCAGGAGTATTGAGGATGGGGAATTCTTCCCGGATGCGGGCCGCCGTCTGTGGGGCGAGGAGGGAGTAGGCGTACAGCAGCGCCGGGTCGTAGCCGACCGGGGCCAGGCCGAACCCTTCGAAGTCCAGCAGGACCGGTCCGATCATGGTGAGGTTGGCGAAGTGGCAGTCGCCGTGCGCGGTCGCCCAGGTGATCTCGTCGGGTGCGGGGACGCCGGCGTACTGGGGGAGGGCCCGCTCGATCCACTGCCGGCGCACCGCGACCCGCTCGGTCGGTGTCGCGGAGATGGTCTCCAGGTCGGTGCGCAGCGACTTCCACCACCCCTCCGGCAGCTCCAGCCCCCGCTCCAGCACCGGCTCCGGCACGCAGACGGGTTCGTCGATGTAGCTGGTGAGTTCGGCTCGGTAGGCGAGCCCGTCCCGCACCGCCCCGTCGTACATCCCGCGGAGGGCGGGTTTGTGCACGGTGGGAAAGGCTTCGGCGGCCTGGGCGGTGCCCTCCCACAGCTTCCCGCCCGCCTGCTCGGCGGGCGCGGAGATCAGCCGCAGCCAGCACGCCCCGAACTCTGAATGCTGAGCCTGCTGACCGAGAGTGCGGCCCTGATACCCCCACAACCGTGGACCGTCGACCGTGACACCGAGAGTCGCGGCGGCCTCGGCTTGTGCGGCCAGTGCGCGCTGTTCATCGGCCTTCGTGGTGGGGGGCGAGTACATCGCAGACCTTCCGCAGGATCGGAGGAGGAATGGCCGGCTGCTCCAGCGCGGCCCGGGCGGCCTCCCAGTGTGCCGCAGTCGAGGCCGACACCAGCACGCGCGAGACCCCTGGGCACGAGGCGGCCGCCAGCAGACACGCCTGCGCCACGGACAGCCCCGGCCGCAGCAGCGCGGCGAGTTCGTCGGTCGCGGCCTGCACCAGTTCCCCGCCGTGCAGCGGGGCTGCGGCGAACACCTCCCAGCCCCGCGCGGCCGCCGCCGCGACCGGCCCGCGTCCCTCGAGCGCCTGCCCCAGGGCGTCGGCCTGGACGAGGCTGACGGGCAGTTGCACGGCCCGCAGATGGTGCGCCCGGCTGCCGGCGGCCTCGGCCGCCAGCCGGTCCAGCTGCGGGACGGAGAAGAGGCCCTCGGTGAAGCCGGACCAGGTGGCGACGCCATACGTGCGCAGCTGCCCGGCGGCCTGCCGGTGAGGAACGTGCCGACCTCTGCTGGCACCCCGTCAGCAGCACTCACGGGGCGATCATGCTGACGGTGCCGCGGCCACCCTGGCACCGGTGCTGGTCAGTAGGGTGGCGGCATGATTCGCGCTGCGATGTTCGACGTCGGCGAGTGCCTCGTGGACGAGACCCGCGAGTACGGCACCTGGGCCGACTGGCTCGGCGTGCCCCGCCACACCTTCCACGCCATGTTCGGGGCCGTGATCGCGCAAGGGCGCGACTACCGTGAGGTCTTCCAGGAGTTCCGCCCCGGCTTCGACCTGTACGCCGAACGCGAGAAGCGCGCGGTCGCCGGCCAGCCGGAACACTTCGGCGAAGAGGACCTGTACGCGGACGTCCGACCCGCGCTCGCTGCCCTGCGGGAAGCGGGCCTGTGGCTCGGCATCGCCGGCAACCAGACCGTCCGCGCGGGCGGCATCCTCCGCGAGCTGTTCACCAAGGACGTCGACCTGATCGGCACCTCCGACGACTGGGGAGCCAGCAAGCCCGACATCGCGTTCTTCGAGCGCGTCGCCGAGGTCACCCCGTTCGCCCCGGACGAGATCCTCTACGTCGGGGACCGCGTCGACAACGACCTCCGGCCGGGGGCCGCAGCCGGCATGCACACCGCGCTGGTCCACCGCGGGCCGTGGGCAACGATCCAGTGGCGGACCGAGGAAGCCCAGACGCTCCCGACGTTCCGGGTGGAGAGCCTCCTCGAACTGCCCGACCTGATCGCCACATTCAACGACTCAGCGCGCTGACCGTCGTCGCCCACCCGTACAGCCGCTCATCGAGGTCCCGCACGCACTGCTCGTGCTGGTGCGGGGCCAGGGACCGCCGCACCTCCCGTATGCGGTCCATGCCCGTGGCATACCAGGTCCTCTCCAACTGGTCGAGCGCGAGGCACGCGTACCGGCACGCCTCCTCCGGCTGACCGGAGGAGGCCTCGACGGCGGCCAGGTCGCCGAGGACCACTGTGCGCTGCTTGTCCTCCGTGGCGCTGAGCCCGTCCAGGGCACCCAGAAGCGTCGTCCGCGCCTGAGGAAGGTGCCCGGCCTTGAGCTGAGTGTTCCTCTTGAAAGCTGCCAACCGCACGGCGCTGAACCAGTCCAGCCACGCAGGCGTCGCATGCTCGCTGCCGTCGGCGAGGACGTCCTCCGCATGAGAGATCAGATGCAGCGCGGTGCGGATGTTGCCACACCGGGTCTCGCACTCCGCCTCGACGGCGTCCAGCCAGGCCCACAACTCGGCGGAGGCATGACCGCGGCGCGCGTACGTACGGGCCGCGACCATCCGCTCCGCCGCGGCGTCCCGCTGCTCCGCCCACCCGGGGATGAACGCGGTGTGCGCGAGGATCGCGGCCCCGAGCAGCGAGTCGTCGGCCTCGCCCGCGGCCTGCAGCGCGTGCAGGAAGGTGGCGCCTGCGGCGTCGGGGTCCCGTAGGTCGAAAACTCGATCCGCCCGGCGAGCAGATAGGACTCGGCGAGCGCAGCGCCCACGATCCGGCGGGTCTGCCCCGCGGTCTCGGCGAGCAGAGCGCACCCGAGGGCGGTGTGCGCGAGGACGGTGGGGTGCAAGGCGGCGGGCGCCACGGACCAGTACAAGTGCCGGTGGGCGCGTGTGATGGCCTCGTAGTGCGTGGCCACCGACGCCGGCTGCAGCGCGCCCACGGACTGCGCGGGAACAGTGGCCAAGCCCGCGCCGGCCGCGGGCGCGCCCACACCGGACCGAAGCAGGGCCGGGTGATCCCGGCCGGCAGGGATCGTGAAACCGAGCGCTTCCATGTCCTGGCCGAGCAGGCTGGTCAGGCGCTGCTGCACCTCGGGATGCGGCCAGGGAGGATTCTCCGACTCCCAGCGGCGTACCTGACGAACGCCGACGTTCAGGGCGTCGGCGAGGGCCTGCTGCGAGTGGTAACCCGCTGCCATGCGGGCTGCCTTGAGACGATTGTTGCCTGCGGGCCGCGGCACGCGTCCTCCTCTGTTGTTGGGACAGCAGCAGTGTCACCCGAAGTCCTAATGGTGGCCAGCAGTCACCCGACTGGCACTGTAAAAGTCCCCTCTGCGGCGCTGAAATGCCCTCTAGAAGTCCTCGCTACCGCTCTTCCGTGCAGCGAAAGTAGGGCCACACCGCAGCGTGAGGAGCGCCCCATGCACCCGACACCTGGTCCGTACGCCGTCCCTGATGGCTTCTCCTACGAGGTAGGCGTCACCTGGGACGTTGTCGGCGTGGACCGGGCGGTGGGACTGGCAGCCGTCGTCATACTCGGGCCACGGTGCGGCGCCGTCATCGACGATGCGCAGTGCCTGTACTGGTTGGTCGCCCCAGGGGCGGCGGCCGGGTGGCCGGTGGCCGGCGGGCAGGTGCTCTCGGACGGCACGGTGGCTGTGCCGCCGCTGCGTTGGTCGGCCGGGCCGGGCGCGTTCTGGCGCGTCTGCCCAGGAGACAGCGACTGGACCACGTCCGCTGACGCGTTGCGGGCCGCGGTGGAAGACGCCGCTGCACGGTTGGTGAGTCGGCCGTGACCACCGGCGAGCCACGGGGCCGAACCGCAGTCGAGCAGGACGTCGACAGCCTGCCGATCGATAAGGAGAGGATCCGGCACACCCTGATGCGAGTCAGGAACAGCCGACTGCAGCGCGCGGACGCGCTGACCCTTGCCGAGCTTGAACAGATGCTGCGCGGGCACATCGGGCTACTGCTCCTCGACGTCCGTGAAGCTGTTGACCGCCTCTGGCGAGGGAGCACCGACTGGAACGGCAGAGCGACCCGCCTCGACTTGATCGAGCATCAGCTTCGGCACGGCCTGGGGCGCGGCCCTCTGGCCGACCAGATCCAAGTCCGCACCCTCGCACACGACTGCGAGTGGCTCCTGACCGAGCACGAGGAGGCCCAGCGGTGAGCCCCGAGCAGCGAGCCGAGGCCGCATACACCCTCGCCCTCGTGGCCCTCATCGTGACTCTGGGGTGGGCGATCGGCCGTGGCTGACCTCGTGCGCTTCCTACGACACGTCTGGCGACTCCTCGCGTGCGCTGCCGGCCCCCTCTACGCCCTCACCCTCAGCTTCGGCATCGCGGCCGTCGTCTACCTGGCGCTGCTCACCCGCTGAAGCCCCAAGTCCCCGCGCCGCTGCCCGCCCCCGCCGAGGCGGCGCGGGAGGGGGCGGCCGTCCTTCCGGCGGTCGGCCCCTGCACCCCTTCCTCTGCACCGATTGGAGCTGCTTATGCCTGCCCTGGCCCGCCACCTGCTCGCTGCGTCCGATCTCCTTGACGTACGAGAGACGCTGCGCCGCAGCATGCGTACGGGGGAGTCCATGGCCGATCGAGTCTTGACCAATGCGCTGGCACTGCTGGCCACCCGTGTCGAGGACCCGAAGGCACACCTCGTACCGTCCCGGCCTGTCGAGCAGGGGTGGCAGGCGCTCGTCCTGCACACCGAGGTCTACGCGGACCTCTGCTCGCGGATGGGCGGCGGGTTCATCCACCACAGTCCGCTGCAGACTGTCCCGCCCCAGCGGCTGCTGACCTACACCGCGAACCGCATCGCCGGCTGCGGCCACCACATCGACTACGACCTGTGGCAGGCGGAAGGCAGCGGCGAGGAGCAGGCGGGGATTGACGTGGCGAGCCTGTGACCGGCCGGGACGCACTGCTCATGGACCTCCTTGCAGACGAACCGATCTGACGGCTTCACCAGGTGCAGCGACGGGGTCCTCAGGGGCAGCGAGGGCGGTCAGTTGGTGCGGTCGGCCCAGCCTGCGGGGAGCTGGTCCGGGGCGGTGGCCACCGCTTCCTCGTTGTCCTCGCCTACGTACTCATCCCACGTGATCTTCGCGAACTCGGGAACGGTGAAGATCGGGTACGTCGGTCCGGCGTCGCGGAAGGCGTGCATCTTGTCGAGGTGGTCGTTCTGGAAGAGGACCGTGCGCTGCGGGTACTCCTCGACCCAGTGCGGGAAGAAGATCACGCCGTGCAGGACGCGCTCGGCCGGGACGAGGGTGACGCTCACCGAGGTGCCGGTGGGCTCGTTCCAGGAGACCTTGTAGACCCCGCGCGTGAGCATGATCAGGTCGACCTTCTGATCCCTGACCCAGCGGCCGCCGACCATGCCGGTGTGGATGCGGTAGTCGATGGTGGTGGCGTTCTTGACGTACATCTCGTACTGCCAGCCGTTGGCGTAGGTGTAGAGGAAGCGGTGCCCCACGGCGCCGGAGAGGTCCTGTTCAGGAACGGGGTTCTCGATTGTGGTGGTCATGGTGGTGCTCCTCTTCCGTTTCCGTGCTCGGCGGCCACTCTTGGTCTCAACGGTCTCCGTCATTTCATTTTGCCTCAAAATAACTTTGTGTCAAAACGAAACCTTCGGCACAATGACGCCATGCCTGACACCGCCTTCGAACTCAGCCGACTCCTCGGGCCGCTGCGCCGCGCGGTGCTCCGCACGACCCGCAAAACGGAGGGGCTGCCCGACCTGCCCGAGGCGCAGATCGAACTGCTGCGGTCGCTGGCCGCCGAAGGCCCCCTCGGTACGCGCGATGCCGCCGCCCGGCTGCGCATTGCTCCCTCGACGGTCAGTAACCTGGTGAAGGCCATGACGGCAGCCGGACTGGTCAATCGCGCACCTGACCCGTCCGACCTGCGGACAGTGGTCCTCACGCCCACAGAGACCGCCCTTGAACTGCTCGACCGCTACGACCGCACCAGCGCGGAAGCCCTCGCCCTGGCCATCGACGAACTTCCGGACGCCGACCGTCAGGCACTTACCGCCGCCCTGCCGGCACTGGCCCGGCTCATCACGGTCCTGGAGAAGTAGTCCACGGCCACCCATCACGTGGCGCACCAGCACCGGGCAGGCCCGGTGTCGGCTGCCAAAGGCCGCTCCGTAGAGGGAATCGGGCGGGAAACTAACGCGCCGCTCTCTTAGCCAGAACAAGGGCAAAAGCGAGTTCGCGACGACTACGGCTGTACGCCGGGGTCGCCGCGAAGGAGGATTCGCTCGGGTGGTGGAGGACTTTGTGCCGCTGGCCCGCGCGCTACACGATCACCTGACGGCGGTGCCCGCCGCCGCGGGCGGCGTTCGCCTCGGGCCGCTTCGCGACGGTGTACCAGTCGCGCACGGTGGTGCAGGCGCGCCAGCCGGCGGCGAGCGGCCAGATGGGCAGGACGACGAACCAGGCGATGATGGCGATCAGGATGTCGCCGCCGGTGGCCGGCGTCTCCCCGGTGAGCCGGTCGGTGGGGCTGCTGTAGGAGAGCAGGACCAGGGCGCCGAACAGCAGGTAGATGAAGAGCATGGGTCCTCCCGGAAGATGCGGCACGGTGCGGTGATCACCGCCTTCGCCACTCTCCTCAGCGGGGCTTGACCGCATGCTTGCCCACCTCTGACCAGTACGGATGACCGGGGGGCAGCCGGATGCCCACCCGGTCTGTACGACACGGCTACGCCACCCGCCGCACCGACCACGGGAACTGCCGCCAGTACCCAAGATCGGTCTCCTCCACCGTCTTGCCGGGCTTGGGGGCGTTGATCATGCGGTTGCCTCCGGCGTAGAGACCGACGTGCCCCCAGCCGCCGTCGTTGTTGATCACGATGAGGTCGCCCGGTCGCATCTGGTACTGCGGCACGGCGCGGCCGGCGGTGCGCTGGACCTGGGAGGTGCGAGGGATGGAGACGCCGGCTGCCTTCCAGGCGGCTTGGGCCAGCCCCGAGCAGTCATAGGTGTCGGGGCCGGTGGCACCCCAGACGTAGGGCTTGCCCAGTTGAGCGCGGGCGAAGGCGAGGGCCCTCTCGCCCTTGGTGCCGTGCGCGGAGCCGTCGTCTGGGACAGGCTGCTGTTGGCCGGTGGCGGCGTACTGGGCGGCTTGGGCGAGGACCTTGCGGACGTACCAGTCGGCGTGGTTGTAGGCGAAGACGGCCTTGTAGACGTTCTTGCTGTCGCGGGCGCCGTGGGCGCACAGCATGCGGGCCGCGGCGTAGACCGCGTCGACCGGGTCCCACGGCGTGGGCGGGTTCGCACCGCCCGGCGGCACCGGGTGGGCATACCCCTTGAACGTGGACGGCAGGAACTGCATCGGGCCGACGGCGCCGGCCGAGCCGCGCATGGCGGGATGCCGGCCGTGGTCGGTCTCGACCTTCCCGATGGCGGCCAGCACCGTCCAGTCCAGCCCGGGGCAGGTCGGCGCGGCCCGCCGGTACAGGGACAGCATCTGCGGCGGGATGTCGTCCTTCGCGGCCTGGCTGGCGGGCCGGGCCCCGGCGTAGGCGCTCTGGGCGGAGGCCTGGTGGCCGGCGGCGCCGCCGGCCACCGCGCCGATGAAGCAGATAAGCACGCCCAGCAGCGCCAGCGGTACGCCTCCGAGGAACAGGCCGGCCTTCATCGTGCCGCTCATCAAGGCCTCCGCCCGGGCCGGGGCCGCGGGGCGGTCGTACGGGGCCTCGGCGCCGGCGGCGTGGGCGGCGTCGGTGGTGCTGGCGGGCGTGCGGCCGCGTTCCGGGTCCTGATCCGGTGCAGCCGCTGCTGCAGGTCAGCCTGCCGGGAGGAAGCCGGCGGGGTGGCCGGGCGGCGGGGCACCAGCTGCGCGCGGCCGCGAGGTGCCGAAGCAGTAGGGGTGGGTCGCGGGTTGCCCGGCCGGACCGGCGCAGGCCGCCGCGGTGGGGAGGGCGGGGTGGCGGCGCTTCCGCGGCGTACGCGGGCGGCGATCCAGTTGCCGCCGATGCCGCGCCAGTACTCCTCGCCGAAGCTGCGCACCTGCGGCTCGTACATCTCCCGCGCTGCGGTGAGGCGTTCGCGCAGCTCGCTGGCGGCGCTGGTGGCCTTCTCCGGCAGCGCCTGGGCGGCGGCACTGACCCGGCGGGCGGCGCGCGGCCCGTACACCGGCAGCCCGAGGGTGGACTTCAGCCCCACCCTGCCCAGCGCGGCGCCGGCGCGGACACTGCCGCCGGTGGCCCAGCCCACCGCCCGCCCGGTGCGCGCGATACCGCCGCCGAGCATCCGGGCCGCGCGCAGGCCGGGCCCGGAGTGGAGCAGGCCGCTGAGCAGAGCATCGAGAGCGCGTGTCACCTCGCGGACCTCGTAAGCCCGAACGCCTGGAGCACGGCGGCCGCCGAGGACGTTCTCGACGCGATCGACACTCTCACCGAGGCCCTGGGCGGCGCCGGGCCGGAACTCGCGCAGGCCCTCGCCGCGGTCGCGGCCGCCACCACCGACGCCCGTCGGCGCCTGGGCATCATCGTGGAAGGCCACGCGCCGGAGGACGACGCGGCGGCCCCGCACCGCGTGATGCGGGGCGCCGGCCGAAGCGGCGGGGGCTAGGGCCGGGCTTCCAGGGCATCGGCACGGGCCGCTACGGGGTGCAGCAGAAACGGACCTGGAAAGTCGACTCCCCAATTGGGGAGTGATGCTCATAGCCCAGTAACACCAAGGGCAAGGACTCGCCCGGGCCGGGACCGTGGCAGGCCGCACATGACAGGACTTGCTGTTGCCGTTACGCCAGTGGCGCGCGCCGGTACGCGGCATCCAACCGCGCCACACCGGCGGCGTAGATACCGGTCTTGAACAGGCACCACACCGTTTTCCCGCCCCGGGGGTCCGACTCAACGCCCCATGCATCGGCGTACTCCCGGACGATGATCAGGCCGCGTCCGTGCTCGGCCTCGTGGTTCTTCTCGCAGAGGCGGCAGATACGCGGTAGGCGGCGGCCGAAGTCATGTACTCCGAACCGCACGTCGACTTCGCTGACCTCTAAGCGAACGCGAAAGTCGTACCCAGCGGGTCCGTGCTGTACTGCGTTCGTCACCAGTTCGGAGACGCACTCGGCAAGGCCGGCGGGAGCGCAGCGCAGGGGCGCGAGCTGGTGCAGCTTGTCAGCGACCCATGCCCGAGCCTGTCCCGCTGACAGCGGAACGGGCGCGTACAGGGCATCAGCGACGTAGGGCTCAACCACGTCCGCCCCCGAGGATGCCGACAGCGAGCAGGAAGAACAGGGCGGCAACACAGGTGAGGTATGTGATCTGCCGCTGCACGTCCGGGCTCACCGCTCCGCTCCCGGCAGCTGGTCGAGAAGCCAGCTGTAATCCCGCCTTAGCTGGTCCAACTGCACAATTTGTCCCTGTCTTGTGGCGGCCGGCGGCTGCTTGGCCCGGTCGGCGATGCGGTCCAGGACGCTGAATGTGCGATCCCACTCCAACGTCCCGGTCAGCAGATCGCTGAACTGAGCTCGGACTTCGGGCAGCAAGGCCGTAATGCGTGCCCGGAGCTTCCCTCCGAGCTTGGCAAGGGCATCAGCATCAGTTGGCTCTCGTTCTTCGTCCGGAATCTTGATCGCCATTGGGTGTGCCGGGTATGGAGCGGGCGCTGGGCTCGTCGAGCTGAGGTTGTCGGCGATGTCGGTCATCGGTTTCTCTCCCGTGGCACCCGGCGGCTCGCGTCGACCGTCTCCGCGCACGCCACAACGGGACGGACGCCCAAATTGGGGACGAGTCGACGTCGTACAGCCAGTTAACCGTCACCAAGGCGCTCCCGGTCATGACGAAAGGGGTGGCTGCAGACCGCGTAGACCCTGACGAATTGACTGTTCGTTTGCCTGTGCCCTGTCCCGGTTCGTCCTACCGTGAGGCCATGGAGCGGGCGAGGAATGAAGCTCTGGACGCCTGGATGCGCGAGCACGGTGTCACGCGAACTGAGCTGGCTGAGCGGGTCAACACCGCTCTGGAGCAGATCACGGGGCGGCGCGGCAGCGCCACGGACCGCACCACCTACCGGTGGCTATCGGGGTAGACCCGGTGGCCGCAGACCCGGGTACGTCTGGCCATCGAACTCGTCACCGGCCAGGCCATCGGCGACTTAGGGTTCGTGCCCCGAGGAGGTGCCGCCCCGGAGGAGGACGATGTGCGTCGCCGTTCCTTTCTCGCTGCTGCCGGCGCAGCAGCCCTAACGCCCCCTGCCGCGGTCGGCATGAGCGACGTGGCCCGCCTGCGCGCCCGGATCGATGAGCTGGCCCAGTGGGATGACACCCACGGTGGCAGCCGCTCCCTGGAGGAGAAGGCGCTACAGCGGGCTGCACAAGCCCACGATCTGCTGCAGCGCCGGATTGCCTCCGCCCGGGGCCGCGGCGCGCTGTACGCACTGGCCGCGGATGCGAACACCACCGCGGCCTGGGCCGCGATCGACAGCCACGGCACCGAGCGGGCCACCGGCTACCTCCACACCGCACTGGCACTGGCCGGCATGTCCCGCGACCCCGACACCGAACTGCGGGCCTGGCACAACATCAGCATGCTCGCCACCCAGACCGGACGAGCCGCCGACGCCCTCGCCGCGGCGGCGCCGCCCGCTCTTCCCGCGCCGCGCGTACCGACCCGCTCTACGCCTCCCTCGCCCACGCCCGCACCGCCTCCTGCCACGCCCGCACCCCCGACCGACAAGCAGTCCTGCGCTCACTCGGCTACGCCGAGCAGGCCCTGTCGCGTGCAGATGACCGGCCCCGGCCGGCCTGGATGCGGTTCTACGACGCCGCCGAGGTGCACGGCCTGGCCGCCATCTTCTACGGACGCCTGGGCCAGCCCGAGGTCGCCGAGTACCGCGCGCATCACGCCCTGGCCCTGCTCCGCCCGGAACTGCTGCGCAACCGCATCTACTACACACTCACCTTGGCCCTGGCCCAGGTACAGCAACGCGACGTGGCCCGCGCGTGCACGACGGCGGACCAGGCAGCCGCCCTGGCCGGGCCGACCCCCGCCTCTGCCCGCATCCGCGGCCTGTTCGGCGATTTCCGCACCCGGCTCACGGCCGTGGCCCCGCAGGAGCCGGCTGCCCGCGACTGGCTTCAGCGCACCGCGCCCGACGCCCCATAGGAGGACCGTGTCCCCTCGCCTTGAACACGTCCAGCGCCCCCAGTACCCCCACATACGAACACTGCTGCTCGAGGTCTACCGCGAGGTCTACGCGGACGAGAAGCAGGAGTTCCACGCCGTCGTCCGGTTCGCTGAGCGCATCGACATGTACGCCGAGCTCGACGGATGGGAAGCCGCCCTCGGCCGTACGACCGACGGCGACGTCACCGGCTACGCACTCGGCGCCCCCCTGCCCGCCGGGTCCCGGTGGTGGGACAGCGCCACCAACCCCCTGCCGCAGGACTTCACCGCCGAGAACGGCCACCGCACCTTCGCGGTCTTCGAACTGATGGTCCGACCTCCCTGGCGGGGCACCGGCGAGGCATACCGCATCCACGAGGAGCTCCTGGGAGCACGGACGGAACAACGAGCCACCCTGCTCGTTGACGCCACCCACAAAGGCGTCCGCCGCCGCTACGAGGAATGGGGCTACCGAGCCGTCGGTGAGCAGCAGCCGTTCGCCGACGCTCCGACCTACCTCATGCTGCTCCGCGACCTACCGAACACGGCCGCCTGACGGCACGAGCGGCCGAATGCACAGCACAAGGCTCCAGGCAAGCGACACAAGCACGTATCCGCCACTCCGCCGCGCGTAGTGCGAGAGTTCGATGACTGCCTACCCCCATAGCGGGAGAGGAGAGCAGCGATGCGACTGGGAATCACGGGGCATCGCGGGCTGCCGGCCCGGGTTGAGCGACTGATCCGCGGCGAACTGGCCGCGCAGGTGCAGCAGTACGACGCGGCGGTCCTAACCGGGCTGTCGTGCATCGCGGACGGCCCCGACGCCTGGTTCGCCGAGGCCGTCCTCGACCACGGCGGCCGGATCGAAGTGGTGGTCCCCGCTGAGCAGTACCGGTCCGGGCTGCCGGAGTCCCACCACGCCACCTACGACAAGCTGCTCGCCCAGGCCGTCGAGGTGCACTCCACCGGCATGCAGGAGTCGACGTCGCAGGCGCACATGGCCGGCAGCGAGATCCTCGTCGGCCTGGCGGACCGGCTGGTGGCCGTCTGGGACGGCAAGCCGGCCCGCGGGTACGGCGGCACGGCGGACGTCGTGGCGTACGCCCGGCGCATGGGCGTACCGGTGGATGTGGTGTGGCCCCTCGGCGCCTCGCGGGACTGACAGCGGCACCACTCAGGTCAGAGAGAAGAAGATGGTGTCCTGGGTGTACCAGTCCAGCCGGGCGCTCGCCTCGCGCCAGTTCTCGTCCTCGAAGCGCAGCTTCTCGATGAGGACCTTGAGGTCGTAGGCAAAGTCCGGGTCCAGGCGGTCCAGGACGGCGGTGTAGGCGTCGGCGGCCGGCCCCGCCTTCTCCAGCGGCAGATAGCCGATCTCCGGGTAGCCGTCCAGGGAGCACGGGAGGGACAGCGGAATCTCCGGCGGCGGCCCGGCGTACAGGAAGCCGTACGGCAGCAGCTCCGCCGGGACGCCGAGCCGCTGCAGCTCCTCGTCCAGCAGCGAGAAGAAGGTGGCGGGCTTGGAGAAGGTGCCCAGGTGGTCCGGGTCCGAGGCATTGTGGTCGATCACGAGCTGCAGAGCGGTGCGGTAGGCGTTCCCGGCACACCGGCCCTCCGCGTCGGCCCGGCCCGCGATGAGGTGATCGAGGGCCACGGGGATCGGCAGGCCCCAGTCCACCCCCTGACGATCCAGGTCGTCCTGCTGCGCCCACGCCCGTTCCTGCATGAGGCGGAGGAGGCGCTGCTGCTCGGAGGTCAGATCGCGGTTGCCGATGAAGGCGGCCACGTCGTGCTTGTCGGCGGTGCTGAAGCTGATGTTGTGACTCATGCAGACATGATCACAACGAGCACTGACAGCGCCGCGGGCGGCGGGGAGGACAGCGCTTCAGCGGGGCGCAGGCTCGTCGGCCAGCGCCAGGGCGCGGGCGACCATGCGCGGCAGGCGCTGCGGTACGGGATGCAGCTCCTGGTACACCAGGGCGGAGAGGTCGACGTGCCGGGCGGCCCCCTCGCCCACCGCCACGACCGGGCGCCAGCCGTCGGGCGCTGCCGCATCCTGCACGGCCTGCCAGGTGCCCCCGCGTTCATGGCGCAGGACCTCGGCGAGGTAGGCGACCAGCTGGGAGGCGAGCCAGCCCCAGTCCTCCGCCTCGAATTCCTGCCAGGGCAGACGCGCGAGGAACCGGTCCAACACGGGTTCGGCCGTCCGCGGATCGGCGTCGAAGGCAGCAACGTCGCCGCCCAGCTCCTCAATCAGCGCCCGAAGGGCCGGGCGCGCCCCGCGGGCCCACTCTTCGATGTCCACGTTCATCCGGGCGAGCCTACGTCGTCCGCCGGGACCGCCGAGCGGGAGCACAGGCCGATCGACACCCAGGGCGATCAATGCCGGTAGCCTCAGCGCCACCAACGGGAGGAGACAGACAGCATGTTGTGGCGCAGATGGAGCCGGGCGGTCATAGCGGTGGGAGCGGTGTCGGTGCTGGCACTCTCCGCCAGCGGATGCGGGGGACCCGCCGGGCGGGCGTCCGCCGAGGCCGGGATCGAGTCCGCGCGGGCAACAGCCGCTCCCGCCGGGCTGCGTCCGCTGACGCAAAAGGACGTCGGCGCGGCGCTGCTCTCCCCCGGCGACCTGCCCCAGGGCTGGTCGACGACGGAGGAGGACCTGACATGGTCGGAGGAGCCGGCCGGAATCAAGGACGACCTGCGGGCCGATGACCCGAACTGCGAGCGGGCCGTCGCCCAGTCCCACCACAACGCGCGGACGACGGGCGGGGGCTCCCGCAAGCTGGACAACAGCGCAACCGGCAGCGCGTTCATGACCGGGCTGAGCATCTACGGCAGCGAGCGGGGCGCCCGCCAGGACCTGGAGACGGCGCGCCAGCTGCGGCGGTACTGCACCGCGGAGGCGGGCGTGAAGGACCACACCGAGGACGGGACGTACGACACCTCCTATGGCGTGCTCAGCGCGCCCGAGCGGGGGGATGAAACGGTGGGTGTCCGTATGAAGATCAACGGCACGCGCATCGACGAGTACCTCATCCGGATCGGCCCCAACGTCGTCAACGTCACCCTGTTCAACGACACCGGCGATGACCGGCAGCTGGTGGAGGACCTGACCGCGCAGGCGGTGGAGAAGGTCCGCCAAGCCGCTCACTGACCCGCGCCCGGCCGGCCCCGCCAGCGCCAGCCCGGACGCGCTGGAAGCCACCGCGAACGGATTGCGCCCATCGACGTGCACCCGCCGCATGGCCAACGCCAGCCCGTACGGCACCCCCAACAGCGGCAGCACATCCAGCAGCCCGAAGTGCGCCCACAGCGAGCGAGTGAGCAGCAGCAGCGTGAACGTCACCGCCATGACCACGACCTGCGGCACCGTGTACGGACCGCCCCAGATCCGGCCCCCGCCCGGCCAGTTGCCGATCACGAGCGGATGCCGGCGGGCCCGGGTGTAGCAGCGGCCGATCAGCACCTCGTCCTCGCCCGCGGCGCTCACCGCTTCCCCCCGGCCTCGGCGTCGAGGTCGACCACGCGGACGACGGCGGTCGGAGCGGCCCCGGGGTTCTTCAGGTCCTCGCCGATCTTGTCCCGCACCGCGGTCATGTTCCACACCAGCGCCAGCACCGCCGCGCCGCCCAGCGCCGCGACCGCGGCCTTCACGATCGACTTGGTCTGCCCCCACACCCAGGCGATCGACACCAGATACATGCCGCCCAGCACGATCACCTTCAGAAAAGTGATGGCCTGCTGGCCCAGGGCGGTGGCGTCATCGAAGATCCCTGCCAGCTGCACAAGCTCGGTCACCGGCCTGCTCCTTCCTTCTGCGTGTTGCTCGGTGTCTTCAGCGCGGGGGCGGCCTCCAGGGCGGCGACCTCCCACCGGCCATCCCGCCCGCGCAGCTGGAGCGCGTACGTCATCGGCCGCACAGCGCCCCGCCGGTCACCGGCTTCGACCTCCACCAAGAGCCGGCGCCGCTCGCCCTCACCCGGTCGCCGGCCCGACTCGGCCGGGCTGCCGTCGTGCTCGGCGACGGACGTGAGGCCCACCGAGGCGTACGGCGCGGGGGAGACCGGGCGCAGCGCGGTGCCGGGGGAGAGATAGCGGTCCAGCTCGCCACGGCCCGTCAGGTAGGCGTTGAAAACGCCTGCAGGGTCTGCACCGCCGGGTCGGAGGGCACAGCCGCGCTCTCCACCCCGTAGCCCAGCTCCGGCACCCTCCCGCCGGTGGGAGCGGCGACTTCCGCCGGCAGCGTGGCCGCCACCCACCGCACCCCCTCGGCGCGGACCGGCACCTGGAAGAACCGCAGCCCGCCGGCAGCCGCCTTCTTCTTCGCCCCGTCCTCGTCGGTCACGCGCGCGGCGACCGTCACCGACCAATAGCCGCTCGCGACCTTCCGCACCCGCACCGGCGACGTCGACTCCACCCGCTGCGCCCCGCCCTCCTGGGACCACGTCAGGTCCGCGGCCGGCGGGTAGAAAGCGGCCAGCTCCTTGCCCGATTCCTGGCCGGCCTGTACGTAGGCGGCGACGACCTGCTCGGCGAAACCGGCCGACCCCACCGCGTCCTCACTGACCAGCCGCGCCGGCTGTACGCGTGCCGGCGTCACGGTGGTCGCGCCGGCCGACGCCATCGCCCACCCGCCCAGCAGCGGCCCGCCCAGAAGAAGCGCCCACGCACCCCACCGGATGAGCGCCGTCCAGTTCGCCATCGCGCCTGTCGACGCGGTCGCCCAGCCCGTCTCCGCCGACTCCACGAGATCCACCTCTGGAGCGGCCGGTGCCTCCGCTGTCGTACGGCGCCACCTCACGACCGGCTCCCGGCGGTGCCACCGCTCAGCTCATCGATGCGCTGCAACAGCGCCGCCTCGGGCTGCCGCTGCAGCGCCACGAACGCGGCGTGCGCCCCTTCGGCGTACTGCGACAGGTACGTCCGCAAGGCGGCGAGCGTGCCCGCGGTGAACGGCTCCTTCACCAGCGCGACCGCCAACCGCAGCGCCCGCCGCCGCGCCTCCACCAGCACCTGCTCATTCCCGCCCAGCTCTCCGAGCCCGGCATCCCGATTACGCACCGCAACCACCCCTTCTCCAGGCACCGCCCGGCGCCCACTGCGCCGCGCACCCTGAACAAGGACCCGCGAGCGCCCAGATGTGACAGCGAGACGAGAGAAATTCCGACGCGGGTCCGCCGAGCCCCGGGGGCCGCTGCGTGGCTCGGCGGTAGGACCGCGCAGCCCCATGACCGGTCAGCCAGACCGGTCACGGCCCCGACCGGTCACCGCCCCTCCGTGACCGATGCCGGCCCCATGACCGGTGCGGTGACCGGTGACCGATCGCCCTGCATCGGTCACCGGTCATGACCGCTACGCCGCCGGTCGGTCACGACCGCCGGCGCCCGCCGACCGCGGTGCGCACGCTGACCGGTCATCACCGGGCGTCCACGGGTGACCGGTCGCAGCAGTGGCCTGACCTGCGGGAATCCGCGCTGGGCAAGCATGTGGTCAACCGGCCTGCCCCTGGGCATCCGCCGCCACCAGACGCCTTCAGATGGGGATGACCGGCCACTTGCGCGGTCATTCTGCGGCACTCGGTCGAGCCTCCCCCAGACTCGACGGAGGCCTTCGAACCGACTGGCGGTGATCGATGTGCGCGGCGGCTGCGCTCGGCCCACCGTGGGGACTGTGAAGAAGCGTCCTCCCGTGATCGTGCATCCCGTCAGCCCGACCGACGGTCGACGTGTATCGATCGACGGCACGATCCTCGGCATCGCCTACAGCACGGACGATCTTGCGGCATGCCTGCGCCGAGCCGGCCTGGAACCAGCCCAGCTCGCTGTCGAGGATCCCGAACGCACCCAATGGCGCGGCGGCGACATCAACACATGGAGTGACGACAAACAGTGAAGTGCCTCTCGGCCACACAGCGGCCGAGAGGCACGGAAAACTGCTCACACGACGCGATAGCCAGGAGCCCTTCAGGCCGCCTGCGCCAACCACTCCGGCGCGGCATCACGCAGCCGCTCCACCGCCCGGCTCCGCCGCCGACGCCACGCAGCCGGCGCGACACCGGCCGCCCGCGCCGCCTCCCGGTCCGGCAGAGCCCCGACCCGATAATGATCTGCGATGGCCCGGACTCCGTCCTCGGCCAAAACCTTCTCGCCCAGCGCCCACACCAGCAGCTCGATCATCTCGCCGCGCGCCCCAGCCAGCCCCGCGTCCCCGGTGGTCACCAGCCCGCAGGCAGCGGCCGCTTCGGCCAGGAGCGCCACCTCCGCACATGCCACCGGATCGGCAGCCGCGTCGGCCTCGAGCTGTTCGGCGACGGCAACCTCCTCATGCAACTCCTCACCGACCGCGTCGCACTCCCGCTGCAGCTCCCGCGAGGCCAGATGCAGCGTCTCCATTGCCAGGTTCGCGGCGACCTTCTGCGGCCGCCGCGCCAGCGGGTAGCTGCGCACCACCTGAAACAAGGAGGCGATCACGGCCTGCGCCACTTCGTCGTACCGCCGCCCGTACGAGCGCAGCAGCCGCGTGGCGGTACGCCGCGCCGACGGCAGCATCGTCTGCACCACCACCCGCGCCGCAGCGCCCTCCGCCGTGGCCTGGCGCAGCAGAGCACCCAGCCACAGGTCACCTTGCGCCCGCCCCTGCGCACGGTCCCGCTCCTGCATCACCGGCAGGAGTTCCTCCAGGCCCGCCAGACCAGCAACATCCGTCGCGGTGAGGACGCCGGCGTCGGCGAGCCACCCGAAGATCACGTCGGTGTTGTCCTGCTTGGCGCACACCCACGCCCACTCGGTGGTCAGACGCGAAAAGGCGCCCTGGCGGTCGTTCACGGCACTGCTCCTCTCGGATCACGTGCCGTGAAATATCCGCACCACCCCTTGCCCGACTGCTTGCCCAGCCACGCCGTTTCTGCAGGTCAACCGCCGCTTCCCTCGACTGCCTCCCGTGGGCATCCGCACGAAGAGGGGCCCGAGGCACCGCGCACGGGGCCCTCGTCGTGAAGCGGCCACGTGGGGTCGGATCCCTGGACTGGGGGAGCGATCCGGGGTCGGCAACGGCGGTGGTACCGCAATCGGTACCGCGGTAGGTACCACCCCCTCTGGGCAACCGTGCGCATCACCGCAGGTCAGTGCTCGTGGGCATCCGTACGCAGCAGTCGACACCTCTTCCTGTACACAAGGAAGAGGTCCTCTTCCTCTGCCGGGGAGGGCGGTGCGCAGCGTGGCCGGGGCTCTGCCGTGCTGTACTTCCCTGCCCCTTCAGCAGGGGTGTCCCGCCGGCTCAGTCCGGCGGGACACCCGCGTCTTACTGCCGGTCGATGTTGACGGTCACGTTGATGCCGACGCCGCCGGCGATGGCGGCACCCAGTTCGGGGTGGCCCGAGAGCCCGACGATGGTGCCGGTGCCGGCGCACAGCAGGCCGACGCCCAGCTGGGCCCAGGGAAGGGCACGGTCGCTGCGCGAACGGCTGGCGGGGGACTCGCGCGGTGATTCCGGGGTCTGGGCCGACTGCGCCTCCGTCGGCTGCGGGACGTCCGGACCGTGGTCTGTAGTGGACATGGCAAACCCTTGCTTGTCGTGCGTGCGAGCACGCGGTGAGTAGGTGTCACGGACTGTGGCTGGGCCAGTGGTTAGCCGCGCAAGTCCGTGTGCTGGTGTCCGGTGGCGCCCCCGGACACGGAGCAGACTCCGCCGCCGCGTAGGCCGATTCGAGTTCTCGCGAATTTGTCGGCGAGCGCGGCGGCACGTCTAAGCAATCGCGTTCGCCAACCTCATTCAATCGATGGTGGCTGCGTCTTGGCTCCGGCCCTGAAGAGGCGTAGCGATCCGCGAGAAATCCCGATTTCGCCATCGCTTGAATCGGTCCGGCAGCGCTGGTAAGGCCCGCAGGCCCGGTCGTGTAACGAGGCGCGGATGTGCTCAGCTGTCGACCTGGTCCTCGGATGGGGCGGGGTCTGGGCCAGGCTGCACTGATCCCGCAGCCTCGCCCAGGACCGCCACCCGGCGCTCAGGAGGAGGGGATTCTTAGCCGGCCGGTGCTGCCTCAAGAGCGATGACGGCGCGAATGAAGCCGCGCATTTCCGGGGGCAAGTCCGGATACTCGTCGGGCGTGTATGCCAGGAAGGCCAGCAGGCGAGCGAAGCGCGCGTCCCCGCCGCGACGTGGGATGCCGAGTGCCTGGAGGGCCCGCTGGTAGGTCTGCTCGACCGGCGCCTCGCTCCAGTAGACGACGACCAGTGCAGCCTTGAGTACAGCCGCCGACGGCACCCAAGTGCCGGCATCCATGTCAGCCTGGAGCTTCGCGAGTTCCGCGTGAGCATCCGGCTCGGGCCAGGTGCGTTCACTCCAGTCGATCGTCATGAACAGCAGGGTAGAGGGAGACAGTCTGCGGCCCCGCCCGACTGCGACCTCGGGGCTGTCTGCAGGCGGGCAGGGCCGGCGGGGGGAGCTCGCCCGCTGCGCGTCCACGGGCAGGCGAGGTTCTCCGCCGTCTCAGCTCAGCGGCTGCCTGTCCGGCACGCACGAGGTGTCGGGCAGGCGGGTGACGGTCAGCTGCTGCGGATTCGCCCGGGCCTCAGAGGCTGATGCCGACCGCACCACTGCATGGACGCGTATCGTCCACGGCCGTCCCCGCCGTCTCTAGGCCGGCCCGGCTCAGAACCCGGCGAGCCTTCTGGTTCCGTAGGCGATCGAGAAGCGTCTCGTCGATGGTCACGCGCAGGCCGCCGGTCGAGCATGGGGATGCGCGATCACAGGAGCCCGGTCGATCTCCACACGGCGTGGCAGGGCTGGGTGCACTTCAGCCGCTCTCAGACGGGAGCGCTCACTGGCAACGGCACCCCTGGGAGCAACGGCGACGGGGAGCCATGAGGAGGAGACGGCGGCGTGCCGCCCGCCTCAGAGAATCGAACGGGCGTATCATTCTGGCGTGGCCGAGTACGACTTCCCCGAGGACCTCACTGCCGCCCAGCTGGAGATGCACCAGACCCGCGCCGAGTACCGAGCGCTGTGCGAGACGCTACCGTGGTTGGCAGTGCCGCAGCCGGGATACGAGCGCCCGGAGGGGCACTGGTACCCCTTCCGGCGGGAGGAGTCCCCTGGCTACACCGAGGAGCAAGCCGCGGAGGAGGCCCGGCTGCGCGGCCGCATGCTGGAGCTGTCCATCCAGATCGGCACACACCCGTACTGGGACACCCTCTCGGGTCCCGCCGTCGTTGCCGCCCGCAGCGCCCTGAAACACGTCCACGACACCCCCGCCGACGACGCGGACGCGGCATAGCGCCATGGACGAGGACCCAGGGCCGCTCGCGGACGGGGAGCTACCGTCCGAGCCGCCCACGCCGCCGATCCGCATCGTCCTGCACGACGGCCAGGAGCTGGTCGGCCGGCTGCTGCGCCGCTGGCAGGGAAACACCACCGCCTGGTTCTACGAGGTCTCCGTGACCTTGTGGCCGACGCGCAGGTCGGCGGCCGGGACCTGGCCGAGCCGGCCGACATCGTCTTCAGTGCCCCGGCCTCCCATGTGCGGCCCGTCGACGGAGTCTCCTATGCCGGGGTGCCCATCGAGCGGGACCGCCAGGCGCTGCTGCGGGCGCGCACCGGCCGCCGGCCACCCACTCCGCCCGCCCCGGCCCCCGCTCCCAGTTCGGGACCGGACGCGGGGGTGGGGGAGTGGTGGGCGCTGGAGCGTTTCCGCGTCGCCTACGACTCCAACAAGCCCCGCCCCGGTGCGGGTGCACCGCGCAGGCTGTCCGCTGTGCAAGGCGCGCGCGGATCTCACCACCGCCCAGGCCCAAGCCGCGCTCGAGGGCCCGGCCGCGGATGCCTGCAAGGTATGCGGTGCGGCCGCCCGGCTCCAGGAACTGCGCACCTGACCGCTCGCGGCAGCCAGAACCCTTACCGGGAAGCGACGCGTCGTTCCTGTCGCATGGCGGGGCAATTGCATGGCTACCCCACAGAAATGCGCTTATCGCATCTGAAACAGCAACAGTTTCTAACATCTAGTCATGAGCGAAAACGAGGAGCAGGCTCGATTCTTCGTCCGCACCTGGGCCGAGGCGGTACTCCGCCAAGCGGAGCGAGCGCAGGCAATACGGCACCAAGCGCGCCAAGACGACCGCAATTACGAGCGGATGGAGGACTGGAGCCCTTCGATGGAGGTGCTTGAGCGGAACTTCCGGGCCCAGTGGGCCGAAGAGCACCAGCTGGTGTGGGCCGCACACCAGCTCGAACGATGGGACGCCCGCCTGCGCCGTGAACGGGGGCAGGAGCCCCGCAAGGAAGATCCCTTCCTGAAGGATATACGAGACGCTCTGGAGCACTTGGACGAGGTCGACTTCACCGGGGACCAGGCCGTGTCGCCGGTTCCGGTGAAGGGCAAGGAGTACATCGGCCGTGCCATCAGGAAGCTGCCAGGCAGAGCCCTCGACCTCTCCCTAGGCGGATCAGCTTTGGTGGGCGGCATACCCCCGCAGGCCATCGAGGCGCGCGCCCTAGAGGCGGTTCAGGCGGTGGAGCAGGAGTTGGAGCAGGAGCAACGTGAGGAGTACGCAGCGTTTCTCCATGCCGTCGAGCATGACCCGGAACTGCGAAACTCGTTGGAACGGCTGGCTGACTTCTACGCGTACCCCGAGCGCGTGATAGGCCCGCCGCTCGCCCAGGGCGGTAGCCCGGACACAGCAACGAAAGCCTGACCTTGTAGGTGTCGGCTGCCGAGGCGACCGGAACAGGCCTCAGGCCACCCGACCGCCGGGCGAGGCCGGGCCAGGCCCGTGGAAGAGGTTGGTCATGCTGCTCATGCCCGCCGAGCCGATGCTTGCCCAGCCCGTCGACACCTTCGCCCTGCCGGCCGGGTGGGCGGCGGAGCCGGAGTGGGACGGTTCTCCAGACACTCGGAGATGTCTCATCCGAGTGGCTGCCTGAATCAGTGCGCAGACACCCGCAGCCGGTACGCGCAGTGTGACCAGCGGTTATCGAAAACGTTTGTGGGACGACGCGCAGGTTGTGTTGGTCTGCGTCCGTTATGTCTGCCTAGCCTCGTGAGTGGAAGTGATCAGTCCGGTCACTGACAGTGATATGAGGAGGTGCTGGACATGGCCAAGCACGCGCTGAAGGACAAGGTCGCGGTCATCGGCGGGGGCGAGAAGAATCTGGGCGGACTGCTCAGCAGGTCGTTCGCCGAGGCCGGAGCCAGGGTCGTGGTGCACTACCACACGGCGGAGAAGGAGGCGGAGGAGACCGTCCGGGCCATTCAGGACGCCGGCGGGCAGGCGGTGTCCGTGCAGGGAGACCTGACGGACGTGGCGAGTGTGCGGCGGCTGTTCGATACCGCGGTGGACACCTACGGCGGCGTCGACGTCGCGGTGAACACGACCGGGATGGTGCTGCGCAAGCCGATCCTGGAGACCACCGAGGAAGAGTACGACCGTATGTTCGGCATCAATGCCAAGGCGGCGTACTTCTTCATCCAGGAGGCGGGGCGCCGCCTGACCGATCACGGCAAGATCATCAGTCTGGGCACGTCCCTGCTGGCCGCCTTCACCGACGGATACTCCACCTACGCGGGCGGCAAGGCGCCGCTGGAGCACTTCACCCGGGCGGCGGCCAAGGAGTTCGCGGACCGGTCGATCTCGGTGAACATGGTGGCGCCGGGGCCGATGGACACGCCGTTCTTCTACCCGCAGGAGACGCCGGAGCGGGTGGAATTCCACAAGTCGCAGGCCATGGGCAACCAGCTCACGCACATCGAGGACATCGTCCCGCTGGTCAGGTTTCTGGCCACCGAGGGCTGGTGGATCACCGGGCAGACCCTGTTCGCCAACGGCGGCTACACCACCCGATGAGCCCGCACATCGGGCCCGGCCGCGCTCGTCGACGCGGCCGGGCCCGGGGCGGGAGCAAGCTGTATCCGATTCCGGCACCTGCACAGGAGAGTCAAGAGTGGCTGCCGAGCTGACCGATCCCGCGGTGGCCGCGTTCGTCACCGCGGTCGACGCGAGCGACGGGGAGGCGTGCTTCGCCGCGCTCACCGACGGCGCAGCGATGTCCGACGACGCCGCCACGGGCGTGGACCTGCGGGCGTGGGCGGGGAGCGAGAGGCGGGGCGGTTCCCTGCGTCAGCGTCGCAAGGGAGTGACCTGACCTCGTGGTCCTGGACCTGCACAAGCTGGAGCACCTGATCGCGGTGGCCGAAGAGCACAGCATCACCCGCGCCGCCACCCGCCTGCACCTGTCCCAGCAGGCACTGTCCACCTCCATCCGCGTCCTGGAACGCGAAGTGGGCGTCCCCCTGCTGGAGCGCACCGCCACCGGTGTGGGGCTGCTGCCCGCCGGCGCTGCCCTGGTCCAGGACGCCCGCATCCTGCGGGGTACGGCACGCTCCGCCCTCCAGCGCGCCCGCCGCATCGGCCGCGGCGAGAAGGAAGTGCTGCGCCTGGGGCACACCCCGGCCGTCACCGGGGAAGAGATCATCGCGCTGCTGCGGCAGGTGGGTACCGCCCACCCTCACCTGGCCACCGACGTCAACCAGCGCTACCCGAACGAACTGACCGAAGCCCTGCTGGCCGGAGACCTCGACATCGGGCTCTGCCGGGCCCTCGCCCCGCCACACGGACTGGCCCGCACCACCCTGGGACAGCACCCCCTCAACATTGCGGTCGCCGCCGACCACCCCCTTGCCACACGCACTTCCGTGGCCCTGTCAGAACTCGCTGACCAGCACTTCATCGTCTGGGGCCAACCCGGCCACTCCGGCTACACCGACCTGCTCATCAGCCACTGCCACGCAGCCGGCTTCGAACCCCACACCGAACGCACCGCCCTCCAAGGCACCCCGCCCGCCACCGCCGTCATCGGCACCGACCGCCTCGCCTTCGTCACCACAGCCCCAGGCTCCGCCGTCGGCGGCGCCGCCCGCATCCTCGCCCTGGACCCACCCCTCTACGCCCCCTTGCACGCCCTGTACTCCCCACGGACCACCAGCCCCGCCCGAGACGCATTCCTCGCCACCGCCGCGCTGTGACCACACGTGTCTCGTGAGACACCCCGCAGTCTGGAGAACGACGGCTTCCGCGCCCTGCTGGCCCACGACCAGGAGCAGACGCTGCTGCGCTCCCGCCACGGCACCGACCTCACCCCCGGCTTCCCCGAACTGGCCGCCGCGTCCGCGCAGCTGCCGTACGACGTCGTCCTGGACGGCGAGCTGGTCATCTGGGCCGACGGCCGCCTGGCCTTCGAGCATCTGACGCGACGCCTGAACCGCCGTCCGGCCACTGCCGCGCGCCTGGCCGAGCAGCACCCGGCCCACTTCGTCGCCTTCGACCTCCTTCACTACGGTGTCGACCTCACGTCCCACCCCTACGCTCTGCGCCGCGCCGCTCTGGAAACCCTCTTCGCTGACCACCGGCTCGGCGCGCCGTGGACGCTGTGCCCCATGACCACCGACGAAGCGACCGCGCGGGAGTGGCTGTCCTGGTCGGCTGCCGGCATCGAGGGCTGCGTCTTCAAGCGGCAGCAGCAGCCGTATATCCCGGGCAAGCGTGCGGGCGGGTGGCGGAAGTACCGCGTTCGGGAGTCCACCGAGGCCATCGTCGGCGCCGTCACCGGCTCCCTGCACCGTCCCGGCACGCTGCTGCTCGGCCGCCTCGATGCGGCCAGCCGCCTGCGCTACGTCGGCCGCACCACCCAGCTCGATGCCGCCCTCGCCCGCGATATCGCCGCACAGCTGACCCCGGCCGGACCCGGGCACCCCTGGGCCGGCCGTAGGTTCAGCACGGGCTGGGGTACGAACGGCACTCTCGACGTCACCCTCGTCGTCCCCGAGCTGGTTGCCGAGATCAGCGCCGATGTCGCGCTGGACGGGGCCGGCCGATGGCGGAACCTCCTGCGCATGCTCCGCCCTCGCAGCGATCTCCTCCCGGTCGACGTCCCGCGGTTCGGGCAGGGCAATGAACCGGCAACCGGCTGAAGCGGTGAAGTGCTGCAGATTGTCCGCGGCGGGGCCTCACCGGTTGGCGCGTGGTGTGTTTGTGAGGCGTGAGTGAGGCGTTTCCGGGACGTCAGTGGCTGGGGGAAGGGTGGTGGTCACACCGCGGGAACGACGCAGAAGGCTCCCGCACGGAAAGCAGGGGACCCCGATCATGCGTACTTCCCGGATTCGTGCCGTCACTCTGGCCGGTGTCACCGCTGCGCTGGCGCTGGGTCTGACGGCCTGCGGCGGCGCCGACAACGGCAGCTCGAAGGCGGCCGGCGGCGACAGCACCGCCGATACCGCGCAGAGCCAGTCCGCCACGGGCGGGGAGAGCAAGGCCGGGACGGAGGACGTGCGCTCGGAGGCCGCCCCGGGCGGTACCCAGGAGGCCGGCGCGCAGCAGTGCCGTGGGGATGAGTTGCGGCTGACCGCGGTGCACCGGTTCGCCGGGCAGCAGGGCGACCACCTTCTGGTCACCGCCTCCAACGAGGGCGCCAAGCCGTGCTGGGTGACCTCTTACCCGTCGGTGAAGCTCGGCGGCGACGTCGACGTGGCCGCGCTGCCGCATTCGAAGAAGGACAAGCCGGGCAGCGGAGGTAAGCACCTCACCCTCCAGCCCGGGGGCAAGCTCTACAGCGCGGTCAACCTCTTCGACTACGGCTCGGGGCACCACACGGAGCAGTCCTTCTCCCTCGCGCTGCGCGGCGCGGACGGCCAGGTGGGCCCCTCCTTCTCGGTCGCCCTCAAGGGCGCCAAGCAGCAGTTCAGTTGGAACGAGGCCGACGTGCTGAACTGGAGCACCGCCAAGCCGTACGACTTCTGAACGTCCCGCCGGCCACTGATCTGACCACTGAAGCCTGCCCGGGAAGTGCCGGGCGGGAGTTGAGCCCACGCGGTCGAAGGGTTCGGCCGCCCGGGGCCGGTCGGCGCTCCGCCGACCTTCGGCGTTCCGGCCGGTGCGGTGTCCGAAGCGCGCAGCGCAGCCACACCGGACCGGTCACGCCGCCCCATGGGAACGGTGCGGTACGCCTCCTGGCGTGCCCACCGTGTACGTACAGCAAAGGGAGAAAAGTATGCGCAAGTTCAAGCGGGCAGCCGTTCTCGGCGCCAGTGTCCTGGCCTTCTCCGGCTTCGGCATCGGAGCCGCCCAGGCCGCCGAACACTCGTTTGAGACGCAGGGCAACGCCTCGACGGACTGCATCACCAAGGAGACCCAGAAAGCTGCGGACGAGGCCGCGGGCCACCACGTCAAGGTCACCCACTGCGAGCGCATGCCCCAAGACCCGGGCAACACCAGCATGCTGGTCTTCTACCAGGCCTGAGCCCGAGGCGGGTCACCTCCGGCCCTCTCCACCCAGGCCCGGTCTCCTTGACCGCGCCCGTCGGAGAACCGGACGCCGCACCCGCACCGAGTTCCGTCGACGTGACGGACGAAGGCGGCTCCTCCACCCGCTGCACGGGTACCGGAGGGGCCGCCATCGGCGTCTCCCAGGCGGCCACGCAGCACCAGACGGAGGTGCCCGGCAAGATCGCGACGGACTGCAACAAGGCCTCGTTGGGTCAGGGCGACAACGTCGTCATCGACTTCTGCGAGCAGCAGGACCTGCCCGCTGGCTCCACCCCCACCATCACGATCTACTGGCACTACGCCTGACCATCACCACCTCCGGCGCCCCGTGGTGAGGCCACCGTTCCCCCTTCCCGTCCCTTTGCTGAGTGCGCACCTGACAGGGCAGGCCACGGGCCCTCACCCGAAACCGGCGCCGAAACCGACGGGCGACGGCTCCCCGCCCCGGCCAGGGCAGGGGAGCCGTCGCCCGCGCGCCCTGGCGGGCGCCCTGGGCGCGCCTGACACACCGCTTCCGAGAGCGGCCGGCACCCCCAGCTACCCCATGGCGGCGGCCACGGTCTCCAGGACGGCACGTTGCTGCGCGCTGATGGGGACGTCGGCCTGGCGTAGCGAGCGAAGCGTGGTGCCTTCCGCGCACAGCCGGCACAGCCCGAGAATGAGGTTGGGGCCGATGAGGTTGTGTGGGGAGGAGCTGTCGTCGACGGGCCGGTAGCAGCCAGGCCATAGCAGACAGTCCTCGGTCTCCTCTGCCGGCGGCGCGTCCGGGCCGAGCAACAAGGCGATGCGGCAGAGGCTCTCTCCGGCCTCGGCCCACAGGCCCATCGGCCGCTCCACGCGCCGTTCGAAGATGACGTCGTCCTGGCCGTCGATGGTGCGGACCCGGGCGAGCATGCCGATGCCTTCCTCCGGGTGGTTGGGGATGAACATCAGCGCGGTCTTGTACCCGGGCTCCTCTTCCATGCTGATGCCGTGGGCCTGGCCGGTGGCGAGGGCCGTGCCCAGGTCGCGCAGTCCCTGGCCGCCGTCGTCGTTGCGCAGACGCAGCGGCCACGCGGCCGGAGCATCGTCGGCCTCGGCGGGGGAGGCGGTGAGCAGGATGCCGTTGCCGGACTGCCGCACGTCCAGGTGATACATGCCGTGGACGGAGTGGAAGGCGGTGCCGAACCACTCGCGGCTCGACTGCTCCCTCCCGCTGTGCGGTTGACGCGGCTTGTTCGGCTTGTGACGCCCCATGAGCACCCCGCAGAGTCGGCCCGTGCACGGGCCGGACGGTCCGCGGAACCCTCAACCGACAGCGAGACCGCCCGGGTCGCAGCCGACCAGGCGTTCACCCGTCCAGCGCACGCTGAGGCCGTACTCCCGACGGGCGAGGATGAACTGCACGAAGGAGCCCGCAGCGGGTCGACCAAACTAAAGTTCCCATTTCGACAACTTGCCTACATACCGTCGCAGGTTGCCTCAACGTGCGCTCATGGATCAGGACGAACCAGTCTTCTTCGATCGCCGCCCTGCGTCTTCAGGCGCCGTCTCGTACGGCGAGCGGATGATCATCAGAGACACCACTCGCGTGCGGATCGAAGCAATCCCCTACTTCATCCCTCACAAGAACTCAGCGGCCGAACTGTCCATGAAGCTCATCCGGACGGACAAGGTCGACGGGGAACCGTGTGAGATGACGCTGAACGCCAATGACCTGAAGGTGTTCAAGCGGCACATAGCCCAAGCACTCGCTGTCTCCGAGCAGGAAGACGACGGCCAGTACCTCGTTTTCCGAGCTGACCAGCTCGACACCCAGACGAGCGCGTCCGACGACGCCGTACGCGCCATCGGCGGAGCTCTCGACAGCCGCAGATTCGCCAGCAGAGTCGCTCGGCACGTCGACCCCGTGACCCTCGCCAACGCATTCTCCGCGACCGTGAGAATCGGCGAGCTCCGTTCGGCAGTAACGGAGCTGCAGGAAAACCTCAGGGAAGGCCGAGCCAGGGAGGACATCTACCAGAGCTGGTGCGAGCGCCACTCCTGGGCCTTTGGCAATGCCTACGTAGCTCGCGATGACCAAAGATTCATCGGCATAGGCGATCATGTCGACTTGCTCATGGAGTCGACAGCGAGCGGCCTGCGAGACATCTACGAACTCAAACGCCCCGACAAGGCCGTCATCCTCTACGACGACACACACAAGAACTGGTACTGGTCCACTCATACGGCGCAGGCCATCGGCCAGTGCCACAGATACCTCGACACCCTGCACCGAGCAGCGCAGCACGGCTTGCCCGATCGTCCCGAAATTACGGCCTACCACCCGCGAGCGGTGGTAGTCATTGGCCGCTCACATGAGTGGGAAAAGTCCAAGCTGCACGCGCTGCATGGTCTCAACAGTCGGATGCACGGCATCACGGTCATGACCTATGACCAGCTTCTGGCCCAGTGCACGGCTCTACTGGACCAGATCTCCTCCGACGAGGCAGCACAGGAGACAACAGAGGGCCTGTCGGCGTGATGCCGACGAGCGATCGATTGGGCCTGCTCGCCGACTGTGTTGAGTCGACGAACAGGCCCACTGATACCGGGCGGCCAACGGCAGGAGCCTTCAGCAGGGTGTGTTCGTGGCGCGGTTTTTGATGTTGAAGGCGGCGCCGATGTCGGCGTGGGTGGCGTGCCCGCATCGGTGCAGTGGAAGAGGGAGCGGGTGCGGCGGCTTTTGCGGTCGACTTGGCCGCATTGGTGGCAGGTCTGGGAGGTGTAGGCGGGATCGACAGCGGTGACGCGGGCTCCGTACAGGCGGGCTTTGTACTCGATCTGCCGGCGGATTTCCCCGAACCCGACATCGAGCATCGCGCGGTTCAGCCCGGCCTTGGCCGCGACGTTCTTCCCTGGTGTCTCCGTGGTGCCGCGGGCGGACTTGGTCATGTTCTTCACGTGCAGGTCCTCAATGGCGATGTGGGCGTACTGGGTGACCAGGCGTTTGGTCAGCAGGTGCTGGGTGGAGGCCCGGTGGGCTGCGACCAGTCCGTGCAGCCGGGCGACTTTCTCGCGCGCCTCCTGCCAGCCCTGGGACTGCGCGTGTGCGGGCCGGCCTTTGACGTGGCGTCGGGCCATGCGCCGCTGCCACTTGGTCAGGGCCCGCCGCGCGTTGTCCAGGTGTCGCGGGTTGGCGATCAACTGGGTCTTGTCCTCCCCGAGGACCAGCGGGCTGGAGGTCGCCGCGAACACCTCCACGCCCAGGTCCACCCCCACAGTCCCGTTCTGGACCTGCCGCCGGCTGGGCCGCGCCGACGCGGGTGCGGGGATGCGGACGCTGAAGGCGGCAAACCACCGGTGCCCGTCCCGCGCGATCGTCACCATCTTCGCCTGACCGCCGCGGGCCAGCAGCCGGGCCAGCCGGTAGGCGGGCCGGTGCAGTCGCACCGTGAACGCCCGCTGCCCCTGCGGGTCCTTCTCCCCGCCGATCCGCACATGCCGCAGATCCGACGACACCAGCCGCACACTGGTCATCCGGAAGGAATCCCGGCACCGTCCCGCCCGTTTGGGCCGCGGGTAGCCGACCGTGGTGCCGCGGCGCCGGGCGGAGAGCCAGTTCGCCCAGGCAGTGTCGGCGTCGCGGAAGGCCTGCTGGCACACGGTGGCGTTGACGCCCTTCCACCACGTATACCGGTACTGCGGGCCCTGACCTTCCAGGCGGGGGCCGATCAGCGGCCGGTCGCGGACCGCGAGGAAGATCCGCTGGAGGTCGAACTGGCTGGGCATGGCCGCCTTCGGCGCCGCCTTGGCCGCCCCGGCAGGCTCCATGCCCTGAGCGATCAGGCGGTCGCGGCCGCGGGCCCAGCGCTGCTGGGCGGCGTGCTTGAGGCCGAAGGCGAAGTTGAAGCAGCAGCGGGAAGCGGTGGCATAGCGCTGCAGGACGACGAGCTGGTCGGGGGTGGGATCCAGGAGCTCGCGCACCACGACGGTGGTGGTCTCGGTGTCGGTCATGCGCGGAGCCTTGCACCCGCCACCGACAACGAACCGCCATAAAGGTGACAAAACGTGTCACTCCACGCCTACTGCCGCTTCGTGCGTATGTTGGGTGCAGGCCGCTCCCCTGGAAAGGGGGCGGGCTCGGCCCCCGGACGGGGGAGTAGAACGCTCGTGGACTGCACCAGCCTTTATGGCAAGGGCAGGCAACACCCCACCGAGGTGGGGAGGAAGCGAGAAGCTCCGGCCTCATGGGGCCGGGCAGCGTGGCCGGGCAACCGAGCCACCCGTCCCCACCACGCGTGCTGTACACGCTATGTGCTGTATGGGCTCTATGCCGGGATCGATGGAAGTGTGGGAAAACGCGATGCGTTGAGAACTCCGTTGCAGGTCAACGAGCCCGCAGCCCGTACGCGCGGGACGGTCCCTGGCGAAGATCTCCCGGGCCGGGGTGGAAGCCCCGCAGCCCGTACGCGCGGGGACGGCCCCGAGCGGTGTCTCAGCGTCAGCAGTCAGCATGACGATCCGCAGCCCGTATGCGCGGGGACGGTCCCTGCGGCGCACGGCCGGATGACGGCATGATGCCGCTGCTGCTCTTCCTGCGGCGCGCTTCATGCCCAGTGGAGTCCGAGGTCGGCGAGTCGGGCGAGCTTGTCGCCGGTGAGTTTGGCGCGCCGGCTCTTGGTGTTGGACAGCCAGATGCCGAGCTTCACCTCTGTACCGTCTTCCAGCGTCTCTACCTGGCCCCTGGGAACGGTCACAGAGCCGGTGCGGGCCTTGTACTGAGCCAGGGCCGCCACGCCTCGCTCGAACGCCCCAGAGCCGCCCTTACGACCCTTCGAGGCCGCCTTGGGCGCGGGGAGGGGCTCGATGCCGAGCTGTTCCAGGCGTTCGCGCTGTCCGGCCGAGAGCTTGGTCCAGGTGGTGTGTTCGCGTTGTCGGGCCAGCCAGCGTCCGATGTCGGCGCCGTTGACGGTGACGCCGGGCAGCAGGTCGGCGACCGCGGCTCCGCCGGTCAGGCACTCCCGCACGGCGGCGTAGTGGCGTTGCCAGTCGATGGGCCAGGCCGGGTTCCAGTCCGGATCGATCGCGGCCAAGGCCGCGGCCCGCTCCGGATGCCCGTCCAGCGCCCCCGGGCGGCGCAGGTTGGACAGCCATTGCCCCACCGGCCGGTCCAGCGCGGTGGCTGGCCGCGGTGCGGCGAGGGTGCGGTGCTGCTCGAAGTACACCCGTGCCGCGGCGAGGTTCTCCTCGAAGGCGGCGTCGGTGGCGTCCCAGACCATGCCGAGCTTCTCCAGCCGCTCCGCCCGCGCGCCCGACATGGTCCCGGCCCCGTAGGCGCGCCGCTGCTCAGCGACCCACTGCCCCAGCGGATAGGCACCCTCGCGGTGGTCGTACGGCACCCGGGCGTGCCCCTCCCGCTCCACGAACCGCCGCAGCGCGGCGTACCCACGAGCCCAGTCCTGCCGCTCGGTGTCGATCACATTGAAGCTGACCCACTCGGCGACCATCACCGGGTCCCGGGGAGCGGCGAACCGCAGCAGCAGTCGCGATTCTTCCTGGCCCTCCTCGGGCTCGGTTCCGATATTCTGCGACGGTTCCACGACATTCTTCTGCGGCTCCTGCGGAACGGCCAGCAATTCCACAGCTTCTTCATCATGCGCCCGAAGACCGGTCAAGATCTTTACGAGCGGGCGATACGAGCTGGAGGTGAACATCTCCTCCGGCCGCTCACCGGGCTTGAGGAAGACGGGCACGATCAGCGAGGCGAGCTTCCCCTCGCCGGGCTTCTGCCGCAGCGCCCGCCCGATCGCCTGCACGATGTCGTGCGGCGCGCCCTTGGGGTCGAGCAGGGCAACACTGTCCACGCTTCTGATGTCGACGCCTTCCCCCAAAACGCGACAATTCGAAAGGACCGCGCGTCGGGCCGTCGTCGCAAAGCCTGCCAGCACCTCCTGCCGGCGCTCGGGAGCGTGCTCCCCGCACAGCCAGTCCGCCCACACCTGCGCCGGATACTTCTCGGGCTGATCGGCGTGCAGCTTCGCCGCCACCCGCGAAAGCCCCTCCGCAAACGCCTGCGCCTCCATCGTGCGGTGGTGGAACGTGATGGTGGTCTGCAGATCATGCTCGGCCATGGTGCGCAGCAGCGCCGCGTGCAAGGCGCCGAGCCGCTGCCCGCGCACCTCCTCCTCGCGCCGCTGCGGGCCGTACAGCCGCTCGGGGGTGACCTCCTCATCCCGCAGCTCCACCACGATGATCTGGTACCGCGCCAGCAGCCCGCGGGACACCGCCGAGGCGAGGGAGAGCTTATACAGCACCGGCCCGAACAGCCGCTCATCGTCCATCGAAGCCGCCAGCTCCGCCGGCAACCGGTCCCGCAGCCCCTCCCGCCCCTCCCACGAGGCCGGCCGCTCCTGCCAGATCCGCGGCGTCGCCGTCATGTACAACCGGCGCGCCGCCGGAATGATGGCCTGGTCGTGGATGTCCACCCACGCCTTCCCCAAAGATCCACTAGTGCGGTGCGCCTCGTCGAGCACCGCCAGGTCCAGCGGTGCCAGCTGCTGCCCGTAGACGCCTTCGAAGGCCTCCGCCAGCACGCCCAACGACGCGTAGGTGGCGTAGATGGTCACCGGCCCCGTCCCGTGCCACAGCGCCAGCTGGATCGGGTTCGTGGTGCACCGCACCCGCAGATTCCACAGCTCCGGATCGTCCTCAAGGGAACACACGGCCACGGCCGGCCCGGTGTGCCCGGCGGCATGCCACGCCTTCACCGTCTGCGTGAGCAGGTCCAGCGTCGGGACCAGGACCAGCACGCGCCCGTGCGGCACGAGCCGGCGCGCAGCTGCGGCGGCCATGATGGTCTTCCCGGTCCCGCAGGCGGCGTGGACCTGACCACGCAGACCGTTCGCCGGAATGCCTCCGGGCGGGATGTCGAGGCCGCGCACGATGGCGTCAACGGCCTCGATTTGATGGTCACGCAGCTTGAAAGGCATTTCCCGTGCTCTCCTTCTCGCGGAATACGGCACGTAGTGGAACTTGGAATGTCCGGGCGCGATGCGGGCCCGGGTAGGTGGTGAGGTGCAGTCCCAGACTCTACACAATGCATCAGAGTGATGCATTCGTGTTGGACATGTTGGCGTCGCGGATGTGATGGGTAGCCAGTTTGGGCGTGATGGCGGGGAGTTGGGTGTACTCTGTGGAACGTCGCTGGGCTTGGGTTCGACGAGGTGGTAGTTCGGGCGGAGCGCAGCGGAGCCCGTTCTCTTCGAAGGTGCCGGCATCGGTCCGGGCTCCGAGTGCCCGGTGGGGGAGTGGCCCGGGGTTCCAGGTTTTACACGGGTACAGATGTGATGCACCCTCCCTCGTAGCCAGCCTTGAAGTCCCCGCTTGCGGGGACTTCCCCATTCCCGCGAAGCGGGAATGGTACCGCTTTAGAATTCCGCTTGCGGAATTCAATTCCCGCGCTTGCGCGGGAATTTGACGGAGCGTCAGCGGAGTCGTTTCGCTGCCCAGCGCGCCAGCGCTGGGGTACCCGCTCCGCGGG
>NZ_JBITXI010000014.1:0-306932 GCF_044544605.1 Streptomyces sp. NPDC053560 | reverse complement strand
GTCTTCCTGGTCAGCCACAACAACAAGTCCATCCGGGACACCTGCGACCGGGTGCTGTGGCTGGAGAAGGGCGAGCTCCTCATGGACGGCCCCACGGACGAAGTGATCAAGGCGTACGAGAAGGAGACGGGCAAGTAGCCCGCACCCCGGCAAGAAGGCCTCCGCGCCCTCTCGGTGCGGGGGCCTTCGTTGTTCAAAAGACGGTCAACTCCGGCCGCTCCAGGAACAGTTGTCCGCCTGTCGGAGTTGTCCGGATCGTTGCTGCACGGTTCGGTACCCCCTCGGACGAGTGTGAGATGTACGGCGTAAGCTGTACGGGTGCCGAACGGCACATGTGGTGCAAGTCGGGCAATATGGTCCGACGGCGTCGAGGGGCGCCCCGATCGGACAGGTCGCGCAGCTGCGGCGTGTCCGAAATATGCAGTTTAAGCGTGGCGGTGTAGAACGGGAGACGTGACGGCAATGGCTACGGGATCTCTCCGGCTCCGGAACGCGCCGGGCAGCCTCCGGTGAGCCCGGAGCCTGTCATGCCCGCGCCCGAGCGCGCCGTCCTCGACAAGGCCGCGCACGAGAACTTCCCCGTCGCGCCGTTCTTCCTGCCCCGCGCCTGGCGTGCCGACCTGATGGCGGTCTACGGATTCGCACGCCTGGTCGACGATATCGGCGACGGCGACCTCGCGCCGGGCGGCGCCGACGCCGTGCTGCTCGGCCTCGACCGCGCGCAGGCGGGGGATCGCCTCGCCATGCTCGACGCCCTGGAGGCCGACCTGCGCCGGGTCTACAGCGACCGCGCGCCCGGCCCCCGGCACCCGCTCATGCGCGGCCTCGGCCCGACCGTACGGCGCTGCGATCTGAGCCCTGAGCCGTTCGAGCGCCTGATCGAGGCCAATCGGCAGGACCAGCGCGTCAGCCGCTACCCCGGCTACACGGACCTGCTGGACTACTGCGAACTCTCCGCCAACCCCGTGGGCCGGCTCGTCCTGGGCATCACGGGCACGAGCACGCCCGAGCGCATCCGCCGTTCGGACGCGGTCTGCACCGCCCTCCAGATCGTCGAGCACATCCAGGACGTCGCCGAAGATCTGCGGCGGGACCGGATCTATCTGCCCGCCGAGGACATGAAGCGCTTCGGCGTCTCCGAAACCGACCTGGCCGCTCCGAAAGGGGGCGCACAGGCGCGCGCACTCATTGCATTCGAGGCGGAACGCGCCCGTGACCTGCTGAATGAAGGTGCCCCGCTGGTGGGTAGCGTCCACGGCAGACTCAAGCTGCTGCTCTCCGGCTTCGTCGCCGGCGGACGCGCTGCCCTTCAGGCGGTGGCTGCCGCCGACCACGACGTCCTCCCTGGACCGCCCAAGCCCAGCAAGCTCGGTCTGCTGCGCGCGGTAGGGGCGACACTGCGAAGAGAGGGGTGAGTCGGACCGTGGAGGCAACCGCACACGTGTCCGCGCCGGTGCTCGCTGCGTACCGCTACTGCGAGGCCGTCACCGGGCAGCAGGCACGAAACTTCGCTTATGGAATCAGGCTGCTGCCCGTCGACAAGCGACAGGCGATGTCGGCGCTGTACGCGTTCTCACGCCGGGTCGACGACATCGGCGACGGCGCGCTGGCGCCTGCCGAGAAGGAGCAGCGGCTCGCGGACACCCGTGGTGTGCTCGCGCGCATAAAGGACGGCGAGGTCGCCGAGGACGACACCGATCCGGTGGCGGTCGCACTCGCGGACGCGGCGCACCGCTTCCCGCTGCCGCTGGACGGTCTGGACGAGCTGATCGACGGCGTCCTGATGGACGTGCACGGCGAGACGTACGAGACCTGGGACGACCTCAAGGGCTACTGCCGCTGCGTCGCGGGGGCCATCGGCCGGCTCTCGCTCGGCGTGTTCGGCACCGTGCCCGGCGCACTGGAGGCGGATCGCGCCCCGGAGTACGCCGATACGCTCGGGCTCGCCCTGCAGCTGACCAACATCCTCCGGGACGTCCGGGAGGACGCCGACAACGGCCGGACGTACCTGCCCGCCGAGGATCTGGAGAAGTTCGGCTGCGCCGCTGGATTCGACGGTCCCGTGCCGCCCCCGGGCGCGGACTTCACCGGTCTCGTGCACTTCGAAGTACGGCGGGCCCGCGCCCTGTTCGCCGAGGGGTTCCGGCTGCTGCCCATGCTCGACCGGCGCAGCGGTGCCTGCGTCGCCGCGATGGCCGGCATCTACCACCGCCTGCTCCGCCGGATCGCCGACGACCCCGAGGCCGTGCTGCGCGGCCGGGTCTCGCTGCCCGGCCACGAGAAGGCGTTCGTCGCCGTCCGCGGCCTCTCCGGGCTGGACGCGCGGGCGATCGTCCGCCGAGAGGCCGTCAGGAGGCGCGGATGACACCTCGAACGAGCCGGTGCGCGCCCGCGCACGTTCGCACCGTACGCGCCCTGGAACCCCGGGCAACCCTCCGGGCAACCGCTGCGTCAATGACAGCAGCAATCCGGGAGGACGCATGACTTCCGCCGACACACGGCCGGCCTCGCACGTCACCACGGGCGCCGCCGGTGGCGGGTGCGCCGCGGCGGTCGTCGTGGGCGGCGGCCTCGCGGGCACCACCGCCGCCCTCGCGCTGGCCGAAGCGGGTCTGCGCGTCACCCTCGTCGAGGGCCGGCCGCGGCTGGGCGGGCTCGCCTTCTCGTTCCGCCGCGACTCGGCGGCCGGCGAGCTGAGCGTGGACAACGGCCAGCACGTCTACCTGCGCTGCTGCACCGCCTACCGGGACTTCCTGGAGCGGGTCGGCGGCGCGCACCTGATGCCGGTACAGGACCGCCTGGACGTACCGGTGCTCGACGCCGACCCCGCGCGGGCCGCCGCCGGCGCCCGCCTGGGCCGGCTGCGCCGCACCGCGCTGCCCGTACCGCTGCACCTCGCCGCGAGCCTGGCCACCTACCCGCACCTCTCGCTCGCCGAGCGGGCCTCCGTGGGCCGCGCCGCGCTCGCCCTGAAGGGCCTCGATCCGGCCGACCCCGCGCTGGACCGCACCGACTTCGCGAGCTGGCTCGCGCGGCACGGACAGTCGCCGCGTGCCGTCGAGGCGCTGTGGGACCTGGTCGGCGTGGCGACCCTCAATGCCCGTGCCGGTGACGCCTCCGCAGGGCTCGCCGCCATGGTCTTCAAGACCGGCCTGCTCTCCGATCCGGGCGCCGCCGACATCGGCTGGTCCCGCGTCCCGCTCGGCGACGTCCACGACACCCTCGCCCGGACGGCGCTGGAGAAGGCCGGCGTGCGCGTGGAGACCCGTACGCGGGCCACCGCCGTCACCCGTACGGACGAGGAGCGCTGGCAGATCACCGTCGAGAACGGGCCGCACAGCCAGGAACAGCTGACCGCCGAGACCGTCGTCCTGGCCCTGCCGCAGCGCGAGACGCACGGCCTGCTGCCGCCCGGCACGCTGGCGCACCCCGACCGGCTGCTGGACATCGGCACGGCCCCGATCCTCAACGTCCACGTGCTCTACGACCGCAAGGTGCTGCGCCGCCCGTTCTTCGCGACGCTCGGCTCGCCGCTGCAGTGGGTCTTCGACCGTACGGACGCCTCGGGCATGCAGGGCGGCGGACAGTACCTCGCCGTCTCGCAGTCCGCGGCGCAGGACGAGATCGACCTGCCGGTGGGCGTGCTGCGCGAGCGGTACCTCCCGGAGCTGGCGCGGGTGCTGCCCGCCGCGCGCGGGGCGAAGGTCCGCGACTTCTTCGTCACCCGCGAGCGCACCGCGACGTTCGCCCCCGCACCGGGCGTCGGCCGGCTCAGGCCCGCCGCCCGCACTCAGTCCACCGGCCTGTACCTGGCCGGTGCGTGGACCGCCACCGGGTGGCCCGCGACCATGGAAAGCGCTGTTCGCAGCGGCATCAGCGCCGCACGCGAGGCACTCACCGAACTCGGCTTCCCCCAGGGATCACTGCCCCAGGAGGCGGCATGACAACGAGTACGCGCGCTCGCACGAACACGAGTACCGGAAAAAGAGGAGAAACCGTGCATCCGGCTTCCCCAGTAATCGACACCGAGGGCGTCACCGCACTCCTGGAGCGCGGGCGCAGGCTTGCCACTCCGGTGCTGCGGGCCGCCGTTGACCGGCTCGCGCCTCCCATGGACACCGTGGCCGCGTACCACTTCGGCTGGATCGACGCCGCGGGAGCGCCCGCGTCGGGCGACGGCGGCAAGGCCGTGCGTCCGGCCCTCGCCCTGATCTCGGCGGAGGCCGCGGGCGCCGCGCCCGAGGTCGGCATCCCCGGCGCCGTCGCCGTGGAGCTGGTGCACAACTTCTCGCTGCTGCACGACGACCTCATGGACGGGGACGAACAGCGCCGCCACCGCGACACCGTGTGGAAGGTGCACGGCCCGGCCCAGGCCATCCTGGTCGGTGACGCGCTCTTCGCGCTCGCCAACGAGATACTGCTGGAGCTGGAGACCGTGGACGCCGGACGCGCGACGCGCCGGCTCACCGTCGCCACCCGCAAGCTGATCGACGGCCAGGCCCAGGACATCTCCTACGAGCACCGCGACCGGGTCACCGTCGCGGAGTGCCTGGAGATGGAGGGCAACAAGACCGGCGCGCTGCTGGCCTGCGCCGTCTCCATCGGCGCGGTGCTCGGCGGCGCGGACGACCGTACGGCCGACACCCTGGAGAAGTACGGCTACCACCTCGGTCTCGCCTTCCAGGCCGTCGACGACCTGCTCGGCATCTGGGGCGACCCCGAGGCCACCGGCAAGCAGACCTGGTCCGACCTGCGGCAGCGCAAGAAGTCGCTGCCGGTCGTCGCCGCCCTGGACGCGGGCGGCCCGGCATCCGAGAAGCTCGCCCACATCCTGGCCGCCGACGCCAAGAAGAGCGAGACCGAGATCGCCGACTTCACGGAGGCGGAGTTCGCCTCCCGCGCAGCTCTCATCGAGGAGGCCGGTGGCCGCGAGTGGACCTCGGAGGAGGCCCGCCGCCAGCACGCCACCGCGATCGCCGCGCTCGACGAGATCGACATGCCCGGAGAGGTCCGCGCACAGCTGATCGCCCTTGCGGACTTCGTCGTCGTACGGAAGAGATGATCACGATTAACCCGACCTAGATCGCAGTCGCCGGCCGGCGCCGGCCGCCCCCGGTACGCCATACCGGGAGCCCGGCACCGGCCGACGGAAGCCCCATGCATTTTTCTTTGATCACTGCAGAAGGGGAAGCCATGACAGCGACGACCGACGGAAGCACCGGGGCCCTGCAGTCCCGGGCCCCTTCGGCCAGCGATGCCAACGCTGAGACCACCGATCCGAACCTTCAGGCCCCGCCCCCCGGAGACGTGACGGGCGCGGCGCGGCAGGCAACCGCCCGGGCCACCGACCACCTCCTCTCCCTCCAGGACTCCGCGGGCTGGTGGAAGGGCGACCTCGACACGAACGTGACGATGGACGCCGAGGACCTGATGCTCCGGCAGTTCCTGGGCATCGGGGACGAGAAGACCACCGAGGCCGCCGCGCGCTACATCCGCGGCGAGCAGCGGGACGACGGCACCTGGGCCACCTTCCACGGCGGGCCCGGCGAGCTGTCCACCACGATCGAGGGTTACGTCGCGCTCCGCCTGGCGGGCGACGCGCCCGACGCGCCCCACATGGCGAAGGCCTCCGCCTGGATCCGCGCGCACGGCGGCATCGCCGCCGCCCGGGTCTTCACCCGCATCTGGCTGGCCCTCTTCGGCTGGTGGAAGTGGGAGGACCTGCCCGACCTGCCGCCGGAGCTCATCGCCCTCCCGAAGTGGTTCCCGCTCAACATCTACGACTTCGGCTGCTGGGCCCGGCAGACCATCGTCCCGCTGACGATCGTCTCGGCCAAACGGCCCGTGCGCCCCGCGCCCTTCGCGCTGGACGAGCTGCACACCGACCCGCGGAACCCGAACCCGCCGCGCCCGCTCGCCCCCGTCACCACCTGGGACGGCGTCTTCGAGCGCCTGGACAAGGCGCTGCACGTCTACCACAAGGTCGCCCCGCGCCGGCTGCGCCGCAGCGCCATGCGCGCGGCGGCCCGCTGGATCGTCGAGCGGCAGGAGAACGACGGCTGCTGGGGCGGCATCCAGCCCCCGGCGGTCTACTCGGTCATCGCGCTGCACCTGCTGGGCTACGACCTCAAGCACCCCGTCCTCCGCGAGGGCCTGGCCTCCCTGGACCGTTTCACCGTATGGCGCGAGGACGGTGAGGGTGCCCCCGTCCGCATGATCGAGGCCTGCCAGTCCCCGGTCTGGGACACCTGCCTCGCCACCATCGCGCTCGCCGACGCGGGCCTGCCCCGGGACCATCCGCAGCTGGTCAAGGCCGCCGACTGGATGCTGGATGAGCAGATCGACCGGCCCGGCGACTGGACCGTGCGCAGGCCGACGCTGCCCTCGGGCGGCTGGGCGTTCGAGTTCGAGAACGACAACTACCCCGACATCGACGACACCGCCGAGGTCGTCCTCGCCCTGCGCCGCGTCGAGCACCCGGACCCGCAGCGCGTCGAGGAGGCCGTACGCCGCGCCGTGCGCTGGAACCTCGGCATGCAGTCGAAGAACGGGGCCTGGGGCGCCTTCGACGCCGACAACACCAGCCCCTTCCCCGACCGGCTGCCCTTCTGCGACTTCGGCGAGGTCATCGACCCGCCGTCGGCCGATGTCACCGCGCATGTCGTGGAGATGGCGGCGGACGTCGGCGCCACCCACGACCCGCGCGTCCGGCGCGGCATCGAATGGCTGCTGGCCGAGCAGGACCCGACCGGCGCGTGGTTCGGCCGCTGGGGCACCAACTACGTCTACGGCACAGGATCCGTGCTGCCCGCGCTGACCGCGGCCGGACTCCCCCTCTCGCACCCCGCGATCCGCCGCGCCGTCGGCTGGCTGGAGTCGGTGCAGAACGAGGACGGCGGCTGGGGCGAGGACCAGCGCTCGTACCGGGACCGGGAGTGGATCGGGCGCGGCGCCTCCACCGCCTCGCAGACCGGCTGGGCGCTGATGGCGCTGCTCGCGGCCGGCGAGCGGGACGGCAAGGCCGTCGAGCGCGGGGTGCGGTACCTCGCCGCGACCCAGCGCCCGGACGGCTCCTGGGACGAGCCCTACTTCACCGGCACCGGCTTCCCCTGGGACTTCTCGATCAACTACCACCTCTACCGGCAGGTCTTCCCGCTCACGGCCCTCGGCCGCTACCTGGGCGGCGGTCCGGCCGGTGCTGCTCCGGGGGTCTAGATGACCGCCCCGGCCGGCCCGGTCCCGGGCCCTCCGCCCCCGCTGCTCGTTGCCTGCGCGCTCGGCATCGAGCGGCTCGCGCTGCGCGGCGGCCCGGGCGTCACCGTGCTCCGTACGGGCATGGGCCCGCAGGCGGCAGAGCGGGCCATCGGCGCCGCGCTCGCCGCCGGTTCGCCCACCGCGGCCTCGCCCGTCGTCGCCAGCGGTTTCTGCGCCGGCCTCGCGCCCGGCATGCGCCCCGGTGACGTGGTCGTCGCGGCGACGGCCCGCGAGCACCAGTCGGGCCGTCCGGAGAGCGTCTGCCGTGACAACGCGCCGATGGTCGCGGCCCTGAAGGAGCGCGGCCTGACCGTGCACTCCGGGCTGCTGCTCGGCAGTGATCACGTCGTACGCGGCACCGAGCGGGCCGCGCTGCACGCCACGGGAGCGGTCGCCGTGGACATGGAATCCGCCGCGACGCTCGGCACCGCGCTGCGTGCCGGGCCCCGTCCGGTTGCGGCCGTACGGGTGGTCGTGGACGCTCCAGAGCACGAACTCGTCCGTATCGGCACGATACGCGGGGGAATATCGGCCTTCCGTGTCTTGTGTGCCGTCCTTCCCGTCTTCTTTGAATGGCACCGTTCTTTGCTGCTCCCCAGGAGGTGAGCCAGATGGCCATGCCGCTCCGTCAGACCATCAGGGTCGGGACCTATCTCTTTGAACAGAAAATGCTCCGGCGGCGTGAGAAGTTCCCGCTCATCGTCGAGCTGGAGCCGCTCTACGCGTGCAACCTGGCGTGCGAGGGCTGTGGCAAGATCCAGCACCCGGCAGGCGTGCTGAAGCAGCGGATGCCGGTCGCCCAGGCGGTCGGCGCCGTCCTGGAGTCCGGTGCCCCGATGGTCTCCATCGCGGGCGGTGAGCCCCTGATGCACCCGCAGATCGACGAGATCGTGCGCCAGCTGGTGGACCGGAAGAAGTACGTCTTCCTGTGCACCAACGCCATGCTGCTGCGCAAGAAGATGGACAAGTTCACCCCCTCGCCGTACTTCGCCTTCGCGGTGCACATCGACGGGATGCGCGAGCGTCACGACGAGTCCGTGGCCAAGGAGGGCGTCTTCGACGAGGCGGTGGCGGCGATCAAGGAAGCCAAGCGGCGCGGCTTCCGGGTCACCACCAACTCCACCTTCTTCAACACCGACACCCCGCAGACCATCATCGAGGTGCTCAACTTCCTCAACGACGACCTCAAGGTCGACGAGATGATGCTGTCGCCCGCCTACGCCTACGAGAAGGCCCCCGACCAGGAGCACTTCCTCGGCGTCGAGCAGACCAGGGAGCTGTTCAAGAAGGCCTTCGCGGGCGGTAACCGGCGCCGCTGGCGGCTCAACCACAGCCCGCTCTTCCTGGACTTCCTGGAGGGCAAGGCGGACTTCCCCTGCACTGCCTGGGCGATCCCGAACTACTCCCTGTTCGGCTGGCAGCGCCCCTGCTACCTGATGAGCGACGGGTACGTCCCCACGTACCGGCAGCTCATCGAGGAGACCGACTGGGACAAGTACGGCCGCGGCAAGGACGCGCGCTGCGCCAACTGCATGGCGCACTGCGGCTACGAACCGACCGCCGTCCTCGCGACCATGGGCTCCCTGAAGGAGTCGCTGCGCGCCGCCCGCGAGACCGCTGCCGGAAGCCGCGGGTGACGTCATGACCCTCAGCGGTAAGCCTTCCGGGGGTCCGGGGGCTGTCCCCCGGAAGAGCACGGCTCTGGGGCTCCCCGAGGTCCCGGCCCGCCCCCTGGCCGTCCGGCGCGTCTCGCGCCGGATCCAGGTCGGGCCGGTGGCCGTGGGCGGTGACGCCCCGGTGTCCGTGCAGTCGATGACGACGACGCGTACGGCGGACATCGGGTCGACGCTGCAGCAGATCGCGGAGCTGACGGCGTCGGGCTGCCAGATCGTGCGGGTGGCGTGCCCGACGCAGGACGACGCGGATGCGCTGCCGGTGATCGCGAAAAAGTCGGGGATCCCGGTGATCGCCGATATTCACTTCCAGCCCAAGTACGTGTTCGCGGCGATCGACGCGGGCTGTGCGGCGGTGCGGGTGAATCCGGGCAACATCAAGCAGTTCGATGACAAGGTCAAGGAGATCGCGAAGGCGGCCAATGACGCGGGGACGCCGATCCGGATCGGGGTGAACGCGGGGTCGCTGGATCGTCGGCTGCTGCAGAAGTACGGGAAGGCCACTCCTGAGGCGCTGGTGGAGTCGGCGCTGTGGGAGGCGTCCCTTTTTGAGGAGCACGGGTTCCGGGACATCAAGATCTCGGTGAAGCACAACGACCCGGTGGTGATGGTCAACGCCTACCGGCAGCTGGCGGCGCAGTGCGATTACCCGCTGCACCTGGGGGTGACCGAGGCGGGCCCGGCGTTCCAGGGCACCATCAAGTCCGCGGTGGCCTTCGGCGCGCTGTTGTCCGAGGGGATCGGTGACACGATCCGGGTGTCGCTGTCGGCGCCGCCGGCGGAGGAGATCAAGGTCGGGATCTCCATCCTGGAGTCGCTGAACCTGCGCCAGCGCCGGCTGGAGATCGTCTCCTGTCCGTCGTGCGGGCGGGCGCAGGTGGATGTGTACAAGCTGGCCGAGGAGGTCACGGCGGGCCTGGACGGCATGGAGGTGCCGCTTCGGGTGGCGGTCATGGGCTGTGTCGTCAACGGTCCGGGGGAGGCTCGCGAGGCCGACCTGGGGGTGGCTTCCGGTAACGGCAAGGGGCAGATCTTCGTGAAGGGCGAGGTCATCAAGACCGTGCCGGAGTCGAAGATCGTGGAGACCCTCATCGAGGAAGCCATGAAGATCGCCGAACGCATGGCGGCCGAGGGAGCGGCGCCCGGCACCCCCGACGTCACCGTCGGCTGAAACAAATGAGGAGGGGGACCCAGCATGTCGATGCTCGAATACATCAGGGAACCGCAGGACCTCAAGGAGGTACCGGCGGACCGCCTCGACGAACTGGCGGGGGAGATCCGCCAGTTCCTCATCCAGGCGGTCGCCCGCACCGGCGGCCACCTCGGGCCCAACCTGGGGGTGGTCGAGCTGACCATCGCCCTGCACCGGGTCTTCGACTCGCCCGCCGACCGCATCCTGTGGGACACCGGGCACCAGTCGTACGTCCACAAGCTCCTGACCGGCCGCCAGGACTTCTCCAAGCTCCGCGGCAAGGGCGGCCTGTCCGGTTACCCCTCGCGTGAGGAATCCGTCCACGACGTCATCGAGAACTCCCACGCCTCCACCGTGCTCGGCTGGGCCGACGGCCTCGCCAAGGCCAACCAGGTACTGGGCAGGCGCGACCACGTCGTCGCGGTCATCGGGGACGGCGCGCTCACCGGCGGCATGGCCTGGGAGGCGCTCAACAACATCGCGGCCGCCGACGACCGGCCCCTGATCATCGTCGTCAACGACAACGAACGCTCCTACGCGCCCACCATCGGGGGCCTCGCCGACCACCTCGCCACGCTCCGTACCACCGACGGCTACGAGCGCTTCCTGTCCTGGGGCAAGGACGTCCTGCATCGCACGCCGGTCGTCGGCAAGCCGCTGTACGAGTCGCTGCACGGCGCGAAGAAGGGCTTCAAGGACGCCTTCGCGCCCCAGGGCATGTTCGAGGACCTCGGCCTGAAGTACGTCGGCCCGATCGACGGGCACGACATCGAGGCGGTGGAGTCCGCACTGCGCCGCGCCGCCCGCTTCCACGGCCCCGTACTGGTGCACTGCCGCACGGAGAAGGGCCGCGGCTACCGGCCGGCCCTGGAGGACGAGGCCGACCGCTTTCATACGGTCGGCGTGATGGACCCGTTCACCTGCGAACCGGTCACACCGCCGAGCGCGCCGTCCTGGACCTCCGTCTTCGGCGACGAGATGGTCCGCATCGGGGCCGAGCGCCCGGACGTGGTCGCGGTCACCGCTGCCATGCTCCAGCCCGTGGGCCTGGGCAAGTTCGCCGAGGCGTATCCGGACCGGGTCTGGGACGTGGGCATCGCCGAGCAGCACGCCGCGGTCTCGGCCGCCGGCCTGGCCACCGGCGGTCTGCACCCGGTCTTCGCGGTCTACGCCACCTTCCTCAACCGGGCCTTCGACCAGGTCCTCATGGACGTGGCGCTGCACAAGTGCGGCGTCACCTTCGTCCTGGACCGGGCCGGCGTCACCGGCACCGACGGGCCCAGCCACAACGGCATGTGGGACATGTCCGTCCTCCAGGTCGTGCCGGGCCTGCGGATCGCCGCGCCCCGCGACGCCGACCAGCTCCGCGCCCAGCTGCGCGAAGCCGTCGACGTGGCCGACGCGCCCACCGTCGTGCGCTACCCCAAGGAGTCCGTCGGCGAGCCGATCCCCGCGCTCGAACGCGTCGGGGGAGTGGACGTCCTCGCCCGCGGCGACCGCGAGGACGTGCTGCTGGTCGCGGTCGGCGTGATGGCACCGGTCTGCCTGGCGGCGGCGGAACTGCTCGCGGCGCGCGGTATCGGCACCACCGTGGTCGACCCCCGCTGGGTCAAGCCGGTCGACCCGGAGATCCCGCGACTGGCCGCCCGGCACGTGGTGGTGGCCGTGGTGGAGGACAGCAGCCGCACCGGTGGCGTCGGTTCCGCGGTCGGCCAGGCGCTGCGCGACGCCGACGTGGACCTGCCGCTGCGCACCTTCGGCATCCCCGAACAGTTCCTCGCGCATGCCAAGCGGGGCGAGGTGCTGGCCGACATCGGGCTGACCCCGGCGGAGATCGCGGGCCGCATCGCGGAGAGCCTGCCCCGTACGGACGACCGCGCGGCCGTCGCGGCCGTCAAGGAGACCAACGACGCATGAGCGGATTCGACCTGACCAAGCTGCTCGCCGAGCGTGGCGGGGAACGCTACGACCTGCACGCCAAGTACCTCAACCACCAGCTCCCGCGCATGCTGCGCACCATCGGCTTCGACCGGGTCTACGAGCGGGCCGAGGGCGCGTACTTCTGGGACGACCAGGGGCAGGACTACCTCGACATGCTCGCCGGGTTCGGCGTGATGGGCCTCGGCCGGCACCACCCCGTAATCCGGCAGGCGCTGCACGACGTACTGGACGCCGGGCTCGCCGACCTCACCCGCTTCGACTGCCCGCCGCTGCCCGGGCTGCTCGCCGAGAAGCTGCTGCGGCACGCGCCGCACCTGGACCGGGTCTTCTTCGGGAACAGCGGCACCGAGGCCGTCGAGACGGCCCTGAAGTTCGCCCGGTACGCGACCGGCAGGCCGCGCATCCTGTACTGCACGCACGCCTTCCACGGCCTGACCACGGGCTCGCTCTCGGTCAACGGCGAGGCCGGCTTCCGCGACGGCTTCGCGCCGCTGCTGCCGGACACCGCGATCGACATGGGCGACCTGGAGGCGCTGGAGCGGGAGCTGAAGCGCGGTGACGTGGCGGCCTTCGTGGTGGAGCCGATCCAGGGCAAGGGCGTGCACCCCACCCCGCCCGGCTTCCTGCGCGCCGCGCAGGACCTGCTGCACAAGCACAAGGCGCTGCTGATCGCCGACGAGGTGCAGACCGGCCTCGGCCGCACCGGCGACTTCTTCGCGTACCAGCACGAGCCCGGCGTCGAACCGGACCTGGTCTGCGTGGCCAAGGCGCTCTCCGGCGGTTACGTCCCCGTCGGCGCGACGCTCGGCAAGGAGCCGGTCTTCAAGAAGGTCTACTCCTCGATGGACCGGGTGCTGGTGCACTCCGCCAGCTTCGGGGCCAACGCACAGGCCATGGCCGCCGGCCTCGCGGTCCTGACCGTCATGGAGGACGAGGGGATCGTCGCCGGAGTGCGGTCGACGGGCGAGCTGCTGCGCACCCGCCTGGCCGAGCTGATCCCCAGGTACGAGCTGCTGCACGACGTGCGGGGCCGCGGGCTGATGGTCGGCATCGAGTTCGGCCGCCCGAAGTCGCTGGGGCTGCGCAGCCGCTGGACGATGCTCCAGGCGGCACGCAAGGGGCTGTTCGCGCAGATGGTCGTCGTGCCGCTGCTGCAGAAGCACCGCATCCTCACCCAGGTCTCCGGCGATCACCTCGAAGTCATTAAGCTCATCCCGCCGCTGATCATCGGCGAGCCGGAGGTGGACCGGTTCGTCGAGGCGTTCACGGCCGTCATGGACGACGCCCACACCGGCGGTGGCCTGATGTGGGACTTCGGGCGGACGCTGGTGAAGCAGGCGGTCGCCCACAGATGAGCTGACGACGGGGGAGCGGGCAGTGGTCGCACCGACGACGGTACGGGCCGTGAACACCATGACGGCACGCTGGGCGCGGGCCACGGCCGAGGACGGCGGCGCGGAGCGCTCCACCGTCCTCACCGCGGCCGGCGTCTGGCCGCTGCTGGCCCTGCTCGCGGGCCCGGCCCACGGCCCGGCCCGCGCGGAACTGTCCGCAGCCCTGGGCGTACCCGCCGAATCCGCCGCCGCTGCGGGCCGGGAACTGCTCGCCGCGCTGGACGCCGCGCCCGGCGTCCGCGCCGCGGTCGGGCTGTGGGCCCGCCGCACCCTGGAGCTGCGCCCGGAGTGGCGCGCCGAGCTGCCCCTGGACACTCACGGCGAGCTGACCGGGGACGTCGAGGCGGACCTGGCGGAGCTGAACGCCTGGGCCGCGCGGCGCACCGACGGCATGATCGAGAAGATGCCGCCGGTCGTCGGCCCGGACACGCTCTTCGTACTGGCCTCGGCGCTGGTGGCCCGGACCACCTGGTGCGAGCCGTTCACCGAGACCCTGCTCGCTCCGCAGGCCGGGCCGTGGAGTGACCGCCGACTCGCCGGCCTGGTCCGCTCCGGCTCCCTGCACGACCTCCTCGCGGTGCACAGTACGCCGTACGGCCCGCTCACCCGGCTGCGCGTCGAGGGCGACAACGGGCTCGACGCGCACCTTCTTCTCGGCGCCGAGGACCGGGCCGCGGGCGAAGTGCTGGAGGCCGGGATCGCGGCCCTGGACGGGGCGTACGCCACCACGTACGGGAAGGCGCTGCCGGTGGGCGATGCGGTGGCCCCGGGCGTCTCTGTCAGCACCGTCCCCAGCTGGGACGGGGACCCGACCCTCGTGGTCCGTTCCGTCTCCTTCACCGTCGGTGCGGACCACGATCTGCGCGAGCGCGCGGCACTGTTCGGCCTGGAGAGCGCGCTGGACACCGCCCACGGCCATTTCCCCGGCATCAGCGCGTACCCGCTGGCGGTCTCCGCGGCCCGGCAGTCCGCCACGGCGACCTTCGGCCCGCTGGGCTTCCGTGCCGCGGCGGTGACCGCCGTCGCCGCGGCGCCCGGTGGCGCACCGCGCACCCCGCAGCACCGCGCCCGCCGGGCCGAGGCCCGTTTCGACCGCCCCTTCGGCTTCCTGGCCGTGCAGCGGGGGACCGGCCTGGTTGTCGCGGCCGGCTGGGTGGCCGAGCCGCCGGTCAGTCCTCCAGCAGCCGTTCCCGCAGGCGGCCGCGGGTTTCCGGGGTGAGCTTCAGGCCCTCGGTGAGGTATGCCTCGGTGGAGCCCCAGGTGGACTCGATGGTGTCGAAGGCGGCGTGCAGGTACTCGGCACGCGCGTCGAAGAGCGGCGCCAGCAGTGCCAGGACCTCCTCGGACATGCCGGCCGCCGAGCGGTCGGAGCGGCGTACCTTGTACCGCCGGCGCGGGTCGTTGGAGATCAGGTAGTCCGCCTCGATGGCCTCCCGCTCCACGCCCACCGCGAGCAGCGTGACGGCGATGGACAGGCCCGCGCGGTCCTTGCCGGCCGCACAGTGCATGAGGGCCGGCACGCTCTCCTCGGCGAGGGAGTGCAGCACCCGGCTGTGGTCGGCGGTGCGGGTCGTGATGATGTGCCGGTACGTGCGGGCCATCCGGCCGGCCGCCTGGCCGTCGCCCAGCACCGTGCGCAGCTGGTCCAGCTCGCCGTCGCGCACCATCGCCCAGAACTCCGCGCCGTCGGCCGGGTCGGTGAGCGGGATGTTGACGTGGCGCACGCCGGGCAGCGTGACGTCCGGGCCCTCCAGCTCGATGTCGGCGGCGTTGCGGAAGTCGAAGATGGTGTGCAGGCCGAGGCTGCCGAGGAAGGTGGCGTCCGCCTCCGTGGCGTGCGCGAGGTGACCGCTGCGGAAGAGCCGCCCCTGCCGTACGCGCCGCCCGTCGACCGTCGGAAGCCCGCCCACGTCGCGGAAATTGCGCACCTCCACGAGCAGGGGCTCGGTCGACTGGACCTGCGGCGGCTGCTGCGTCGTCACGGGCGCGCTCCTTTGACGTCGGCCGTCGACGCTGCTCGTCGACGAGCGGGCTGTTTCGACCATACGGCACTGGTGCAATGGGCAACTAGCTCGCTCGGCCACTGTTTCCGACCGTATGACGTCGCAATCCCGTCGTTTTGGATCTCATTGGAGCCCGCTCGCGGTTGCTCGGCGCCCGGGTCGGACAGTGACGGACGTCCACTCTTATTCCGACTTGGTCAGAATTTGACTGAGTGGCGATCATCACCTCCCGTCAACCCCTGGTTACGGTGGCGTAGGTCACTCCCTAAGGTGAATTATGTCCTGACGTGGCAGAGGATTCGAAGAAGATAAGCAGCAGCGAGGGTGGCTCGATCGGGTCGTACGCAGCCGTCGGCGACAGTTTCACCGAAGGCGTCGGCGACCCCGGTCCCGATGGCGCGTTCATCGGCTGGGCGGACCGGCTCGCGGTCCTGCTCTCCGATCGCCGCCCGGAGCACGACTTCCGGTACGCCAACCTCGCCGTGCGGGGCCGCCTCCTGGACCAGATCGTCGCCGAGCAGGTCCCGCGCGCCAAGGAGCTGGGCCCCGACCTGGTGACCTTCTGCGCCGGCGGCAACGACATCCTCCGGCCCGGCTCCGACCCGGACGCCGTCGCCGAGCGGTACGCCGCCGCCGTCGCCGACCTCAAGGAGTCGGTGGGCACGGTCCTGCTCTGCACCGGCTTCGACACGCGCGGCATCCCCGTGCTCAAGCACCTGCGCGGCAAGATCGCGACGTACACCGCCCACGTGCGGGCCATCGCCGACCGGTACGACTGCCCGGTGCTGGACCTGTGGTCGCTGCGGTCCGTGCAGGACCGGCGTGCCTGGAGCGACGACCGGCTGCACCTCTCGCCCGACGGTCACACCCGGGTGGCGCTCCGCGCGGCCCAGGTCCTCGGCCTGGACGTGCCCGCCGACCCGGACCAGCCCTGGCCGCCGGAGGCCCGTACCGCTGCCGACGCCCGCCGCGAGACCATCCACTGGGCGCGCGAGCACCTCGTGCCGTGGATCGGGCGGCGGCTGCGCGGCGAGTCCTCGGGCGACCACGTCACGGCCAAGCGGCCCGAGCTGGCGCTGCTGGAGGCCGACGCGGCCGCGCTCGGCCAGGTGGCCGTCGCGCACCGGGCCGACGCCGGCCCGGCCCAGACGCTGCTGCCCTAGTACGCGAGATCGGCCCAGACGACCCGGCCCCGGCCGTCGTCGGAGGGCCGTTCGCCCCAGTCCTCGGACACCGCGCCGACCAGCAGCAGGCCGCGCCCGCACTCCCGGTCCGTACTGCGCGGCTGCGCCCGCGGACGGGAGTCGCTGTGTCCCTGGTCGGTGACCGCCACCCGCAGCCGCGCGCCGTCGAGGGTCAGCGCGCAGTGCACCCGCTCGCTGTCGGTGTGCCGCACGGCGTTGGTGAACAGCTCCGAGACCACGAGCTCGGCGTCGTCGCGCACCTGCTCGGTGGCGCCCCATTCCCGCAGCGCAGAGGTGACTCTTCGGCGGGCCTCCGGAACGGAGGTGCGCAGCGCCGGCAATTGGAAGGCGTCGCTGAGGAGTTCGACGGCGACGCCGCCGCATCCCCTTAACGATGCCGCGTTGTGGGAGGAAGGCACTCCGCAACTATGTGCGATGTTGGACAACCTTGGCAAGGATCATTCTGCAAATTGCAGAATCGACATCGCAGTCTGTTCGCACTTCTGATGGCATGACACACTGCTGACCACGGAACTCGGTTGGAGGAGATCACAAGTGGTGGACGCACGGTCGGGCGGCGCTCCGACCGTCCTGCGGGTTGTCCTCGGCAAGAGGCTGCAGGACCTTCGTGAGAAGGCCGGACTCACCTTCGAAGAGGCCGCCGATGCCCTCGACGTCACGCACGCGACCGTTCGCCGCATGGAGAAGGCCGAGGTGGGCCTCAAGATCCCCTATGTGGAGAAGCTGCTCGCGACCTACGGCGTCACCGACGCCGAGGAGAGCGAGACGTTCGTCGCCCTTGCCCGGGAGGCCAACCGCCCCGGCTGGTGGCACCGCTTCCGGGACGTCCTGCCCGACTGGTTCAGCGCGTACGTCAGCCTGGAGAGCGCCGCCAACCTCATCCGCGCCTACCAGCCGCACTACGTCCCCGGTCTGCTCCAGACCGAGGGCTACGCGCGCGCCGTCCTGCGCGCCGGCATGCCGCACGCCTCCGTCGAGGAGATCGACCGCTGCGTCGACCTCCGCATGGAACGCCAGTCGCTGCTCCGCCGCGACAACGCCCCGATGCTCTGGGCGGTCCTGGACGAGACGGTGCTGCGCCGCCCGGTCGGCGGCTCCGAGGTCATGCGCGAGCAGATCGGCCGGCTCATCGAGGCCACCGAACTCCCCAACGTCCGGCTCCAGGTCATCCCGTTCGCCGCCGGCCCGCACCCCGCCATGTACGGGCCGTTCCACATCTTCCGGTTCCCCATCCCGGAGCTGCCCGACATCGCGTACGCGGAGAGCCTGGTCGGCGCCGTGTACTTCGACCAGCGCGGCGATGTCTCGCAGTTCCTGGAGGCGCTGGACCGGATGTGCGCGCAGGCCGCGCCCGCACACCGCACCGCAGCCCTCTTGAGTGGCTTTCGCAAGGAGATCTGAACCATGGATCGCATCACCATCTACAACGGCATGCCCGCCAGCGAACTGGGCAGCGAGGGCTGGCACAAGCCGTGGAGCGGCGGCAACGGCGGCGAGTGCGTCGAGGCGATGAGACTTCAGGACGGCCGGGTGGCGCTGCGCCAGTCCACCGATCCCAACGGCCCGGCGCTGATCTACACCCACGGCGAGATCGAGAGCTTCATCCGCGGCGCGAAGGCCGGCGAGGCCGACTTCCTGCTCGCGCCCTGCGGATGCGGAGAGATGAGGACGGCGTGAGCGACATCGTTTCCCCGGCGCACGGTGAGCCCGCGGCGGACCGCGGCTTCACCGTCGAGGAGATCGACACCAGCCGGCCGCATCCGGCCCGGATGTACGACTACTACCTCGACGGCTGGGACAACTACGAGGTCGACCGCGAGGCCGCCGACCAGGTGATCCGCGTCCACCCCCAGGTCCGTGACAGCGCCCGCGCCAACCGCGCCTTCATGCGGCGCGCCGTCCGGGACGCGGCCGACAGCGGCATCCGGCAGTTCCTCGACCTCGGCACGGGCATCCCCACCTCGCCCAACACCCACGAGGTCGCCCGCGAGAGCGCCCCGGACGCCCGGGTCGTCTACGCGGACAACGACCCGATCGTCGCCACCCACGCGGGCGCCCGGCTCACCTCGGCGCCCGGCACCGGCTTCGTCCTCGGCGACGTCCGCGACCCGGCGAAGCTGCTGGCCGACCCGGTGGTCCACGCGCTGATCGATTTCGAGCGACCGGTGGCCCTGCTGCTCGTCGCGGTGCTGCACTTCGTGCGCGACGACGAGGACCCGGCCGGGGTGGTCACCGCGCTCGCGGACGCCCTGCCCGCCGGCAGCCGGCTGATCCTCTCCCACGCCACGGGCGAGCCGTACGAGGCGTACGAGGCGGGCCGCACGGACGAGGTGGCGCGGGACGGCGTCCTGAACGTCTACAAGAACGCCACCGCCACCCTCAACCTCCGCGGCAAGGCGGCGGTCGAGCGGCTCTTCGGGCCGTTCCGGCTCCAGGAGCCCGGCGTCGTCCGGGTCCCGCTGTGGCGCCCGGACGGTCCCGTGCCCACCGCCGAGGAGATCAACAACACGGTCTTCTACGGCGGTGTGGGCATCAAGGACTGAGCGCCTGTCACCGAGGCGGCGGCGCGGGCCTCACGGAGTGAGCGAGGGGGCCCGCGTCTCCGCCGCCGGCACCTCGGCCGGCTCCCGCACCGACCGGACGGCGGCCGGCTCGTCACCGGCCTCCTCCGCATCGGCGGCCAGCAGTTCGTCCGCCGAGATGAGCGCCGTGTGCGTGCCCTCCGACGTGCACGCGTGCGCGCCCGCGAGCGTCCCCAGCCGGGCGCACTCCTCCAGGTCCCGGCCCGCCAGCCGGCCGTGCAGGAAGCCGCACACGAACGCGTCGCCCGCGCCGTTGCTGTCCACCACCGGCGCCGACGGCACCGCAGCGGGGACGTGCCGCGGAGTGGAGTCGTCCGGGGTGAGGAGATACGCGCCGCCCGCGCCCGCCGTCGCGATCACCGCCTCGGCCCGGCCCTCGCGCAGGATCTCCCGCATCACCGACGCGATCCGCTCCCCGGCGCCGGCGGCGCTGAGGAACACCAGGTCCGAGCGGAGCGCGAACTCCCGGTGGTGGTCGGCCAGCCCGTCCCAGTCGTGCAGGTCGGTGGAGACGGGGACGCCCAGCTCCCTGATGTCGTCGTAGAGGAACCGCGCGAAGTGCATGATCGACAGATGCACGTGCCGGGTCCTGCGCAGGTACGGGAGGTAGTGCTCGGCCGGCATCCGCAGATCGAGCGGGTCCCGGCCGTCGTAGAACGACGTACGGCGGCCGTCCGGGGAGACGAGGTTCACCGCGCGGCGCGTCCCGTGCGGCGAGATCATCGGATCGAAGTCGACGCCGGTGCCCCGCAGCCGCTCCTTGACCAGCTCACCCTCGTGGTCCGCGCCGATGAAGTCCACGAACGCGGTGGACAGCCCGAGCGCCGCACAGCCCAGCGCGACGCCCGTGCCCGTATGCCCCGCCCACTCCCGGACCGGCGGTACGGCGTACGAGTCGGCGTGCGGTACCGGCAGCGCGCCGACCCGGACGATCGTGTCCACACCCGATCCACCGACGACCAGCACGTCGTACGGCTGGGTCGGCCGGGTGTCCTGCTGGATTCCCTGCTGGAATGTCACAAGTGTCCTTGAATCCCTGGCTGGTGAAACCGATAACGGCCCATTGGGGGCCGCTCCGGGGAGTGTAAACGCCACACTCCCCGCGCAACGCCAAGTCACTACCCCGTCACTCGCTGAGACGTGCCCCGTACACCCGTCACCACCGGTTTCCGGACAGCACGCGTCCCGCACCCGCCCCACCCGGCCCGTCCCGCGGCCCCCGCCGCGGCGTGCCGCTCAGCTCGCGGCCCGCCCCCGCGCCGCCCGTAGGCCGCGGCTCCACTTGGCCGATACCCGATGCCCCGGGGAGCCGGGGGAAGATGGCGGCATGGAGGACGAGGCGGACGGACTGTTCCCGCGCGAGGCGTTCCCGCGCGAGCGGACGGAGGTGGCACCGGGCGCGGTGCACGTACCGGACTGGCTGGACGCGGCGGAGCAGCGGGAACTGCTGGCGGCGTGCCGCGACTGGGCGAGGCCGCCGGCCGGGCTGCGCACGGTGCGGACCCCGGGCGGCGGCGTGATGTCCGTACGGCAGGTCTGCCTCGGCTGGCACTGGAGCGCGGTGCCGCGCTGCCCGGACTGCGGCCGCGCGGTCCGCCACAACCCAGGCTGCCCCGGCCGGCACTCCTACCCGTACGCCTACACCCGCACCGTCGTCGACGGCGACGGCGCGCCCGTGAAGCCCTTCCCCGAACGGCTCCGGACGCTCGCGGCCCGGGCGCTGCGCGCGGCATACGGCAGCCGGGCCGCAGTGGCACCGTACGCGCCCGGCGCGCCGTACGACATCGCGCTGGTCAACTTCTACGACGACACCGCCCGGATGGGCATGCACCAGGACATCGACGAGCGCTCCGACGCGCCCGTCGTCTCCGTCAGTCTCGGCGACACCTGCGTTTTCCGGTTCGGCAACACCGAGACCCGGAACCGCCCCTGGACCGACGTCGAGCTGCGCAGCGGCGACCTCTTCGTCTTCGGCGGCCCCTCCCGGTGGGCGTACCACGGCGTGCCCCGCACCACGTCCGGCACCGCCCCCGCGGGGCTCGGGCTGCGCGGCCGGCTGAACCTCACCCTCCGCGCCGGCGCCCTGGACCGCCCCGCCGCAGGCCCCTGAAAACCGAATGCGCACCGGCCGCGCCGGGCGGCACGCTGGACCATGGACTGGACGACGACGCACGACCTCGACACGTTCCTGACCACGGCGGGTCCCTTCCTGCGTACCCGCCCCGACGCGCACACGCTGCTGCTCGGCGTCACCGCCACGCTCGCGGCATCGGGCCCGGCGGCCTACGGCGACCGGCCACCGCGGTACGGCTGGTGGCACGGCCCGGACGGCCGCGTCGACGCCGCCTTCGCATGGACCCCGCCGCGCCCGCCGCTGCTCTCCCCGATGCCCGACCGGGCGGCCGCAGCCCTCCTGGACGTCCTGGCATCGGGCCCCGAGCCGGTCGGCGGCACCCATGGCCCCCGGGCCGCCGCCGACGCCTTCACCGCCGCCTGGGAGCGCCGCGCGGGCCGCCCGGCGCGACTCCGTACGCAGCTCACGCTCTACCGCCTGGCAGAGCCGGCCCCGCCCGACCCGGCGCCACGCGGCCGGGCACGCGCCGCCACCGCCGCCGACCGGGACCTCCTCGTGGCCTGGTGGGGAGAGTTCGCGCGGGAGAGCGACGGCGAGCAGTCCGGGCACGCCGGCTCCGTCGCCGACCGGCTGGCGTACGGCGGGCTCATGCTGTGGGAGGCCGACGGCCGCCCGTCGGCCTTGGCGGGCCGCTCCCGCACCGTCGCCGGCATGGCCCGGGTCGGCCCCGTCTACACCCCGCCCGAGCTGCGGCGGAACGGCTACGCAGCGGGCGCCACCGCCGCCGTGTCCCGCGCCGCGCTCGCGTCCGGCGCCGGGCAGGTGCTGCTCTTCGCCGACGCCGCCAACAGCACCAGCACCGCCCTGTACGAGCGGCTCGGCTACCGCCGGACCGGCGACCACCGCCGGTACGACTTCCCGCCGGACCACTGAGGACCGGGCGGCACACCCCGCTCATCCGCGCCACGAGTCGCCCGGCGTTCTGTGGGTACTCATCACCCGTCCGGCGGTACGCGGAATGCCCGGGCCGGTCGCGCGGTTGCCCGAGGAGGGTGATGGTGTTGTGTCCGGGCGGTGCGGCACCGCGGTCGTGGTGGGCCGCCGGCCCGCAGTTCCGCCGACCGTCCCGAACCTGGAGGTGTCGTGACCGCTCCCCGCTCTTGGCGCATGAGTACCGGCTCGTGGCGCACCGCCGCTTTCGGCGCCGTGCCCACTGGAGAGCGTCTGGCCAGGATTCGCCGCTCCCCGCAGTTCGTGGACGGACAGTTCCGCAATCCGGTGGCGACCCGGCAGCTCCGTCAGGGCCAGACCCTGCCGATGGTCCGTACGCAGCTGAACAAGGACGGCAGGCTGCGCAGGTCGCCGGTGGGCGAGGTGCCGGTGCACCGGCCCACCGCCACCGATCTGGCCCGGCCGCCCGCCTCCGGGCTGCGCATCACCTGGATGGGTCATTCGAGCGTGCTTGCGGAGATCGACGGTCAGCGGGTGCTGTTCGACCCGGTCTGGGGCGAGCGCTGCTCACCGTTCGGCTGGGTCGGGCCCCGGCGGCTGCACCCGGTGCCGCTGCCGCTGGCGGAGCTGCCGCCGGTCGACGCCGTCGTCATCTCGCACGACCACTACGACCACCTCGACATGCCGACGATCCAGGGGCTGATCGACACCGGCACCGCCTTCGTGGTGCCGCTCGGCATCGGCGCCGACCTGGAGTACTGGGGCGTACCGCCGGAGCGGATCACCGAACTGGACTGGCACGAGTCGACCCGGGTGGGAGAGCTGACGCTGACCGCCACCCCGGCCCAGCACTTCTGCGGGCGCGGGCTGCGCGGTCCTCAGCACACGCTGTGGGCGTCCTGGGTGGTCGCCGGGCCCGAACACCGGGTGTACCACAGCGGCGACACCGGCTACTTCGACGGCTTCGCCGAGATCGGGCAGGCGCACGGCCCGTTCGACCTCACCATGATCCAGATCGGCGCGTACAGCGAGGAGTTCTGGCCGGACATCCACATGACGCCCGAGGAGGGGCTGCGCGCCCACATCGACCTCGGCGGCGGCCGCCCCGCCGGCGCGCTGCTGCCGATCCACTGGGGGACGTTCAACCTCGCGCCGCACCCGTGGGCCGAGCCGGCGGAACGTACGGCAGCGGCGGCCATGGCGGCGGGCGCGAAGCTCGCCGCGCCGGTGCCCGGCAAGCCGTTCGAGCCCGCGGACGAATTCACCGTGGAGCCGTGGTGGCGGGCCGTTGCCGTACCGCCGGCCCACGGGTGGCCGTGCTGGCCGCCGAAGGGGCCCGCGGCGATGGCGAGCGGGGCCAGTGGGGCCAGTGAGGCGAACAGCGCACCGGTCGCGGGGGAGTGACGGGCGGGAGAAGGTGAACGAAGCGGCGGTCTGCGGGCCGCCGCTTCCGCGTTTCCGGAACCGGGAGGGAAGGAAATCCCGGGCGGCGAACGGGAGTTCGTAATCCCTCGCACTTCCGTACGAGGAACTGCCACTCAGGAAGGTGGCGTGGGGTAGCGAAACCCCGAAGTCCGCCCGGTCGGCCCCACCCCAACAACTAGCGTGCGTGCTCCGCGAACCGCCGACGGCCGATCCGGAGGGCGCCGATGCCTGCTGCATTTCCCCAGGAGACGGGGACCGACGTGCCCCAGGAGCACCCCGCATCCCACGGGACCCGGGGGACGGGGGGAATGGTTCCCGCACCGCTGCCCGGGCGGCGGCGGGACCGCGAAGGCGCCCGGCACAGCCGCGTACCCCTGCGCGAGACGGCCGCCGACTCCGTCATACGTGTCCGCCTCGTACGCCTCGCGGCGGTGCCCTGCCTGCTCGTCGCCGCCACCTGCTCCGCCGTGACCGCGTTCGTCGCCCGGTCCGGCGGACAGCCGCTGAGTGGGGCCGCCTGGATCGTCCTCGGCTGCGGCTTCGCCCTCGTCTGCGGTGTCACCGCCGTGGCCTGCGCCGCCGCCACCGCCGAGGCCCGCGCCACCGTGCAGCGCTACGCGCGCCTCCGCGAGGTGTGCGCCCGCAGCCAGTCCGACCTGTACGCCCTCGTGCACCGCGTCCGCCAGGGGGAGTGGCTCCAGCAGCGTGCCCCCGAGCCGCTGCCCCGCCCCGCCGGCGACACCCTGGACCTCCTCCTCCACGACGTCTCCGCCGCCGGCCGCGCCGCCGAGACCGCCGTCATCGACGCGGTGGCCGTCGCCCGCGGCAACGCCAGCGGAAGCGAGCAGAAGGTCGAGGTCTTCGTGAACCTCGCCCGGCGCCTCCAGTCCCTGGTCCACCGCGAGATCGAACTGCTCGACGAGCTGGAGAACCGGGTGGAGGACCCGGACCTGCTCAAGGGGCTCTTCCACGTGGACCACCTCGCCACCCGCATCCGCCGCCACGCCGAGAACCTCGCCGTCCTCGGCGGCGCCATCTCCCGCCGCCAGTGGAGCCGCCCGGTCACCATGACCGAGGTCATGCGGTCCTCCATCGCCGAGGTCGAGCAGTACCCGCGCGTCAAGCTCGTACCGCCCATCGAGGGCACCCTGCGCGGCCACGCCGTCGCCGACGTCATCCACCTCCTCGCCGAGCTGGTCGAGAACGCCACGGTCTTCTCCGCGCCGCACACCCACATCCTGCTCCGCGCCCAGCTGGTCACCGCCGGTCTCGCCGTCGAGGTCGAGGACCGCGGCCTGGGCATGGACCTGGAGGAGCAGGACCGGATGAACGCGCTGCTCGCCGACCCCGACCACGTCGACGTCGCCGAACTCCTCAACGACGGCCGCATCGGCCTCTTCGTGGTCTCCTCCCTGGCCCGCCGGCACGGCATCGTCGTCCGCCTCCAGAGCAACATCTACGGCGGCGTCCAGGCCGTCCTCATCCTGCCGCAGGGCCTCCTCGGCGACGAGCCCGCCGGGGACGCCGACCGGGCCGCCACCCCCGCCCCGCCCGCCGTCGCCCCCGCCGAGGAGCGCGAGCGGCACCGCGGAGCCGCGCGGACCGCCAACGGCCATGACCCCGACGGCATCCTGCCGCCCCCGCCGCCGCGCGCCGACCGTGTCGTCCCGGCCCCGCCGGCGTACCGCCCAGCGCAGGCCCCGCAGCCCGTCGCCGCCGCGCCCCGCGGCACGGCCGGTGCCCCCGCGGAGCCCACCGACCCGCGCCGGGACGCCGCACGCGCCGAGGCGCGTGACCCGGGCAGCGGCCGGGCCGCGGCGGCGGACGCTCCCACCGTCGCCGCGGCCCCGGAACCCGGCCCCGTCGTCCTGCCCCCGGCCTCGCCCGCCACCACCGGCGACCGGCCGAACCTGCCCCGCCGCCGAAAGCAGGAACACCTCGTCCCCGAGCTGCGCGACCCCACCCCGCCCGGCGGCGTCCGTACGCCCGGGCGCCCCGAGCCCGAGCACGACCCCGGCCTGATGGCCGCCTTCCGGCGCGGCATCAGCCTCGCCGACGACACCTACGACGCGGCCGCTGCCCCGGGCACCGGCCACGACCCCGCCCCCGCGTACGGCAGCAGCGCCCCGTACGACCAGACCGGCAACGGAACGGCCGTGAGCCGCCCACGAGGAGACGACCAGAACCATGGTGAGTGACCTTCACGTACAGCCCCAGCGGCACGGCAGCCGGCCAACGACGGACCTGTCCTGGCTGCTGACCGGACTCGTCCAGCGCGTCCCCCACGCCAGAAGCGCCCTGCTGCTCTCCTCCGACGGCCTGGTCAAGGCGGCACACGGCTTCGAGCCGGACAGCGCCGACCACATGGCCGCGCTCGCCTCCGGCCTGTACAGCCTCGCCCGCAGCGCGGGCGTCCGCTTCGGCGACGGCGACGACGTCCTCCAGGTCGTCGTCGAGCTGGAGTCCACCCTGCTCTTCGTGTCCACCGCCGGATCCGGCGCCAACCTCGCCGTCCTCGCCGGCCGCGAGGCCGATGTCGCCGTGCTCGGCTACGAGATGGGCATGCTGGTCAAGAGCGTACGGCCCTACCTCGCCACGCCCGCGCGACACCAGGCACGGGCGGGCGGGCGCTGAACATGGCGGTACGTCGCCGGCGACGGCACGGGCCGGAGCCGCTGTGGCTCGACGACGAGGCCGGCCGCCTGGTCCGTCCGTACACCGTCAGCAACGGACGGACCCGCCCCACCGCCCAGTTCGATCTGCTGACGATGGTGATGGCCACCGGCAAGCGCCCGGTGACGTGTCAGGGCCCGGACCACATGCAGGTTCTCGGACTGTGCGGCGGCCCGGTCTCCGTGGCCGAGGTCGCCGCACACATACGCCTGCCGGCGGTGGTCACCAAGGTGCTGCTCGCGGATCTCGTCGACTGCGGAGCCCTCACCGCCCGGGCCCCCGTGCAGGATCCGAACGGCCCGTCGCCCCATACCGACCGAGCTCTCCTGGAGGCGGTGCTGAATGGACTCCGACAGCGTCTTTGAAAAGACCAGTACTTTTGAACCGTACGCCCCGGACACCGGGCCCGAGGGCGCCCCTTTTCCCTCCGCCCTGAAGATCCTCGTCGCGGGCGGCTTCGGGGTCGGCAAGACCACCTTCGTCGGCGCCGTCAGCGAGATCGAACCGCTGTGCACGGAGGAACTCCTCACCCAGGTCAGCATCGGCACCGACTGCCTCGACGGGGTCGAGGACAAGACCACCACCACCGTCGCGATGGACTTCGGGCGCATCACCGTCAGCACCGACCATGTGCTCTACCTCTTCGGCACACCCGGCCAGGAACGTTTCTGGTTCATGTGGGACGAGCTGTCGGCCGGCGCACTCGGCGCCGTCGTCCTCGCCGACACCCGGCGCCTCGAACACTGCTTCTCCGCCGTCGACTTCTTCGAGCGCCGCGGCATCGAATTCATCGTCGCGGTCAACCAGTTCGACGGCTCCTTCCACTACGAGCCCGACGAGGTGCGTGCCGCCATAGACCTCTCGCCCAGCACCCCGGTCGTGCTGTGCGACGCCCGGCACTGCAGTTCCGCGACCAACGTCCTGGTCGCCCTCGTCCAGCACCTACTGACCCCCGCATTCGCCTCGGAGCTGCCATGACCCACCCCGCGTCCCACCTCTCCGCCGCTACTTACGACCCCACCCGGCACTTGCTGTTGACGCCCGACGACGACGAGGCGCCGGCGCGCGTCGCCCGGCTGCGCACGCTCGGCATCGGTGAGGCGCCGCTGCCCGCTTTCGACGAGTTCGCGCGCAACCTCGCCCGGACCACCCAGGCGCCGTACGCCATGGTCAACTTCATCGACGAGCACCGGCAGTACTTCGCGGGGCTGTACACCCCGGCCGAGGAACAGGCCCCCGTCGAGCTGGGGCCCGCGCCCGCCAGCGCCCAGCCGGGCCGGGTGATGGCCCGTGACCACGGCTACTGCCCGCACGTCATCGTCCGCCGCAAGGCGCTGGTGCTGGAGGACGTCTGCGACTACCCGCGGTTCGCCGGCAACCCGGTCGTCGACGAGATCGGCATCCGCTCCTACCTCGGCGCGCCGCTGATCGACCGTACGGGCATGGCGCTCGGCACGGTCTGCGTGGTGGACCTCGAACCGCGCCCGTGGGGCCGCGAGGGCCTGGAGACCATCAAGTCGATGGCGGCCCGGCTGGTCGACCAGATCCACCTGATGGAGCGGGAGCAGACGGAGGGGCTGTGAGCCCGCCGCCCGCGGTACGGAGGAACGGCCCGGTGGGGCCCCGCTGTCCGGCAGCGGGGCCCCACCGGGCCGTTGTGTGCGGCTCTCCCGCGGTAAGCCGCCATGACGTCGGTCCCCGGGTCAGCAGCCCACTCCCGCGTAGGCCTGGTGGGGGTCGTACTGCTGGGGGACGTGCTCCGCCGTGCGGACCCGGTCCGCGAGCCGGCTGGACCACTCGCCGCGCGCCGAGCCCAGCGCCAGCTCGCCCAGGCGCAGCAGCTGGATGTCGGAGGTGCCGGCCGGCGCGAAGATGTGGTGTGCGTCCCGCAGATAGCGCTCCACGGGCCGGTCGGTGAACAGCCCGCACGCGGCGTGGATGTCCATGGCGTCGCGGGCCGACTCGATCGCCGACTCGACGTTGACGAGCTTGGCGTTCATCAGCTCCGCGTCGCAGCTCTCGCCGCGGTCCAGCAGGTGCACCGCGTGGTAGGCGGCGAGCCGGGCGGTCAGCAGCCGGGACTGGATCCGCCCCAGCTTGATCTTGATGTTGGTCAGCGCCCCGAGCGGCTTGCCGTAGCGCTGCCGTTCCGCGCAGAAGCGCGCGGTCTCCTCCAGGACCGCCTGGTGGATGCCGAGGGAGACGGCGGTGAGGTTCGGGCGGCCGTACAGCACGCTGGAGGAGTACGCGACGGACAGCCCGTCGCCCTCCCGGCCGAGGAGATTGGCCGCCGGGACGCGGCAGTTCTCGAAGAACAGCTCGCCGAAGCTGAAGCCGTGCAGGCCCATGGTCGCGGTCTCGGGGCCGACCCGGAAGCCGGGGCGGTCGTGCTCCACGAGGAAGGCCGAGAGGCCCTGCGAGCCCTCGCCGGTACGGACGACCACGCCGTGCAGATCGCCGACGTGGCTGTTGCCGACGTAGATCTTGCTGCCGTTGAGGATGTAGTCGTCGCCGTCCCGGACCGCGCTGCTGGTCATGCCGAGGACGTGGCCGCCGGAGTGGGGTTCGGTGACCGCGATGGTCGGGAGGCACTCGCCCGCGGCGATGGCCGGCAGCCAGGTCTTCTTCTGCTCCTCGCTGCCGAAGTGGATGATCTTCGCGACGCCGAGCTGGGAGGCCTGCACCATCGCGCCCATGGCGGCGCTGACCCGGGAGAGCTCCTCGATTATCACCGTCTTTGCCAGGTGTCCCGCCCCCATGCCGCCGTAGCCGCGGGCCACGGTCGCGCCGATCCAGCCCTGGCGGGCGATCCGGCGCGACAGGGCGTGGCTGACGGTGCGGCCTGCCTCCATCTCGGCTATGCGGGGCCGGACTTCGCGCTCTGCGAAGTCGCGCACCCTGTGCCGGAGTGCCTCATGCCGCTGGTCCGTGAAGTAGCGATGCAAGACGAGCCCTCCTCCGTAATGCGTCCGCGCTAGTGGAATTCGTTCATCCGGTATATGTCATTCCTCGATCGGATCCGGACAGTCGTTCTGTGGTTACCCCGAGTGCAATACCCGTTGGCATACCTGGCGCAGGGCGCATAAAACCTCTACTCGTCGCATTTATGCGAAGACATTGGAGTGCGCATTGATCCTTCACCACCCCGTGGGGCTCCCACATGCGAAAACGCAGAACTGAGGCAGGAGTGATCAGAGTTGCTCGCTACGTGGGTACGCCTGACCGAATTTCGACGGGGTCGCGTCACCGGAGGAGTGCGTAGCGCACGCACGCAGAGCACCCCTGCGCGGCGCACCGGACCAGCGCAGGACGGCGCGGGGCGCGGCCTGCCGGTGCCGTAGCACGCGCACTCCCGCCCCGCGCCACCCGACGCCTCCCCCTCGTAGGGCTAATGGCCGGCGTCGCAGCAGGAGTCCCGGCGCAGCTGCCGGCCCACCGCCGCCCAGTCCTCCGCACCGGCAGCCCGCGCCGCAGCCGGCCCCTGCCCCTCGAACGCGCCCACCAGATCGCCCTGTTCGTACAGCCGGCCGCCGCGCAGCACCCCCGACGTCCGCACCAGCGCGTCGAAATCACGGAACGGATCACCGTCCACCAGCGCCAGATCCGCGACCTTGCCCTCCTCCAGCGTCCCCAGATCCCGCTCGGCTCCGAACACCCGCGCCGGCAGCGCCGTCGCCGTACGCAGCGTCTCCGCCACCGACAGCCCCGCCCGGTGCAGCGCCCGCAACGCCAGATGCAGCGACAGCCCGATCGGCATCAGCGGCGCGTCCGTACCCAGCGCCACCAGCCCGCCCTCACCCAGCACCCGCCGGTAGAACGCCGTCTCCCGCGCGAGATCCGCCAGCTCCGCCTCCGTCGGCCGGTGCCCCGCGTCCTCCCGCACCAGCGCCACGTCCCACGGCGGCATCAGCGCCGTCACCCGCGGATCGTCGGCCAGCCCGGGATCGGCGCCGATCAGCACGCCCGACGTGAAGGGCGTCGCCACGAGATGGAAATCCGTCGCCGTGTACACCTCCGCCACATCACCGTACGTACGCGACGTCGCCGACACCGCATGACCGAACTCCAGCCGCTGCGTAGCCTGCAGATGGGTCGTCAGGTCCTGGCCCAGCTGCACCCCCGGCGTCAGCAGATGGCTCCCCGACCGCACCCCCAGCCGCTCGTGCGCGAACTCCGCCGCCTCCTGCATGACCCAGCCCGGCGCCCGCACATACGTCTTCACGAAGTCCCAGTCCAGCGCCGCACCACGGGCCAGCGACCGGCGCAGCCCCGCCCGGGTGCGGTGCGCCCGCCCCATGCTGTACGCCACCCGCGCCCCGTCCAGCAGCTCACCGCAGCTCAGCAGCCGCGGACCGGCCAGCGCCCCGGCCGCCACCGCCTCCCGCAGCCGCGCCTGCTCGTACGAGAAACCGCCGAACGACACCGCCGTGGTGATCCCGTACGCCAGCTGCAACGCCGTCTGCCGCCCGCCGTACGTCAGCTGCCAGGGATGCGTGTGCGAGTCCCACAGCCCCGGGATCACCGTGCGCTCCGAGGCGTCCACCCGCCGCGCGGCCCGGCGCCCGGCACGGTGCGGCGCGACCGCCGCGATCCGCCCGTTCCGGATCACCACGTCCACGTCGTCCCGGACCTGCTCGCCCATCCCGTCCCAGAACCGCCCCGCGTGCACCACCGTGTCCGCCGTCCGCGCCCGCCGGTGGTCCAGCCGCAGCGGCACCGTACGCGGCGCACCACCGGCCGCCGGCACCGTCCGCAGCCGCCCCGCCGAAAGGTAGAGCAGCGTACGGGAATCACCCGACCAGGACGGATGGTCCGCCGGCTCCTCCGTCAGCTGCCGCGGCGCACCGTCCGGCGTTCCGTCGGGGCGCACCGGCAGCAGCCACAGCGCCGACTCGGCGACCACCGCCAGCCACCGCCCGTCCGGCGACCAGACAGGGCCGGAGTCGTACCGGTCGGAGATCGAGACATGCGCGTCCGGCGCGTGCAGCCGGCTCGCGCCGGACTCGGCGTCCACCACCCGGATCAGGTTGTAGCCCTCGCGGAACCGCTGGTTGAGCCGGTTCCGGTCGCACAGCGCGAGATACCGGCCGTCCGGCGACCAGCTCGGCCGCCCCGGCAGCCCGCCCCCGCCCAGCGGCGCCGCGAGCCTCCGCTCCGTACCGGCCGCCAGGTCCCGCACCACGAGATTCCCCGACATGTCCAGCGCGGCCAGCCGCCGCCCGTCGGGCGAGAGCGCCGGATGCACCCGGCCGCCCTCCGCGAGCACCCGCTCCGCACCGGTCGCCACGTCCCGCCGCCGCACCGCGTACAACCCGTCCCGGTCGTCCGCGTACACCAGCGCCCGGCCGTCCCGCGTCCACGACGGCGCCAGGAGATAACGCGTCGGCGCGGTCTTCACCACCAGCCGCGGCGCACCGCCCGAAACCGACGCCACCCACAGCCCGTTGAGCGCGGCGAACGCGACCCGGCGGCCGTCGGGGGAGAGCGCGGGCAGATGCACACCCCGCACCGGGCGCGCGCCGTCCCGCTCGAAGCCGTAGTCCTTGACCCGGTACCGCGGCCGCTCCACCGGCATCCGCGCGGCGAACGGAATGGTCTCGGCGGCATCCGGACGCTCCGGCCGGACGACCGTGAACTGCCCGCCCACCGTCACCAGCAGCTCCTCGCGGGAGATCCAGCGCGGCGGCACCGGCATCACATCGCCGTCCACCGCCACCGCGGCACCGTCCACGACCAGTGTGCAGGTGGGGCCCGGCGCCGGAGTCGTCCGTACATAGGCCAGCCGCCCGGCGGGTGACAGCGCCGGCACCATGACCTGCGCGGCGGCCTTCTCGGTGTGCTCGGTGACCACCGGCCCGCCGCCGTCCGCCGGCACCGAGGCGACCGTACGGGACTCCAGCGCGGTGCCCGCCGGCCGCCCCCGCACGAACCAGATGCGCGCACCGTCCGGTGCCCACACCGGGTCGAAGTCCTCCCACGCGCCGCCCTGGTGCGGCCCGTCCTGGTCCGGCACCCCCGTGACCTGCGTCAGCTTGCCGCTCGCGAGCTCCAGCACCCAGATTCGGTACGGGCTGCCCGCCACCGGGTCGCCGCCGCGCTCCGAGGCGAACGCGATCCGGGTGCCGTCCGGCGACCACGCGGGCCCCCGGTCGTCCCACGGCCCGTCGGTGACCTGCCGCAGCCCCGAGCCGTCCGGGGCCAGCGTCCAGATGTGGAACTGACCGCCCTGGTAGCCGCAGACCGCCAGCCGCGAGCCGTCCGGCGCGAAGACCGGCCGCGTCGGCTCCAGGAGCGGCGGGGTGAGCGCCGTCGCCGTACCGCCCGAGCGCGGCACCGACCACAGCACGTTCTGGACCTCGGCCACCAGATGCTTGCCGTCGGGGGCGAGGGTGGCGGCGCCGTTGGTGGCGGCGGTGAAGGAGAGGGTGGTGGCGCGGGCCGCGGCGGCCGGCGCGGTGGCGGCGGGTGCCGCGGAGGCGGCGGCCGGGAGCCCGGCGAGCCCCACTGCGGCCGCCGCGGTGGCGGTGCCCTGAAGAAAGCCGCGGCGGGAAAGGGGAGAGGGGGCTGAGCCGGCGTCGGCGCCCGGGAAACTGTCCGTGGTGTCCAACGGTCCTCCTATGACAGGGGATACGTGTGGTGCACAACCAGCCAGGAACCCGCCGATCTTGTCACGCTCCGGACAGCGAAGGTCAACACCTCGTCGCGTCCCCTCTTGGCGCGTCCCGCCCCCGGAGGAGAAGGTGGCCTGGTTCACGGACGAGAAGGTGGCCCGCCCCGCGCCGCCCGCGTCAACAGTGAGGAGACGACGCCCATGCAGCAGGACTTCCACGAGGCGCCCGACGGCACCCGAGTGGCCACCTACACCTGGCTCCCCGAGACGGGCCGTCCGCGCGCCCTCGTACAGATCGCACACGGCGCCGCCGAACACGCCTGCCGCTACGACCGCTTCGCCCGCTTCCTGACCGCGCACGGATACGGTGTCGTCGCCTCCGACCACCGCGGGCACGGCGCCACCGCCGCGTCCACCGGCGGCCGCGGCGTCGTCGGCGAGGACGCCTGGCGCCGCACCGTCGACGACCTCAAGGCCATCGGCGACACGGCGCGCGGCCTGCACCCCGGCGTGCCGCTGGTGCTGCTCGGCCACAGCATGGGCTCGATGCTCGCCCGCGACTACGCCCAGGAGTACGCCGACGGGCTGGCAGGGCTGATCCTCTCCGGCACCTTCCGTACGCTGCCCGGCGCCGAGATCGAGGGCTCGATCGCCGCACTGGAGGCCGAGGCGGCGCAGCGCGGACGCACCGCGCTCTCCGACTTCATCCCGCGCCTCTTCGGCTCGTTCAATGACCCGTACCCGCACCGCACCGGCTTCGAATGGCTCTCGCGCGACGCGGCCGAGGTGGACACGTACGCCGCCGACGACGACTGCGGCTTCCCCTTCTGTACGGGGCTCGCGCTGGACTGGGTACGCGCCGTCCGCAAGGTCAACGACCCGGCGAACCTCGCCCGCATGCCCCGCGACCTGCCCGTCCACCTCGCCGTCGGCGACCAGGACCCCTGCAACCAGCGGATGACCCTGGTCTACGAACTCCTGGAGGACTTCCGCTACCTCGGCACCGAGGACCTGACCTGGACGGCCTACCCCGACGCCCGCCACGAGATCCTCAACGAGACCAACCGCGACGAGGTCCAACAGGACCTGCTGTCCTGGCTGGACAAGCGAGTTGTCAGTGGCGGGCACTAGCTTGATATGGGTGTGGCGGCGGCGGGGGAGGGGGTCACGTCACTTCTCGGGGAGAGGGAGGGGCCCTGCCCAGGGCCACGAGCCCCGCCCCTCACTCCGCCCTTCACCCCGCCCCTCACTCCGCGCCCAAGAACCCCCCGATCCGCTCCCGCAGTGAGGCCGCGTCCAGGCCGTGGGCCGCCAAGTGGGCCGGCATGTCGCCGTAGCGGCGGAGCTCCTGGCGGCTTACGCCGAGGCCCAGCACACGGTGCGGGATGTCCTGCAGCGCCTCGTCCGCGGCCGTTGACGACGTGCCCGCCAGGTACGGCTCGACCAGGACGACGTCCGCCGCGCCCGTCCCGCCGGCGGCAGCGCGCAGCGTCGCGCCGTCGAAGGGCCGTACGGTCGTCGCGTACAGCACCGTGACGTCCATCCCCTCGGTCGCCGTCAGCACGTTGTCCAGCATCGGGCCGACCGCGACGACCGTCCCCGCGCGCCCCCCGCGCAGCGTCAGGAAGCGGCTGCCGTCCACCGGGCGCGGCGCCTCGTTGGTCTGTACGGACAGCCGCACGTACACCTTGTCGTCGCCGGCCGCCGCGGCGTGCCGCAGCAGGACCTCCGCCTCGTCCGGGTGCCCCGGCACATGCACCGTCCACCCGTCGAGCGTGTTCATCAACGCCACGTCCCCGGGCGACATATGAGTGAAGCCGCCCGCGGGCCAGTCGTACGACCCGCCCGCGCTGACGAGCACGCCGCCGACCCCCTGGTGCCCGAAGTCGAGCTTCACCTGCTCGAAGGGCCGCTCGACCAGGAAGCCGGCAAAGGTGTGCACGATCGGCCGCAGCCCGGTGAGCGCCAGCCCGCCGCCCACTCCGACCAGCAACTGTTCCCTGATGCCCACGTTCAGCACCCGGTCGGGGTGGCGTTCGTGGGCCGCGGTGAAGCCGTCCTTGCCGATCTCGGCGAGTACGACGGCCAGCCGCGGGTCCTCGTCCAGCAGCCGCGAGGTGACCGCGGCGAAGCGTTCCCGCATGGTGTCCATGTGCTCAGGCCTCCTTGGGGTCGACGCGGGCGACGACGGCGTGCGGCCGTCCCGGATGCGGTGCGGTGTACGCGGCGTACAGCGCGTCGTGGTCACGGCCGTCGACGGTCCGCACCGACCACCCCGCCGCCGCGAAGCGCGCGGCGATCCCGCCGTCCAGCGGATACGAAGCCGAGGCATTGTCGACCACGACCACATGCAGCCGGTCCAGCCCGGCGGGCCCGGCGTATGCGAGGGCCTCGTGGTTGCTGCCCTCGTCCAGTTCGGCGTCCCCGATCAGCACCCAGACCGCGGGTTCGGTGCGGCCCTGGGCGCGCAGCCCGAGTGCGGTGCCGACCGCGAGCGGCAGCCCGTGCCCGAGCGATCCGCTGCCGATCTCCGCGCCCGGCACGAGCTGCCGGTCCGGGTGGTGCCCGAGCGGCGAGTCGTACGAGCCGAACCCGGGCAGCCACTCCGCCGGGAAGAACCCCTTCGCCGCGAGCACCGCGTAGTACGCCATCGGCCCGTGCCCCTTGGACAGCAGGAAGCGGTCCCGGTCCGGGTCCTCGACGGTCCCGGGCGAGACCCGCAGCACCCGGTCGTACAGCACCCACAGCGTGTCGAGGGTGGAGGTGGCGGCGGGCCCGTGCTTCTCGTCCCCGGTCATGAGCCCCATCAGAGAGGGCAGTTGGTCATACCGGTCGTACGGAAGCTCGTACGGGAGCGGGCCGGCGTCGGCGCGCTCCCTCGCGATATCGCTCGTCATCTCGGTCATGCGACCACCGTGCAACCTCAACCTGACTTCAGGTCAAGCGGTCACCGCCCGAGAGTGCCGTCCCTCCAAGAGGGCTCCACTTCGAGGCCCCCTTCCGGGGCTCACACCCCCGGCTTGAACACGTCCTGCTCGATGAGCAGCTTGTCGATCCGGGCCTTGTCCACCCGATTGGTCACCTCCTCGACCTCCTGCCGGTCGCGGACGCACTTCGCCAGCGTGAATGCCGACGACACCACGAAGATGAGTCCGAGCCCGAGGAAGCTCCGCTCCCAGGCCCCTACGGGCAGCTTGGCGATCCCGATGGCCAGGGCCGCCAGTGACAGCCCGAACGAGAGCGCGGCCTGCACAAAGAAGGCCGTCGTCGTCGGACGCTGAATGGATGGTGTGCTCATGAGGGGTAGCGTGGCGCCCCGTGACCCGCGCCACATGAGTACGCCTACTCATCCTGTACCCGCGCGTCACCCCCGCCCCTTCGGCCAACCCGCAGCGCGCACCCTCTGACATGGGGTATTGTTCTCGTGCACGGCCGCCCGGGGCTCCCCGAGCAGGCCAGGCACCGGGACGTGGCGCAGCTTGGTAGCGCACTTGACTGGGGGTCAAGGGGTCGCAGGTTCAAATCCTGTCGTCCCGACTCGAAAGAGTCGCAGAGCAGAGGCCGTATCGGAGAGTATCCGATACGGCCTTTTTGTGTACCTGTCGCTTTCCCGGTAGGGCCTCGGGCCTCGAACTCGCCGCCGACTCAGCAGGGTTGATCCCCGGCAGTGGGACGGGCGCCGCCGCCCTCGTCCCACATCGTGATATCCCCCGACCGTTGAATGAGATAGATGAGATGGTCGCGCTGCTCAGGCGGTTCGTGCGACTTATCCGCGAGGGGGACGCGCGCTGCCGTCGGGCCGCCGGCGCGCGCTGCCGGTGACCGTTCTCCACCCTCGCGCGAAAGACCGAGACATGTCCGCATCAGCCAGCAGCCCCGCCCAGGCACCCGTCAATTCGCGGTCCCGCGTGCTCATCGCCAGCCTCATCGGTACGACGATCGAGTTCTACGACTTCTACGTCTACGCGACCGCCGCCGTTCTGGTCTTCCCCAAGCTCTTCTTCCCGAGCAGTGACCCGACGACGGCATTGCTGTCGTCCTTCGCGGTGTTCGGCGCCGCGATGATCGCGCGCCCGATCGGTGCCGTCTTCTTCGGGCACCTCGGGGACCGGCTCGGCCGCAAGGGGACGCTGGTGGTCTCGCTGCTCACCATGGGCATCGCCACCTTCCTCATCGGCGTCCTGCCCACATACGCACAGGCTGGCTGGGTGGCCACCGCGCTGCTGGTGCTGATGCGGATCGCGCAGGGCTTCGCGCTCGGCGGTGAGTGGAGCGGTGCGGCGCTGGTCGCCACCGAGAACGCTCCCCGCGGCAAGCGCGCCCTGTACGGCACGTTCCCGCAGCTGGGCGCCCCGCTCGGTTTCATCATCGGCAACGGCCTCTTCCTGATCATCGCCGCGCTGCTGCCGTCCGCGGCGGGCGCCGACCCCTCCCAGCCCTCCGAGGCCTTCCTGACCTGGGGCTGGCGCATCCCGTTCCTGTTCTCGGCCGTGATGGTCGCGATCGGCCTGTGGGTGCGGATGCGGCTCGTGGAGTCGGCGGTCTTCGCCAAGACCCGCGAGTCCGGGCTGGTGCGGAAGCTGCCGCTGGTCACCGTCTTCCGCAGCCACTGGAAGCAGCTGATCCTCGGCACCTTCGTCATGCTGGCGACGTACGTGCTCTTCTACCTGATGACCACGTTCTCGCTGAGCTACGGGCGTGCCGCGAAGAACGCCCCCGTGCCCGGCCTCGGGTACGGCTACACCACGTTCGTACTGATGATGATCTTCGGCGTGCTGTTCTTCGCCGCTTTCACTCTGATCTCCGGCCCGCTGGCCGACAAGTACGGCCGCCGCGCCACCCTGATCTGGATCACCGCCGGGATCGTGGTCTTCGGGCTGGTGTGGGTGCCGCTGATCGGCCTGGGCACGCTGGGCGTGGTGCTGTGGCTGGTGCTCGGCTTCACGCTGATGGGCATGACCTTCGGTCCGATGGGCGCGCTGCTGCCGGAGCTGTTCCCGACCAGCGTGCGCTACACCGGTTCCGGCATCGCCTACAACGTCAGCTCGATCCTCGGCGCGGCCGTCGCCCCGTTCATCGCGGTGGCGCTGTGGGAGGCCGGTGACGGCTCGCCGTGGCTGGTCGGGATCTACCTCTCCGCGATGGCGCTGCTGACCCTGATCGCCCTCGTACTCGGCAAGGAGACCAGGAACGTCTCCCTGGACGACGGGGAGACGAAGCCCTCCGACGCCGACGAGGACGCGGCCGCCACCACCGTCGCCGTCTCCTGAGACGCCCCTCCGGAGCCCGCCGCGGCCCCCTTCGCCCAACTGCGGGCGGAGGGGGCCGCACGGCGTTTCGGGGTCCGCCGCCTGCGCCCCGCCTGTACTCCTCTGTGCGCTCAGCCCGTAGGCGCGTCCGCGCGAGCGCGGCGGAGGGCGAAGGCCGTGGCGCCCGCGCCGGCGGCCAGTACGGCGGCGTCGGGGCCGAGGGGGAGTACCGGGGCCGTTACACGTGGTCGTACCAGCCGTCGGAGTCGTCGTACGCCACGACGATCGCGGTGTCCTTCCGCTGCGCGGACTTCTGGATGCGGTTGATCTCGTCGACGAGGAAGCGCTGTTCGCCGGTGGGGGAGGAGTTGCCGGCGTGCGCGTCCCGGTATGCGGGTGCCTTCACGAAGGAGACGGCCGGGAGCATGCGGGCCTTCAGCGCGGCGTGCAGCCGCAGCCGCCGGGGGAGACCTCGACGGTGGTGTGCCGCAGGCCGTCCGCCGCGGCGGCACCCCGGCCGCCCCGCGCGTCCGCCGGGGCCCGGCCGTCGGCCGTCCCGGACACGCCTCCGGCGAGCGCCCCCACGACCGCCGTGACCGTCACGACCGCCGCCGTCTTCGCGGACGCTCGCGCCATCAGAGCGCTCTCCTCCCGGCCTCGGCACCCTGCCGGTTCGTGTCATGCGCGCATCAGCAGTCAGTCAGCCAGAGATCTCTCCGCCGCCCCACTGCGCACCGGTGAATTTTCTTGCCCCTTGGCGGAAAGTTGGCCAGAGCAAGAGTTGCTGTGACGAGGAGAGAGAAGGCTTGCGATGACGGAGGCACCGGCCGGCGACCGCGCCCGGCTGAACGGCATCGACGTGCGCTACCACGCCGCCGGAGAGGGACCGGCAGTGGTGCTGGTGCACGGGCTGGGGGAGGACAGCGGGGCGTGGGAGCGGCAGCAGGCGGAGGTGGCCGGGCGGCGGACGTACGCGTACGACCTGCGAGGGCACGGCGGGAGCGGGCTGGGGGCCGCCGAGGGGAGCCTTGAGCAGCTGCGGGACGACCTGCTGGCCTTCCTGCGGGAGGTGACGGGCCCCGCGGTGTGCGTCGGGTTCTCGCTGGGCGGCGCGGTGGTGCTGGCCGCGGCGGCGACCGCGTCCGAGTTGGTCACGGGGGCCGTGGTCCTCGGTACGTCCACGGTGGTGGGGAAGGCTGCCGTGGAGTTCTACGAGGAGCGGATCGCGCTGGTGCGGGGCGGTGACCGGGAGCGGCTGGCGGCGGCGATGCGGGCGGACACCGTGGCCGCGCTGTACGGCACGGACGCGGACGCCGAGGCGGTGACCGTGCGGCGGATGGCGGCGATCGGGGACGGCGCGGGCTACGCCAACGCGGCCGCCGCGATGGCCGGGCTGCGGGAGCGTCCGCTCACCCCGGCACTCGCCGCCGTCGAGTGCCCCGTGGTGGTGGTCGGCGCCGCGCACGACACCTTCTGCCCGCGGCGGGCCGCCGACATCATGCTGGACGGTCTGAAGGCGGCGCCCTGCGACGTGACGTACGAGGAGATCCCGGCCGCCGGGCACCTGATGAACGTCGAGCAGCCGGCGGCGGTCACGGACCGGCTGACGGCCGCGTTGCGATCGATGGCGTAACGCGGCCGCCCCGGGGACCCGGACGACGACCGCGTGACGGACCCTGCCCCGGGGAGCCGGGCGCCCCCGTGACGGACCCTGCCCCGGGGAGCCGGACGACCGCGTAACGGCCCCTCCCCCGGGAACCGGACGACCGCGAAACAGCCGCTGCCCCGGGAGCCGGACGACGGCTCCCGGGGCAGGGCGGGAAAGGCACGCGAAGCCGGTGCGGGCGGCCGGACGGGGCGTCCGCTACGAGATCTTCGGCATGTCCCCCTTGGTCGTCTGCAGGTCGATCACGGAGAACCCGGCGCCCTGCTGGTCCGAGACCGCGGCGAAGCGGCCGAAGGGGGTGTCGTGCGGACCGAAGTGCACCTGGCCGCCGAGCCTGGTGATCTTCGCGATCGTGTCGTCGCAGTTCTCGACGGCGAAGTACGGGTTGATGTGCGACGGCAGATCGGCCGGGAAGTCGGTGGTCATCTTCATCCGGCCGAGGGTGGTGTCGCCGCCCAGGTCGTAGAGGGCGAAGTCGATGGCCTCGTCCTCCATCCGTTTCACGCCGTACGAGAAGAGGGCGGGGAAGAACGCGTCCGCCTTCTCCGCGTCGCGCGTGGTGATCTCGGCCCAGCAGTACGAGCCGGGCTCGCCCTGCTTCTCGAAGCCCAGGTGGGTGCCGGGCTGCCAGAGGCCGAAGATGACGCCGCCGGGGTCGGCGGCGATCGTCATGTGCCCGAACTCGTGGACGGCCATGGGGTCCACGACGACCCGGCCGCCCAGTTCACGGATCTTGTCCGTGCGGGCCTGGATGTCGGCGGAGGCGAAGAACAGGCACCACGCGGTCGGCCAGTCGTCCTGGCCGGGCATCTGGGGGGCGAGGCCGGCGACCGCCTTGCCGTCGGAGTACGCCTGCGTGTAATTGCCGAGCTCCGCCTTGCTCTCGCCGAACGTCCACCCCAGGACGTCGCCGTAGAACGCCTTCGCCGCCTCCAGGTCGGGGAACGAGGCGTCGAGCCAGATGGGAGTGCCCTCAGGTTGAACGGCCATGACGTGCCTTCTTCCGTCTTCCGCTGTGAGGTGCCTCGGAGAGTTCTGTTCGATTTGACACGCTATCGACTGATCTTGCGTTTCGCCTGGCGAAGTATTCGAACATATGGTCAATTCTCGCGGCGGGGGACAAGGGGGACGGGGCCCCGGGCGGCCTCAGCCCAGTTCGAGGCTGGTCACGCCGAAGACCCGGGACGCGGAGAAGTCGCGGACGGGCCCTGTGTACATACGGGCCGTGTCGAAGGACGGCGTGAGGCCGAGCGACTCGGCCAGCGCGACGGCCTCCGCGTTGGTCTCCGGGATGTCCACGGCGAAGGGCGCGCCGCCCAGGTCGGCGGTGAGCGCGTCGAGCAGTACCCGGGCGTCCTCGGCGGTGTCGGCGAAGAGCGGGCCGACGCGGTGGGCGTCGAGTCCCGGGCGGATCACGCCGTACCCGGTCACCCGGCCGTCCACCACGCGGGCGAGCGCGCGGTGGCCCTCGGCGGTGAGCCAGTGGCGCAGGAACTCCGGGCGGTCGGCGGGGTAGCAGGCGCTGTCGTACGCGAGCAGCGCGTCCAGCCCGGCGGCCTCGGCGGGGACGACGTCCGCGGGGGCCGGACGGCCGCCGGCGGGCACCGTGCCGCCGAACCGGCTGGTGCGGTAGGCCAGTTCGAAGCCGGAGCGGCGGTAGTTGTCCTGCTGGGCCGGTACGCCGTCCAGGCCGACGGTCCGCTCGCCGGCGTGAGCGAGTGCCGTCTTCCAGGTGGTGAGGCCATGGCCGTGGCCGCGCTGATCGGGCCGGACGAGGTAGAAGCCCAGGAAGGCGTAGTCCGGGCTGTAGTTGACGACCGAGATGGCGGAGACCGGTTCGCCGCCGATGCGGCCGATGAAGAACCCGTCGGGGTCCTGGGCGAAGAAGCAGGCGGCGTCGGAGAGGCCCGGGTTCCAGCCCTCGGCCGCCGCCCACTCGCTGACGACCTTCCAGTCCTCCGGCGTTGCTCGCGTGACGACGAGCTGGTCAGGGGCGTGCTGGGGCATCTCGGTGTCCTTTCCGGCGGGGGACGGGCCGATGCGGGACGGCCCGGCGGGCGGGAGCCATCCTTCCCGATCCGTACGCCGCTATCCAGCGGCTTCCGGGCGATCGACCCGGGTCGGGTGACGCCTGCGCGGTGGTCGGTTCCGGTCGCCGCGCGGTGGCTGACGTATGGCCGAATAACGCTGGAAGGGAAGGTCAAGTCAAGGAACGGCTAAGGAAAAGAAAGGAAAAGAGGCGGTCAAGTGCCTGGAACGGGTGGTTTGTGATGTGCGGGCGGGAGGGGTGGAGCGCTAGCATGGGAATTGGTTGTCTGGGGCAACCAATTCCCGGGGCGGGGGAGTTCACTTGTGCCGGGTGCGCCGCCATGCGCCGTGCCGGCCCTGGGCACCACCGACCAACGGAGTACCACCACCGGGGTGCGGGGACGAGCGCGCCCGGTGTCAGGAGGACGATTCATGCCTGCCGAGGCAGCCGCATCCCAGACCACCCCCACAACCCCCCACGACGACCACGGCAGTTCGCTGGAGGACGGGTTCCGCACGTACGTCGAGGACAACCTCGACGCACTGGCGGCCGACCCGGACCGGGAACTGCTCGTGCACGGCGACCGCCGGCTGACCGCCGGTCAGTTCTGTGACCTGGTACACCGTATGGCACACGCCATATCGGCGCAGGGCGTCGAGCGCGGCACCACCGTCACGCTGCTCAGCGGCAACCTCCCCGAGGCCATCGCCGCGCGCTACGCCGCCAACCTCGTCGGCTGCCGCGTCAACCACCTCTACAACAAGCTCTCCGCCGACGTGCAGGCCAACATCGTGCGCGACGTCGAGACCCGGGCGCTGATCGTCGACCCGCGGCTGGCCGACCGCGCCGCCGAGCTGACCGAGCGCGCGCCCGTGCCGACCGTCCTCACCCTCGGCGAGGCCAAGCGGGAGGTCGGCCGGGACGTGCTGGCGCTCGCCGCCGAGCAGACCGCCGAGCCGTACGAGAGCACCGCGCGGCCGGACGACATCTGCAACATCCGGCACACCGGCGGTACCACCGGCCACCCCAAGGGCATCGTCACCACCTTCCGGCAGCTCAACCGCATGCGCCGGATGATGCCCGAGCAGGCCGAGCAGGGCTACACGCCCAAGCAGCTGGTGTGCACCACCATCGCGCACGCCGCCGGCATGCTCGCCGACGTGATGTTCCTCAGCGGCGGCACCGTCGTCCTGCACGACGACTTCGACCCGGCCGAGGCGCTCGCCACCATCGAGCGCGAGAACATCACCCATCTCTTCCTGCTCCCGCCGCTGGTCTACCAGCTGATGGACCACCCGGACTCCGAGCGCCGCGACCTCTCCAGCCTGCGCGCCCTCACCTACGGCGGCTGCCAGTCCTCGCCCGCCCGCATCGCGGACGCGGTCCGCCGCTTCGGCAAGGTCCTCGTGCAGTTCTACGGCCAGAACGAGGCCGGCGGCATCAGCGTGCTGCCCGCCGAGGAGCACGACCCGGAGAACCTGGAGCGGCTGCGCTCGGCCGGCAAGATCCTTCCGGGCGTCGAGGTGGCCATCCGCGACACCGACGGCAAGGACCTGCCGGCGGGCGAGCTGGGCGAGATCTGCGTCCGCTCGGCCGGCACCATGACCGGCTACTGGAAGCAGCCCGAGCTGACCGCCGAGGTGCTCAAGGACGGCTGGCTGCACACCGGTGACGTGGGCTTCGTCGACGCCGACAACTACATCACCGTCGTCGACCGGATCAAGGACATGATCGTGGTGGTCGGCGGCCACGTGTACACCACCGAGCTGGAGGACCTGCTCAACTCGCACCCGAAGGTGCTGCAGAGCGCCGTCTTCGGCGTCCGCGACGCGGACCGCATGGAGCAGGTGCACGCGGCGGTCGTGGCCGCGCCGGACAGCGGCCTGGAGGCCGAGGAGCTGCGCGCTTCGGTGCGCGAGGCGCGCGGCGCGATGTACGAGCCGGCGAGCATCACCTTCGTCGACGCGCTGCCGCTGACGGACGCGGGCAAGCCCGACAAGAAGCTGCTGCGGCAGCAGGCCGAGGCCGCGCGCGACGCCGGCTGACCGGCACGGACCTGCCGGGCCGGCCGCATCGTAGCTCCCGTACGCGTACCTGCCCGTACGGGAGCGCCGGAGGCCGCCCCGGCAGACCCTGACGACGCCGCTGACGGGCCGTCACGAACCGGGGCCCGTCACGCGTCCGGATAAACCGCCACCCGCACCGCGCGCGGCCCGTGCATGCCCTGGATCATCGCCGACTCGATGTCGCCCGAGCGGCTGGGCCCGGTGACCAGCTGCAGGCCGGACGGCATGGGGTCGAGCCGGCCGAGCGCCGCGATCAGTGCCGCGTAGTCGGCGTGCAGCCGGGAGAGCGGTACGACCGCGAGATGGACGCCCGGCAGTACCGCCGTGCCGCGCGGGCGGCCGGGCGCGGGGCCGAGCGCCAGGGTGCCGGTGTCCGCCGCGGCCCCGAGCACGCCGGTCACCCCGACCTCGGCGTCCCACGGGTCCCGCGGCCGCTCCCCGGCGACCTGCAGACCCGTCAGGTCCGGATGGTCGTCGACGAGCACGGGGCGGTCGCCCGCCCACTCCCGGACCACCGCCAGCGCCTCGCCGTGCGAGGCGGTCAGCTCCGCCCGGCCGCCGGCCTCAGCCAGCCGGTCGCGGAACAGCTCCGCCAGCTCCTGGTTCATCCCTGCCTCCCGTCGTCCCGCCGGTTCTCCTCGTACCGCCGGAACCAGCGCCGGAAGGCGCCCGCCTCCCGCAGCGGCGGCAGGGCGCGGCCCTCGGCCCAGGCGCGGCCGGGCCCGGGCAGCCGGGCCACCAGCCGGTCGGGGAGCAGCCGGCCGGCCAGCCGGGCCGCCGCCATCGTGACGCGGAAACCGGCCCCCGTACGCCAGGCCAGTGCCCAGGCCCGCCAGCCCGCGCGGGCCGTCCGGCCGGCGGACCGTTCGCTCTCGTGCCGCGCGCGGAGGTCCACCAGCAGGTCGGGAATGGGGATCTTGACCGGGCAGGCGTCGTAGCAGGCGCCGCAGAGCGAGGAGAGGAACGGCAGGTCGGAGTCGGTACCGGGGGCGCCGATCAGCGGGCTGAGCACGGCGCCGATCGGGCCGCCGTACACCGCGCTGTACGGGTGTCCGCCGCCCACCGTCCGGTACACCGGACAGGAGATCTGGCAGTTGCCGCAGCGGATGCAGGCGAGCACCTCTTCCTGCGGCGTGCCGAGCGCTTTCGTACGGCCGTTGTCGAGGATGACCAGGTGCATCTGCTCGGGGCCGTCGGTCTCGCCTTCACGGCGCGGTCCGTTGACCAGGGTCTGGTAGACGGAGACGCGCTGCTTGGTGGCCGCGTCGCAGAGCAGGGGGATGAGGACGCCGAGGTCGGCGAAGCGCGGGATGACCTTCTCGACGGTCATCACGGCCACGTGGACGCGCGGCTGGGAGGTCACCATGTCGGCGTTGCCCTCGTTGGTGACGAGGGCGAGGGTGCCGGTGTCGGCGGCGGCGAAGTTGACGCCGGTGATGCCCATGCCCGCGGCCTTGAAGTCGGCGCGCAGCCGGGTACGGGCGAAGGACGCGAGGTCCTCCGGCTCTCCTGACACCTCGTCACCGGCGAGCTGCCCGAAGAGATCCGCCACGTCCTGCCGGGACTTGTGCAGCGCGGGCCCGACGATGTGGCTGGGCCGCTCGTCGGCCAGCTGGACGATGTACTCGCCCAGGTCCGTCTCGACCACCTCGATGCCGTCCGCGGTGAGGTGGGCGTTGAGGTGAATCTCCTCGGTGGCCATCGACTTGGACTTCACCGCGAGGCGGACGCCGTTCTCGCGGGCGATCCGTCCGATGACGGCGCGGGCCTCGGCGGGTGTGCCGGCCCGGTGCACCACGCCGCCGTTCCGCTCGACGCTCCCGGTCAGCTGCTGGAGGTACTTCTCCAGGTCGGTGAGGGTCTCGCGGCGGATGGCGGCGCCCTGCTCGCGGAGCCGGGCCACCTCGGGGGTCCACGTGCCGACGTGCCGTTCCTCGTTCAGGGCGGCGAGGCGGTCGTGGGTGGGGCGGGCGGTGCGGACGGTCAGCGCGTCCCGGGTGATCAGCGGCAGCGGGCGCCGGTGCGGAGGGATGTCGCCGGCCGCCCACTCGGGGCGGTCGGGGTGGATGCGCTCGCGGCCGGCGAGGGCGGAGGACCGCTGCTCGGTCGTGCGCTGTTCGGTCATGCGGGCACCTCCGCCGGGACGAGCGCGTCGCGCACCAGCTCCGCGAGGTGCCGGGTACGGACCGGCGGCCCGGCCTTCCGCGCCCGGCCGCCCAGGTGCAGCAGGCAGCCGGGGTCGGCCGAGACCAGCCAGTCGGTGCCCTCGGCAGCCGCGGAGCGGAGCTTGGTGTCGGCCATCGCCACCGACACCTCGGGGAACTTCGCGGCGAAGGTCCCGCCGAAGCCGCAGCAGGTGTCGCAGCCCGCCATCTCCCTGACCTCCAACCCCTCAATCCTGCCCAGCAGTTGGCGTGGCGTGCGGCGCTCGCCGAGCGTGCGCGTCAGGTGGCAGGAGTCGTGGTATGTGACCGAGCCGGGCAGCCGGAACCGCAGCTCCGTGCCGTACGCCATCACGAACTGGCTGAACTCATAGGTCCGTTCGACGAGCGCGCGCTGCTCCGGGGTGGGGGAGCGGAGCCGGCCGAGGTGGTGGTGGAGGTGGGCGGCGCAGGATCCGGAGGGGGTGACCACCGCGTCGTACGGTGCGAAGATCCGCAGCCAGCGGTCGAGCAGTGAGCCCGCCTCCGTGGGGTGCCCGGAGTTCAGCGCGGGCTGGCCGCAGCAGGTCTGGCCGCGCGGCAGCTCCACCGCGACGCCCATCGCCGCCAGCACCTCCACCGTGGCGCGGGCCGGGCCGCCCGCCGCCAGGTCGCCCATGCACGAGGTGAACAGCGCGACGCGCTCGGGGCGGGACCGGGCGCCCGTGTCCGCTTCCTTCATACGACTCCTCCATTTCCGTACCGTCGAGCTCAGGCCATCACCGACTCCACCCGCCGCGCCGTGTCCCGTACCGCGTCCGTCAGCGCGAGCACCTCGTCGCGGCCGATGATGAAGGTGACGGTGGAGACGCTGACCGCGCCGACCGTGCGGCCGTCCGGGGTGTGGACGGGCGCGGCGAGGCAGCGCACGTTGGGTTCGTTCTCCTCGTCGTCCAGGGCGTAGCCGCGCTCCCGTACGCCGGCCAGTTCGGCGGAGAGCGCGTCGAGGGTGGTGAGCGTGCGGTCCGTACGCCGCTCCAGGCCGGTGCGGTCCACCAGCTCCGCCAGTGCCGCCGCGTCGAGCCCGGCGAGTATGCACTTGCCGATGGCGGTGGAGTGCAGGGGCTGCTGCATGCCGACCCGGGAGAGGAAGGCGAACGGCTGCACGCCCTCGACCTTGTGGGTGTAGACGATGCGGTCGCCGCTGCGCAGGCCCACGTGGATGGTCTGGCCGATCCGGTCCTGCAGCTCGACCAGGACCGCCTCGACGGTGGTGTGCCGGTGGCCGCGGGCGACCGCCGCGCCGACACCGCTGGCGGTCGGGCCGATGCCGTACCGCCCGCCGGGGTGCGCCACCGCCCAGCCCTCGGCGACCAGCGTGCCCAGCAGGCGGTGGGCCGTGGGCTTGGAAACGGCGGCGCCGGCGGCCAGGTCGGCGAGGCGCAGGGGCTCCTGCGCATGGCAGAGCGTCTCGATGAGCCGCAGCACTTTGCGGGGGCCCGCACCGTCATTGGGCCTGCCGGAATACGTCTGTGCAGAACTCGTTGACACGTCTTCGAGGCTAGGGCTAGCTTCCCCCGATATTCCACCCCCCTGAACGCCGTTTCGCCTGGCAGAACGGGGCGGAACGGCCTGGACCATTCGTGCCGACGTCAGGAGAATCCGTGCCGACTCAGGCGGAGATACGGCAGCTGTCCGACCGGGCAGCGCAGCACGTCCTCAGCAAACAAGGCACCGATACGGGGCGGCGCACCGGCTGGCTCATGATCTCGACGATCCTGATCGAAGCCTGGGACCTGTACGCGATCTCGTTCCTGCTGCTGTTCGTCAAGAACGACCTGCACCCCAGCGCCGCGATGCTCGGACTCGCCTCAGGTGCCGTGCAGTTGGGGGCGCTCATCGGCGCTCTGGGCGGGGGCTGGGTCGCCGACCGGATCGGCCGGCGCAAGGTCTTCATCATCACGATGGCGCTCTTCGTGGTGCTCGCGCTGAGCCAGTCCTTCGTGACCAGCATGTGGCAGCTGGTCGCGGTCCGGTTCCTGCTCGGCATCCCGCTGGGCAGCGACATCTCCACCGGCTACGCGTACATCATGGAGACCATGCCCAAGGGCAAGCGGGAGGTTATGGGCAACCGCTGGCAGGGCATGTTCGGGCTCGGCGAGATCGCCGCCATCGCGGTGATCACCGTGATGTACCTCAGCGGCATGGACCACGGCCTGCTGTGGCGGATCGGTCTCGGCCTCGGCGCGCTGCCGGCCCTCGCGCTGCTCATCGGGCGGCTGGATGTGCCGGACACCGCCCTGTGGCTGGTGCAGCGCGGCAAGTTCAAGAAGGCCAAGGCCGTCGCGAAGGAGATGTTCAACGACGACCTGGACATGCTGCCGGACGAGGACTTCGTCATGGAGCGGCCGCGCACCCGCGACTTCCTGAAGAGCATCTGGCAGGACCCGGTGCGCCGCAAGGCCAGTGTGTTCGCGTGGATCTCCAACGCGATGCAAGGCGCCGAGTTCGCCGCCTTCGCCTTCTACCTGCCGGTCATCCTCGTCCTCACCGGCGTCTCCGGTATCGGCGCGACCAACTTCGTCACCGGCGCGATCTACATCATCGCGACCGTGGCGGGCTTCGTCGCGCCGCAGGTCACCCCGAGGATCGGCCATCGCGGAGTGGCCCGCGTGGGCTACGGCATGGCGTTCGTCTCGCTGCTGCTGGCCGCGCTCTTCCTGCACCTGGAGTGGCACGTACTGGTGCCGCTGGCCGCCGCGGGCCTGATGTGGGGCCACTACTGGGACGCGTCCAACGGCATGACGATCGCCTCGATGGTCGCGCCGAGCCGGTACAAGGCCACCGCCTCCGGCTTCGGCTACCTCTTCGTCAAGCTCGCCTCGTTCGTGTCGATCTTCTTCTTCCCGATCCTCTTCACCGAACTGGGCGTGCCGCTGGCGACCGTGATCGTCTCGCTGCTCTCGCTGACCGGGTACCTCGCGGCCACCTACATCCTCCCCGAGGTCTACGGCTATGTGGAGCAGGAGGAGGGCGCCGGACCGGACGCCGTCCCACCGCAGCCCGGTACCGCGGCACTTCGCGACTCCGGCGAGCCGGCCGCGTAAAGAAACGGTGTACGAGGAGTGAACGTTCCGGTCCGGCGCTCAGTGTGCTGATCAACAGCGGTGTCGCGAGCGCCGGACGCCGGGAATTCATTGGGTGAATCGCTTCCGCCGCTCGGCAGTTCATGCCGATCCGCCCGAAAATGAGCAGGCCAGTGGCCCGGGGTGGGTGAGCGGCAGAAGGCGGCGCATGAAATCGTGGGCACAGGGACGGTCTTGGTCACCGTCACCCCCCTCTCCCACGGCCCCGACACAGGGGCCTTGTTGACATGCACCGCGTAGAAAGGTGATGGCATGCCCATCGCACTGCTCCGGAGGAAGCGGGCCGCCCGAGGCCCGCGCGGAGCCGGCCTCCTGCACCCCGTCCCCCCGGGTGCGGGTGCCTTCAACTGTGAGGTGCTCGACCCGCTCGGGGAGCCCCTGCCCCAGGCCGAGGTCACCGTCACCTCGGCGCACGGCGGGCAGGTCGTGGCGAAGCTGACGACCGACCCGTACGGTCTGTTCTTCCTGACGCTGCCCGTCGGCCGGTACAGCGTCCTGGTCTCCGCCGACGGACTGCAGCCGAACCGGCAGACGATCGACATCAGGGAGGGCGAGACCCTGCCGCTGCCCACGATCCGGCTGGAGTCCTCGGCGCCGCTCGAGCTGCCCCAGCCCGGTACGTGGCTGTTCGACCCGCCGCACACCGCGATCCGGTTCATCGCCAAGCACGTCGGCATGGCCAACGTGCACGGCCGGTTCACCCGCTTCCAGGGCGGCATCCGGGTGGCCCCCGACATGGCCGACTCGCGCATCGAGGTACGCATCGAGGCGGCGAGCATCAACACCGGCAACAACACCCGGGACGGCCACCTGCGCTCGGCGGACTTCCTGGACGTCGAGAACTACCCGTACCTGCACTTCGCCTCCACCCGCTTCATCCACAAGGGCGGCCAGAAGTGGGTCGTGCAGGGCGTCCTGGAGATGCACGGTGTCAGCCGCACCGTCAACCTGGACACCACCTACCTCGGCGCCGTCAACGGCGGCTACGGCGAGGAACTGCGCTGCGCCGCCCTGGCCAAGACCGAGCTGCACCGCGAGGACTACACCCTCAACTGGCGCAACATGCTCGCCCGCGGCATCGCCGTCGTCGGCCCGACGGTCAAACTGGAACTCGACCTCCAGGCCATGTACCGCAGCCCGGACACGCCTACGCCGCCGGACTAGGCGGGGCAGTCCCCTGTGGCGCAGGCCGCCTCCGCACGTGTGGGGGCGGCCTGCGCGCTCGTGGAGAGGCCTGCGTGCTTCGTACGGGTGACGGCTTTCGTGCACACCGGAGAGTTGTCCACAGCCCCTTGCGGCCGGCGGCGGGCTCGGAGATCGTTTCGGCATGACGGAGAACGCGGAGCCGAAGGACGCGGCGGAGGCCGGGGTCGCACGGGTCGGAGGGGCCGGGACGGTGCTCGACGACGCGCAGGTCACCGAGTTCGTTGCCGGGGCGCTCGGCGGGGCGGAGCTGGACGGGCGGAGTGTCTGCGTCGTGGTGCCCGACGGGACGCGGAGTTGTCCGCTGCCGTTGCTGCTGTCCGCCGTGCACGGCGCGCTCGCCGGGCGGGTGAGCCGGCTGACCGTGCTGATCGCGCTCGGCACCCACGCCGCCATGGACGAAGCCCGGCTGGCCGAGCATCTCGGCTACCCGGAGGGCGGGCTCGCCGCGCGCTATCCGGGCATGACCGTACGGAACCACGAGTGGTGGGACCCCGACACCTTCGTCTCGCTCGGCACGATCTCCGCCGACCGGGTCGGCGAGCTGTCCGGCGGGCTGCTGCACCACGCCGTCGACGTCCGCCTGAACCGCGCAGTCGTCGACCACGACGTCACCCTCGTACTCGGCCCCGTCTTCCCGCACGAGGTCGTCGGCTTCTCCGGTGGCAACAAGTACTTCTTCCCCGGCGTCGCGGGCGCCGACATCATCGACCTCTCGCACTGGCTGGGCGCCCTGATCAGCAGCGTGGAGATCATCGGCACCCGCGGCATCACGCCCGTACGCGCGCTCATCGACGAGGCCGCGGCCCTCATCCCCGGACGCCGCCTCGCCCTCTGCGCCGTCGCGCAGTCGGGGACGGACGCGCTGCACTGCCTCGCGTACGGCACACCGGAGGCTGCCTGGGCCGCGGCGGCCGAGGTCTCCGCCGAGACGCACATCCGGTACCTGGACGCGCCCGTGCAGCGCGTCCTGTCGGTCATGCCGGAGAAGTACGAGGACATCTGGACCGCCGCCAAGGGCTTCTACAAGCTGGAGCCGGTGGTCGCGGACGGCGGCGAGGTCATCCTCTACGCGCCGCACATCACGCAGCTCTCCGCCATGCACCCGGAGATCGGCGACATCGGCTACCACTGCCGGGACTACTTCACCAAGCAGTGGGACCGCTTCAAGGACCTGCACTGGGGCGTGCTGGCCCACTCCACGCACCTGCGCGGCGCAGGGACGTACGACGCCGAGACCGGCGAGGAACACTGCCGGGTCACCGTCACGCTCGCCACCGGCATCCCCGAGGACGTCGTCCGCGCCGCGAACCTGAACCACCTCGACCCGGCGGAGATCGACCCCGCGGCCTTCGCCGCCGACCCGGAGACCCTGGTCGTGCCGCACGCGGGCGAGATCCTCCACCGGCTGCGCACGAAATGAGGAGCGGTACATGACCTTGCCTCAGCTCCCGGAGCTCACCGGCGCGGACGCCGAGGCGGCCGACGCGGTCGCCGCGCTGCTGCGCGACGCCGCCCCGCTCGGCGTCGCCTTCTCCGGCGGCGTCGACTCCTCGCTGCTGCTGGCGCTCGCCGTACGGGCGCTCGGCGCCGAGCGGGTCGTCGCGGTCCTCGGCGTCTCGCCCAGCCTCGCCGCGGACGAGCGCGCCGGGGCCCACCGGGTGGCCGCCCACATCGGCGCGCGGGTCGTCGAAGTCGCCACGTACGAAGGGGAGTCGGCGGCCTACCGCGCCAACGGGCCGGACCGCTGCTTCCACTGCAAGGACGAGCTGTTCACCAGGATCTCGGACGAGGTCGCCGCCGAGCACGGGCTCGCGGCGGTCGCGTACGGGGAGAACGCCGACGACGCCCGCCGCCCGGACCGGCCCGGCAGCCGCGCCGCCACCGAGCACCGGGTGCTGCGGCCGCTCGCCGAAGCGGGCCTGGACAAGGCCGCCGTACGCCGCCTCGCCCGCGCGCTCCGGCTGCCCTGCGCCGACAAGCCCGCCGCGCCCTGCCTGGCCTCCCGCATCCCGCACTTCGAAGAGGTCTCGCCCGCCAAGCTCGGGCAGATAGAGCGGGCCGAGAAGGCGCTGCGGGGGCTGGGGTTCAGCGACTGCCGGGTGCGGCACCACGGGGAGGTGGCGCGCGTCGAGCTGCCGGTCGCGGAGATCGCCCGGGCCGCCTCCGACGAGCTGCGCGAGGCGGTACTGAGCGCCGTGCAGGCGGCCGGCTTCCGCATGGTGGCGATCGATCTGGCCGGCATCCAGTCCGGCGCGTTCACCCTGCCGCTGGTCGGCGTGACGGGAGGCGGCCGCAATGTCTGAGCACGCGCCGGGTCCCGAGGCGGCGATGAGCGGTGCGACGAGCCTCGCCGGGCTCGCCGAGCTGGATCATGACCGGGCCGCGCGGCGCGGCTACCCGGAGGCGGTCTACTGCGAGGGCAAGACGACGGCTCAGGTGGCCGCCATCGCGGCCGCGATACGCGAACGGTACGCCGATACCGGGCACCTGGGCCCCGACATACCGGTCACCCTCTTCACCCGGGCCGACGACGGACACGCCAAGGCGGTGCTCGCCGAACTCCCCGACGCGCGCCATGACACGGAAGCCCGGCTGCTCGCCTGGCCGCCGGCGCCGCCGACCGCGACCGGCGGCAAGGTGACCGTGGTCTGCGCCGGCACCTCCGACCTCCCGGTGGCCCGGGAAGCGCTGCTCACCGCCGCGTACCTCGGCCGGGAGACCGCGTTCGTGGCGGACGTGGGCGTCGCCGGGCTGCACCGGGTCCTCGGCAGGCTCGACCTGCTGCGTTCCGCACGGGCCGTGGTCGTGGTCGCGGGCATGGACGGCGCGCTGCCCAGCGTGGTGGCCGGGCTGGTCGCGGCGCCGGTCGTCGCCGTGCCGACCTCCGTCGGGTACGGCGCCGCCTTCGGCGGCCTCGCCCCGCTGCTGGCCATGCTCAACGCCTGCGCCCCGGGCGTCGCCGTGGTCAACATCGACAACGGCTACGGCGCGGGTCACCTGGCAGCCCAGATCGCGGCACCGTTTCCCGCGGCGTAGACCGGCCGCCGAAAGGCGGGGCTTCCTAGGAGGCCCCGCCGGGCAGTGCGGCGCCCGGGATCAGGCCGGCTGTTACTGCTGCCGCGATCGCGGCGTCCAGGAGGGTGCTCGTGGGGAGGCCGCGGTCGGCGGCCAGGGCGGCCACATCGTCGAATTCGGGGGTGGCCCGGACGATCACGCCGCCGCGGTGCGCGACCTTGACCGGCAGCTCGGCGCCGTCCGCCACGGTGACCCGTACCCATGTGCGCTGCAGCGCGGTCTTCCGTACGGCCGACTCGCGCACCCCGATGGTGCTGGTCTCACGGAAGATCAGGTCGCGCAGGGCGTCCGCCCGCTGCCGCGGGGCCAGTACCCGCAGCGTGTGCGCCGGGCGGCCCTTCTTCATGAGGATCGGCACCAGCCAGGCGTCCGAGGCGCCGGCCGCCAGCAGCGAGGCGAGGACGCCGGGCCACAGGCGCGGGTCCAGGTCGTCGACGTTGGCCTCCAGGACGGCGGCGGACGTCTCCTCGTCCGCGCCGGACGCGGCGGCCGCGGGGGAGCCGATCACCACGCGTACCACGTTCGGGCGGCCCGGGGTGTCCCGCGTGCCCGCGCCCACCCCGGTCGCCTCGGCCCGCAGCCGCGGCAGTTCGCCGCACTCCGTGGCCAGCGCGGTCACCAGCGCCATGCCGGTCGGTGTGGCCAGCTCGCCGGCGCCGCCGCCCACCACCTCCCAGCCCGCTGCCAGTTCGAGCACGGCGGGCACCGGTACCGGCAGGTCGCCGTGGGCCGTGCGGACCCGGCCGGAGCCCAGGGCGGCCGGGCTCGCGGTGATCCCGTCGATGGCCAGTTCGTGCAGCGCGGCACAGACCCCGACCACGTCCGCTATCGAGTCCCAGGCGCCGACCTCGTGGAAGTGCACCTCCTCGACCGGTACGCCGTGCACGCGGGCCTCCGCCGTCGCGAGCCGTCCGAAGACCGCCAGCGCACGGTCGCCGACCCGGCCCGGCAGTCCGGCCTCCTCGATCCGGCCCCTGATGGCGCGCCAGGTCCGGTGCGGATGGTCCTCGGCCAGCGGTTCGATGCCGACCTTGGTGGCGCGCAGCCCGGCGCGGGTGACGGCCGACCGGGTCAGCCGTACGGCGCCGGGGATCACCGCGTCGACCGCGTGCTGCACGGCCTCCGGCGTGGCCCCGGCGTCGATGAGCGCGCCGAGCAGCATGTCCCCGGCGACGCCGGAGGTGACATCGAGCCAGGCGTCGCGGTGCGGCGCGGTCATGCGGTGGTCTCCCGGCGGCCGGACGGACGGAAGTGCGGCGTGTCGGACATGCCGTTGATCCTATGGACCTCACACGCGCCGTGCGACCAGGTCTTTCCTGCCGTACCCGGACGGATCAGGTGTTCGGTGGGGTCTCGTCCGGGAAGATCTTCGTCACGATCGTGCCGTCCTCGGTGAGGTAGGCGTGCAGCATGCCCTCGCTGCTGTGCGGCGCGTCGAAGGTGCCCCTGCCGTCCAGTGCGATCACCCCGCCGTCGCCCCCGAGCTTCGGCAGCCGCTTCACCAGCACTTCGTACGCCGCCGCTGCCACGTCCTTGCCGCCGAACTCCATGAGGCTGGAGATCGTCGCGGTCGCGGCGCCGCGGAGGAAGATCTCGCCGTCACCGGTGGCGCTGGCCGCGACGGTGCCGTTTTTGGCGTACGTACCGGCGCCGACCACGGGGGAGTCGCCGATCCGCCCGGACATCTTGTTGGTGAGGCCGCCGGTGGAGGTGGCGGCGGCCAGGTTCCGCCTGCCGTCCCGCGCGACCGCCCCAACGGTGCCCTTCGCCTGTTCGTCCGCGAGGGCCGCCGAGGAGCGGGTGCCGGCGCCGGAACGGTCCTCGCCGGCCTTCTTCTTGGCCGCCATCAGCGCGTCCCAGCGGGCCTGCGTCCAGTAGTAGTCCTGGGTCACCGTCGCCAGGCCGTTGCGGGCCGCGAAGTCGTCGGCGCCCTCGCCCGCCAGCAGCACGTGCGGGGACTTCTCCATGACCAGGCGGGCGGCGGAGACCGGGTTGCGGACGTGGCGTACCCCGGCGACCGCGCCCGCCGCCAGGTCCGAGCCGCGCATGATGGAGGCGTCCAGTTCGTGCCCGGCGTCCGCGGTGAAGACGGCGCCCTTGCCCGCGTTGAACAGCGGATCGTCCTCCAGCGACCGGACCGCGGCCTCGACCGCCGAGACGCTGTCGCCGCCCCGGTCCAGCACCTGCTTGCCCGCCCGTACCGCGTCCGCGAGGCCGTCCCGGTAGGCCTTCTCCCGCTCGGGCGAGGTCTCGTCGCGCTGCAGTGCGGTGCCGGCGCCGCCGTGCACCGCGAGCACCACGTGCCGGGCGTCCGGCCGTGCCTTGCCCTGCGGTGCCCCGGCCGCCGCGAGGCGCCCGGCGGCGGGCCCGGCCGAGGCGCCGCCGTCCCCGCGCCCGCCGCCCGCGGTCCCGTACGGCACGGTGGTCAGCAGCCCGGCGGCCACCGCGGCGGCGGCCAGTACCGGCAGGGTCCAGGAGCGGGTCATGAGCTTGCCGGTACGTGGACGGGTACGCATGCGTCCTCCTCGCCGTTCGGTGGCTCGACCGTGGAGCGGATGCACCGTACATGCGGATGTGGCGCATGTGCACCAGGACGAAACGGGCGCAGAAAAGTCCAAGTCCCGACCGGCGAGGCGGCATTGACGCCCGTTCCCGCATGTCGGAGGCTTGCGGACGGTTCCAGGCACCGGCTCCGCTTCCCTTCATGGGCCGGCCGCGCACCCGCAGTCCGCCACACCTCCGGAGGCCACGTGACCGTCTTCGCCAGATCGCTCACCGGCTCGCTCGCCGTGCTGCTCGCCGCCGCCACGCTCGGTGCCGCGCCACCGGGCGGCGCAGTACCGGAAGCCGGCCATGAACCGCCGCTCCCGGTGATCTCGCCGACCCCGCAGCACATGACCCGGGTCTCGGCCGACGTCCGGCTCGGCGGCCGCGTCAACGTCGTCGTCGGGAGGGACGCCGACGCGGCGGCGCGCAAGCTGCTCCTCAAGACGCTCCGTGCGCACGGCGTGCGTGACATCGATGTCAGCACCCGTGCCGACCGCCATGCCGCCCTCACCGTACTGCTCGGCCCCGCCACTCGCCCGGACGTCGCTGCGGCGCTGCGCGGCACGGACGTACCGGACCACGCCGAGGGGTACGCGCTGCGCGTCGCCGACCACCGGTCACGGCAGGCCACCGTCGCGCTCGGCGGCACCGACGCCGCCGGCCAGTACTACGCCGTGCAGACCCTGCGCGGCCTGATCGCCGGGGGCCGGATCGCCGGCGCCTCGGTCTCCGACTTCCCGTCCATGCCGCTGCGCGGCTCCATCGAGGGCTTCTACGGCTCCCCGTGGACCCACGAAGAGCGCCTGGACCAGATGGACTTCCTCGGCGAAGTCAAGTCCAACACCTACGTCTACGCGCCCAAGGACGACCCGTACCACCGCGAGAAGTGGCGCGATCCCTATCCCGCCGACAAGCTCGACGAGCTGGGCGCCCTGGTGCGGCGCGCGACCGCCCACCACGTCCGCTTCACCTTCGCCGTCTCGCCCGGCAACTCCATCTGCTACTCCGACCCCGCCGACGTCAAGGCGCTCATCGCCAAGCTGGAGTCGTTGTACGGCCTCGGCGTCCGCTCCTTCTCCGTGCCGCTGGACGACATCAGCTACACGAAGTGGAACTGCGCGGGGGACGAGAAGAAGTTCGGCGCGCCGGGCCGCGAACCCGCCGCCGAGGCCCAGGTCGGCCTGCTCAACGAGGTCCAGCGCGCCTTCATCGCCACCCACGAAGGCACCAACCCGCTCCAGATGGTGCCGACAGAGTACGGCGACCTGACCGACACCGCGTACAAGCAGAAGCTTCGCTCGACGCTCGATAAGGACATCGAGGTGATGTGGACCGGTACCGAGGTGGTGCCGTCGGAGATCACCAACGACCAGGCCGCCAAGGCCGCCGAGCTGTTCGGCCGCAAGGTCTTCGTCTGGGACAACTACCCGGTCAACGACTTCGACAAGACCGCCGGCCGGCTGCTGCTCGCCCCGTACGACAAACGCGAGGCCGGCCTCTCCGACCACCTCAGCGGCATCGTCTCCAACCCGATGAACCAGGAGGCGGCCAGCAAGCTCGCCGTCTTCACCATCGCCGACTTCGCCTGGAACGACCGCGGTTACGACGTGAAGCGCTCGGCCCGGCAGTCCGCGCTGCACCTCGCGGGCGGCGACCCGGGGACCGCCGACGCCGTACAGACCTTCGTCGACCTCAACCACCTCGCGCCCGGCTCCACGCCGACGCCGTGGCAGCCGCAGGCCCCGGTGCTCAGCGCCCGGCTGGCGGCGTTCTGGAAGGCGTACGACAGCGACCCGAAGGCGGCGGTGGCGAAGCTGCGCCCGACGGTCGACGGCATCGCCCGCGCGCCGCGGGTGATCCGCTCCGGGGTGCCCGACGAGCTGTTCCTGCACGACGCCGACCGCTGGCTGGACGCCACCGCGCTGTGGGGCTCGGCGATGCGGCACGGCCTCGCCGCGCTGACCGCCGTGCAGGACGGCGACACGGCGGGGGCCGCGAAGGAACGTGCCGCCATGGACGCCGACGCCAGCGCCGCCGGAAAGATCACCTCCGACCCTGAGGAGACCCGCCCGCACGGCGCGGTCAAGATCGGTGACCCGTTCATCGGCGACTTCCTCGCCAAGGTGCGCGAGCTGCAGGACGCCGCGGCGCAGGACTGACCGGAGACCGGGGTGTTCTCGTACGAGAACACCCCGGACCGCCCTACTTCACGTACTCGTTCGTGTAGGTCTTCTTCAGGTCCACGTCCGCCTTCGCGATCTCCGGCGTGAAGGCGGAGAGCACCTTGTGCACCGCCGCCGCGCCGTCGGCCTGGATCCGGCCGTCCTTGGCGTACGCGTCCTTCGCCTGCGCGATGGCCTTCTCGTAGACCGCCGGGTCGTCACCGGCGTACTGGCGCGGCATCTTCGCCGCGATCTCCTTGGCCGAGTGCGTGTCGATGTACTTCAGGGCCTTCAGGACCGCCTTCGCCAGCTTGCGTGCCTGGTCGGGATGGTCCTCCAGCCAGTCGCGGTCGGAGTAGAGGACGGCGGCGGGGTAGGTGGAGACCCCGAAGTCCTCCTGGACGCCCTTCTCGGTGCGCGTGTCGGTGAGCAGCTTCACCTCCTTCGCGCCCACCCGCTTCTGGAGCTGGGAGACCGCCGGGTCGAGCATGACGGCCGCGTCCACCCGGCCCTGCTCCATCGCCGCGACCGCCGTGGAGTCGCCCCCGATGCCCTGCACGCTCGCCGCGTCGGCCTTCATGCCGTGGTCGGTGAGCAGCTTCTTGAGGAAGAAGTCGGTGGACGAACCGGGCGCGGTCACACCGACCTTCGCGCCCTTGAGGTCGTCGACCGAGTCGATCTTCTTGCTCGCCTTGGGCGAGACGGCCAGCACCAGCGAGGGGTAGCGCAGCATGTTGACGAACGAGACCACGTCCCGGTGCTTGGCCTGCATCTGGATCGTGTGGTCGTAGTAGCCGCTCACCACGTCCACACTGCCGCCCTGCATCGCCTGCAGCGCCTTCGAACCGCCCTGCAGGTCCTCCAGCCGTACCTGGACGCCCGCCTCCTTGTAGTAGCCCAGCTGCTGCGCGAGCGTGGTGGGCAGGTAGACCAGCAGCGGCTGGCCGCCGACGCCGATGCGGACCGCGTCGCCCCCGCCGCCGGACGAGCAGCCGGAGACGGCGGCGAGCGTGGCGAGGCAGGCCGCCGCGGCCACGGCGCTGCGCAGGGGGCGACGGGCGGGATGGTGCGCCATGAACTCTCCTGGGGAAGGGGACGGGTCAGGCGTGGCCGCGCTCGCGGGCCGGCTGCCAGCGCAGCAGACGGCGTTCGACGCGGTTGACGAGGAGGTCGATGACGACGACCACGGCGGAGAGCACGACCATCCCGGCGAACACCCCGGTCGTGTCGAACGTCCCCTCCGCCTGCGCGATCAGGTAGCCCATGCCTTCGGACGCGCCGAGGTACTCGCCGACCACCGCGCCGACGATCGCGAAGCCGACGCTGGTGTGCAGGCTGGAGAAGATCCACGACATGGCGCTGGGCAGCAGCACGTGCCGGATCAGCTGGCTCTCCTTCGCGCCCAGCATCCGGGCGTTGTCGACCAGCACCCGGTCCACTTCCCGTACGCCCTGGTAGGTGTTGAAGAAGACGATGAAGAAGACCAGCGTCACACCGAAGGCGACCTTCGACCAGATGCCGAGGCCGAACCAGAGCAGGAAGATCGGTGCCAGGACGACCCGCGGCAGCGCGTTGAGCACCTTGATGTACGGGTCGAGGACGGCGGCCAGGGTGCGGGCGCGGGCCAGCAGGAAGCCGATGCCCAGGCCCAGTACGCCGCCGATGACCAGCGCGAGCGCCGCCTCCAGCAGGGTGGTGAGCAGGTGCCCGTAGATCTCGCCGCTGCCCAGCCACTTGCCGATACGGCCGGCCACGGCGGCGGGGGAGCTGAAGAAGAACGGGTCGACGACGCCGGTACGGGCGCCCACCTCCCAGCCCGCGACGAGCACGACGGCCAGGCCGAGCTGGGCCGCGAGCACGGCGGGCCGGGACGGGCCGCTCCGGCGGCGGCGCGGGGGCCCGGCGGGCCGTGGCGGTGCGGTGTCAGCCGGCGTTTTGGACAGCTCCGGCGCCCGCGGTCCCGTGGGAAGCGCGCTCATAGGTCCTCATCACCTCGTTCCTCAAGTCCGCCCAGATCGCGCCGTACAGCTCGGTGAAGCGCGGCGTGGTCCTGATGTCGAGCAGGTCGCGCGGCCGGGGCAGGTCGACCGGGTACCGGCCGACGACGCCGCTGCCGGGGCCCGCGGACAGCAGCACCACCTCGTCCGACAGCGACACCGCCTCCTCCAGGTCATGGGTGACGAAGAGGACCGTCTTGCCGCTGTCGGTCCACAGCGCCAGCAGCTCGTTCTCCATGACCTGCCGGGTCTGCACGTCCAGCGCGCCGAACGGCTCGTCCATCAGCAGGATGTCCGGGTCGCCGATCCAGGTCTGGGCGACGGCGGTGCGCTTGCGCATGCCGCCGGAGAGCTGGTGCGGGTAGGCGTTCTCGAAGCCGGCCAGGCCCACGCGCCGGACCCACTCGTGGGCCCGCGCCAGGCGTTCGGTCTTGTCCACGCCGGACAGTTCGAGGCCGAACGCCACGTTCTGCACGACGGTCTTCCAGGGCAGCAGGGCGTCCTGCTGGAACATGTAACCGGCCCTGCGGTTCAGGCCGTGCAGCGGTTCGCCGCCGACGCGGACCTGCCCGGCGGACGGCTCGCGCAGCCCGGCCACCGCGTTGAGCACCGTGGACTTGCCGCACCCCGTGGGCCCGACCACCGAGACGAACCGCCCCGGCGCCACCGTCAGATCCACCTCCCGTACGGCCGTGTAATCGCCCTCGGCACCCTGGTACGTCATCGTGACGCCGCGCAGCTCGACGGCCGCGCTGTCGTCCCCGACAGCCATCGGCACCCTCCGTTCAGCGGGACCTGAAGATCACTCGCCGGTCATGATTGGTCACCGCACCGTGATCGCGCAACGGTCCCGCACGACGAAATCGGCCAGGACGGCTCACGAGGGGGAGGGGTCGCGGGCGCGGCCGGTGTCACCAGCGCATCGCGGTGAAGTCGACCGGCCGAGGCGTCAGTCGCCGCGTGCGCGCCGCCAGGCCCCGCAGCCGCTCCGCCATCCGGTCCGCCGGCAGGTGCTTGCGGTCGCCGTGGCCGGGCAGCAGCCACTCGAAGCGCAGCTGCCCCGCGGTACGTGCCAGGGAGGCGGCCAGCTCCTCGATGGAGTACCAGGTGACGCTCTCCGCCACCTCGACGTCGCCCGTCGTGCGGGACCAGTAGAAGCTGTCCCCGCTGAAGCAGTACCGCTCGTCGGCGACGTACAGCACGCTGCCCCGCGTGTGGCCGGGGAGCGGGTGCGCGACCAGCCCCGGGCCGATCTCCACGCGCTCCGTGCCGCGCAGCACCCGGTCGGCGTCGGGCGCCGCGTCCAGGTCGCCCTCGTGGATCCAGAGCCGGGCGCCGAAGTGGTCCGCGTACTGGCGGCCGTGCGCCGCGTGGTCCCGGTGGGTGAGCAGGACGTCGGTGACCGTGCCGAGCGCCGCGTACTTCGCGGCGAGCACCTCGCTCCAGCGTGGGGTGTCCACCAGCACGAGGGTTCCCGCCGGGCGGCGTACCAGGTAGGAGTTGGCGCCGGCGGTCTGCCGGGAGTTGTGGCCGCAGAGCGAGACGGCCGCGTCCAGGGCCAGCGGGAAGGGGTCGAGCGCGGGGTCGAGGCGCCCGGAGGCGGGGCGGACGGAGCGGGTCGGGCAGGCGAAGGCGGCGGCGTGGACCGCCCGGTCCTCCGCCGCGTCGCGCGGCTGGCGTACCACCTCGGACCGCCGCCCCACCCGGTCGATCAGGCCGGGCGCGAGCTGCCTGGCGACGTCGCAGTCGGTGCAACGGTCGTCCACGTACCAGTCGTTGTCCATGGCGTCAGTACAACGGCGGGGCAGGGAAAGAGGAACCCGGTGCGGGTCTTGTCCTTGCTGGTCAGGTGCTCTCTGCGGGACATTGGCGCGAGTTGAATGACGAGCGCATGACAAGTGGGCCGGGCGACGGCCGCCACGGCGTGCGCGGCCGCGGCGCACCGGGAGTCAGGGCATGATCAGCGGTACGCCGCGGCCGGGTCGGAGGCAGGCACCGGGCCTGCGGCAGGCTCAGCCGGCCTGCGGGAACGGGCTGTTGCCCGGGTCGGTGAGGGACATCCCCAGCTGGGCGCGCTCGGTGAGCCAGCGGGTGGGGCGGTACCGCGGATCGCCCGTCGTGCGGTGCAGCGACTGCTGGAGCGCGAGCAGGCGGGGAGCCCCGATGGTGTCGCCCCAGGCCAGGGGCCCGTGCGGATAGCCCAGGCCGGTGCTGACGGCGAGGTCGATGTCGGCCGGTGTCGCGAGGCCGCGCTCCGCGATGGACGCCGCGACCGACACGATCGAGGCGAGCAGCCGCTGCGCCACGGAGCCCGCGGCGTCCCGTACGACGGTCACCGCGTACGGCTCCGCCTCGCCGCCCGCCGCCGCGAGGGCCGCACGGGCGTCGGCCGCCACCTCCGGGTCGGTGGCCGGCGTGGCCGCCAGCACCCGGCGGCGGGTGGCGAGGGACAGCGGGTCGACGCCCAGGGTGCGGGCCGGGGGCAGGTCCAGCCCCGCCACCGCTTCGGCGACCGTCGTGCCCCAGGTGGCGACCAGGACCAGCGAGTCGTCGCCCGGGCGCTCGGCCTCGTCGAGCACCGCGCCGGACGCGGCGAGCGCCGAGCGCAGCGCCTCCGTACCGGGGCCCGTGCCGGCCACCCGTACGGGCCGCTTGGCGTCGCCGGTGACGGGCGGTTCGGGGACGGCGGCCGGCGCCGGGTCCTCGGGGCCGTACGCGTACCAGCCGCGGCCCGTCTTGCGGCCGTGCAGCCCTGCGGTCACCCGGTTGGGGGTGAGGAAGGACGGGCGGAGCCGGTCGGAGTGGCGGAAGCCGTGCCAGATCGTGTCGATGACCGCGGCGGTCACGTCGAGCCCGGTGAGGTCCATCAGCTCGAACGGGCCCATCTTCAGGCCCAGCACGTCACGGGCGACCCGGTCGATGCCGGGCACGTCGGCGACGTTCTCCTCCAGCAGCGCCAGCGCCTCGGTGGCCAGGCCGCGCCCGGCGTGGTTGACGAGGAACCCGGGGGTGTCGGCGACCACCACGGCACGGTGGCCGGTGCCGGTCACCAGCCCGGTGAGCAGCTCCGGGATCTCCGGCCGGGTCGCCGCGCCCGGCACCACCTCCACGATCCGCATCAGCGGTACCGGGTTGAAGAAGTGCAGGCCCGCCAGGCGCGACGGGTCGGCCAGCGTGGCGCCGATCGCGGTGACCGACAGGGAGGAGGTGTTGGTCGCGAAGACCGTGGACGCGGGGAGCGCCTCGGCCAGCTTGCCGAAGACCTCGGCCTTGGTGTCCAGGTCCTCCCGGGCCGCCTCGATGACCAGCTCCACATCATCGCCTGGCGCCCAGGGGGAGTCCAGCGGCACGATGCGGGCGAGCGTGTCCGCCGCTTCCCCTGCCGTGATCCGTCCCCTGGCGGCGGCCCGGTCGAGCATGCCCCGCACGAAGTCCACGGCCGCGCCGACCGCCTCCGTACGGATGTCGGCCAGTTCGACGGTGTGCCCTGCGGTGGCGGCCCACTGGGCGATGCCGCGGCCCATGACGCCGGCGCCGACGATCCTGATTCGCACGTCAGATACTCCCTCGGTTCCTTGGCAGGGCCCCTCCCTCTCCCCACGAGGAAAGTCCCGATCCCCACGAGGAGAGTCCCGTGATCGAGACCCCCTCCCCCGCCTCCACCACTCTGCTCGTGAAGTTACTCCCACCCACTGACAATCCGGCGTCACCAGGGGCGCTGTCCACGCGGTCAGCGCGCAGGCGTACGCGGTCAGCGCAGGTACACCCGGTCCGGGTCGACATCCTCGCGCAGCAGGCGCAGCTCGGCGTCGCTCGGAGGGCGGACGGTCTCCACGGTGTCGGCGACCGCCAGGTCCCAGCCGGTGTTCTCGCGTACCTGGTCCACCGTCACGCCCGGGTGCACGGCCACCAGCGTCAGCTCCCGGCCGACGCCCGTGCGGGCCAGGATGCCCAGCTCGGTGATGACCCGGGTGACGCCCGTGCCGAGCGGGCGCACGCCCTCTTCGAGGGCGCGGTCGGGCCCCGGCGTGGTGCAGAAGTCCAGCTTCTCGGTGAAGGAGCGCGGGTCGTGGCGGCGCATCACCACGAACACCTCGCGGGAGTTGGCCATCACCTCGATCGCGCCGCCGGAACCGGGCAGCCGCACCTTCGGCGCCTCCCAGTCACCGATGACGGAGGTGTTGAGGTTGCCCCACTTGTCGATCTGCGCCGCGCCGAGGAACCCCACGTCGATGTGGCCGCCCTGGAGGACGTACCCGAAGAGAGCGGGCATCGACAGGACCGCCTCGGCACCGGTGATCAGCACCGCGTCGGCGATCGTCTCGGGCAGGTGCGAGGGGTGCGCGCCGCACACCCCGGACTCGTACACGATCTCCAGCTGCGGCGCGACCGTGAGGTGCGCGAGCGAGGCGGCGAGCGTGGGCAGCCCGATACCGGCGAACACCGTCCGGCGCGCCGCCAGTTCGCGCGAGGCGACGACGGCGAGCAGCTCGGAAGAGGTCACGTCGGGGGTGGTGGTCAGGTCCGTGCTCACAGTCGCCTCCCGTAGTTGACCGGCAGGCTCATCGCCTCGCCGACGGCGAGGGAGTCCCAGAACTCCTCGCCGAGCTTGCTGACGTACTCCGCGTGGTCCGCGGTGCCGTACACCCACTCCTTCAGCCAGTCCTGGAGCCGGTCGGGGTCCTTGCTGACGCCGGACCAGGCGCGGTAGAAGGCGTTGTCCCGGTCGTAGTAGCCCTGCGCGAAGGAGGGGTGAGCGCCGCGCGGGCAGGCGACCACCGCGTCCACCGCGTGCGAGGGGATCACCGTGCGGTTGGGGTCGGAGCGGACGACCTCGTCCTCGACGATCTCCTCGACGACCACGACCGCCTTGTCCGCCGCGTAGACCGCCTCCGCCTGGACGCCCGTCAGGCCCCAGATCTGGGTGTTGCCGCTGCGGTCGGCGCGCTGCGCGTGAATGATCGTCACGTCGGGGTTGACGGGCGGTACGACGTATACCTGCTCGGCCTCGCAGTCCGGGCCCGGGTAGGGCGAGGTGACCTTGCGCAGGCCCTCGTTGACGGAGGGCAGGTCGCTGCCGCCGTACGAACGCAGCGGGTAGAACGGCAGCCGCTGGGCGCCCGCGAGGTAGCGGCAGATCATGCCGTAGTGGCTGTACTCCTCGAAGACCAGCGGCTCCGGGACGGCCTTCTCCACCCGGCGGCGCAGCTCACCGAGCGAACCGGCCGAGGAGTTGCCGACGAAGGAGGAGACCAGCCGGGACACGCAGCCGGCGGCGAGCATCTGGTCCACGACGATGTCCGCGGTCATCCGGACGACGGTGAGGTCCCGGCGGCCCTGCCGGATGATCTCGTGCCCGGCGGCGGTGGGGATGAGGTGCGTGAAGCCTTCGAGGGAGACGGTGTCCCCGTCATGGACGAAGGAGGAGACGGCCTCCCGCATCGTCATGGTCTTGTCCACGGTGCTCCTCGGCGTGCGGGATGTGGATCCGGTCCCGCTTACCGTTTCACCGGCCATTGATCTCCGTCCAATACCGAATTAAGGTCAGACTGATATCAGGAAAGAAATAGTCGGCTCGCAGGGAACGGACTGAACGGCATGGAGCTGCGGCATCTGACCGCCTTCGTCGCGGTGGCCGAGGAGCTGCACTTCGGTCGGGCCGCCAAGCGTCTGCAGATGGCGCAGCCGCCGCTCAGCCAGCAGATCCGCCAGCTGGAGAAGGAACTGGGCGTCCAGCTCTTCGAGCGCAACACCCGCTCGGTCCGGCTGACCAGCGCGGGCCAGTCCTTCCTGGATCCCGTCCGTACTGTCCTCGCCGACCTGGACACCGCCACCCGCGCCGCCAAGGCCGCCGGGCGCGGTGAGTACGGCCGGGTCACCATCGGCTTCGCCGGCGCCTCCACGCACGAGACGCTGCCGCTGCTCACGCGCGCAGTGCGGGCCGCGCACCCGGCGCTGGAGCTGGTGATGAAGGGCCAGACGTACGCCAACGTCGCGCTCGCCGGGGTCGCCGACGGCTCGCTCGACCTCGGCTTCGTCCGCCTGCCGGTCACCCAGGCGGGCGTCACGACCCGGGTGATCGACGAGGAGGAGCTGGTCTGCGCGCTGCCGTCGGACCACCCGCTGGCCCGCCGCCGGCGCATCCCCATCGCCGCGCTGGCCGACGAGCCGTTCGTCAGTTTTCCCGCCAACGCCGGTTCGACGGTCCGGGACGCCACGGTCCGGGCGTGCGAGGACGCCGGGTTCAACCCGCGGGTGGTGCAGGAGGCGCCCGACTCGTACACGATCCTGGCGCTGGTCGCCGCGGGCGTGGGCGTCACCCTCACCGTCACCTCCTGCCAGCACATCCAGCAGACCGGGCTGGTCTACCGGCCGCTGGCGGGCCCGCCGATCCGGCTGCAGGCCGCGCTGGCCTGGCGTCCGGACAATCCCTCGGCGGCCCTGCGTACCGTCCTGGCGGTGGCCGAGGAGGCGCTGCCCACGCCTGAAGGGAAGGCTCCGGTTCGCGCCTGACCTGCGGCGATCTCTGATTGATAAGTCTGGCGTCCGAATTCTGGCCGAATTGGATATTGGACCGGCTCAGTACTCGGGTGGAAAAGTCACCGGGAAGCGTCCACCAGGAAAGGCCGTGGCATGTCCGAGCCCACCGAAATCGTTCTCTGCGAACCGCTGCGCACCCCGATCGGCAAGTTCGGCGGCGCGCTGGCCGGACAGCGCCCCGCCGCCCTGGCCGCCCTGCTGATCAGCGAGATCGTCCGCCGGACCGGCGTCGCGCCCGAGAAGGTCGACGAAGTGATCCTCGGCCACGCCTGGCCCACCTCCGACGCGCCGGCCATCGGCCGGGTGGCCGCCCTGGACGCCGGCCTGCCCGACACCGTCACCGGCGTGCAGATCGACCGCCGCTGCGGTTCCGGCCTGCAGGCCGTGCTGGACGCCGCGATGCAGATCAAGGCCGGGTTCAGCGACGTGGTGATCGCCGGCGGCGTGGACGTGATGAGCGCGGCGCCGTACTACACCCACGAGGGCCGCTGGGGCATCAAGGGCCCGAACCTCACCCTGCACGACTCCCTCACCCGCGGCCGGGTCACCGCGGGCGGCGCGAACCACCCGATCCCCGGCGGCATGATCGAGACCGCCGAGAACCTGCGCCGCCAGTACGGCATCAGCCGCGCCGACCAGGACGCGCTGGCGCTCCGCTCGCAGCAGCGGGCCGGACGCGCCATCGAGGCGGGCCTCTTCGACGAGGAGATCGTGCCGGTCACCGTGCGCGGCCGTAAGGGCGACACCGTCGTCTCCGCCGACGAGCACCCGCGCCCCGAGACCACCGCCGAGCAGCTGGCCAAGCTCAAGCCGATCATGGGCCGGCAGGACCCCGAGGCCACCGTCACCGCGGGCAATGCCAGCGGCCAGAACGACGCCGCCGCTGCCTGCCTGGTCACCAGCGCCGCCACCGCCGAGCGGCTGGGCCTCACCCCGATCGTGCGGCTCGTCTCCTTCGCACGGACCGGCTGTGCCCCGGAGACCATGGGGCTCGGCCCGGTCGGCGCCACCCGTTCGGCGCTGGACAAGGCGGGCCTGAAGCTCGCCGAGATGGACCTCATCGAGCTGAACGAGGCGTTCGCCGCACAGGTGCTGGCCTGCACCAAGGAACTGGGCCTCGGCGAGGCCGACCACGAGCGGCTCAACGTCAACGGCTCCGGCGTCTCCCTCGGCCACCCCGTCGGCGCCACCGGCGCCCGCATCCTGGCCACCCTCGCACGGGAGATGAAGCGTCGCGAGGCCCGCTACGGCCTGGAGACCATGTGCATCGGCGGCGGCCAGGGACTCGCGGCCGTCTTCGAGCGGATCGTCTGACCTCCGGCCGACCCCCGGCCGATCCCCTGCGGAGTTCCTCCGCACCCGTACAAGTACATCGCGCACCACCCGTACCACCCAGGGGCGCCGCTCGGGACGACGCGGCGCCCCTGGTGTCCCCTTCCCCTGCCCAAAGACGCCCAGGGAGTCCGTATGAGTGCGCCCACCGCGCCCACCGCACGCGACCGCACCAGAGCCGCCAACCGCGCCGGGATCGGCGCCTTCATCGGCTCCACCATCGAGTGGTTCGACTTCTACATCTACGGCACCGCCTCCGCTCTCGTCTTCGACAAGGTCTTCTTCCCCGAACTGGACGGCGCCCTCGGCACGCTGGTCGCCTTCGCGACCTTCTGGGTCGGCTTCCTCGCCCGGCCGCTCGGCGGCATCATCTTCGGGCACTACGGCGACCGGCTCGGCCGCAAGAAGACCCTCGTCATCACCCTGCTGATGATGGGCGTGTCCACCACGGCCATCGGGCTGCTGCCCGGCTATGCCTCCATCGGCGTCGCGGCGCCGGTCCTGCTCGTGGCGATACGCATGATCCAGGGCATCGGCCTGGGCGGCGAGTGGGGCGGCTCCGTCCTGATCGCCTCCGAGTCCGCGCCCAAGGGCAAGTCCGTGCTGTACGGGGCCTTCGCGCAGCAGGGCTCGCCCGTCGGCAACACCCTCAGCACGCTCTCGTTCCTGGCCATCAGCCGGCTGCCGGACGACGCCTTCGTCTCCTGGGGCTGGCGGGTGCCGTTCCTCGCCTCCGCGCTGCTGGTCATGGTCGGCCTCTTCGTCCGGCTGAAGGTGGCCGAGTCCCCGGCGATGGCCAAGCTGATCGAGAAGAAGGAGGTCGCGAAGCTGCCGCTGACCGAGGTGCTGCGCAGCCACCCGATGCTGATCGTCCTGGGCATCGGCGCCTGCACCATCGGCCTGTCGGCCACGTACTTCAAGTCCACCTTCGCGCTGTCCTGGGCGACCAGCGCCCTGGACTTCGACCGCAGCTCCTTCCTCACGATCATCCTGGTCGCCAACATCACCCAGATCATCGTGCAGCCCTTCGGCGCGGTCCTCGCCACGAAGATGAAGAGCTGGTCGCGGGCCGTCTGCGTGATGCTGATCCCCGAACTGTTCCTGATGCCGGTGATGTTCCTCCTCATCGGCACCGAGAACTACGGCCTGGCGATGTTCGGCGTCGCGGTCGCCACCATCCCGCACTGCCTGTACTACGCGGCGCTGGCCGGCATGCTCGCCAGCCGCTTCCCCGCGCACCTGCGGTACACCGGCATCTCGCTCTGCTACCAGCTGTGCGGCACGCTGCTGGGCGGCACCACGCCGATCATCGGCCAGTCGCTGCTGAACTGGACCGGCTCGATCACCACGGTCATCGTCTACGCGGTCTTCCAGGTCGCCCTGACCATGGGCTGCATGCTGCTGCTCCTGCGCCGACCGAACCACGACGAGACGGCGGCGGACGCCGCGGCGGGGGCTACCGTCACCGCGCCGCTGCCCGCGCGGTAGGACGGCCGGCGGGCCGGCTGGGATGCTCGTGGACGTCCGTACGTCCGACGCCCACGAGAGAGGCCCCGCCGTGCCCGCCGCGCCCGTCCCCGAGTCCTTCGTCCGCCTGCGCGGCCGCCGCTTCGCCTACCTCGACTCCGGCGGCCCTGGCCCCGTCCTGCTCGCACTGCACGGCCACTTCGGCCGCGGCCGAATCTTCGCGCCACTGGCCGCCGCGCTGGCCGGCCGGTACCGCGTCCTCGCCCCGGACCAGCGCGGCCACGGGCTCTCCGACCACGGCGGCCCCTACACCCCGGACGCGTACGTGGCGGACGCGGCTGCCCTCCTGCGCGCCCTGGACGCCGGCCCCGCGGCCGTGCTCGGCCACTCCATGGGCGGCGCCGTCGCCTTCCTGCTCGCCGAACGCCACCCCGAGCTCGTCCGGGCCCTCGTCGTGGCGGACATGACCGTGCGCAACCACGCCCCCGAGACCCGGCCCGTCCTGGACGTGTCGCGGTGGCCGCGCCGCACCCCCTCGCGCGCGGCCCTGCGCGCCGCCATCGAGGCGCGGGGCATCCCGGACGCCGGCTACTTCCTGGACAGCGCGGCGGAGTTCGAGGACGGCTGGGGGCTGCTCTTCGACACGGACGGCATGATGGCCTCGCAACGCGCCTTCACCGGCGACTTCTCCGCCCGGTGGGCCGCCTCCCGGCAGCCCGCCCTGCTGCTCAGGGCGGGCGAGAGCTTCCTGCTGACGCGCGCCACCGCGGAGTGGATGGCCGCTGCCCGGCCGCACACCGCACTCACCGAGTTCCCCGGCTGCGGGCACTGGCTCCACGCCGACGACCCCGCGGGGTTCGCGCAGGCCGTCGGCGGTTTTCTCGACACCGTCCGTATCCGGGGAACCTTCTCAACCACGAGTTGATGCACGCCTGTGCCGGGATGTGGTGACCGTCCGTAGGTGGACTGGTGCGTGTCGTTCCGCTCATGAAAGGATGAGCACAGCGGAGAGCGCGCGACTCAACTGTCCGTTGGGTGCGCGCGTCGTTCGGCCGCTGCTGGGACCAGGGCAGACAGGGATGGGGGACGGACATGGCGCGAGGGGGCGAGGGTATGCCGAAGAGCGAGCACAGCCCGCTCGCCGAGCGGCTGAACCACCTCTTCGCCCACATGCATCCGCCCGGCGCGCCGTACACCAACGCCTACGTCGCCGAGGAGATCAGCGAGGGCACCGAGTACGGGGACGTGACGCTCTCCGAGCAGTACCTGTCCATGCTCCGCAAGGGCAGGCGCACCAACCCCAGCCACGAAGTGCTGCGCGCCCTCGCCAAGTTCTTCGCGGTGCCGGTCGGCTATCTGGTCGGGGACCTCTCCCAGCCGCAGGCCGACCGGGTGGAGGAGGAACTGAGCTTCCTCGCGGCCATGCGCGACCAGCGGGTGCGGACGATCGCGCTACGCTCGGTCGGTCTGCCGCCCGAGGTGCAGGACAGCCTCACCACGATCATCTCCCAGTTCCGGCAGCAGATGGACCTGCCGCCGGACCCGCCGGCGACCAGCGGTGAGGAACCGCATGCCGGCCACTGACGAGCAGCTCTTCGCCGCATGGCGGCGGACGGGATTCGAGGACGGGACGGCCATGCGGGTACGGCGCATACGCCGGAGGTGCAAGCAGCTCGTCCAGGAGCTGGCGCTGCCCGCCGCGACCGACCTGACCGGCCTGTGCGAGGTCGTGGCGCGGCGCGTGGGGCGCCCCGTGCGCATCGCGCCGATGAGCCTGGGCGGCGTGGTCTCCGGCATGACCGCGGGCACCGACGACGGCTGGTGGGTCTTCTACGAGCGGCAGACCTCGCCCTGGCATCAGACCCACATCGTCCTCCACGAGCTGAGCCACCTCCTCCTCGGCCACGAGCAGGACCCCACCGTCACCGAGAACGCGCTGAAGGTCTGGACGCCCACCATGGACGTCGCCACGGCCGCCCGGCGGATGGGCCTGACCGCCCGCTTCGCGCGCCACCACTGCTACGACGACGCCACCGAGCGCGAGACCGAGGTCCTCGGCACGCTCCTCATGGCGCACCTGGTGCCCGCCACCGCCAAGGACGACCCGCCGCTCAGCGGTGACGCGGCCGAGATCGCCGCCGCGCTGGGCCCCGCGCTCAAGCACATCCGCCGGGAGCTGGACGGCGCCCGGGACAGCGGTCCGGAGGACCGGGGGACCGGCTCCGAGGACGGAGGGCCGCCGCGTGTTTGACGTGGTCTATCTCTGCTTCGCGGCCGTCGCCTGGGGGCTCGCGGGCTACAAGTTCCGCGCCTGGCTGCGCGACCGCGCCAACGCCGACCTGGGCCTGACGTCCCTGATGACGGCGGGCGTCGCCACGGTGTTCCTGTTCTCGGCGCCGAGCCTGTACCGCGCCTTCGACCGGTTCACCGGCGTCGCCAACCTCGCCATGGTCTTCCTGTACTCCTCCGTCGTGGTCTTCGCGGCCGGCGCCCTGGTGCTGCTGCTGCGCTGGACCGGCGGCGAGGACGAGGCGGCCCGCGACCGGGCCCGCACCCGCACCCGTACGGTCCTCGGGCTCGTCGTGGTGGCGTGGGCGGTGGCCGTCACCGGCTTCGCCGTCGGCCGCCCGGACGCCGTGGAGCACCCGCGGGACTTCAGCACCGCGTACACCGACGCGCCCGGCGTCATGGTCTTCCTGATGCTGTACCTGGCCATCTTCGGCGCCAGCCTGGCCGGGCTCGGCACCCTCTGCCCGCGCTACGCCGCCAAGGTCGGCCCGTCCTGGCTGGCCCGCGGCCTGCGCGTGCTGGCCGCCGGCTGCTGGCTGGGCCTGCTGTACTGCGCCTGCAAGCTCATCGGCTTCGCGCTCTCCTGGGCCGGCAGCCCGGCGCTGTGGCTCTCCAACGGCGTGGCCCCGCTGAGCGCTTCGGTCGCCGCGATCCTCGTCCTCATCGGGTTCGCGCTGCCCGCCGCCGGTCCCCGCGCGTCCGCCTGGCGCCGGCTGCGCCGCCTCTCGCCCCTGTGGCGCGAGGCCACCGCGCACGCCCCGGAGGTGACGATGGAGGGCTCGCGGCCGGGCGGCTGGCCCTTCGCCGACCTGGAGTGGCGGGCCAACCGCCAGATGGCGGAGATCCGCGACGTACAGCGCGGCATCCGCCGATACGTCGAGGCAGACGCCGTCGACTTCGCCACCGAGCGGGCCCGCGCGGTGGGCATCGAGGCGTCGCAACTGGCCGCGGTGGCCGAGGCGGTGGCGCTGCGCCGGGGCCTGGACAACCGGCGGGCCGGCCGGCTCCCGGAGCCGTACGCCGAATCCGTCGTGGTCACCACCGACATGGCGCCGGCGGCGGAGTACGAACACCTGGCACTGGTCGCGGACGTCTACCGCTCGTCCCTGGCCGAGACGGTCCTGGCCGAACTGCAACAACGCAGCACCGTGCAGGAACGGGGGGCATAGCGCCGCAACGGCGCACCACAGACAAGGTGGCTCGGTACGGGGGTCCGAACCGCCTACGGCACAGGGCGGCACGGGGTTTCGGCCCCGGAGCCGCCCTGTGCCCTTGTCCGCGGCCGGAGACGGGCCCCGCCCCGGGTGGGGGCGGCCGGCCGGCACCCCATAAGGTCGGGATCCATGCAGAAGACCCCCACATCCGACCGTCCGGACCCCCTCGACCCGACGATGCTGCTGGACGACCCGTACGCGGCGTACGAGGGGCTGCGGGAGGCCGGCCCGGTGCACCGGATCACCGGCCCCGACGGGCAGCCCGCCTGGCTCGTCACCCGCTACGCCGACGTCCGCAGCGGTCTGGCCGACCCCCGGCTCGCACTGGACAAGCGCAACAGCTCGAACGGTTACCGGGGTTTCTCCCTGCCGCCGGCCCTGGACGCCAACCTGCTGAACATGGACCCGCCGGACCACACCCGCGTCCGCCGCCTGGTGGTCAAGGCGTTCACGCCCGGCCGCGTCGAGAAGCTGCGCGCTCCCGTGGCGAAGGTCGCGCAGGACCTGCTGGACGCCGTCGAGGCCAAGGGCACCGCCGACCTGATCGCCGACTTCGCGGGCCCGCTGCCGATCATCGTCATCTGCGACCTGCTGGGGGTGCCGGAGACCGACCGGCACGACTTCCGCTCCTGGACCGACGCGCTCATCACGCCCGACCCGTCCCGGCCCGAGGCGATGAAGGAGGCGATCGGTGCCATGCTGCGCTTCTTCACCGGGCTGATCGCCACCAAGCGCGCCGAGCCGGGTGACGACCTGCTCTCCGACCTGATCGCCGTGCGGGACGAGCCGGACGACGAGAGCGGAGCCGGCGGGGTGGCGGGGGACCGGCTCAGCGAGGACGAGCTGACCTCGCTCGCGTTCCTGATCCTCTTCGCGGGCTACGAGAACACCGTCCATCTCATCGGCAACGCCGTACTCGGGCTGCTCGACCACCCGGACGTGCTGGCGGAGTTGCGTGCCGATCCCGGGCTGATGCCCGGCGCCGTGGAGGAGTTCGCGCGGTACGACGGCCCGGCGCCGCTGGCCATCCGCCGCTTCCCGGTCGAGGACGTGGAGATCGGTGGCGTGCGGATCCCGGCGGGGGAGAGTGTGCTGCTCTCGCTGGCGTCCGCCAACCGTGACCCGGAACGGTTCCCCGAGCCCGCGACACTCGATCCGCACCGCGATATTTTCGGCCATCTCGCGCTCGGTCACGGCATCCACTACTGCCTCGGCGCTCCGCTCGCCAGAATGGAGACGCAGACGGCCCTCAACGCCGTGATTCAGCGTTTCCCCGGCCTTCGCCTGACCGTTCCCCGGGCGGAGTTGCGGTGGCGCAGGTCCATCCGAGCGCGTGGCTTGATCTCGCTCCCCGTCGCCTGGTAACAGCGACTCGAACAGGCTTTTCCTGCATAACCGTTCCGGCATGCGGTAGAAAGGTTCTGAGCCCGCCCGGTGTGCATCCCCCGTCGCACCGGGCGGGCCTTCCGCTGCGACACGTGAGCCGTCTGGCGCATCAGGTACTGCGCGTGACCGCTTGTGTCCCTAGCGTGGTTCCATGGGAACCGACACCGCTTCGACCAGGACCACGGGCACCCTGACGGCCATAGCCGTGGCGGGCGCCCTCCTCGCACTGCCTGCCCCCGCGCATGCCGCGCCCACGACACAGGGCAGGGCACTCCCCGACAGTTCCGCGCCCCACACGGCGGCCTGGCCCGAACCCGTCCGGCCCGGGGCCTTCCTGCCGTCCTTCATGCCCCGGGGGCCCGCGGCGGCGGCCCCGGCCGGCATCAGCGCCAAGGCCTGGACGGTCACCGATGCCACGACCGGCCAGGTGGTGGGCTCGAAACAGCCGCATCGCCAACTGGCCCCGGCCAGCACCCTGAAGACGCTCTTCGCGCTCACCGTCCTGCCGAAGTTCCCCGCCGACATGGTCCGCACGGTCACCGCCGCCGACCTCAAGGGCGTGGGCGAGGGCAGCAGCCTCGTCGGCATCAAGAAGGGGCAGCGCTACACGGTCGCCGACCTGTGGCGGGGCGTCTTCCTCCGCTCCGGCAACGACGCGGTGCACGTCCTGGCGAGCATGAACGGCGGCTGGCAGGCCACCGCCAAGGAGATGCAGGCCAAGGCCCGCACGCTCGGCGCCGACGACACGACCGTGAAGACACCGGACGGCTACGACGCGGCCGGGCAGGTCTCCTCGGCGAGCGATCTCACCCTCTTCGCCCGCAAGGGCCTGCAGAATGCCGACTTCGCGCGGTACTGCGGCACCGTACGGGCCACCTTCCCCGGCGGCTCCAAGGGGGCGCGCGCCATAGTGAACACCAACCGGATGCTGTCCGGCACGGGCGGCGTGAACCGCTACCCCGGCATCATCGGTGTGAAGAACGGCTACACCAGCAAGGCGGGCAACACCCTCATCGCCGCCGCGAAACGCAACGGACGCACCCTCGTCGTCACCGTCCTCGACCCCAAGAACAAGAAGAACGCGGTCTACAAGGAGGCCGCCGCCCTCCTGAACTGGGGCTTCAAGGCGGGCTGAGGCGCTGTCCCCGGGCCCGGGAGCCGGTGCGGCTCCCGGGCTTCAGTGTTCCGCCGCGGCGCGCAGCCGGGGCGCGTGAGCGGCGGCCGGTACCGGGCCCCGCAGCGATCCGGCCAGGTCACCCGCCCAGCGGACGAGCCCGGCGACGTCGATGCCGTACGGCGCCGAGTCCGCGTACGGGCCGAGGGCGGCGGCACCGCGGGTCAGCAGCGAGCCGGCGCCCGTGACGTTGCCGCGGGCCGCGTGGGTGAGCCCGACGGCCAGTTGCGCGAGGCCGCGCCACAGCTCGCGCTCCTCCGGCGGCCCGGACTTCCAGGCGTCCTCCAGCACCTCGTGGGCGTGGAACGGCATCCCGTCGTCAAGCAACCGCTGCGCCTCCGCCAGCGACTCCGCCGGCTCCCGTACGACGCCCTCCGGCTGCCGGGCGACGCCGGGGGAGCCGTACGGCAGCGGGCGGCCCAGGCCGTCCCGCGGCCGGGCGTTGCGCGCCCGGCCCTCGTCGTCCCGGTCCCGGCGCCGGGGCGCACCGGCGCCGCGCGGGGCCGCGTCGCGTGCGGCGCTCGCCGCGCCGTTCCGGGCGCCGCCGTCCGCCGCCTCCACCGCGCAGTGGGGGCACGCGGCGGCCGGGTCCTCCCGGATCCGGCCGCACGCGTCGCAGACCCGGTCCAGCCAGCAGGCCGGGTCGCCGCCTTCGTCGTGGCTCTCCGTGCGCATCAGCCGTCGACGACCTCGGTCTCGTAGAAGCAGTAGTGGTCCTTGATCTCCGCCACGGCCTCCTTGGGCTCCGGGTACGCCCACACGGCGTCCTCGGGTCCGCCCGGCAGGGACCAGTAGGACGCGTCGCCCTTGAAGGGGCAGTGGGTCGTGGTCTTGGAAGGGGCGAGGAGGTCGGTACGGACGTCCTGCGGCGGCAGGTAGTAGCGATCCGGATACCCGGTCTCGCGCAGCACCAGCGGCCGCGTGCTGTCGGCGATCACTTCCCCGCCGCGCACCACGCGGACATGGGTGTCGCTCCGCTCGACAGTGATGCGGTGGCCTGTGGTCATCAGTGGTCCTCCCGGACGAGGGACGGTCCTTTCCAGGATGTCACCCACGGACGGTGCGGGCCCGGAGGCAGCCGGACCCGCACCGCTGTCAGACCTCCCGGATCCCCCGCCCCGCCCATTCCGGGGCCGGGGCGGTCAGGGACGTGAGGCGGTCGCGTACCGCGTCGGGGAGCGGTGCCGAGCGGCCGGTGGCCCGGTCGACGTGGAGGGCGAAGAGTTCCTCCGTGGCGACCGGTTCGCCGGCCGGTTCGCCGGCCGCGTCGGCGACGTACATCTCGTGCAGGAAGCGGGCCTTCTTGGCGTCCGCGCCCAGCACGGTGGTGCGTACGGCGAGTTCGGCGTTGCGGTCGACCTCGCGGAGGTACCGGACGTGCGCCTCGACCGTGTACAGCGAGCAGTTGGTCGTCTCGCGGTACTCCGGACCCAGTCCCGTCTCCGCCATCAGCGCATCGGTGGCGAAGCCGAAGACCAGGACGTAGTAAGCCTCGCTGAGGTGACCGTTGTAGTCGATCCACTCGTCCTTGACGGTCTGCCGGAAGAGCGGCAGCGCGCCGGCGGCCGCCGTCACTTGGCGCCGCCGAGCCGGCCGGTGGCGCGCAGCACGTTGATGACGCCCTGGTCGCGCTCGGCCACCAGGTCCGCGTACGTCCGCTCGCCCGCCTCCTTCTCACAGCCGTCGACCATCGCGTCCCGCAGCTCGCGGGTCAGCTCGGGGGCCTCCAGGCGGGTCCACGGGGACTTCAGGGAGGGGCCGAAGTGGTCGAGCATGTGGCCCATGCCGCCCTCGCCGCCGGCCAGCGCGAAGGTCAGCAGCGGGCCCATGAACGCCCAGCGCAGGCCCGGGCCCTCGGTGATCGAGTCGTCGATGTCCTGCACCGAGGCCTCGCCGTTGGCGACCATGTGCAGCGCCTCGCGCCACAGGGCCTCCTGGAGCCGGTTGGCGATGAAGCCGGGCAGCTCGCGGTCCATGGTGATCACGGACTTGCCCGCGATGTCGTAGAAGCGGGAGGCCCACTCCACGGCGGCGCGGTCGGTCTTCTCGCCGCCGACGACCTCGACGAGCGGGATCAGGTACGGCGGGTTGAAGGGGTGGCCGACGACGAGGCGGCCGTTGTCGGCGGCGTCGGAGTGCATGTCCGACATCGGGTAGCCGGAGGTGGAGGAGGCGATGACCACGCCGTCGCGGGTGGCGTCGGTCAGCTCGGCCAGCAGCGAGCGCTTCAGCTCCAGCTTCTCCGGGGCGCTCTCCTGCACGAAGTCGGCGTCGGCGACGGCCTCGGCGAGGGTGGGCGCGACGGTGAGGCGGTCCTGCGAGGCGCCCTCGGCGAGGCCCATCTGCTCAAGGGCGGGCCAGGCGGCGGAGACCAGGCGGCGCAGCTTCTCCTCGGCGTCGTCGGCCGGGTCCCAGGCGGTCACGTCGTAACCGCGGGCGAGGAAGTGGGCGACCCAGCCGCCGCCGATCACACCGGCGCCTATGCAGGCGACCTTGGTTACGTCTTCGGGGGCGAGCGGAGCGGGGGAGGACATGGGGAGGCGTCTCCTGAGGGTGGGAACGGGCGTACGGCGAGCGGGAGTCAGGCGCGGGGCTTCAGGCCCATGCGGGCGCGGGCCTGGTCGGGGGTGGCGACCTTGGCGCCGAGGGACTCGGTGATGGTCACGGCGCGCTCGACGAGCTGCGCGTTGGTGGCCTTCACGCCCTTGGAGAGGTACAGGTTGTCCTCCAGGCCGACGCGGACGTTGCCGCCGAGCAGGATGGACTGGGCGACCCACGGCATCTGCATGCGGCCGAGCGCGAAGCTGGCCCACTCCGCGTTCTCCGGCAGCATGTTGACCATCGACTGGAGCACGCCCGGGTCGGCCGGGGCGCCCCACGGGATGTCCATGCACAGCTGGAAGACGGTCGGGTCGTCGAGCAGACCCTCGGCGCGCAGCTGCTTGGCGAACCACAGCTGGCCGGTGTCGAAGATCTCCAGCTCGGGGCGGACGCCCAGCTCCTGGATGCGCTTGGCGCCCTTGCGGAGCATCTCGGGGGTGGAGATGTAGAGGTTGTCGCCGAAGTTCAGCGAGCCGCAGTCCAGGGTGCAGATGTCGGGGAGCAGATCCTCGACGTGGGGGAGCCGGTCCAGGCCGCCGACCAGGTCGGTGCCGGGCCGGGCGCCCTTCTCCAGCGGCTGGTCGGGGTCGAGCACCAGGTCGCCGCCCATGCCGGCGGTCAGGTTGATGACGACGTCGGTGCCGGTCTCCTTGATGCGCTCGACGACCTCGGCGTACAGCTTCGGGTCGCGCGAGGGGTCGCCGGTCTCGGGGTCGCGGACGTGGATGTGCACCACGGCGGCGCCCGCTTCGGCCGCCTGCACGGCGGACGTGGCGATCTGCTCCGGCGTCACGGGGACGTGCGGGGAGCGGCGTACGGTGTCGCCCGCGCCGGTCAGCGCACAGGTGATGATGACCTCGTCGTTCATGACGGGAGTCCCTTCTGCGGGTGGGTGTATGACGAACCGTCAGGTGTGACGGCAGGGAAGGAGAGGGGGTGCGCGGGCAGGCGTCGGCCACGCCTGCCCGCGCACGATCGTGGGCGGACGGTCGTCCGGGGTGCCTTACGAGGCGGTCAGTTCGTCGTCCACGAAGGCGGTCAGTGCGGCGTGCATCTGGTCGGGGGTGGTGCTGCCGGGCGCTGTGGCCAGTACCTGGGTGGCCAGGCCGTCGATCAGCGCGGTCAGCCGCAGCGCGGTGAACTCCACGTCGACGGGGCGGAAGACGCCCTGCTCGACGCCGCGCCGCACGACGTCGGCGACGGTGGTCCGCCACTGCCGGTAGTAGTGGTCGTGCAGCCGCCCGACCTCGGTGGAGCGGGCCGCCTGGGCCCACATGTCCAGCCAGACCAGCCACTGCCGGCGCTGCTGTTCCGTGCGCGGGGTCTGCAGCGCGATGAGGTGCAGCATCTCCTCGCGGGCGTCGGCGGCTCCGGCCAGGCCCTGCGCGCGGCGCGCGGTGTCCTCGTCCATGCACCAGCGGACGGCGGCCTCCAGGAGGTCGTCCCGGCCGGGGAAGTGGTAGTGGATCGCGGCGGTGCTCGTCCCGCAGGCCGCCGCGATGTCGGCGACGCGTACGGAATGGAAGCCGTGCTCGGCGATCAGGCGCACCGTCTCGCGGACGATCTGCAGCGGCCGGCCGCCTTCGGGGAGGGCGGGTGCCGCCCCGTCCTCCGGCGGCGCGGGCGTCCCGGCCCGGGAGCCCAGCAGCCAGCCCGTGTCCACGCCGCCGATCTCGGCGATGCGGACGATCTCGGCGATGGTGAAGCGGCGGGTCCCACCGAGGGACCGGGAGAGCTTCGAGGGGTCCATCACGATGCGCCGGGCGAACTCACGGTGGCTGCAGCCGATGCCGTCGATCACCTTTTTGACGCGGTCCGTGAGGTCGCCGTTCTCGTCGGCGAGCCGGGTGCCGGGGTCTTCCTGCATGGTCCGGGACCGTAGCAGCGTGATGAGATCACCGCAACGCCTGATGCGTCGATTCCCGAGAAAACCCTAGGTTCTGGCCGGGAAATAGGCGCGTGTTGAGGGCTGACTGATGAGAAAGTCAGATTCGGTGTCCGGTGGGTCATGCCGGGGCCGCAGACATCCCGTAAGGGGTAGAAATGTGGGAAAGTGACGACATGGCCGAACGGGGCGCGCAGTCCCCTCCCGTGTCGCCGCCGGAGGAGTGGCCCGCCCCGCCGGACCGCATCCTGGCGCTGAACGGGATGGGCGGCTTCGACTGGGACCTGGAGCGCGGCCGGCTGCACATGGACGCCGCCGCGCTGCGGATCTTCGACCTGCGCGCCGACGAGTACGACGGCCGCCCCACCTCGCTCGCCCGCCGGGTCCCGCCCGCCGAGGCCGCCCGGCTGGACTCCCTGGTCGCGCAGGCCATCAAGGACGGCAGCGAGTCGTACGGCGCCTATTTCCGCGTCCGGCGCCACGACGGCACGCTGCGCTGGATCCACACCCACGGCACGATCTACCGGGACGACAGCGGACGGCCGCACCGCATCGTCGGCATCGTCCGCGACGCCCGCCAGGAGCTGGAGCTCTCCCGCACCGCGAGCCCGGTGACCCCGGGCGACCGGCGCCGCGGGCACACCTCCGTCGTGGAGCGCACCACCGCGGCCCTCGCGCACGCACGGAGCGTCCGCGACGTCATCGCGGTCCTCGGCGACGACCAGGGACTGAGCCGGCTGGGCGTGGAGAACGTGATCCTGGGGCTGGTGGAGGCCGGCCGCATCCAGCTCGTCTCCGAGGGGCAGGCCGGCAGCTTCGTCCCGGAGCACCGGTTCACCCGAGTGGCGGACGAGTTCCCGATGAGTGAGGTCGTGCGCACCCTCACGCCGCGCTTCGTCCGCTCCCGCGCGGAATTCGCCTCCTGCTACCCGCGGCTCTGGCCGCACGTTCAGCCCCTGAACATCGGCTCGGCCGCCTACCTCCCGCTGATCGCGCAGGCCCGCCCCATCGGCGTCATCGGCCTCTTCTACCGGGAGGAGTGCGAGTTCAGCACGCACGAACGCAGCATCCTCGTGGCGCTCGGCAGCAGCATCGCGCAGAGCCTGGCCCGCGCGATGCTCTTCGACCAGGAGCACGACCTCGCCGAGGCGCTCCAGCGCGCCATGCTGCCGCGCCGCATCCCCGGCGTCCGCGGCGCCCGCATCGCCGTGCGGTACCGCACGGCGCAGCTGGGCCAGGACATCGGCGGCGACTGGTACGACGTCATCCAGCTGCCCGGGGGCCCGCCCTCCGGAGGGGGCAGGGTCGCCGTCGTCATCGGGGACGTTCAGGGGCACGACACCCAGGCCGCCACCCTCATGGGCCAGCTCCGCATCGTGCTGCGCGCGTACGCCGCCGAGGGGCACGCGCCCGCCACCGTCATGGCCCGCGCCTCCGCCTTCCTGCACGAACTGGACCCCGAACGCTTCGCCACCTGCACCTACGCCGACATCGACCTGACCACCGGCGCGCTGCAGATCGTCCGGGCCGGCCATGTCGACCCACTGGTCCGGCACGCCGAGGGGATCTGCCGCCGGCTGTCCGTGCCCGGCGGGCTGCCGCTCGGCCTGTCCGCCGAGTTCGGGCAGCTGGACTACCCCGTCACCACCGTGCACCTCGCGCCCGGCGAGACGCTGGTGCTGTGCACCGACGGCCTGGTCGAGCGGCCCGGCGCCGACCTGGACGACGGGATGGCCCGGCTGGCCCGGGCGGTGCGTACCGGGCCGCAGGACGTCCAGCAGCTCGCCGACCTGCTGTGCACGCTCTCCCTCAGCGGTGACGGCGAGGACGACATGGCGCTGCTGCTGCTCCGCCGCAGCGGCACGACCCCGCCGGACCACCACGGCACGGTCCGCCGGCAGGTCGCCCCCGGGGATGCCGACGCGCTCGCCGAGGCCCGGCACATGATCCGGGACGCGGTCCGCGGCTGGGGCGCGCACGCGCGTGCCGAGGAGATCGAGCTGGTCGCCGACGAGCTGATCACCAACGCGCTGCTGCACACCGACGGGGCCGCCCTGGTCTCGCTCGTGCTGCCCAGGAACGGGGAGCGGCGGCTCCGGCTGGAGGTCGCCGACCGCTCCAGCGTGCTGCCGCACCGCGAGGAGCCGGCCGACAGCCGGGTGCACGGGCGCGGCCTGCTGCTGGTCGACCGGCTGGCGGACGTCTGGGGCGTGACGCCACGGGGCAACGGCAAGAGCGTGTGGTGCGAGTTCCTGTGCCCGTGACGCCAGGGCCCCGGGCCGGGCAGTGGTACGGACGAATGGCTGCCGTCTACAGCCTGTAAGGCGTGAAGGTGGCCCCCGCCACATACATGCCGCGCTCCGCGTGCTTTACTGCCGCGTGCCCACTGAGACCGCTCCCACCGGCCTGCGCTCGCGCATATTCGCCGACCTCACCCCGCTGCGCACCTCCGTCCACTACCGCCGCCTGTGGACCGGGAACACCGTCTCCTGGGTGGGGCAGCAGATGACCGCGCTCGCGGTCTCGCTCCAGGTCTACGACATCACGCACTCGACGTTCTCCGTCGGGCTGGTCGGCCTCTGCTCGCTCGTCCCGCTGGTCGTCTTCGGCCTGTACGGCGGCGCCATCGCCGACACCGTCGACCGCCGCACACTGGGGCTGTTCAGCGCCCTCGGCGCCACCACGATGTCCGTCGTGCTGGCCGGCGCCGCCCTCTTCCACGTCCGGCAGGTCTGGCTGCTCTACGCCGTCGTCGCCCTCCAGGCCGTCTGTTTCGCGATGAACTCGCCGGCCCGTGCGTCGATGATCCCCCGCCTGCTGCCCACCGAACAGCTGCCGGCCGCCAACGCGCTGAACTCCCTCACCAGCAACCTCGGCCTGATGGGCGGCCCGATGCTGGGCGGTCTCATCGTCGGCTGGTGGGGCTACCAGGCCGCGTACCTCATCGACGTCGTCGCCTTCACCGCCTCCCTGTACGCCATGTGGCGGCTGCCTTCGATGCGCCCGGACCACGAGGCGGGCCCGGACGGCACCCGGCCGAAGCGGGCCTCCGTCCTGGACGGCCTGCGGTTCCTGGCCACCCGCCCCAACCTGCGGATGACCTTCTTCGCCGACATGGCAGCGATGGTGCTGGCCCAGCCGCGCGCCCTCTTCCCGGCCGTCGCCGCGCTCTGGTTCGGCGGCGACGCCAAGACCGTCGGGCTGCTGGTCGCCGCGCCCGCCGTCGGCGCCGTCCTGGGCGGGCTGTTCTCCGGCTGGCTCGGTGTGATCCGGCGGCACGGCCTGGCGATCCTGCTCTCCGTGGCCGCCTGGGGCGCCGCCGTCGCCGTCTTCGGCCTCACCCGCAACCTCTGGCTCGGCCTGGTCTTCCTCGCGATCGCGGGCTGCGCCGACACCGTCTCGATGGTCTTCCGCTCCACGATGCTGCAGGCCGCCACCCCCGATCAGATGCGCGGCCGGCTCCAGGGCGTCTTCATCGTCGTGGTCGCGGGCGGCCCGCGGCTCGGCGACTTCCTCGCCGGCTCAGCCGCCGACCTCGCCACCCCGGCCGTGGCCGTGGTCGGCGGCGGCCTGGCCTGCGTCGTCGTGGTGACGCTGCTCGGCCTGGGCCGCCCCGCCTTCGCCCGCTACGACGCCCGGGACCCGCAGCCCTGACGCGCCGGGCCCCGCCTCCCGCCCGACGCGCGGCCGCTCAGTACCGGGTGATCGCGGTGTCCCCGGACTTCGTCCCGATCGCGATGTGCGGCCGCCGGTCCGGATCCGCCCAGGCCACGATGCGGGCCATGGCGTCGGCCGGCACCGAGACGCAGCCCGCCGTCGCACCCTTCCCGTTCACGTGCAGGAAGATCCCGGCGCCCCGGCCGCGCACCGGCTCGTCGTAGTTGAAGCCGATGACCAGCGCCCGGTCGTACTGCGTCGGGTAGTCCGCCAGCCGCTCCGACTCCTTCGCCGCGCAGTCGGCGGGGAGCGGCTCGGCCCAGCGGTTGTACGCGGTGGATGCGTTGTCCTCGCACCACCAGGAGTCGTCGTGCACCGGGCGGTAGTCGACCTTGGTACCGGGCGGGGCCGCGCTGATCCCGAAGCCGTAGGGCAGGTCGTACAGGCCCGTGGGAGTAGTGTTCGTGCCCTGCTCGCGGGTGCTGCCCTCGGTCATGCCCTTCGCGCCGAACCGGGCCGGCGCCGAGCCCGCCCGCTCCCAGTGGCCGTGCCGCTTCTCCCACCAGACCAGCCGGCCGTGGGTGGCGGACGTCTTCGGCGCCACCGCCGTGATCAGCTGACTGCCGCCGCCGGTGTCCGCCATCCGGGCGGGCAGCGGCACCCCGGTCCGCTCCGCCGCCGGGGGCCCGGGAGCCGCGGCGGCCGGTCCTGAGCCGGCCGTGGCGGCCAGCGCGAGCGCGGCCGCACCGGCCGCCAGTGCCAGGAACGAAGGCTTCATGACGGCACTGTAGGGCGCGGCCGCCCCGCCCGCGCCCCCGCGCACGGGTCTTTCCGCGCCCGCCGCCCATTCGATTCCGCCGCGCGCCGCAGCGATAGCCGGGCCAGACTCGGGTACGGGGGCGAGGAGAACCACCTACCGCGGGCGGATCACCCGCGGTACGCACCGCACCGTGAGATCCAGGAGGTCTTCCGTGGAACGGCAGCCGCACCTCGCGCGCGCTCACGACCCCGGCGGCCCGACACCGCCCAACCCGGGTCCGGGACCGGTCCCGGACCCCGTGCCCGGCCCGCCCGATCCCGTACCGCCCACCCCCGAACCGTCCCCGGTGCCGCGGCCGCCCGGCCCGAGCCCCGACCCGGTACCGGAGCCGTCGCCGCAGCCGAGCCCGCTGGGCTGACCCGGCGGGATTGACCCGGCCGTAACGGGAACCCGTGCGTACGGCCCCCGCGGCCGTACGCACCCCCGTACGGCCCTGTGGCCGCCCGCACCCGCGCCCGCACCACCGGAAAGACAGAAGGAGAGGTGCTTCCCATGGCCATCGCCACGGTGAATCCGGCCACCGGCGAGACCCTCAAGACGTACGACGCGCTCAACGAAGGCGAGATCGAGGACCGCCTGGTCCGCGCCGACCAGGCCTGGCAGGAGTACCGCACCACCCGCTTCGACCGGCGCGCCACCCTGCTGCGCAAGGCGGCCGACCTGCTGGAGGCCGACGCCGACGACGTCGCCCGCACCATGACCACCGAGATGGGCAAGCCGCTGGCCCAGGCCCGTGCGGAGGCCGCCAAGTGCGTGAAGACCATGCGCTGGTACGCCGACCACGCCGAGGCGCTGCTCGCCGACGAGCACCCGCGGGCCGCGGACATCAAGGACTCCGGCGCGGCCCGCGCCTACGTGCGCTACCGCCCGCTGGGCCCGGTGCTCGCGGTGATGCCGTGGAACTTCCCGCTCTGGCAGGTGATCCGCTTCGCCGCGCCCGCGCTGATGGCGGGCAACGTCGGCCTGCTCAAGCACGCCTCGAACGTCCCGCAGACCGCGCTGTACATCGAAGAGCTCTTCCGCCGCGCGGGCTTCCCCGAAGGCGTCTTCCAGACGCTGCTCATCGGGTCCGGCTCGGTCGAGATGATCCTGCGCGACCCCCGGGTGGCCGCCGCGACGCTGACCGGCAGTGAGCCCGCCGGCCGCTCCGTCGCCGCCATCGCCGCCGACGAGATCAAGAAGACGGTGCTCGAACTGGGCGGCAGCGACCCGTACATCGTGCTGCCCTCGGCCGACCTGGAGAAGGCGGCGGCCACCGCCGTCACCGCCCGGGTGCAGAACAACGGCCAGTCCTGCATCGCCGCCAAGCGCTTCATCGTCCACACCGACGTCTACGACGAGTTCGCCGCTCTCTTCGCCGAGAAGATGGCGGCGCTGGAGGTCGGCGACCCGATGGCGGACGGGACCGATGTCGGCCCGCTCTCCAGCGAGCAGGGCCGCGCCGACCTGGAGCAGCTGGTCGACGACGCCACGATGCACGGCGCCTCGGTGCTGTGCGGCGGCGGCCGGCCCGAGGGCATGGACCAGGGCTGGTTCTACCGGCCGACCGTGCTCACCGGCATCACCAAGGACATGAAGATCTACTACGAGGAGGCGTTCGGCCCGGTCGCCACGCTCTTCCGGGCCGCGGACCTGGACGAGGCGATCGCCATCGCCAACGACACGCCCTTCGGCCTCAGTTCCAACGCCTGGACCGAGGACCCGGCCGAACAGGACCGGCTGGTGCGCGACATCCAGGCGGGCGGCGTCTTCTTCAACGGGATGACCGCCTCGCACCCGGGCATGCCGTTCGGCGGCGCCAAGCGCTCCGGCTACGGCCGGGAGCTCGGCGACCACGGCATCCGGGAGTTCTGCAACATCACCACGGTCTGGTACGGCGCCAAGGGCTGAGCCCTGGATGACCGCCACCTCAGGGGCGCTCGGGGCCGGGCACGGATCACGGGCCCTCGGGGCCGGGTACGGTGAACTCGCACCACAGCGCCTTGCCCGCGCCCCGGGCCTCCGCGCCCCACCGGTCCGACAGCGCCTCGACCAGCAGCAGGCCGCGGCCGGTGGTCGCGGTCTCGCCCGGGCTGCGCCGCCGCGGCCAGCGGCTGGACCGGTCCTCGACCTCCAGCCGCACCCGGTCCGGCGGGCCGGAACGCAGCTCCAGCGAGACCAGCGCCCCGCTGTCGGTGTGCCGCAGCGCGTTGGTGATCAGCTCGGTGGCCACCAGTTCGAGGTCGGCCGCCACCTCACCCGCCCGCCACTGGTCCAGCATCCGCCGCAGCTCGGCGCGGACCTCGGCCGGGCCCGTGGGGTCGGCCTGGTGGACGTGGAGCCGGATGCGCGGGGTCGCCGGGCCGCCCGGATCGGCGAGTCGCCGCAGCAGCAACAGCGCCATGTCGTCCGGCGATCCGGGCCGCTCCCACAGCAGGTCCGAGAGGTGGTCGGCCAGCTCGTCCAGCTCGCCGGGCCCGTCCCGCACGGCGCCGGTCAGCGCGTCGAGCCCCGCCAGGATGTCCGAGCCCGGCTGCTCGACCAGGCCGTCGGTGCACAGCAGCAGCGTGGAGCCCGGCTCCAGGGACAGCTGCGTCTCCGGGTAGTGGTCCTCGCCGAAGACGGTGGCGAGCCCCAGCGGCAGCCCGCCGCGCACGGTCGGCCAGTGCACGTGCCGCTCCGCGTCCACGAGCAGCGGCTCCAGGTGCCCGGCCCGCGCCACGTGCAGCACCCCCGAGGCGAGATCCGCCTGGACGTACGTGCACGTCGCGAACCGTTCGGTCTCCAGCTCGGCCAGGAAGCGGGAGGCCCGCCCCAGCACCGTCTGCGGCGGATGGCCCTCACCGGCGAAGGCGCGCAGCGCGATCCGCAGCTGGCCCATGACGGCCGCCGCGTGCGTATCGTGCCCCTGCACGTCGCCGATCACCACCCCCGTACGGCCCTGCGGCAGCGGTACGACGTCGTACCAGTCGCCGCCGACGTCCCGGCCGGTGCGCGCCGCGTGGTAGCGGACCGCGACGTCGCCGCCGGTGATGGCGGGGATCCGGCGCGGCAGCATCGAGGCCTGCAGTCCGGTCGCGATCTCCCGCTCCTGGTCGAAGAGGGTGGCCCGCTGGAGGGACTGCGCGATGACGCCGGCCAGCGCCAGCGCCAGGTTGCGGTCCTCCGCCGTGTAGACCTTGGCCTCGGTGTTGACCAGCGCGAGCGCGCCGATCACCTTGTCCTGCGCGACCAGCGGCAGGAAGGCGGCGCTGCGGATGCTGATGTGCCGCACGTACGGGCGGAGCCGCGGGTAGCGCTGCAACAGCTCCTCGTGGGAGGCGACGTAGGACGGCTCCCGGGTGAGGGCCGCGTCGGACAGCGGCAGCGTCCGGTCCAGCGGCATGTGCAGCAGCTCCGGCACGTCGTCCAGCGGCGGGGTGGCCGCGATGACGTCGAACACGCCGTTCTCGACCAGGCCGAGGACCAGCGCGTCGGCGCCCAGCCGCAGCGGGCCGCCGGGCGCGGTGAGCACATCGGTGACGTCCTCGACCGACAGTGCCCGCGACAGTGCGGCGGTGGTCCACTGCACCAGCCTGGTCTGCCGCTCGCGCTCCTCGTCGGAGATGTTCAGCAGCGCGGAGTCGGCCAGCTCGGCGGTGGCCTCGCGGACGATCCCGGCCATCCGGTACGGCCGTCCGCTGCCGTTGCGCAGGATCCGGCCCTGGGCGTGCGTCCAGCGCGGCGTGCCGTCCCGGCAGCGGATGCGGAAGTACGCGGCGCAGGACCCACGGCCCTGCTGGATCGCCTGCACGATGATGCTGTCCAGCCGGTAGCCCTCCTCCTGCGGCACGCGGGGGAGCAGCGAGAGCCGTGTCCCGTCGAACTCCTCCGGGCGCAGGTCGAAGACGGCCAGGCCGCCCGGGTCCAGGTCGAAGGCGCCGCTGTCCAGGTTCCAGTCGAAGGAGCCCATCCGGTTGAGCGCGAGCAGGTCCGGCAGGGCGATGCCCGGCCGGTGGGGCCGTTCCCGGCCGGTCCCGAGAAGGCTGCGGCGGCTCCGGCGCGGCTCCCGCGCACCGTCCGCCGCCTCGGGCCCGTCCCAGCTCCGCTCCATATCGTGATCTTACGGTCATATCGGGTAGGGATGAGAACCGAGGACGGCGGGGTGTCCCGGACCGTGCGCGGCGCCGTCACCCCGCGTGCCCGCGCCCCACCGCCCACGACAGGCCCCAGGACATCGGGGTACCGGAGACGGTGCCCGACCGACGGATCGAGGAGACCGTGAACAGCACCCTGCCCGTCATCGCCGGCGTCGACGGCTCGCCGAACAGCCTCCGGGCGCTGGACTGGGCGGCCGAGGCGGCCCGGCTCACCGGGGCCCGGCTGCACGTGGTGCACGTCTGGCCCATCACCCCCATGCCGCGCGCGCTGGGCGACGCCCATCCGCACCCGGCCCCCGACCCTGCCGATCCCGTGCTGCGTGAGGCCCAGGAGCATCTGGCCGACCGCGCCGACGTTCCGGAGACCCGGTATCTCGCCGCGCACGGCGCGTCCACCTCGACGCTGATCCGGCTGAGCGCGCAGGCCCGGCTGCTGGTCCTCGGCTCGCGCGGCCGCGGCGGCTTCACCAGCCTGCTGCTCGGCTCGGCGGGCCGCGCCGCCGCCATGCGGGCCGCCTGCCCGGTCGTGGTCGTGCCCGACGAGCGGCGCGCCGACCCGGGCGCCGGGACGCAGGGCCGGGTAGTGCTCGGTCTGCACCCCGAGGAGACCTCCGACGAGGCGCTGGACTTCGCCTTCGCCGCGGCCGAGCGCAGGTCCGCCGAGCTGCGGGTGGTCACCGCTTACCCGAGCCCGTACCCCCTGCTCGTGGACCCCGAGAGCCTGCCGCCCGGCCACCGCACCTCGGGCGAGAAGGAGGCCCATGCCGGCGCCCGCCAGGACGAGCGGCTGCGTCCCTTCACCGAGCGCCACTACCCCAAGGTGGCGGTGGACCAGGTGGTCGCGCAGGGCGACGTGGCGGGCCGGCTGGTCGCCGCGTCCCGCGCCGCCGACCTGGTGGTGGTCGGCCGGCACCGCCGCCGGCTGCGCGAGGGTGGCCTGATGGGCTCCGTCGCCAACGCGGTCCTGCTGCACGGGCACTGCCCGACGGCGGTGATCCCCGTACGGTGAGCCGGCTCAGCTCCCCACGGCGGCCGGCGCGTGCACCGGCGTGCCGGTCCGCGTGCGGTGCGCCAGCTTCGCCGTACGGGTGGCCACGTCCACCGTGTACGCGTCGATCGTCAGGCCCTTCGCGGAGACCTTCAGGACCATGAAGCCGTGGCTCGCGAAGTCCTGCCACGCCGCCGGATTGCCGAAATGGGCCTTTCCGTCGCCGGTCTTGGACGCGGCGCCGCAGACGACCTGGCGCGTGCCGCCGGTGCGCGCGGACGGCTCCAGGATCTGCAGGGTGTGGTCGTGGCCGGACAGGATCAGGTCGGCGCGGCCGCACACCACCTCCTCGTACAGTTCCTTGAGGTGGATGCCGCTGGTGTAGTGCCCGATGGTGAAGCCGTCGTAGGAACCGGCGCTGCCGTGCTTGCCGTTGTTGAGGTACGGGTGGTGGCCAAGCACGATCTTCCAGCGCGCCCGCGACGCCTTCAGCGCGCCCTCCAGCCAGGCCCGCTGCTCGCGCATGTAGCGGCCGTCCCAGTGGAAGTAGGGATCGGTCTGGACGACGTAGGAGGAGACGGGGGTGGTGTCCAGGGCGAAGAACTCCACGAGCGGGTCGCCGCCCGCGGAGCCCTCGGTGCCCGAACCGGCGGGCAGCGCCACGCTGTAGTAGCGGCTGGGCATGTACCACCGCTTCGAGGTCGTCGCGTAGGCCACCTCCCGGTCCCCGCGCGAGGGATCGCCGCCGCTGCCGGGTATCAGCCCCGAGCAGTCGTGGTTGCCCAGGATCATCAGCCATGGCACGTCCATGCCGGTGTTGGGCTTCTCGAACTTGTCCTGGAACTCGGAGTCGTGGGCGGATTCCGGCCCGTTCTCGTAGATGTTGTCGCCCAGCCCGACGGCCAGCCCGATCCGTTCGGTGCGCATCAGGTCGCGGGCGGCCGCTGCTACCGCGTACTGCCCCTCCTCGCCGGTCCCGGCGTCGCCGGTCACCAGCACGGCGAACTCCCCGTTGCTGTCGGCCGTGGTGGGGAAGGGGTACTTCCCGTCCGCCGCCCGGTCCCGGGCCGTTGCGTTGCCGACGGCACCGTAGGGCAGCGCGGCGAGCGCGGCACCGGCGACGGCGCCGCCGAGGAGCGTGCGCCGGTTCAGCAGGGGAGCGGGGCGGGTGTCGGCGGGGCTGGTCGGGTCCCCGCCGGGGACGGTGCCGCTCCGCAGCCACCGGTCCTCGGTCATGTCCGCCTGCGGCGGAATCAGCTCACACATGCCAGGAGTTGTCTCATGACCTACTGGTCAGTTGGTGAAGATGTCATGAACATGGAGTGGACGTACTGGGGCCGACGAGCCGTCGCAGGGTGCGTCCGCAGTGCCGCGCGTAGGCCCGCTGGAAAACCGGCACCAGCGGCCCCGCCAGCCGGGTGTACCACCGCGCCGGCAGGCTGAAGGCGGTGACGGTGAACCACACGGAGCCGTCGGGGCGCAGCTCAGCGACGAAGGACTCCTCGCCTCGCTCGGGGTGCCCGTCGACTGTCCCGTAACCGAAGCCGATGCGGTCGCTGTCGTACGTGCTCCACACCACCCGGCAGGGCGCGGCGATGCGCAGCGGGCCGATGCCGAGCCCGGCCTCCACCGGGACGCCCGGGTCGGCGCTCGCCGCGCCCGCCCGGATGCGGACGCCGGCAGCCCGGTGCATCCGGAAGGTCGTGATCGCCTCGCCCGCCCTTTCGATTACCTCCCGGCCGTGGCCGACGAGGACCTCCACCCGCAGGTGGTGGTACCCGGCGGGCAGCGGGCCGTGCTGGGTGGCGCCGTGTTCGGGGTAGCTGAGTGCGGCGGTCATGAACGCTCCTCGGTACGGGTGGCGGGAAGGGCTGCGTGCTGCAGGCGGCGCGCGGCGAGCAGGGCGCACAGGGCGAAGCCCAGCGCGTTGCCCACGCCGTGGGTCGCCGCCATCCAGGTCAGGGTCGGGTGGGGCAGGCCGCTCGCCTCGCCCAGCGCCCAGCTGAGCGCCAGGAGCATGGTCGCCGCGAGCGTCGCGGCCGACACGGCGAGCAGGGTGCGGGTGGTGCGGTCGGCGGTGGTGCGCGCGCCGCGCAGGGTGGCCAGGCCCACCAGCCACATCCCGCAGCTGAGCACCGCGGCGCCCGCGAACTCCACCCACTCGCCGGTGAAGTACCCGGCCAGTACGAGAAGCGTGCCGGCGGGGACGCCGAGTGCGGCGCACCGGGCGGCCGCGGTGTCGGCGGCCCGGCAGGCCAGCCCCGCCACCAGCGCGGCGGCGAACCCCGCGAAGTGGAAGTGCGGCACGGTCAGCGACAGCATGCGCAGGGAGAAGCCGAACAGCTCGGTGCCCTGCCGCTCGGCGGTCAGTGCCAGGCCGGCGACCGCCGGGGTGGCCAGCGCGGTGAGTACGGCGATCTCGCGCGGTGCGAGCGACCGGGTGCGCAGCAGTCGCCGGGGCGCGAGCAGGGCGAGGGCGAGGGTGGCCGCGGCGTAGCAGGCGGCGAGTGCGGTGGCGGCGGGACCGCGGGACAGCCACAGGCTCACCGCGCCGAGCGTAGCGGGCAGCCACCAGATCCTCCGCAGCCGCGCCGCGCCGGGCTCGTCGACCAGCGTGAGCCCCGTCGGTATCACCACCAGCATGCCCAGTGCGACGATGAGGCGGACGAGCGCATCCATGCTTCCCCCGTACTCTTGAACGTGTTCAAGTTGCGTGCACGGCAGACCGTACGCGCTTTCTTGAACACGTTCAAGACGGGGGTGGTGTCGTGTGCCCCGTGGGGTGGCTCAGGCCTCCTTCGCTCCGTGCCGCCCCGCACCCGCGGCGAACCGCGCCGCGCCCTCCGCCGCCTGCGCCAACGACTCCTGTCCGTATCGGAGTTCGATGTCCATCGCGTCCTCCTCGGTGCGCCCTGCCTGCTCGCGCACCGATGCCCGGTCGCCCCGCAGGCAGCCCTGCGGGAACCGGGCGATCTCCGCCGCCAGCGCCTCGGCCTCGGCCCTGGCCCGGCCCTTCGGCACCACCCGGTTGGCCAGCCCGATGTCCAGCGCTTCGGCGGCCGGCACCGGGCGGCCGGTGAGGATCAGGTCCATCGCCCGGCTCTCGCCGATCAGCCGCGGCAGCCGGACCGTGCCGCCGTCGATCAGCGGCACGCCCCAGCGGCGGCAGTAGACCCCGAAGACCGCGTCCTCCTCGGCCACCCGCAGGTCGCACCAGAGCGCCAGCTCCAGGCCGCCCGCCACCGCGTACCCGCTGACCGCCGCAATCACCGGCTTGGACAGCCGCAGCCGGGTCGGCCCCATCGGCCCGTCGCCGTCCGGCTCGACCCTGTTGCCACGCGGCGTGCCGATCGCCTTGAGGTCGGCGCCCGCGCAGAACGTGCCGCCCTCGCCCCACAGCACCGCCACCGAGGCGTCGTCGTCGCGCTCGAACTCCCGGAAGGCGTCGGCAAGTTGCCGTGCGGTCGCACGGTCGACGGCGTTCCTGACCACGGGCCGATGCAGCACGACCGTGGTGACCGGTCCCTGCCGCTCGACCCGTACCGTGCTCATCAGCGCGCCTCGTCGGGCGACTTGCTGCGGGCACGGGCCAGGATCGCGCCCAGGTCCACGCCGGCCGGCAGGGTGCCGAAGGCGTTGCCCCAGTCGCCGTCCAGCCGTGAGGCGCAGAAGGCGTCCGCGACCGCCGGGTGGCTGTGCCGGACGAGCAGCGAACCCTGCAGGACCAGCGTCAGCCGCTCCGCGAGCGTACGGGCCAGCAGCTGCGCCCGCTCCGGATCGGCCAGTTCGGGCAGCATCGCCTTCAGCCGCGCCACCGCCGCGTCCAGCCGGGGATCGGCCCCCGCCGCCCCCTCCACCTCGGCGAAGTACGCGTCCAGCGCCGCCGGTTCCTTGGCCAGCGCGCGCAGCACGTCCAGCGCCGCGACATTGCCGGAGCCCTCCCAGATGGAGAGCAGCGGGGCCTCCCGGTACAGCCGGGGCATCCCGGACTCCTCGACGTACCCGTTGCCGCCCAGGCACTCCAGCGCCTCCGCCGCGTGCGTCGCGCCCCGCTTGCAGACCCAGTACTTGCCGGCCGCCAGCGCGAGGCGGCGCAGCGCCCCCTCCGCGGCCTCCCCGGCCTGCGACCGGTCCACCGCGGCCGCCAGCCGCATGCCCAGCGTGGTCGCCGCCTCCGACTCGACCGCGAGGTCCGCCAGCACCGCGCGCATCAGCGGCTGGTCCGCCAGCTCGCGGCCGAAGGCGCGCCGGTGTGCGGTGTGGTGCAGTGCCTGCCGCAGCCCGGCCCGCATCCCCGCCGCCGATCCCAGCACGCAGTCCAGCCGGGTCATGTTGACCATCTCCACGATGGTCCGCACGCCGCGCCCCGGCTCGCCCACCGGCCAGGCCACCGCCTCGTCGTACTCGACCTCGGAGGAGGCGTTGGAGCGGTTGCCGAGCTTGTCCTTGAGCCGCATCAGGTGGAAGCGGTTGCGGCTGCCGTCGGGCAGCACGCGCGGGAGCAGGAAGCAGGTCAGCCCCTCCTCGGTCTGCGCCAGCGTCAGGAAGACGTCGCTCATCGGCGCGGAGGTGAACCACTTGTGGCCGGTGATCCGGTACGTGCCGTCGCCCGCCGGCACCGCCCGCGTCGTGTTGGCCCGGACGTCCGAGCCGCCCTGCTTCTCCGTCATCGACATACCGGCGATCAGCCCGCTCTTGCCCAGCGGCGGCCGCAGCCCGAAGTCGTACGTACGGGCCGCGAGCAGCGGCTCGTACTCGGCGGCCAGCTCGGGCGACGCGCGCAGCGCCGGGACCGCCGCGTACGTCATGGAGATCGGGCAGCCGTGCCCCGGCTCGGCCTGCGACCACACGTAGAACTTGGCGGCGCGGACCAGATGGCCGCCCGGCCGGTTCTCCGCCCACGGCGCCGCGTGCAGCCCCTGCTCCACCGCCACGGTCATCAGCTGATGCCAGGCCGGGTGGAACTCCACCTCGTCCACCCGGTGGCCGTACCGGTCGTGGGTGTGCAGCTTCGGCGGCTGCTCCTCCGCCATCCGGGCCAGCTCCTGGACCTCCTCCGAGCCGGCCAGCGCGCCCAGCACCTGCACCTCGCGCTCGCCCCACCCGGCGTCCTCGCGGCGCAGCGCCTCCAGCAGGGCCGGGTCGTCCGCCGCACTGAATCCGGTGAGCGGCGGGGCCTGATTCACGACTTCATGGGTGACCGTCATAGGGCCGACGTTACAGTTTTCGTGTATGTGGCGGAAGGCTGTAATGATGCCTGTCATGGAACCACGCCTCGGTCTGCGGCCGCTCACCGCACGCTCCGTCGTGCTCAGCACCCTCCTCGGTCACCACCCGCCCCGGCTGCCCGCCCGCGCCCTGGTCCGGGTCGGCGAGCTGTTCGGCATAGCCGAGGGCACCGTCCGGGTCGCCCTCTCCCGGATGGTCGCGGCCGGAGACCTGCGGCAGCGCGACGGCGCCTACGGACTCACCGCACGGCTCCTGGACCGTCAGGCCCGGCAGGACGAGAGCCGCACGCCGCGCACCGTGCCCTGGTCGGGGGAGTGGGAGATCGCCCTGGTCAGCGGCGTCGAGCCGCGGACCGCCACGGAGCGTGCCGCGCTCCGCCAGGCGATGGCGGCCCTGCGCCTCGGCGAACTGCGCGAGGGCAGCTGGCTGCGCCCCGCCAACCTCGACCGGCCGCGCCCCGCAGTCGCCACCGCGCAGTGCACCTGGCTGACCGGGACGCCGGACGGCGACCCGCGCGCCCTCGCCGGCCGCCTGTGGGACCTGACCGGCTGGGCGGCACGGGCCCGTGCCCTCCTCACGGCCCTCGACGAGGCCGCCGGCCCGGCCGGCCGTTTCACCGTCTCCGCTGCGATCCTCCGCCACCTCCTCACCGACCCCCTCCTCCCGGACCCACTGCTCCCCGAGGACTGGCCGGGAGCGGAACTCCGCGCCAGATACGGCGGGTTCGAGGCGGAGCTGAGCGCCCTGCTCCGGCGCTACGCGGAGGGGTGAGGGGGCGGAAAAGAGTAGGGCGAGGCAGGCCAGGAGCCTCGGGAGGGCCTGCCCCGCCGGCTTTTATGCGCCCGGTGCCGGGCTCTCCGGGCCGAACGTGAAGTCCAGGAAGAGGGCGGCGGACAGCACCGCGTGGCTGCCGCGGGGTGTCAGCCCGGAGTCGCGCATCCGGGCGTGCAGCCGGTCCAGTGCGGCGCGGCCCCCGGGGCTGTCGTAACCGCCGGCCCGCACCACGTCCCGGGCGTCCATCTGCACCGAGAGCAGCGCAGCGGGCCCGCCCTCGTGCAGCAGCGAGGTGTCGTCCAGCGTCGCCATCAAGGTCAGCAGCGCGTCCATCCGCGCGGCGGTCTCGGGCCTGCCGTGCGCCCGGGACTCGCGCAGCGCGGGCAGCGCGACCCGCCGTACGTGCGGGAAACCGGAGTGGGCCTGGCCGGTCGCGCCGGGCACGTGGAAGTGCAGCCGGGCCCGGCCGCCCGGTGTGTCGGCGGGGCCGGGCGTGCCGTCGTACGGCAGCCGGGCCAGCGTCGCCGCCGCCGCGCAGGCCGTGTACGCCGACCGGCAGCCGGTGGCCGCCGCGCCCGCCACGAGCAGCCCGACGGACCACAGCTCGCCCCGGTGGGCGGCGGTCCCGTCCGCGGCGTGGCCGCCGAGCCTGCCCAGTTCGGCGCGGAGTCCGCGGTCCGGGGCGCGGCCGTCGGCGGCCTCCGCGAGGGCTGCGAACGTGGGGCGCAGCGCTTCTATGGAGCGCAGCTCGGCGGTGCTGTCGGCGTCGTGCGGCGCGGTCATGTCGGGGATGCGCGGCAGCCGGGCGCGTGCGGTGCAGGCGGCCACCGCGAGATCCGCGAGGAGAGCCGGGGTGACCGGGGGAGCGAGGTGGGCGGGCGAGGTCGGCGCAGGCCGGAGCATGGCGGTGCCTTCCTTCTGTCGTACGGGTCGGACCTCGGAGCACGCGGAACGGCGCTCCGAGCCTGTGATGCCGCCCGCACCACCCCGGCAAGCGGGACCTTCGTCCCGTATGTCCGGACCGTAGGTCCTCGCTTCCACGCGCCTTCCCCGGGGACCGACGGGAACCGGCCGGGTCCGCGGCCCGGCGTTTGGGCCGTCGGGCGGCGGACACCCGCAACGTCCCAGTCCACGACGTGGAGGTCGGTCACATGGCCAGCACGCACGAGTCCGGTGAGGTCACCGGGACGAAGGACAAGAACTACAACCTGCTCTGGTACACGCAGACGTGCCTGGACAACGCCCTGCGGATGGAGTCGTACATCCAGGACGCGGAGCGGGAGAAGGACACCGAGCTGGCGGAGCTGTTCCGCAAGGCCCAGGCCGACAGCCGCAAGGGCGCCGAGCTGGGCAAGCAGCTGCTGGGCAGCCGGCTGAGCAGCTGAGGGCAGGGGCGCCGGGCGGTTCTCACGGGAGAGCCGCCCGGCGCTCGTCACGGCAGCGGCAGCACGCACACCGGCATCGGTGCCTCGAACGGCGTCCCGGTGGGCCGCAGGTCTCCCGAGTCCGGGTCGACGGCGAAGACGGTGACCGTGTTCGACCGCTGATTCCCCGCGAACAGCAGCCGGTGGTCCGGCGAGAACGTGATGTGCCGCGGGAAGTCGCCGCCCACCGGCACGGTGTCCAGCAGCCGCAGCCGGGCGCCGTCCTCCTCCACGGCGTACCGGGTCAGGCTGTTGTGGCCGCGGTTGGCGAGGTACGCGAACCGCCCGTCGGGGGTCACCAGGAATTGCGCCGGGTAGCTGGTGCCGGGCCCGGTCCCGGTGGACTGCGGGGCGCCGGGCGTGAGCCGGCCGGTGGCGGGGTCGTACGCACAGACCACCGCCGTGTTGTCGACCTCGTTGGCGAGATAGGCGTACCGGCCCCCGGGGTGGAAGGTCAGGTGGCGCGGGCCCGCTCCGGGGCGCAGCGCCGCCGTCGACACCTGGTGGAGGGTGCCGGCCGACGCGTCCAGGCGGTACGTGTAGACCGTGTCGGTGCCCAGGTCCACGGCGAGGACGTGACCGCCGTCGGGCGTGGTGACGATCTGGTGCGCGTGCGGGCCGTCCTGGCCGGGGCCCGGCGGCGGCGCGGAGTGCGGCACCAGGTCGGTGCGTTCGCCGAGGGCGCCCGTCGCGGGGTCGACGGGGTGCACGGCGACGCTGCCGGAGGTGTAGTTGGCGCTCAGCAGCCAGCGGCCGGAGGGGTGGACGGAGAGGTGGCAGGGGCCGGCGCCGCCCGTCGGCCGGCTGCCCAGCACGCGGTGCGCGCCGTCGGCGGCGAGCGCCACGGCGGTGACAGCGCCGTCCGTGCTCTCGTCGACCGCGTACAGCGTCCCGCCGTCGGGGGAGAGGGTGAGGAAGGACGGGTCGGCGACGCCGGGGAGCTCGCCGTTGCCGGTGATCCGGCCCGTCGCCGGGTCGTACGCCGCCAGCCCGATGCCGCTGCCGCCGCCCGGCATCGAGGTGTAGGTCCCCAGGAACAGCGGCCGCAGTCCCTTGGGTCCCCGGTGCCCGTCGCGCCCCGCAGCGGTGGCCGGTGCCGCGCCCGCGGTCGCCAGGCCGGCGGCCGAGGCGCCCGCGGCCAGCGCGCCGAGGAAGCCGCGGCGGCCGAGCCGCCCGGAGGGTCCGCGCGCTGACGATCGGTCGTTCATGGCACACCTCGGCATCCATCGGCATGATCGGCGTCGGTCGGCAGCCAGAGTGGTCCATACCAACGAAGCTGACAAGGCCCCGTGCGCCCCCGGCCCGCCGCAGCCACCTTTGCCCGCTTTGCGCGGAAGAGTACGATCTTGCGTGCGGGGTTACCCGTATCGGTGAGCGACATACCGCCGGCGAACAGAGCGGGAGCGAGTCCGATGACCTTCGACGAAACAGTGTCCGTACCGGCCGGTGACGTCTCCCTGGCGGGCGACCTGCGCGTCCCCGAGCACCCCAGCGGCGTGGTCGTCTTCGCGCACGGCAGCGGCAGCTCCCGGCACAGCCCGCGCAACCGCGGGGTCGCCGAGTACCTGCACGCCAACGACCTCGCCACCCTTCTGCTGGACCTGCTGACCGAGGACGAGGACCGGGTCGACGAGGTGACCCGGGAGCACCGCTTCGACATCGGCCTGCTCGGCGAACGGGTCGTGGCGGCCGTCGACCTGCTCCGCACGCATCCGGCCACCGCGGGGCTGCGCCCGCACCTCTTCGGCGCCAGTACCGGCTCCGCCGCCGCGCTGGTGGCCGCCGCCGAACGCGCCGATCAGGTGAGCTCCGTCGTCTCCCGCGGCGGGCGACCCGACCTCGCCGGTGACGCGCTGAGCCGGGTACGCGCCCCCGTCCTGCTGATCGTGGGCGGCCGCGACACGGAGGTACTGGAGCTGAACCGGCAGGCCGCCGACCGGCTGCCGGCCCGCTGCGCACTCCACGTGATCCCCGGCGCCACCCACCTCTTCCCCGAGTCCGGCGCCCTGGACCAAGTAGCGATCGCGGCTCGTGACTGGTTCTTCGCGCCGGGGAAGCCGCCGCACCGTGAGGGCGGCCCCCGGTGATGCGTTTCACGGACCGCAGAGACGCCGGCCGGCAGCTCGCGCGGCGGGTACGGGAACACCTCGAGGCGACCCGGCCCGACCTGATCGGCGGGCACCCGCCCGACGGACCCGTCGTCCTGGCACTGCCGCGCGGCGGCGTTCCGGTGGCCGCCGAGATCGCCCGCGACCTGGGCGCGCCGCTGGACGTCCTCGTCGCCCGCAAGATCGGCGCCCCCGGCCAGCCGGAACTGGCCATCGGCGCCCTCGCCGGCGAGGACCGGCCGCTCTTCGACGCCCGCGCCCTGGAGTTCCTCGGCCTCACCGAGGAGGGGCTCGCGGCCGACGTCGCCCGCGAGCGCACCGAACTGCGCCGCCGCGAGGGCCTTTATCGCGGCCGGCGCCCCCCGCCCGAGCTGACCGGCCGTACGGTCGTCCTCGTCGACGACGGCCTGGCCACCGGCATGACGGCCCGGGCCGCCCTGCGCGCCCTCCGCCGCCACGGCCCCGCCATCGTCCTCCTCGCCGTACCGGTCGCCTCCCCGACCACGGCCGCCGCGCTGGCGCGGGAGGCCGACGACGTGCTCTGCCTCAGCCGCCCACCGGACTTCCGCGCGGTGGGCGAGTGGTACGACGACTTCACCCAGGTCTCCGACGAGGACGTCATCGACGCACTGCACCGGACGGCCGCGGGCCGTTAACACCGCCGCGCGATCCGGCCTCCGCCGCCCCCGTGGGCTCAGGCGTGCAGAGTGAGGGACGGCCGGGCGCCGTTGAGGTAGTGGGCGCCGATGTCGCGGAGCCGGTGCGTGGCAGAGCTGCGGGCGGTGAGGGTACGGGCGTTGCGCCAGAAGCGGTCGAAGCCGGGGTCGGTGGCGGGGGAGAGGCCCGGTGCCCCCGCGGTGAGTTCGAGGATCCGCGTGGTGATGTGCAGCGCCGCGTCGGCGGTGACGGCCTCGGCGGCGGAGACGAGGAACGCGATCTCGGCGCGCTCGTCCGGCCCGAGCGCGGGACCCGTCAGCAGCCCCTGCGCCATCGCGTCCGTGGCGCGGTCGACGACCGATGAAGCGCTGTGCGCCGCGGTCGCCAGCTCGCCGTAGGCGAGGAGCAGATACGGGTCCTCGCCGGGCGCCGCGGCGTACTCGCCGCTGCCGGTGTCGGTGAACGGATGGACGCCCGGCGACACCCGGCTCACGTCACGGGCCTCCGCCAGCGCGCCCTCGGCGTTGCCCAGGCCCACGTGGAGCAGGATCAGGCGGAGCGCGAGCGGGGCGAGCGCGGTGTACGGGAGGACGGTGTGCTCGTCCCCCGGGACCGTGCCCAGGATCTGAGCGGCCGTCACCGGTACGTCGTCGCAGCCGACGGTGGCCGCGCCGGTGAGCCGCTGCCCGAGCCGCTCCTCCGGCGCGTCGGGGGTCACGGTCGTCCGCGCCGGGTCCACCGCGACGACCACCGGCTCTCCCGTGTCGAGCCGGTGGGCCGAGAGGAGGAACCGGTCGGCCGTGCTCGCGCCGGCGGCCAGCGCGCGTACTCCGTTCAGCACGTACTTCCTGCCGTGCGGCGCGAGCCACAGGCCGCTGCCGTCCGGGCTCTCCGGCGCGTCGGTGCGCCCCGCCCAGAGCCACCGCCCGCGCGCGGCCCGGAGTTCGAGCCGCGCGGCGTGCTCCGGGGTGCCGAAGAGCCGCGGGCCCCAGGACGTCACGTGATGGTGGGCGAGGAGCTCCGCGAGGGAACTGTCGGCCGTCGCGATCTCCCGTACGGCGGCGCAGGCGGAGCGCCAGTCCGTGCCGCGGTCCGGGCCCGGCGGCGCGAGAAAGGCCGGCAGACCTGCCTCGCGCAGCCGGGAGACCTCCTCGTAGGGCGGCTTGCCCGCCCGGTCGCGGGCGCTCGCGTCCACGGCGAGGTCATCGGCGAGTTCCCGTACGGTGCGCGGCCAGGGCCCGCCGTCGGCCGGCTGCCCGGCGGGCGCCGGACAAGGGGTGTCGAGGGACACGCGATACCTCCGGGAGGGTTGCGGGGTGGGGGGGGGGGGGCGGGGGGGGGGGGGGGGGGGGGGGGGGGGGGGGGGGGGGGGGGGGGGGCGGGGGCGGCCGCCCCCCGCGCGCGCGGCCGCCCCCCCGCCCCCCCCCCGTACCCGGGCCGCTGCCCCGCGTGCACCCGGCCCCCCGCCCGCCTGTGCCCCCCGGGGCGCCCGACCCCCCGGGGCCCCCCGCGCGGGTGGGGGGGGGGCCCCCCCCGTCGGCTATAGGTGACCTGCTCCGGGTCAGTTGCTGTCGCCCACTCGTTGGCCGAGGGTTACCTCTGTGGTGTGTTCGTTGCCGTTGCGTTCGTAGGTGAGGGTGACCTTGTCGCCGGGGCGGTGCTGCCAGATCTCGCTGATCAGGGTCGGGCCGCTGTCGATGGCCGTGTCGTCCAGCTTGGTGATCTTGTCGCCGGGCTTGAGGCCGGCCTTGTCGGCCGGGCCGTTCCGGGTGACGGCGTCCGTGCCGCCGTTGCCGCGCTGGGCGATCGTCGCGCCGTTGCTGGTCTCCCGCATCCCGACCTGGACGCCGATCTGCGGGTAGACCGGCTTGCCCGTACGGATCAGGTCGTCGGCGACCCGCTTGGCCTGGTCGATCGGGATGGCGAAGCCCAGGCCGATGCTGCCGGACTGCCCCTCGCCGCCGAACGGGTCGCTGCCGCCGCTGCCGCCCGCCGACTGGATCGCGGAGTTGATGCCGATCACGTTGCCGGAGGCGTCCATGAGGGGACCGCCGGAGTTGCCGGGGTTGATCGACGCGTCCGTCTGCAGCGCGGACATGTACGAGGCGTTCGTGCCACCTCCGTCGCTGGACGCCACCGGGCGGTCCTTGGCGCTGATGATGCCGGTGGTGACCGTGCCGGACAGACCGTACGGGGCGCCGATGGCGATCGTCGCGTCGCCGACGGCCACGTTCGCGGACTTGCCCAGCGGGAGCGGGGTGAGCTTGGCGTCGGAGGCGTTCTTGAGCTTTATGACGGCGACGTCGTAGCCCTGGGCACGGCCCACGACCTCGGCGTCGTACTTCTTGCCGTTGGAGAACGTCACGCTCAGCTTGCCGCCGTCCGCCGCACTCGCGACGACGTGGTTGTTGGTGAGGATGTGGCCCTGTTTGTCGTACACGAAGCCGGTGCCTGTCCCGCCCTCGCCGCCCGCGCCCTGCGCATCTATGGTCACGACGCTGGGCAGCGCGCGCTGGGCGATCCCGGACACCGAGGTCGGCTTGCGGTTCAGCGCCTGGGGGTCGCCGGAGGCGGAGACGGTCGTGGAGGACGTGTCGTCCTGACCCGCCGCCCAGAAGCCGATGCCGCCACCGACGCCACCCGCCACCAGCGCGGCGACCAGTACGGCGGCGATCAGGCCGCCGCGACGGCGCGGCTTGTCGGCGGGCGGACCGGCCGGGGCTCCCCAGCCGCCACCGCCGTACGGGGGCTGCGGCGGGCCGCCCCAGCCGCCGGCGCCGCCACCGTGCGGAGCGCCACCTCCGTACGGAGCACCGCCGTGCGGATTGCCGCCGCCGGGCGGGACGGTGGGGAAGGCCGCGGTGTGCTGCGGGTCCTGCGACCAGCCGGGGCCGGATCCGGGGTCCGAGCCGGTGCCGCCCTGAGGGGCGGCGGGAGGCTGCGCTCCGGGGGCCGCGGGGGCGGGGCTTCCCTGGGGCTCGGCGGCCGCCTGGCGTTGCTGCGGACCGTCCGTGGAGCCCGCCGAGGGAGCGAAGGGCGGGCGGGGCGGTGCGGGCTCGGGGGTGGTCGGAGTCTGCGCGCCGGACGCGGGCGCGGCCGACCCCTGGGCCCCGGCGGGCGCCTGCGGCTCCGCCTCCGGCGGGACGGCGGCGCCCTCGTTCTCGGTGCTCACAGCTCTCTCCTCAGCTTCCTGGCCATGTCGGCCCGATGTCGGGGCCGGCATGTTCGAGCGGTGCATGGCGTATCGAATCGACTTGACGGTGACATGTCGGCGTGACGTTATACGGGAGTGTCCGGTTCAAGCCTTTCCCACGAGCCGTCAGGGCACCGTAAGCCGAGGCTGTGACCTTGCCTTCATCCTTTATCCCGGACATTTGCCGCGCATCCGCTGCTAATGCTTCAGATGTCGACGTCGGCAAGAAAGAAACCGATCACCAGGCCGCCACGGTCCGGGCCGCGGCGGTCGACGCCGGCCTTCGGTCGTCGGCCGCTCGTGCCGCCAGCCGGCCGTACCGTCCCTCGCTCCCCGTATGAGGACCGGCCGCCACCGCGCGATGGCACGATAACTCGGTGACCACTGCGCGCCCGGCACCAGGTTTCCGTCCCGAACCATCCGCCATCTCCGTCGTAGCGCACCGCGGGGCGTCCGAGGACGCTCCCGAGCACACTCTGGCCGCGTACCGGAAGGCCATCGAGGACGGCGCGGACGCCCTGGAGTGCGACGTCCGGCTGACCGCCGACGGCCACCTGGTGTGCGTGCACGACCGCCGGATCAACCGGACCTCCAACGGGCGCGGCGCCGTCTCCAACCTGGAGCTGTCCGATCTGGCCACGCTGGACTTCGGCTCCTGGAAGGACGACGCGGCCGGCGAGGCGCCCGACGGCCGCCACCCGGAGCTGGGCAGCGCCCACGAGACGGCGGGCGACACCGAACGTACGTCCGTACTGACGCTGGAGCGGCTGCTGGAGCTGGTCGCCGACGCGGACCGCCGGGTGGAGCTGGCCATCGAGACCAAGCACCCGACCCGGTGGGCGGGCCAGGTCGAGCAGCGCCTGGTCGAGCTGCTGGAGCGCTTCGGGCACACCAAGCCGCCGCCCGGCACGCCGTCCGCCGTACGCGTCATGAGCTTCTCGGCCCGCTCGCTGCAGCGTGTGCGGGCCGCGGCGCCGGCCGTGCCCGCCGTGTACCTCATGCAGTTCATCACCCCGCGGCACCGGGAGGGGCGCCTGCCGCCGGGCGTACGGATCGCGGGGCCGAGCATCCGGATAGTGCGCGCGCATCCGGACTACGTGGCCAAGGCGCACAGTGCGGGGCACGAGGTGCACGTGTGGACCGTGAACGAGGAGGCGGACGTGGACCTCTGTCGCGAGCTGGGCGTGGAAGCAATCATTACGAACCGGCCCAAGCAGGTAAGGAATTGGCTTAAGTCGACTTAAGGGGTGAGGAGCAGCAAAGCGAAGCCGGAAGGCGCCCGGATGACCACAGCGGAACCCCTTTCCTCACAGGGAGTGCACCGGCGCATTCAGCCCGTATCTGATCGAACCGAGTGCGTCACCGCATACGGATTGGCCGGTTTCCGGTCCATCGCGATGGGGCATTCATCCCGTGGCGTGGGGCAAAGGAGGTCTCGGGGGTGGCGTTGGTGGTGGCACAGGAGGTGCCGACGTCGTCGACCATGGCCGTACCTCATGGCCCTGCGGGCGTGGGTTCGGCCAGGCGGCGTATGCGAGATGAGCTGCTGACAAGTGGCGTTCAGGACACGGTCGTCGACGATGCCGTACTCATTGTTTCCGAATTGCTCAGCAATTCCTGCAGACACGCACGTCCCCTGTGCACGGAGGGGCGCCCGGACGGCGACGCCGATTCGGTGCGGGCCGCCTGGCGCATTGACGCGCGTGGCCAGTTGACCGTTTCGGTCACTGACGGCGGGGGTCCGACCCGACCACTTCCAGCCACTCCCTCGGTCACCGCGCGCGGCGGCCGCGGGCTGGCCATCATCCGTTCGCTCGCCAAGGACTGGGGCGTACGGGACGGGCACGGCGAGGTCACGGTCTGGGCGACGCTCTCCCTGCACGAAGCGTTCGCGACCCGCATGGACCTGGCGGCCGGCCTCCCGGCCGAACTGAGGGACGCCCTGGCGGATCTGGACGAGCCGGCTTAGCCGGGCCGGCCTGGCCGGACAGCTTGAGCTGACTGGTTGGACGAGTCGGCGCGCGCGAAGCGGGTGTTGGCATTACTTGCCCCGGCTTGCCGACTGCCCGACGCGCCGCCCGGCGTTTCCGGGATCATCGCCAACCCCCGGGGCCGGGTTCATTGCCAACCCCGCCGATCCCCGGGGCGTCGCCGCCGGTTCACCTCGCCGAGCCTCCGCCGGGCTGCTGCCCGTTCCCGTCGACTCACCGCCGACTCCTCGGAGTCGCCGCGGGCCAGCCCCCGTAGGTACGGCCGTAGACGCCCCCATAGAGGCGCCCCCGCCCGCCGCGGCTTCGAGGCCGGGCGTTGGCGCGGCGCATGCCCTAGGCTCGCGCCGACACGCGTCGGAATGACTCGGAACGACCAGGAGAACCCCTCGCATGGGCAAGAAGCGCCGTCCCCAGACCAAGGCCGTCACCCCGCAGATCACGGACGGAGAGGTGCCGGTCGTCGGCGCCCGCGAGCCCTGCCCCTGCGGGTCGGGCCGTCGTTACAAGGCCTGTCACGGGCGGGCCGCGGCGCACGCCGTGACCGAGCTGGTGCAGCGCCCCTTCGAAGGCCTGCCGGGCGAGTGCGACTGGGTGGCGCTGCGCGAACTGGTGCCCGCCGCCACCGTCGAGCTGTCCCTGAAGGGCGGGCTGCCCGAGGACGTGCCCTCGGTGACGCTGGCGACCGTACTGCCGATGGCCTGGCCCGCGCTGCGCCGCGACGACGGTTCGATCCTGCTCGGCCTGCAGAACGACACCGCCTCCGGTGACCTCAGCCGCGACCTCGCCGACACGCTGCAGCGCGCGCTGGCCGCCGACCCGGGTACGCCGGTCGCCGCGGGCCGGGCGCCCGCCGACGGTCCGCGCCTGCAGGATCTGCTGGATCCGGCCGCGTCCTTCGAGCCCACCGTGCACAGCGGCTTCGAGTTCTGGATCGAGGACGCCGAGAACGCCACCGGCGAGGTCGCCGCCTCTCTGGAGCGGGCCAACGCGGCCGCCATCCCGACCGCCCGCCTGGCGGGCCTGGCCGGCGCGTACTGGTGCGACGCGGGCGAGAAGAACCACCTGCGCTGGGTGATGGACCACCCCGAGGAGCAGCTGCTGGACGCGCTCGCCCGGCTGCACGCCGCGGACGCCTCCTCGCTGGGCGAGGGAACCCGGCTGGTCGGTTCGTTCCGTGCGCACGGCCTGGTGGTACCGGTGTGGGACCTGCCGACGGATCTGACGGCCGAGGAGATCACCAAGCCGGCCACGGAGTTCGGCGAGCGGCTGGCGGAGGCACTCGCAGCGAACGCGCCGCTCACGCCGGCCGAGCGCCGTGCGCGCGGCGGGCTCACCAACCGTCAGGTGACGCTGAGCTGACAGTAACCACGCCGGAAACGTTTTCCGTGACTCCTGTCACACCGGCCGTACCCACCGGTAAATAAGCGTCCGGAATTCCGCGATCGAATTTGCGAACGGCCGATCTCTTGTTACCGTTCTAGGAGCCCGGTCGCTGGTGCATCCCCCGTCGCCAGCGACCGGGCGCTTCCATGTCCGGATGCGCTCAGCGGCCCGAACCCGCCCCGGGCGGCGCGGAGTTGCTCCCCGCCCTCAGCAGCAGCCGGTCACCCCGTACGTCCGCGATCTCCGCGACCGCCGAGTACGGCGCGTCCCCCCGTACCGTCGCCGCGGATGGCGTCCCACAGCTCCCCGGCTCACCCGTGGCCGGCAGCGTGCAGTGCATCTGTACGGTCCGGCCGTCGGGCCGCATCAGGGTCAGTACGGCGCGCAAGGGGGCGCCCGAGGTGTTGCGGTAGTACAGGACGGCCTTGGTATGCCCTTCGGTGCGCCGCGCGCCGCCGCCCCCCGTACGGCCTCCGGCACTGCCCTCCTCCGTACGGCCCTCGGCGCTGCCCTCCGTGCGCCCTTCGACGCCGTCCTTCGTGCCGTCCCCGGCGCCGCCTCTCATGGTCAGTACGCAGGTCTGTGCCTTGATGCCGTGCGGCGAGCCGACTTCGGGTCCGCAGACGGCGGTACGGCCGTCATCGTGGCCGCCCTCGCCGAGGCCGAGGCCGGTGAGCAGGTCGCCGGGCCGGTCACCGCCAGGGGCGCCGAGCCGGTCGCCCGCCCGCACCTCGCTGCTTCCCGCCCCCGCCCCCGCTCCCTCGGGGCCGGGACGGCCGGGCAGCGGGGCGTCCTGGGCGGTTCCTCGCGGGGTGCCGGGCGGCTGGTCACCGTCCCTCGTGGTGGCGGCCTGTTCGGCCCCGTCTCCGCGGAGCTGCGGCGACACGGAGGGCTTCGCAGCGGGCGCCGGGTCGCCGGGCCCGGACGGGCCGGCAATGGCGGCGGCCAGCGGCAGGGTGAGGGCGAGCGCGATGGTGCTCGCGAGCGCGATCATGCGGACGTTCGACTCGCGAACCATGGCGACCACCTGCGGTTGAGAGTCCGCGGCGGTCACTGTGACCGGCGTCCGGGGCCCCGGGGGCGGGGCCCAGCGGAACGGGGAACGGGGACCGGAGTACGGGACCGCTCACGGGCTCTGACTATGCCTTCGGGGTGCCCGGTGGGTCTCCGCCACGAATACGGAGAGCCGCCGGGCACCCCGAACGGCTTGACGGTGGGCCGAACATATCGGGGAAGGGGCGCCCTCTCGGGGGCTGCGCACCCGTTTCCCATGGATGGACGCTTGCCTCACACCCGTACGAGTGAATCTCCGGCGCGCCGTGTCGCTGAGGAGGGGGTGAGGGAGAGGAGCGGCGACGCGGACGGCGCTGAAGCCGGGGAGCCGGGGAGCCGCGAAGCCGCAGACGCAGAACTGCCAGAGCGGCAGAGCCGCAGAGCCCTCACGGCAACACGGGCCCTGACCGTGGGGGGTGCTGCCCCGAGGGAGTCGAGGAGCCTGGGGGAGCCGAGGCGCCCGAGAGAGCCGAGGATCGAGGAGCCCGAAGGAGCCGAGGAGGGGGGGTCAGAACGCGAGTCGGCTGCCGCCGCCCGGGGCTCCGGCGCTCGCCTCGACCAGTGCGTCCACCACCGTGGCGACGTCCGGCAGCCAGGGCGCGCCGGAGCGCTTCGCGGAGACGCGCGCAGCCGGCGGGCGCTCCCAGCGCACCTTGCCCGCGCCGGTCTCCGACGGTGGCAGTACGACGTAGCCGCCCTCGCCGTGGAACCGCAGCGAGCTGGGCACCAGGTCCTGCGCGTACAGCAATTCGCCCAGCTCGGGCAGGGAGTACGGCGCGACCAGCAGCGTCCAGCGGGTGGGGGTGGCCACGACCGGGCCGACCGCGACGCCTGTGCGGTCCAGCTCGGCGAGTGCCTGGGCACCCGCCACGGCCGGCAGGCTCACCGCGCACGGCGCCTTGCCGCCCGTGGCCAGCACGACCGGCGCGTCCGGGCGATTCGTCCACCACCAGCGCACCATCCGGGCGTCGGTCGTGGCGGCCAGCAGGCCGGGGTCGAAGGGGTGCGCACCGGGCACGGCGCAGTCCGGGTCGGGACAGCCGCAGGGCCGCGTCTGCCGCGCCCCCCTGAGGGCAGGCTGCGCCCCCTTGGCGGTCCTGCCGCCCGAGCGGAGGCCGACGCCGGGGAGGACGGGCCAGTGCCACTCGGTGGCGCACTGGAGCGCCGCGTCGAGCAGTGCCGACCTTCCACCGCGCCGGAGCTGGAACTTGCGTCGCCTTCCGAGGATCTCGCGCATGAGCGCTCGTTCCTTTCCGTAAACGCCGAGGGTCATGTCCATCGCACTACATGCAGGTTCATGCCGCTGTGCGGTGCGCGCCGCCGCACCGAGCGCGGATCACACCACGTGGATCATTCGTCACTGCGCGTACAAGGCAGCGCATCACGCCGTACGCCGAGCGTGGAACATGGCGGGGGGTGGCGCGCGCAGGGCGCTTGCTGTCCTGTGGTGCAATCCCGCCACGTGGGGGTGCGGCCCGGTCGTCACCGCGTAAGACGCCCGCGCCCGTCGGAGAGTTCCGGTACGGCCCCAACTGGCCCCGCACCTATCCGAGTACGTACCCCCATGGTGGAGATGACGCGCTGTTGATCGCCGTCAGTCGACCGCAAATTGACCTTCAAGGGGCTATTTTTCGGCCAATCTCTTGGCCACACTGACACCATAATCCTCACCAGGACAGTGCTGGACACGCAACATCGCTGCGTGTACATGTGGACCCATTGATAGCGGAGCAGCATGACATGGGGGTTTGCGATGCTATTGAGCGAAACCAACTGGCGGGCAAATACGACAATTGCCCGCATTCCCCTACTGCGAGCCCTCCTGGCCGACGGCCTCACCTGGGACGACGCCCAGACTGACGTAAGCCGCAGGCCATGACATCCCCCCACGCTCCGAAAGTGGCCGGAATCGAGCCTACGTTTACCGGCCCGGCGCACACTGCGGCCCCCACAGCCCCGGAAACTTCTTCCGCCACTCAACCGGCCGCCGTTCACGAACGGCTGACCGCCTGGCTCGCCGACCTCACCACCCTCCACGACCTCACCGAGCGGCTGGCTCGTACGGACACCCTCGACAGCGCGCTCGACGAGTTCCTCCGGGCCGGCGCCTTCCTCGTCGGCGCGCGCCGGGGCCTGGTCACCCTCGAACCGCCGGACGGCCTCGGCGCCGACACCACCGTCGGCCTGGGCCTCGGCCCCGCCGACCTCGGACACCTGGAGACGGTGCCGCGCCGCGCGACACCGGTAGGTCGCCTGCTCGACGGCCACGAGGCGTGGGTGCCGAACGCGGCGGTGCCGAACGCAGCGCTACCGAATGCAGCGGTACCGGGGGACGGCACGAGCAGCGGGGGGACGGGGACGGCCGGGGCGGGCAGCGGTGGGTCAGGGGCATCGCCCGCGTCGACCGTGCATGTGGCGAGGCCGACCGGAGCGACCGCCCACGGAACGGGCTCGGCCGGCCCCTCGGCGGACGCCCCCGCGAATTCGGCTACGGGGCCACCTGCCCCCACCCAGGCCCCTCTCAGCCCTCCCGGCCCTCCCGATCCCCCTGCCGCTCGTCCGGCCCCTCCTGGCCCTCCTGCCGCCGCCTCCTTCGGGCTCTGCGAGCTCTCCCAGCCCGATCTCTCCGCCGAGCCCGGCCTCGACCCCCGGTTGCGGGAAGTCGCCGCCCGCCTCGGTTACGCCGCGAGCTACGCCGTACCGCTGCTCGTCGAACCGCTCCCCGAGAAGGGCGCAGCAGACGCCCTCTCCGTAGGCGCCTCCGGTGCAGAGCCTGCAGAAGCCCTGGGGGTGACGCCCCACGAAGGCGCGCATCCCCTCGCCCCCGGGCAGCGCCGCCCCTCAGCAGCAGATGCGGCTCATGTCCGCCCCCTCGGCGTCGCCGTCTGGCTCTACGACCGGCCCGCCGAGCCCACCGAACGCGGGCGCCGGCTCCTCGCCCTGTACCGCTCGTACGCCGCCGCGCACCTCTCCCGTCTGATCGAGCTGGACCGCCGACGCCGTTCGGAGCGGGCCCTGCACGCGGAACTGCTGCCCGCCCGGCTCCCCCGAGTACCCGACGTCCGGCTCGCCGTACGGCACTCGACGGGCCCGAAGGGCGGCGGCGACTGGTACGACGCGCTGCCGCTCCCGGACGGCGCGCTGAGCCTGTCCGTCGGCTCCGTCACCGGCTCCGGGCCGAGTGCGGTGGGTGCCATGGGACGGCTGCGGGCCGCGCTGCGCGCGTACGCCGTCATGGAGGGCGAGGACCCCGTCGCGGTCCTCTCCGACCTCGAACTCCTGCTGCGGCTGACCGAGCCGGCGCGCAGCGCGACCGCGCTGTTCGCGTTCGCCGAGCCGCCGGTGACCGATCCGCTCGGCGGGCCGCCGGCCCGGAAGATCGTGCTGGCCGGCGCAGGGCATTGCCCGCCACTGATCGTCGGCGAGCACCGTACGGAGTTCGTGGAGACCACGCTGTCCGCGCCGCTGGGCATGCTCTCGTGCTGGGAGGCGCCGAGCGTGGAGCTGGAGCCGGCGCCCGGAGAAACCCTTCTCCTCTACAGCGACGGGCTGCTGCACCGCTCGGGCGAGCCCGTGGACCGGGCCTTCGCGCGGCTGCACGCCGCGGCGGCCAGCCTGCCCCGCTCCGTACGGGAGGACCCGGAGGCCCTCGTCGACCACCTCGTACGCGCGATGCTGCCGCAGGGCCTCACGGACGAGACCTCACCCGAGGACGTCGTCCTGCTGGCGGCCCGCTTCGAGGCCTGACCTCAAGGGGGCCGGGGACTGGCGGGCGTGCGGCAGCTTGAGAACCAGGGAAACAAGTAAATCCACACAAAAGCTGCCAAACCCGACGCGGACCGAAGGCCATCCGTCCCAAGGACAGAGTGCCTGACAAGTCACAGCTTCCTCCCTCTGGACCGCTTTCCATCCGCACATACGATGGAAAGCGTCCAATAACGACGAGGAGGCACCGTGGCCGACGAGCTCACTCCGGAGACCCCGGACGAGGACGAGCAGCCGATCAAGCAGCGCAAGAACGGCCTTTACCCGGGCGTATCCGACGAGCTCGCCGACAACATGACGTCCGGCTGGGCCGACACGGAACTGCGCGACCTCCAGCCTGTCGAGCAGGCTCCCAACGCCGCCGAGCGGCGCGCCGCGCTCTCCCGCCGGTTCCCCGGCGAGCGTCTGGTGATTCCCGCGGGCAACCTCAAGACCCGCTCCAACGACACCGAGTACTCCTTCCGCGCCGCGACCGAGTACGTCTACCTCACCGGCGACCAGACCGACGACAGCGTCCTGGTCCTGGAACCGCGCGACGGCGGCGCCGGGAGCGCCGGGGGCCACGACGCGACGCTGTACCGCCTGCCCCGCTCCAACCGCGAGAACGGCGAGTTCTGGCTGAACGGCATGGGCGAGCTGTGGGTCGGCCGCCGGCACAGCCTCACCGAGGCCGAGGTGCTGTACGGCATGCCCTGCAAGGACGTGCGCGAGCTGGCCGCCGCGCTGACGGAGGCCACCGGGCCGGTCCGTGTCGTACGCGGCCACGACGCCGGCATCGAGGCGGCGCTGACCGACAAGGTCACCGCCGAGCGCGACGAAGAGCTGCGCGTATACCTCTCCGAGGCGCGCCTGGTGAAGGACGACTTCGAGGTCGGCGAGCTGCAGAAGGCCGTCGACTCGACGGTGCGCGGCTTCGAGGACGTCGTGAAGGTCCTGGACAAGGCCGAGGCGACGTCCGAGCGTTACATCGAGGGAACGTTCTTTCTCCGGGCCCGCGTCGAGGGCAACGACGTCGGCTACGGCTCGATCTGCGCCGCCGGGCCGCACGCCTGCACGCTGCACTGGGTCCGCAACAACGGCGCGGTCCGCTCCGGCGACCTGCTCCTGCTGGACGCGGGCGTGGAGACGAACTCGCTGTACACGGCGGACGTCACCCGTACCCTGCCGATCAACGGCCGGTACTCCGAGGTGCAGCGCAAGATCTACGACGCGGTGTACGCGGCGCAGGAGGCGGGCATCGCGGCGGTGAAGCCGGGCGCCGGCTTCCGCGACTTCCACGACGCGGCGCAGCGCGTGCTCACCGAGCACCTGGTGGAGTGGGGCCTGGTCGAGGGGCCTGTCGAGCGCGTACTGGAGCTGGGGCTCCAGCGCCGCTGGACCCTGCACGGCACGGGTCACATGCTCGGCCTGGACGTCCACGACTGCGCGGCCGCCCGCACCGAGTCGTACGTGAACGGCACGCTGGAGCCGGGCATGGTCCTGACCGTCGAGCCCGGCCTGTACTTCCAGGCCGACGACCTGACGGTGCCGGAGGAGTACCGGGGCATCGGCGTCCGCATCGAGGACGACATCCTCGTCACGGCCGACGGCAACCGGAACCTTTCGTCGGCGCTGCCGCGCCGCTCCGACGAGGTCGAGGAGTGGATGGCCGGCCTGAAGGGCTGACTCCCCCGGCGTTCCCGAACGCCCCCTTCGTGACGGTCGGCGCTCCCCCTTCTCGGTGGGGCGCCGGCCGTCCGGCGTTCTTCACGGTTCGGGGCCACGACGCGGGACCACGAAGCGCGATCACGACGCGGGGCCACGGAGCGGGGTACGACCCGCTCATCAGTCCCCTGAGCCTCGTGGGGCCTCTGAGCTCCCTGAGGCCCCTACTCCCCGGTCTCCCCTGCCTCCCCTGTGCGCGGCCGGGGCACGTCTCCCGCCGTCCGCTCCCGCGCCACGGGTACGTCGCGGAGGCTCTCCGTACGGACGTACGCGCCCGCCTTCGCTGCCGCATACGTGGCGAACGTGGCGGACTCCACGAGCTCCAGGTCCACCGGGCGACGCACCACCAGCATCCGGTAGTAGAACGGCGCCCCCAGGGCGCCGACCACCGCCGGCGCGTCCGTGCCCGGGGGCAGCTCGCCGCGTTCGATCGCGTGTCGTACCAGTGCGCCTGCCACGCCCAGCCGGTCCTCGAAGAAGTCGCGCAGTACCTCTTCCGCGCGCGGATCGCGGGCGGCCGCCGACACGACGGCCTCTATCATCGCGCGGTTGCGCCTGTCCTCGTAGAACGCGCCGATGGCGCGGGCCAGCGCGCGCAGGTCGCCGCAGAGCGAGCCGGAGTCGGGGATGGGGATGACATCGGCGCTGCGCTGGGTCAGCAGCCCGCAGACCAGGCCCTCCACGGAGCGCCAGCGGCGGTAGATCGTCGCCTGGTGCACACCCGACCGCTGAGCGACCCGCTCCATGGACAGTCCCGCGAACCCCACCTCGCCGAGCTCGTCGAAGACAGCGGCGAACACGGCTTCCCGTGTACGCGCGGTACGGCCCCCGGGGCGGGTTCTGCCCGGGGGGTGCTGCGTGGTGCTCATGAAGGCACTCCGGATTGCCAGCGATCGATCACACGAAGTATTGTCCAGATCGCTAACGCGAGTCACTTCGCGTTAGCGCCTGCGCCCTGAGGCGCACCCACCGGGGGACGCCGAGCACGGGGGACTCGGCATGGGGGTGCGCCCGGGGCGCGTTTGTTCTTTCGTCACGCCCCGGCTCGGAACTCTGCGAGCAGCTCCTCGGCGTGCAGGGTCCAGGGATGTGCCGAGCCGAGAGTCCGGGTGCGCGCTTCCAGAACGGTGGCCCCCTGCTCGATGGCCTCTGCGGTTTGACCGAGCGCGTGCAGGACCGAGCTCAGCAGCGAACGCGAGTTCAGGGAGAGGGGATAGTCCGGCCCGTGCAGCCGCTCGGACGACGCCACAGCCTCCCGCGAGGCGCTCAGCGCCGCCTCGGGACGGCCGGCGAAGAACAGCGCGCGAGCGTAGACGACCTGACTGATCACTGTGATCACATGGTCCGGCCCCAGCTCCCGGTGGCAGTCCTCGAGGAGGGTTGCTCCCCCGTCGACCTCCGCTTCCAGCTCCGCACCGGTCGGCACGTCCAGCAGGAATGTCCGCGCCTGAAGCGTCAGAGGATGTGCGGGCCCGAGCGCGACCGTACGTCCCGTCACCGCGCGGCGAATGAGCGTCATGGCCTCGGGCAGCCGGTCGAGCGGCTGTAGCGGGTACACCAGTGCAAGGCAGCTCGTCAGAGTGTCCGGGGCGTCGTGGCCGAGCACGCGCTCGCGATGCGCGAGCACCCGGCTGTGCAACGCCTCGGACTCTTCGTACCGCCCAAGCCGGAAGAGAACTCTCCCCAGACGCTCCCGGAGACTCAGGACCAGCGGGTGGTCCGCTCCCAAATGGAGCTCTCCCAGGCCCACCGCCCGCTGCACGACCGTCAGTGCGGGGGCGTAGTCGCTGTCGCGGTGGAGGGCCACCACGAGGCGCAGCGCTGCTTCGGCCACCGCCACCGCGGTCTGCTGTGCCACGTTCGCCCGCCCGGCCAGCCTGTTGAGCAGGGCGACCATATGCGGCACCAGGAGGGGCGTCCGAGGATCGTTCCTCCGAGGTTCTGACACGTCCGGGAGCGCGGCCGCCAACTGCCGGGCCGCCGTGGTGACAAGCACCTCGTGCTGCTCGGAGGGGGTACCGCGAAACACGCTGTCGAGCAATATCCCGTGACTACGAAGGCATCGCACGCTCCCCGGGACCAGCTCCGCCATGGACTGGTCGAGGAGGCCCCGTAAGGCCGCTTCGACGCGGCGGGCCGGGAGGGCTTCGCCGATGTCGAGGCCGGACAGGACCGACAGCGGCAGGGGGTCGCCCGACCAGCAGGACAGGAGGCGGAGGAGTGTGACCGACTCGGGCAGGCCCTGTGAGGTCAGCGCGTTCAGGGAGAACTGCCATGTGCTGCTGACCAGGTGGCGGGAGTCGCCGCCCCCGGTGGCCGCCGCGCCCTGGTCCAGGAGCTCTATCGGGTCCAGCCCCTCCCCTCCGTCCAGGTTGGCGCCGTACTGGGTCATCGTCCATGGGTCGATGACCTGGTGGGCGAGGAAGCCGCCGGCGAGGGTCAGGGCCAGGGGGAGGCGGCCCAGGCGTTCGGCGACGGCCTCGGCCTCCGCCAAGGTGCCGGCCTCCGGGGCCAGGTCGCAGAGGACCTGGGCCGCGTCGGCCTTCGGGAGGACGCCGAGCTGGAGGAGTTCCGCGCCGGGCCACCAGTGGCGGGCCGCCTGGCGGGTGGTGACCAGGACCGTGCCGCGGGGGCTGGTACGGAGCCAGCCGCCGTCACGGAGCACCGCCGGGTCATCCGCGTTGTCCAGGACCAGGAGCCAGGGGCGGTCGGAGCGGTCCAGGTGGTCCCAGACCAGGTCGGCGGCGGCGCGCAGGCCGCTGCGGGCCGCGGTCAGTTCGCCGTCGCCCGCGCCCCGGTCGGCCGCCACCGCGAGCATCCCCGTACGCAGGGACGCGGTGTCGGAGGCGTTCACCCACAGGCCGACACGGCCCGCCTGGGACGTCGCGTGCTGGAAGAGGGTGTACGCGACGGCCGTCTTGCCGCAGCCGCCGAGGCCGTGCAGGACGTACACCTGGCCGCCGGCGCCCGGCGCGACGCCGGCGCGGAGGCGGTCCATCAGGTCGGTGCGGTCACGGAGGACCGAGGGGGCGCGGCCCACTGAGGGCCAGCGGACGGAGTCCAGGCCGGACCACGCACCACCGCCGGAACCGTCACCAGGGCTGCCGGCGCCATGGTGATGGTGCTCGATGATGTGCTGGTCGCCGGACGCCTGGTAGACCCGGCCATGGCCGAGGGCCCTGGCGTCATTGCCGCCGCCGGTGCCGGGGCCACCGGCCGCAGCGGGTCCACCTCCCGCCCCGGGGCCACCGCCCGTACCCGTACCGCCCCCCGTACCGGGATCGCCGCCGTTCACACCGTTCCCCCTCCCGCCGTGTACCGCACGGGAGTTCAGCGTAGATCACGAGACTGACGCTGGTCAGGGCATTGGGGAAGCATGCACTGCGAGACGGATCGACGTCCGCACGGCGCGACCGGCCGACGCCCGCACGGCGGAACGGTGCGGCGCCCCCGCCACCCCACGGACCCGCCCCAGGAGAAACGTCACGGCATTTGGAGCAGCGCGCCCTCGCGCCATTTGAGGACCTTGTCGAAGCTGACCACGGCGCCCCGGCGTCCCGTGCGGTTGCGGTAGCGGACCTGGTCGGTGAGGGCCTCGATCAAGAAGAGCCCCCGTCCGTGCTCGGCCTGAGCGGGGGCGGGGGCGTGTCGGCGGGGCGGTGCGGGTTCCGTCCGGGGGGAACGTTCAGGGGACCCGGGCCCGGAGGCCCGGTCGTGGAAGCCCGGCCCGGAGTCCGTGACCTCGATACGGCACGTGTCACCGTCGATGAACGCGGTGACGCGGTACTCCTCGGCCGTGCCGTCGCCGTGCTCGACGGCGTTCGCGCAGGCCTCGGTGAGGGCGAGCGAGAGGTCGTAACAGACGTCCGGGTCGACGCCCGCGGTCTCCATCGTCCCCAGCAGCAGACGGCGCGCGAGCGGCACGCTCGCTGCCTCCCGCCGAAGATGGAGGGACCACCAGATGCTCATCGCTCCAGCCTCCTGGCCGCGGCTCGACATATCGATACGTATTGCCGCGCTCCATGGTCGGTAAGCGTGGGTTTGACGTGACTCCGCCCATTCGGCGGACGCGGCCACTGAGCGTACCGGTGTAAAAGGCCCAGGGGCGCGCCCCTTCGTGCGCCCCTGCAATTGCGGTAGCGGCACTCCGGCCGATCTTCCGCGGATCTGCGGGGACCCCGGGGTGGGCCGGGGCGGACGCTCCTGGTCACGACCTGGTCGCAGCCCAGGTCGAGTGACCGTTTGAAACCGCTTACTGTCCGTCTACGACCGTTTGCATCTTTCTACTGATTGTCGAAGTGCGAACGGTTGCGCATGTACGGATGAGAAGCGCGGCAGCTCGGCCGTCTGCATATCTGTAGCCACCCTCGGGACGCCCCCGGGCGGGCCGCCGGAATGTCCGGAATCGGCTACGGCCTCTGGACGGCGCCCCGCGCCGCCTCTCCCAGTCGGCCGTCCCTTGCCTCCTACCCGTCTCCCGGCGACGGCCATCTCGGAACGGCGCCATCACCGCAGAGGGTGCCCCCGCCCCGCCACGCGCACGGCCTCACCGTGTCCGGGACAGTCCGCCCTGCCGTATGCGTCCGGTACGTGCAGTGGGATGATGGCGGCCGTCATGACTTCCCCCGAGGGGCGCGCCGCGGCCGATCTGCGGTTGCTGAGGGCCGCGGTGTTCACCGCGGCCTGCGTCGCGCTGGCCGCCGCGGGGCACATGATCGGTTCCTGCGCCACCGTCCCTCTGTGGACGCTGGGCGCGGGCTGCCTCGGAGTGCTGGCCGTCGCCGTACCTCTTGCGGGCCGCGAACGCTCGCTTCCGGGGATCGCCGTGGCGCTCGCCTTCGGGCAGCTCGTCCTGCACGCCCTCTTCATGCTGGGCCAGCGCGGCCTTGCGGTACGGCTGCCGGCCGACGGCGTGAACGGGCTGAGCGACCGTGCGGCGATCGGGCTCGCCCGCCAGATGACCTGCGGGTTCGGCTCGACGCGCCTCACGGGTACGCGGGCCAGGGAGATGCTCGCGGATGCCGGGATCGACCCCGCGGGAGCAGCCGCAGGTGCGCACGCCGCACAGGGCTCGACGGCGCACGCCGCCATGGCCCACGGCACCGCCGGGCAGGGCGGCATGGCCGCACACGACATGGCCGCGCACGGTGCGACCGGTACGGGCGGCGGGCTGTCGGCGGCCGCCCAGCACCTCGGCCTCGGCTCGCTGACCGGGCTGCTGCCGTCGCTGCCCATGCTGCTCGGGCACCTGCTCGCTGCGCTGGCCGCCGGCTGGCTGCTGCGCCGCGGCGAGGCCGCGCTGTGGCGGCTGGTACGGCTGTCCGCGCCCGCCGCGCGGGAGGCCACGGCCGCCGCTTCGATGAGCGCGCTGCGGACCGCGCTGCGCCTCGTACACGCCCTGTGCGCCGGGCTGCTGGGCGCCGCGGACCCTACTCCGCGCGCCTCCGTTTCGTACGAGCATGACAAAGCCGGGCCCGAAGAGCTCGCGCTGCAGCACAGTGTGGTCAGGCGGGGACCGCCCCACTTCGCCCTCGCGGCCTGACGCACACGCAGCTCACGCATGCCCGCAGGACGGGTTCCCGGACACGGTCCGGAGGGCTGACGTGCCGTCGCCGCACGCGCGCCATCATCAGCCTTCCTTCTCTCCTGTCTGAGGAGTGTTCCGTCATGTCGGACACCACGCTGTCGAGCACCGCCCCGGCCGCCATCCCGGCCACCGCTCCCGCCCGCCGCCGTACGGCGCTGCGCCGGTTCCCCGTCGTCGGCGGTGCCGCGGCGGGCGTCGTCCTGCTGCTCGCCGGCCCCGCCTTCGCGCACGTCAGCGTGCAGCCGGGGCAGGCCGCCAAGGGCGACTACGCGACCGTCGACTTCAAGGTCCCCAACGAGCGGGACGACGCCTCGACCGTGAAGCTGGAGGTCGACCTGCCCGCCGACCACCCGCTGGCGTCCGCGATGCCGCAGCCGGTGCCGGGCTGGGACGTGAAGGTCACCAAGTCCAAGCTGGACAAGCCGATCGAGTCGCACGGCGAGAAGCTCACCGAGGCGGTCACCAAGATCACCTGGTCCGGCGGCAAGATCGAGCCCGGCCAGTTCCAGCAGTTCCCGGTCTCGCTCGGCGCCCTCCCCGAGGACACCGACCAGCTCGTCTTCAAGGCGCTCCAGACGTACGACAACAAGGAGGTCGTGCGCTGGATCGAGCCCGCCAAGGAGGGCGCGCCGGAGCCCGAGAACCCCGCGCCGGTCCTCAAGCTCGTCGACGCCGACGAGGCGGAGCAGGGCGGCGGCACGGACACCGCGGGCGCCCAGGACGACAAGGGCGGCACGGACGCAGGCAAGAGCGCCACGGCAGCGGCCGAGGGCGGCACCGACAACACCGCCCGCGTGCTGGGCGTGATCGGCATCGTGGTCGGCGTCGTCGGCGTCGGCTTCGGCGTCCTCGCCGGCCGCCGCCGCACCAGCTGAACCGGCCCCCGCACCACCTGTGGCGGCCGGACCGCGATCCGGCCGCCACAGCACGCCACCGGCCCGGCATTCCCGGCCGGTGGCGCACCCGGTCGGCACCACCAACGGACATACGGGATATCACTCAGTAATGCGCAGAACACCCAAGCTCGCGGCCGCCGCCCTCGTGGCCGCCGCGGCACTGACCCTCACGGCCTGCGGCAGCGACAGCGGGAGCGACAGCGCCGGCGGCCCCGCCGCCAGCGTCTCCGGCACCCAGTCCAAGCCGGTCGTCACGCTCGACGAGCCGATGGAGAAGCCGGACCTGGTCCTCAAGGACAGCGACGGCAAGAAGTACGACCTGATCGAGGAGACCAAGGGGCGGCCGACGCTGATCTACTTCGGCTACACCCACTGCCCCGACGCCTGCCCGGCCGTGATGGGCAACATCGACGTGGCGCGCAAGCAGCTGCCGAAGGCGGAGCAGAAGAAGCTGCGGATCGTCTTCGTGACGACCGACCCGGACCGGGACACCCCGGAGCGGCTGAAGTCCTGGCTGAACGGTTTCGGCGGCGACATCATCGGCCTGACCGGCGACTTCGACACCATCCAGGGCGCCGCCTCGGCCGTGAACGTCGGCGTCTCCAAGCCGGTCAAGAAGAAGAACGGCGACATCATCGTCGACCACGGGCTGCAGGTCCTGATGGCCTCTCCGAAGGACGACAGGATCCACTGGCTCGGCATGAAGGACGCGGGGGCCGAGGACTACGCCCACGCCCTTCCCAAGATCATCAAGGGGCAGAACCCGTGAACCGCCGTATCGCATGCGCCGCCGCGCTCGCCGCCACCGCCGCCCTCACCCTCGCCGGCTGCGGCGGGGACAGCGCCCCCGAACTGAAGGTCTCCGGCGCGTACATGCCGCAGCCCGTCATGAAGGACATGGCCGGCGGCTTCCTCGTCGTCAAGAACACCGGGGGCACCGCCGACAAGCTGACCTCGGTGACCAGCGACCTCTCCGACGACGTGACGATCCACCGGACCGTTGGCGCCAAGATGGAGCAGGTCAAGTCCCTGGACATCCCCGCGCACGGCGAGCTGAAGCTCTCCCGCGGCGGCAACCACCTGATGTTCATGGCGCTGAAGAAGAAGCCCGAGGACGGCGACAAGATCTCCGTCGAGCTGCACTTCGACAAGGCGAAGCCCATCAAGGCCGAGATGCCGGTCAAGGCCACCAACTACAACCCGCAGCACGCCGGGCACCAGTAGGGGGAGTTACGCCATGACGCTCACCGTTCCCCGCGCCGCGGCCGGGGCCCGCAGGCCCGGCCCGAGTGCCGAACCGCGCCGCGGCCGGACCGCCGCGGCGCTGCGCCTCCTGGTCCTCGCCGCCGCGCTGCTCGGCGTGCTGCTGGGCGGCGCCGCGCCGGCGTCCGCGCACGCCGCGCTGACGGACAGCTCGCCGGCGCAGGGAGCGGTGCTGCAGAAGGCGCCCCCACAGGTCACGCTGTCCTTCTCCGAAGGCGTCTCGATGGGCGACGACTCCATCCGGGTGCTGGACCCCAAGGGCAAGCGCATCGACCGCGGCAAGCTGCTCGATCTGTGCAGCGGCAGCACCGTCAAGTACGGCACGGGGCTGCCGCCCGGCCTTCCCGACGGCACGTACACGGTGGCCTGGCAGGCCGTGTCGGCCGACAGCCACCCGGTCTCCGGCGCGTTCACGTTCTCCGTGGGCGCCCCTTCGAAGTCCGCCGCCGTGGTGCCCCAGAAAGAGGCCGGCGGCGGCCTGGTCGGCGCGCTGTACGGCATCGCGCGGTACGTGGCGTACGCGGCGTTCGCGCTCCTCGTGGGCGGCGCGTGCTTCGTGCTGGCCTGCCGGCCGCCGGCGGCGCGCCACCGCCCCGTCCAGCGGCTGGTGGTGTGGAGCTGGGCGACGCTCACCGTGGCCACCATCGTGCTGCTCCTGCTGCGCGCCCCGTACACCGGGTCCGGCGATCTCGCCGACGTGTTCGATCTCGGCGGGCTCAAGGCGGTGCTGACCACGAAGCCCGGCGGCGCGCTGGTCTCCAGGGTGCTGCTGCTCGCCGCGGCCGCGCTCTTCATGGCGGTGCTCTTCGGCGCGTACGCACGCGCCGACGAGGAGGGCGACACGAAGCGCCGCAAGGACCTCGCCTTCGGGCTGGGGGTCGGCGGCGCGGTCGTCGCGGCGGGGCTCGCCGCGACCTGGGCGATGGCCGAGCACGCCTCGACCGGCCTGCAGACCGCCGTCGCGATGCCGGTGGACGTGGTGCACCTGCTGGCCGTGGCCGTGTGGCTCGGCGGGCTGACCGCCCTGCTGGTCTCCCTGTACCGGGGCCCGGCCATCGAGGCCGCGGCCGTGCGGCGCTTCTCCCGCCTCGCCTTCGCCGCCGTACTGACCCTCGTCGTCACCGGCGTCTACCAGTCCTGGCGGCAGGTCGGCACGTGGCGGGCGCTGACGGACACCTCGTACGGGCAGCTCCTGCTGATCAAGGTCGGCCTGGTCGTGGTGCTCGTCGGGGTCGCGTGGGCGTCCCGGCGGTGGACGGGCCGGCTCGCCGAACCCGCCGCGGCCGCCGTACCGGGCGACGGGGGCGGCATGGGCGCCGCCCCGGGCGGCGAGGGCGGCACCGGTGCCGTCCCGGCCCAGGGCGGCTCTCCCGAGCCCGTAGCGGTGGCGTCGTCGGCCGCGGAGCAGGCCACGGCGGAGGAGGCCGCCACGGAGCAGGACGGGGCCGAGCAGGCCGGGGCGAAGGCGACCGCGGAAGCGACCGCCGTCGGAAAGGCCACCGCCGCCGGGAAGACCACCGTCGAGGAGGCCACTCCCGAGGGGGCCGACCCCTCCCCCGAGCGCGCCGCGCAGCTCGCCCGGCAGCGGGCCGCCGTCGCGGACGCCCGGCGCAAGCGCGTACGGGACGCCGACCCCGTGCGGTACGGACTGCGCCGCTCCGTGCTCACCGAGACCGGCATCGCCGTCGTCCTGCTGGCCGTGACCACCGTCCTCACCTCCACCGAACCGGCCCGCACCGAGCAGGCCGTACGGGACTCGGGCCAGTTCGCCGAGGCCGCCCGGCCGGTCTCCGTGACCGTGCCCTTCGACACGCTGGGCCCCAAGGGCAAGGGCACCGCGCGGCTCGACCTGGACCCGGCGCGCACCGGCCAGGCCAACGTCCTGCACCTGCGGATCTCCGGCCCCGACGGTGCCGCGCGCGACGTCCCCGAGGTGCGGGTCTCCTTCACCTCGAAGGCCAAGAAGCTCGGACCGCTCCCGGCCACGCTCGAACACACCGGTACCGGACACTGGACGGCGCGGGGCGTGCAGCTGCCGACGGCCGGCACCTGGCAGCTCTCCCTTGTAGTCCGCACCTCCGACATCGATCAGGTGACCGAGACCAGGAACGTGAAGATCAACTGATGACCGAGAACTCCACCAAGACGGCCGGGGCGGCCGAGGCCGCCGGTGATTCCGCGGCGTCCGGCGCGGACGCCGCGCCCGGCGCGCTCTCCCGCCGCCGCCTCCTCGGCACGGTCGGCGCCGCCGGGGCCGCCGGGCTCGTCGTCGGCGGCGCGGGCGGCGCGTTCGGCACCGTGGCGGCCCAGGACGACGCGCCGAAGCTCAGCACGCTGGGCGCGTCCGAGGTCGCGTTCCGCGCCGACCGCCGTACACCACAGGCGGGCATCACCACCCCGATGCAGGCCCGCTGCCATCTGGTCGCGTTCGACCTGGCCCCGAATGCGGGGCGCAAGGCGGCCGCCGGTCTGCTGCGCCGCTGGTCCGCGCTGGCCGAGAAGCTGATGGCCGGCGAGGTGCCCGCCGACGACAGCGGTGTGGCGCTGGACGCGGGCCCCGCCTCCCTCACCGTCACCTTCGGTTTCGGCCACAGTTTCTTCGGCCGTACGGAGCTGACCGCGCGGCGCCCGATGCAGCTCGAACCGCTTCCCCCGTTCTCGGCCGACGCGCTGGACCCGAAGCGCAGCAACGGCGACCTGTGGATCCAGATCGGCGCGGACGACGCGCTGGTCGCCTTCCACGCGCTGCGCGCGCTGCAGAAGGAGGCCGGGGACACCGCGCGGCTGCGGTGGCAGATGAACGGCTTCAACCGCAGTCCCGGGGCCACTGCGCAGCCGATGACCACCCGCAACCTGATGGGCCAGGTCGACGGCACGAACAACCCCAAGCAGTCCGACGAGGACTTCGAGGAGCGCGTCTTCGTGGGGCGCAACGCGGACCAGCAGTGGATGCGCGGCGGCTCGTACGTGGTGCTGCGCCGCATCCGGATGCTGCTGGACTCGTGGGAGAAGAAGTCGCGGTCCGAGCAGGAGCGGGTGATCGGCCGCCGCAAGGCCGACGGCGCCCCGCTGTCCGGCGGCGACGAGCACACCCCGATGGACCTGAACAAGACCGGCCGGGACGGCTCCCCGGTCATCCCGGCGGACGCGCACGCCCGTATCGCGGCACCCGAGTCCAACCAGGGCGCCGCGATGCTGCGCCGCCCGTTCTCTTACCACGACGGCTTCCGCGACGACGGCGCCCCGGACGCCGGGCTGCTCTTCATGGCCTGGCAGGCCGACCCGCTCCGGGCCTTCACCCAGATCCAGCGGAAGCTGGACCGCGGGGACGCGCTCTCGCCGTTCCTCCGGCACGAGGCGAGCGGGTTGTACGCGGTACCGGCGGTGGAGCCGTCGGGGTACGTCGGCCAGCCACTGCTGGAGGGCTGAGCGGCCGCGTGCCGGGCTGCGGGGCCGCTTCGGGCGGTACGGGGCGGTCGGCGACGGCGGGCGGGCGTCGGTGGCGCCTGACGGCCTCCGGCGGGCGAGTACGGTAAGGGCCCGGGACAGAAGCGAGCCCCGGAGAAGGAGTGAACGGATGTCGGCCAGCCGCTACACGTATCTCGGGCCCGCGGGCACCTTCACCGAGGCAGCCCTGCGCACCCTGCCCGAGGCGGCGACGCGCGAGCTGGTGCCGATGGTGTCCGTGCCCGCCGCGCTGGACGCGGTCCGCGCGGGCGAGGCGGCCGGCGCGCTGGTGCCGATCGAGAACTCCGTGGAGGGCGGCATCACCACCACCCTCGACGAACTGGCCGCCGGCGGGCACTTGATGATCTACCGCGAGGTGCTGCTGCCGATCGCGTTCGCGCTGCTGGCCCGCCCCGGTACCGAGCTGTCCGACGTGAAGACCGTGACCGGGCACCCCGCGGCCCAGGCGCAGGTGCGCAAGTGGCTCGGCGAGCACCTGCCGGAGTCGGTGTGGGAGTCGGCGGCGTCCAACGCGGACGGCGCGCGGCTGGTCCAGGAGGGCCGGTACGACGCGGCGTTCGCGGGCGAGTTCGCGGCCGCCACGTACGGGCTGACGCCGCTGGTCACCGACATTCACGACGCGCAGAACGCGGCGACCCGGTTCGTCCTGGTCGGCCGGCCCGCGCGGCCCGCTGCCCGTACGGGCGCCGACAAGACCTCCGTCGTGCTGTGGCTGCGCGAGAACCACCCCGGTGCGCTGCTGGAGCTGCTGCAGGAGTTCGCCGGCCGCGGGGTCAGCATGATGCGCATCGAGTCCCGGCCGACCGGTGACGGCATCGGCCAGTACTGCTTCTCCGTGGACTGCGAGGGGCACCTCACCGACCGGCGGGTTGGCGAGGTGCTGATGGGGCTGAAGCGGATCTGCCGGGACGTGCGGTTCCTCGGTTCCTACCCGCGTGCGGACGAGGTCGTGGCCGAGGTCCGTTCCGAGACCACCGACGACGCCTTCGTGGAGGCGTCGGACTGGCTGACCCGATGCCTGGACGGGCGGGCCTGACCGGGCCCCTCGCAGTTGTCCCCAGGTTGCCCACAGGACTGTCCACAGAGTTATCCACAGGCCCCGTTCTCGACCTGGGGACAAGTCGATTCCCGCACGTCGCACAGTCGACAAATCGCCCTACCGACCCCACACCCGTCCACAGGTGGGCACAGCCGCCCAGCAGGGGGCTCGTCAGCATAATTCCCAGGAACAATCCTTTAGAGCGAGCAAATCCCACACGAAAGAGTACCGGAAGCGGGTTTCGGCAAGGATTTCTTCGCCCGGGATTCAGGAAACGGACTCCCCCTTTCTGACTTCCACAGCAACCACACACAGCCTGTGGATAACTTTTCGGGAGTACCCCGAAGCTGTGGACAAGTGGCCGTGCACGGCCCGCCAACTCCCCGCTCACGCAGGCCCGGACGCCCCGACGGAATACCTGGCCGAAGCCTCGCGGCAACCTCCGGAGCACTCCCGCGCCACTCTTCCGACAGCCGCCCCGGAGGCGCACGGACGACTCCGGCGGAGAATTCTTTCCCGCAATTCCCCGCCTTCCCAGAACAGCACATAAACAACTCTTAACCGGACAAATTGCCTCGACGGCGAATATCGCGTCGAGCGCCCTGCCCGGGCCCCGGTAGCCTGGTGGGGTGATTGACCTTCGCCTGCTCCGTGAGGACCCCGACCGTGTGCGCGCGTCCCAGCGCGCCCGTGGAGAGGACGTCGCGCTCGTCGACGCGCTGCTCTCCGCCGACGAGCGGCGCAGGACCTCCAGCGTCCGCTTCGACGAGCTGCGTGCCGAGCAGAAGTCGCTCGGCAAGCTCATCCCCAAGGCCTCCGGCGACGAGAAGGCCGAGCTGCTGAAGAAGGCCGGCGAGCTGTCCGCCGCCGTCAAGGCCGCCGACGCCGAGCAGGACCAGGCCAAGGAGGAGACCCAGTCCCTCCTGCTGAAGCTGGGCAACCTCGTCCACCCCGACGTGCCCGTCGGCGGCGAGGAGGACTTCACGGTCCTGGAGACGCACGGCACGATCCGCGACTTCGGCGCCGAGGGCTTCGAGCCCAAGGACCACCTGGAGATCGGCCAGGCGCTGGCCGCCATCGACGTCGAGCGCGGCGCCAAGGTCTCCGGCTCGCGCTTCTACTACCTGACCGGCATCGGCGCGCTCCTGGAGCTCGCGCTGGTCAACGCCGCCATCGCGCAGGCCACCGAGGCCGGCTTCACGCCGATGCTGACCCCGGCCCTGGTGCGTCCGCACGCCATGGAGGGCACGGGCTTCCTCGGCCAGGCCGCGGAGAACGTGTACCACCTGGAGAAGGACGACTACTACCTCGTCGGCACCTCCGAGGTCCCGCTCGCCGCGTACCACATGGACGAGATCCTCGACGCGGACAAGCTGCCGATGCGGTACGCGGGCTTCTCGCCGTGCTTCCGCCGCGAGGCCGGCACGTACGGCAAGGACACCCGGGGCATCTTCCGTGTGCACCAGTTCGACAAGGTCGAGATGTTCTCGTACGTCGCGCCCGAGGACGCGGAGAACGAGCACAAGCGCCTCCTGGAGTGGGAGAAGCAGTGGCTGAACGGCCTGGAGCTGCCCTTCCAGGTGATCGACGTCGCCACGGGTGACCTGGGCGCCTCCGCCTCGCGCAAGTTCGACTGCGAGGCCTGGATCCCGACCCAGGGCAAGTACCGCGAGCTGACCTCCGCGTCGAACTGCGACGAGTTCCAGGCGCGCCGGCTCTCGGTCCGGATGCGCGACGGCAAGAAGGTGCAGCCGCTGGCGACGCTGAACGGCACCCTGTGCGCCGTGCCGCGCACCATCGTGGCGCTCTTCGAGAACCACCAGCTGGCGGACGGCTCCGTGCGCGTCCCCGAGATGCTGCGTCCGTACCTGGGCGGCCGGGAAGTCCTGGAGCCCGTCGCCAAGTGACCTCACCCGCCACCTCCGCCTTCCCGTACAAGCTCGTCGCGACGGACCTCGACGGCACGCTGCTGCGTCCCGACGACACCGTCTCGGAGCGCACCCGTGAGGCACTCGCCGCGGCCACCGCGGCGGGTGCCGCGCACATCGTCGTCACCGGCCGCGCGGTGCCCTGGACCCGGCACATACTCGATGACCTGGGCTACAACGGCCTCGCGGTCTGCGGGCAGGGCGCGCAGGTCTACCACGCGGGCGAGCACCGGCTGCTGACGTCGGTGACGCTGGACCGGCAGCTGGCCGGCCTGGCGATCGCCAAGGTCGAGGCGGAGGTGGGCCCACTGCACCTGGCGGCCAGCCAGGACGGCCTGGACGGTTCCGTCGTGGTCGGCCCGGGCTACCGCGTCCAGGAGGGCCCGCTGGCGAACGTCCTGGTCGACAGCGCCGCCGACCTGTGGACCGACCCGATCAACAAGGTCTACATCCAGCACCCGGAGCTCTCGGACGACGCACTCGCCGCGGCCGCCCGGGAGGTGGCCGGCGACCTGGTCGGCGTCACCATGGCCGGGCCCGGCATCGTCGAGCTGCTGCCCCTCGGGCTGAGCAAGGCCACCGGTCTCTCGCTCGCGGCCCGCAGGCTGGGCGTCAAGGCCGCCGACACGATCGCCTTTGGTGACATGCCGAACGACATCCCGATGTTCGGCTGGGCCGCGCACGGTGTGGCCATGGCCAACGCGCACGACGAACTGAAGGCCGTCGCCGACGAGATCACCACCTCCCACGCGGACGACGGCATCGCGGTGGTGCTGGAGCGCTTCCTCACCGTCTGACCGTTCGCCCGTCACAGTCTGACCGAGGGGCAGCCCCGCCCGCAGTTTTCCACACCCCCTGTGGAAAACTGCCGCGCGACCTCAGTTGTAGGATGACTGGGCAATCGGGTGAATACGTGCGAGAGGGCGAGGAGCGGGCATGACGTTGCAGGCCGCCGGGCGGCAGTCGCTGGTGGACACCGTCGTCGACGCGCTGCGGGCGCAGCTGAGCGCCGGCGAGTGGCGGATCGGCGACCGGATCCCCACCGAGCACGCGCTCGCCGAGCAGCTCCAAGTGGGCCGGAACACCGTCCGCGAGGCCGTACGAGTGCTGGTGCACGCCGGGATGCTCCGCTCCCGCCAGGGCGAGGGCACGTTCGTGGTCTCCGCCGCCGACCCCGCCACTATCATGCGCGGCGTACAGCGGTCGGGCGTACGTGACGTCCTCGAAGTGCGCATCGCGCTGGAGACGGAGGCCGCCCGGCTGGCGGCCCTGCGGCACGAGCCGGCGGACCTGGAGCGGATGCGGGCCGCGCTGGACGCACAGCGCGCCCTGGAGGACGCCGAGGGCCACCTCGCGGCCGGCAGCCTGGAGCGCTACGCGGACCACGACATCACGTTCCACCAGGCCGTCGTGGGCGCCGCGCACAACGCGGCGCTGAGCGCCACGTACGAGTGGTTCAGCAGCTCCGTGCGCGAGGCGCTGGTCTCGGGGCTCGGCGACCGGGAGGTGCCCCAGCCGCGGCACGGCGACCACCACGCCGTCCTGGAGGCGATCGCCTCGGGCGACCCGGACGCCGCAGAGGCGGCCGCCCGCACGCTGCTGGACCGGCCGAAACGCGCGGTGGAGGCGCTGCTCGCCGAACGGTGAGCCACGCCGCGGCCCGTACGGCAGCCTGCGGCCCGTAGAGGCCGTACGGCGTCCCTGCGGCCGTAGGAGCCCCGACGGCCGCCGCCCTTCCGGCCGCGCCGAGCACCGGAACCATCCCCACCGACAGGAGAGTCACCCGACCATGCCCGGGACCCGACCCGAAGCCCCGCCGGCCGCCGGTACGCCGTCGCACGACGGCACGCCGCTGATCGACGCCGAGGAGGACCTGACGCCGGCGCCGCCGCTCGCCACGGCCCGCCGCCGGCTGCGGGCCCACCCCGCCCTGCTGCTCCTCGGGATCGTCCTCGCGTCCCTCAACATGCGGGCCGCGCTCGCCGGGGTGTCGCCGCTGCTCGGCGAGATCGGCGACCACTTCGGGCTGAATGCCACCGCCAGCAGCCTGGTCACCGTGATCCCGCTGGTCTTCATGGGCCTCGGCTCCTACGTGGCACCGAAGCTGGCCGGGCGCTGGGGCACCGAGACCGTGCTGTTCGGCGCGCTGCTCCTGCTGTGCGCCGGCATCGTCGTCCGCGTCGCGCCGCCGCTGGTGGCGCTCTTCGTGGGCTGCGCGCTGGTCGGCGGGTCCATAGCCCTGCTCAACGTCCTGATGCCCGGGCTGATCAAGCGCGACTTCCCCGACCGGGCCGCACCCATGACCGCGCTGTACTCGACGGCGATGATCCTCGGCGCGACCGTGTCCGCCGCCACCTCCGTGCCGCTGGAGAACGCGCTCGGCGGCTGGCAGGGCTCGCTGGTCGCGTGGGGGCTGCTGGCCGCGGTCGCCGCGTGCGTCTGGCTCCCCCAGGTGGTCATCGCCCGGCGCGGCGCGCGGCACGGGGTGGCCGCGGCCACCCCGAAGCACACCGTCGAGACCGGCCCGAAGCTCGGCCGTTCGCCGCTGGCCTGGCAGGTCACGCTCTTCATGGGGTCGCAGTCGTTGATCGCCTACGTGACCATCGCCTGGCTGCCGACGGTCTTCACCGACCACGGGATGGACAAGGCACAGGCCGGGCTGGTCTTCGCGTTCAGCACGCTGGTGCAGATGGCCGGCTCCTTCGTGGTACCCGTACTGGCCGGCCGGATGCGGGGGCAGCGACTCCTGGCTGCCTGTGTCGCGCTGCTGATGGCGCTCGCCTGCGGGGGCCTGCTCGTCGCCCCGGTGGCCGGGGCGTGGGTGTGGGCGGCGCTCCTCGGGGTCGGGCAGGGCGGTGCGCTGGGCCTCGCGCTGACCATGATGGTGCTGCGGGCCGGCGACCCGCACACCGCCGCGCGGCTGTCGGGCATGTCCCAGACCTGGGGCTATCTGCTGGCCGCCGTCGGCCCGTTGGCGCTGGGCGCGGTGCACCAGGTGACGGACGGCTGGACGCTGCCGATCGTGCTGCTGCTCGTGGTCTGCGCCGGGCTGGTGCTGCTGGGGCTCGGGGCCGGCCGGGACCGCCGGATCGGCGCCTGACCTTCCTGGGGCAGCGCGGCGGTCTCCTTCCGGGGGCCGCCGCGTTCCTGTTGGAGCGCGCGCAGCGTCGCTTCGTGCACGGCGCGTGCCAGCCGCGCGCCCCAGAGGGAGCGCGGCCCGGCGAACTCCTCCACGGGCTCGCCCGGCCGCGGTACCCGTGCGGCGACGCACACCGCGTCCGTAGGCGTGCCCGAGGCGTCCGTCCCGTGGTCGAGCAGCGCCTGCACCTTCGCCTCCGTAGCCGTCATCACCGAGTTGACCAGAGCGGCGTCCCCCAGGGCCACGGGCAGCGTCACGAGGATGTTGATCGTGCCGGGGCGGTACGGGGAGCCCGGCGCGCCCCGCACCATGCCCGCCGGCGCGCCCCGCACCGTGTCCTCCGTCGCGGCCCACCCGCGCACGCCGGTGCCCGCCGTGACAAGCGCCTGTGCGCCCCCGTCATACGCCGACGCGCGGGTGGACAGGATGTCCGCGGCCGTCATCATGCCGACGCCGGGCCCCGTCGCCCCGGCCGCCGCGGCGATCTCCGCGAGGTGCGCCTGCGGGTCACGGCGCGTATAACCGTGCGCGACCTGCGCGTTGAGCACCCAGGAACGCTCGCCGATGCCGCCGCCGAGCACCGCACTGGAGATCACCCGGTGCTCCGGGCCCGGCCGCCACAGAAGCGCCGGCAGGTCCTGGCCGTCGGTGGTGTCGCGGTGCCGAAAGGTGCGCACCGGGAGCGGCGGTATGTGCGTGGTCACTCACGCACCCTACGGTCTGCCCTACCTTGCCCTCATGAGCGATGTGCACGATACGCAGCACTCCGGTGGCCGGCGCCGCGCACGCATCACCCGGCGGGGACGGCTCCTCCTGGCCGCGGGCGCCGCCGTCCTCGTCATCGGTGTCGTGCTCCTGCTGGTCCTCCTGCCGGGCGACGAGCAGGACGCACGGGCCGAGAAGCTGACCCTCCCCGAGGGCCGGCGGGCCTCCCAGGCGTACGCCGCCATCGACAAGGCGCTCCGCGTCGCCCCGGGGACCACCCGGAAGGCGGCCAAGAGGGCCGCCGAGGCCCGGAATCCGGCCAACCGGCTGCGGCTGCCGTCCGAGGCGAAGGGCAACCCCGAGGGGTACCTCTACCCGGCCACGTATCCGGTCGACGAGAACACCACCCCGAAGAGCCTGCTGTCCTTCATGGTGAACACAGCGCGCCAGAAGTACGCGGCGGACGGCCTGCCCCCGACGGCCCGCCCCGGCGGCCTGAGCGCGTACGAGACGGTCGTGGCGGCCTCCGTCGTGCAGGCCGAGGCGGACACCCCGCACGACATGGGCAAGGTCGCACGGGTCATCCGCAACCGGCTCGATCAGGGGATGCCGCTCCAGATGGACTCCACCCTGAACTACGGCCTGGGCCGCTCCACCCTCAACACCAGCCACGCGGACACCCGTACGAACAGCCCGTACAACACCTACCGGCACAAGGGGCTGCCGCCGACGCCGATCGGTAATCCGGGGCAGGACGCGACGCGGGCCGCGATCTCACCCCCGAAGGGCGACTGGCTGTACTTCGTCACCGTCCGCCCCGGCGACACCCGCTTCACCGCCGACTACGAGGAACACCGCAAGAACGTGCGGGAGTTCAACGAGGCCCAGAAGAGCAGCGGATAGGCGGTGCTGCCACTGAGGGGCAGCGGGACCTACTCCTCGCCGGCCAGCGTAAGCGACTTGAGGCGGCGGGCCGCGTACCAGGTCGCCGCGCCGGTGACCACGATGAGCAGCACGACGGCGGGCACGAGGCCCACGTCCGAGGTGATCGCGCCGTCGGCGCCCACCTTCTGGGCCAGCGCGAGTGCCCACTGCTGGACGCTCAGGGTGCGTGCCCCGGGGACGAGGTTGCCGAAGACCGCTTCCCATACCAGCGCGTAGACCAGGCCGATGACGACGGCGTGCCGGGAGACCGTGCCGAGGAACAGGAAGAGGGCGCTGTAGGCGACGGAGGCGACCGCGGCGGCGAGCGCGTAGGCGACCGCGATCTGCTGGCTGTTGCCGTTCAGCACGAAGCCGGCGATCAGTACGGGTACGGCGGAGAACGCGACCGTCACGCCGATCGCGACGAGCAGCTTGGTGACGATGACCGTCGACCGCCGTACGGGCTTGGACAGCAGGTACACCACCGACCCGTCGTCGATCTCCGGGCCGATCGCGCCGGTGCCGGCGATCACGCCGACCAGCGGCACCATCGTGGCCAGCGCGAAGCCGCTCAGGAGGGTGTTGGCGGTGGCATCGTCGGCGCCGGTCAGGGTCCGTACCGCGACGGCGATGACGAGCAGCATGACGGGCAGCGCGATGAGGATGGCGGCACGTCGGCGGCCGAGCAGCGCCCGGTAGGTCAGCCGGGCGACGGTGGGGTGGAAGAGCGATGACATCGCGTCAGGGCTCCTTTCAGGTCGTATGCGACCGCTTCGGTACGGCTTCAGGCCGCTACGAGATAGGAGAAGACCGATTCCAGCGACTCGTCCGACGGCGAGACGGCGAGGAGCCGGATGCCGTGGTCGCGGGCGACGCGCGGCAGCAGAGTGGTGAAGCGGCCGAAGTCGACGGCCTGGATGCGCAGCGCGCCCTCCTCGAGGTCGACCTCGATGCCGGACGTGGAGGGGTCGGCGATCAGCGCAGCTGCCAGTGCCCGGTCGTCGTCGGACCGTACGAGGTAGCGGTGCGGCCGGTCCGTCATCAGGCGCCGGATGCGGCGGAAGTCGCCGGAGGCGGCGTGCCGTCCGGCCACGACGACCTCGATGTGGGACGCGAGCTGCTCGACCTCTTCGAGGATGTGCGAGGAGAACAGCACGGTGCGGCCTTCCTCGCCCATCTGCCGCAGCAGCTCCATGAGCTGCATCCGCTGACGCGGGTCCATGCCGTTGAACGGCTCGTCGAGCAGCAGCACCGACGGGTCGTGCACGAGCGCCGACGCCATCTTCACGCGCTGCCGCATGCCCTTGCTGTACGTGGAGACGCGCCGGTCCTGCGCGTGCTCCATGTCGACGGTGGCCAGCGCGCGGGCCGCCTCCTTGCGGCCCAGGCCGTGCAGTTCGGCGTTGGCGAGCACGAACTCGCGCCCGGTGAGGAAGTCGTACATCGCCTCGCGCTCCGGCACGATGCCGATGTCGCGGTAGATGGCCTCGTTCCGCCAGGTCGGGCGGCCGTCGAGGGTGACGCTGCCGCCGGAGGGCGCCAGGAAGCCGCCCATCATGTTGAGGAGGGTGGACTTGCCGGCGCCGTTCGGGCCGAGCAGTCCGGTCACCCCGGGACCGATGGTCATCGTGATGTCGTTCACGGCCACCACGTTCCCGAACCAGCGGGAGACGTTGCGCATGTCGATCGTGGTCACAGTCCGGCCTTCCGGTAGCGGCGCATCAGGAGGGCGAGCGAGCCGGCGATGAGGCCCAGCACGACGAGGAGGTGGACGGAACCGGCGGCGGTGGACAGGCCGATCCCTTCGGGCGCCGCGCTGGACGCGCCGAGGAAGGTGCTCTGCACGCCGTCGATCAGCGTGATCGGGGAGAACAGCCCCAGCCAGCCGACGATGTCGGTGTTGCCCTGGACGATGGCGACGCCCCGGACGGCGGTGACCGCGGCGTACGGGATGGTCAGGACGGCGATGACGGCGGCGACGCCGAAGCCGCGGCGCGGCGTCAGCGCGGCGATGACCAGGCCGATCGCGGCGTACAGCAGCGAGAGCAGCGCCACCGACACCAGTGCCTGCCCGAAGTTCTCGGTCTGGTCGGCGAAGTCGAGCTTCGCCAGCAGCGCGCCCACGTACAGGATCAGCAGCGGCAGGGCGGTGAGAAGGAACAGCGCGCAGCTCATCGCCGCGTACTTGGCCGCCACGTAGTCGGCCCGTTCGATCGGCCGTGAGAAGTACAGCGGCACGGTCTTGAAGCGCAGGTCGCGGGAGACGGACTGGGGCGCCTGCGAGGCCAGGAAGAGGCCGATGACGGCCTGCAGGTAGATCGCGTACCGAGTGGGCTCCAGCGGGAGGTCGTGCGCCTTGGTGAAGACGGTGACCGCCACGAGGATCGCGGCCGGTACGCACATCACGGCCAGCAGCATCATCGGCAGCACCTTCGTGCGCGCCGAGCGGCCCAGCCCGTAGGCGCCGCGCAGGCTCTGCACGAAGAGCGAGCGGCGGGCGTACGCACGGCCCAGCCGGGCGCCGTCGTAGTGGCGGTAGCCGATGTCGTGGATCGAGGCGGCGGGGCCCGGGCCGCCCACGGGGGCGGTGGTGGACTCAGGCATCGGGGGCTCCTGCGGGGGCTGCTTCGTGGGCTGCGGGGCGCTCTTCCCTGGGGGCCGCGGCGGTGTCGCGGTCGTCGGCGCGGTCGCGGAAGACCTCCGCGATGCGGTGCCGGCGCTGTTCCATGCGGACCAGGCCGAGGCCCAGTTCGGCGACCGTGTCCCGGACCAGGTCGTACGTCTCCTCGCCGGTGGCCTCGACGTACAGCAGGCGGCCCGTGGCGGCCGGATGTCCGTCTCCGGGACCGGGCGCCGGGCCGGTCACCGCGCCCGCTGCGGTCAGCGCTTCGCGCAGCGCGCGCAGCCCGTCCGGGTGCGCGTCGGAGTCGGTGACCTCGATGGCGAGCGAGGTGGTGGCCTGGGTGAACTCGTCCGTGGCCGAGGAGCGCAGCAGTTTGCCGCCGTCGATGACGACGACGTGGTCACAGGTGCGCTCCAGTTCCCCGAGGAGGTGCGAGGTGACGAGCACGGAGATGCCGAAGTCGCGGTGGACACGACGGATCAGGCCGAGCATCTCGTCGCGGCCCGCCGGGTCCAGGCCGTTGGTGGGCTCGTCCAGGAAGACCAGCTGGGGGTCGTGGACGAGCGCCTGGGCGAGCTTCACCCGCTGCTTCATGCCGGTGGAGTAGCCGCCGATGGGCCGGTAGCGCTCTTCGTAGAGGCCGACGTGGCGCAGGGTGTCGGCGGTGCGCTCCCGGGCGGCGGTCGGCGGCAGCCCGGACATCCGCGCCATGTGGACGACGAACTCGGTCGCCGAGACGTCCGGCGGCAGGCAGTCGTGCTCGGGCATGTAGCCGACCCGCTCGCGGATGGCGCCGCCCTCGGTGGCCACATCCAGGCCGAGGACCTCGGCGGTGCCCTCACTGGCGGGCGACAGGCCCAGCAGGATCTTGATCAGGGTGGACTTTCCGGCGCCGTTGGCACCCACCAGGCCGGTCACGCCGGGGGCGATGTCAACGGAGAGCCGGTCCAGGGCGGTCACCCTCGGGTACCGCTTGCTGAGGCTTTCGGTCGCGATCACAGTCACACGTCGACGGTAGTGTCGCCCGCCACACCGGGCGTCACCCCAGACGGCTGGATGTTTCTCCGACTCCAGGCGTAGCTCCCCGTAAGGGGTCGTGCGGGGAGGCGAGGCGCGAACGGCCGGCAGCGGGCCGTGGTGATCGTCCGTGGTCGGCGGGGAAGTTTTCCACAGGCCGGTGACGGACCCTTGACGCAGCCGCCGACCATTGTCACATTCATCAGTGTCAAGTTACGCGCACGTACCGCGACGGAACGGTTGGCGATGACCACAGCAGCGACCGCGAGCACAGCAGCGACCAGGAGCAGGCCCGGAGTCTCGGCGACGAGCGCGGGCCTCCGGGGGTTCAGGGAGGTCCAGCAGCTGGCGTACGCCTGCGCCGAGGCGGTCGCCGCCCAGCTGAAGCCGGGGGTGACCGAGCGGGAGGCGGCCCGCATGCAGCGCCGCTGGCTGCGCGCGCGGGGCGTGACCGACTGGTTCCACCTGCCCTTCGCCTGGTTCGGCGACCGTACGGCCTTCGCGAACTTCCGCATCCCGCTGCAGTTCTTCCCCACCGACCGGGTGCTGGAGCCGGGGATGCCCTTCATCCTCGACATGGCCCCCGTGTACCGGGGCTACACCGCCGACATCGGATACTCCGGCTGCCTCGGCCTCAGCCCGCTGCACGACCGGCTGCTGGCCGACCTGGAGGCGCACCGCGAGCTGCTGCTGCGCGAGGTCCGCGAGCGCCGTTCGCTGCGCGAGATCTACGAGGACGTCGAGCGGCTCATGGTCCGCCAGGGATACGCCAACCGGCACCGCGCCTATCCCTTCGGCGTGATCGCGCACAAGGTCGACCGGGTTCCTCAACGCCGCTGGTCACCCACGCTGTTCGGGTTCGGCACCCAGTCGCTCAAAGGGCTCGCGTCCGACGCGCTGCACGGCCACCGCGAGGGCTGGTCCCCGCTGTGGAGCCCGTACCGCTTCTCCGACCACCCGCCGCAGCCCGGCCTGTGGGCGGTCGAACCGCACCTCGGATTCCGGGGCGTGGGCGCGAAGTTCGAGGAGATCCTGGTCGTCACCGACTCCCGGGACCCCGAGGAGAGCGCCTTCTGGCTGGACGACGATCTGCCGCACGTGCGGCGCTGGCAGGAGGAGAAGGCGGCGTGAGCAAGGCGGTCGGCGAGAGCGGGGAGGCAAGCGTGAGCACGGCACTGGAAGGCGCGCGAGAGCGTCGGATCGCAACGGGGGGCGTGGAGCTGTGCGTCGCGGAGCTGGGCGATCCGGCCCGGCCCACGGTGATACTGGTGCACGGCTATCCGGACAGCAAGGAGGTCTGGTCGCGGGTGGCGCCGCTGCTGGCGGAGCGCTTCCATGTGGTGCTGTACGACGTCCGTGGCTGCGGGCGGTCCACGGCGCCGCAGCCGCTGCGCGGCGGGTACACCCTGGAGAAGCTGACCGACGACTTCCTGGCGGTGGCCGACGCCGTCAGTCCGGGCCGGCCCGTCCATCTGGTGGGGCACGACTGGGGCTCGGTGCAGTCCTGGGAGTTCGTGACGGTCCAGCGCACCCAGGGGCGGATCGCCTCCTTCACCTCGATGTCCGGCCCGTCCCTGGACCACTTCGGGCACTGGATCAAGAAGCGCATGGCCCGGCCCACCCCGCGCCGCGCGGCCCAGCTGCTCAACCAGGGCGCCAAGTCCTGGTACGTCTACATGCTGCACACCCCCGCGCTGCCCGAGCTGGCGTGGAAGGGCCCGCTGGGGAAGCGCTGGCCGAAGATCCTGGAGCGCGTCGAGAAGGTCCCGGCCGGGGACTACCCCACCGCCTCGCTGCCCAGCGACGCGGCGCACGGCGCCTGGCTGTACCGGGACAACGTCCGGGCCCGCCTGCGCCGCCCGCGGGCGGACGCGTACGCGCACTGCCCGGTCCAGCTGATCACCCCGACCGGTGACGCCTTCCTCTCGGAGCGGCTCTACGACGAGCTGGAGCAGTGGGTGCCGCAACTGACCCGCCGCACGCTGCCCGGCAAGCACTGGGTGCCGCGCACCCGCCCGGACCAGCTGGCCGCCTGGATCGAGGAGTTCGTCACGGCCAAGGAGGAGGGCGATCCGGCCAAGGAGGTCGCCGCGCGCGGACGGTACGCGGACCGGTTCGGCGGCCGGCTGGTGCTGGTGACGGGCGCGGCGAGCGGCATCGGGCGGGCGACGGCGTTCGCGTTCGCCGAGGCCGGCGCGCGGGTGGTCGCGGTGGACCGGGACGCCGAGGGCGCGGCCCGTACGGCCGACATGGCCCGGCTGATCGGGGCCGGCGCCGCCTGGGCGGAGGCGGTGGACGTCGGTGACGAGGCGGCGATGGAGAAGCTCGCCGAGAAGGTCGCCGCCGAGTACGGCATCGTCGACGTCCTGGTGAACAACGCGGGCATCGGCCTGTCCGGCTCCTTCCTGGAAACCACCTCCGAGGACTGGAAGAAGGTCCTGGACGTGAACCTCTGGGGCGTCATCCACGGCTGCCGGATCTTCGGCCGGCAGATGGCCGAGCGCGGCCAGGGCGGCCACATCGTCAACACCGCCTCGGCCGCCGCCTATCAGCCCTCCAAGACCCTGCCGGCGTACAGCACCTCCAAGGCGGCGGTGCTGATGCTCAGCGAGTGTCTGCGCGCGGAGCTGGCCGGCCGGGGCATCGGGGTCAGTGCCATCTGCCCCGGCCTGGTCAACACCAGCATCACCTCGACCTCGCACGTCGCCGGGGTCTCGCCCGAGGAGGAGAAGCGCCGTCAGTCCAAGGCCGCCCGGCTGTACGGCATACGCAACTACCCGCCCGAGAAGGTCGCGGACGCCATCCTGCGCGCGGTGGTGCGCAATCAGGCGGTCGTGCCCGTCACCCCGGAGGCCCGTGGGTCGCGCGCCCTCTCCCGCTTCGCGCCCCGTGCCCTGCGCGCACTGGCCAGGATCGAGCCGCTGTAGGGGGCGAGCGTGACGGTACGGCGGTCCGTGCGGGGCGTGAGCCGGGGTGGCGCGACCGGCGCCGGGCGTTGGTCGCGCCGGCGCGGGCGGCCGTACCATCCCTCGCAGGAACGGGCTCCGCGCAGGACGGCCCTGTACCTCGCCCACTCCCCGCCGCCGCCCGGGCCGCCGGGGGAACGGGCCGGGCGGCGCGGGCCATCTCGTGAGGAGCACCGCAGTGACCGAGCAGCACCGCCCCGCGGCCGAGTACCGCATCGAGGAGCTGGCGCACCGGAGCGGCGCCACGGTCCGTACGATCCGCGCGTACCAGGACCGTGGGCTGCTGCCCAAGCCGGAGCGGCGGGGCCGGGCGAACGTCTACGGTGACACGCACCTCGCCCGGCTGCGGCAGATCTCGGACCTGCTGGACCGCGGGTACACCCTGGCCAGCATCAAGGACCTGCTGGAGGCCTGGGACTCGGGGCGCGGGCTGAGCGGGGTGCTGGGGCTGGTCGCCGAGATCGACGGGCCCTGGACGGACGAGGAGACCGGCCGGATCACCCGCCAGGAGCTGGACGCGACCTTCGGCGGCACCCCGGACGAGGCGGCGGTGGCGGACGCGGTGGAGCTGGGGGTCCTGGAACCGGTGCCGGGCAGTGCGGAGGAGTTCCTGGTGCCCAGCCCGCAGGAGCTCGCGGTCGCGGCCGAGCTGCACTCCGCGGGGGTGCCGCTGCCCGCCATCTCGGGGCACCTGCGGGAGCTGCGGGTACAGGTGGAGCACATAGCTTCCCGCTTCCTGGACTTCACCACCGAGCATGTCTTCCAGCAGTACTTCGACCATCCGCCGAGCGACGCCGAGGCGGAGGAGGCGGCGGGGCTCGTCCGCCGGCTGCGGCCGCTGGCCCAGCAGACGGTGGACGCCGAACTGGCCCGCGCCATGCGGTCGTTGGCGAGCCGCTACCTCCGTCACCACCTGCACAGCGAGCCCCCCGAGCGGACCTCGGCCGAGCACGTACCGCTGCCGGCCGCCACCGTGCAGGCCGTCCGTGACCTGGTCGGCCCGGCGGGTGTCGCGGCGTTCGTCACCGCGGCCACCGAGCGCGAGGTGAGCGCCCGCCGGATGGACGCGCTGGTCGCGGACGCCGCACCCGCTGGGCCCGATGCCGACGAGAACCGCGGCGCGGGGCCCGCCCGGTGAGAACATCACCCCATGGACCGTCCGCATCTGCCCAGCACCGAAGCCGTCGTCGACGCCGTTCGTGAGGCCGCCCGTGCGTACGGCCGCGACATCGAGGTGACCCACGACATCGGGGCCGACCGCTCCGGCCGCCGGCTCTCGGCCGGTGCGTTCGTCGTCGCCGACCCGGACGGCTCGCTGCCGCACGAGGCGTACGTCGAACTGACCGGTGGCCGACCGCGCATCACGGTCGAGGTCTTCTCCGAGGACGACGCCACCGTCACCGTCGAGGGCATCCCCTTCCAGGACCTGCCCCGCGACTCCGTCCCGGCCTTTCTGCACGCGGTGCTGGGCGACCTCGCCCACGTCAAGGGCCGTTTCTTCCCGCCCGGCTGATGGCTGGTGGTGCCGCTCCCCGGTGACGAGACGTACAAGGAGCTGATCACGGGGGTCGATCTGACGCCCTGGCTCAGCTCCCGTGTGCGGTCATGAGGTCGAGCGGCTCTTGATCGACAGGCGCGGCCGATGTTTCACGTGAAACAGGAGGTTTCCGCGAAACGGGACATCGTGTTTCACGTGAAACAAAGCAGCACACTTCGCGTCACAGCCCCGGCGCGCCCCACACCGGGAACCAGCGGCTCAGGTCCTTCTCGACGGTGAGATCGTCGGCGAGCAGGGACCGCATCTGGAGTTCTAGGGCGTTGTCCCGCTTCTCGCCGTCGCCGGGGAGCGGCGCGAAGGGATAGAACGTGCCGCGTTTGTAGAGGTACACCAGGGCGAGCGAGCGGTCGCGCTCGTCGCGGAAGCCGATCAGCGAGCAGAGCAGCTGCGGGCCGAAGCCGGCCTCCTGGAGCGAGGTATTGACCGCGTGCAGGTCGTTGACCAGGCCCGCGGTGTCCTCGGGGGCGTGCTGGGCGAGGAGCCAGGTGTACCCGTACTGGTCCTGGGTGTAGTCCACCGGCGGGCCGAGCAGCTGCCGCACATCGGCCTGGATGCGGGCGAACGCCCCGCCTTCGACGCTCGCGAAGCAGACCGAGCCCCGGCCCGTCGGCGTGAACCCCGTTGCCGCCTGCAGGGTGATCGCGGCGGAGGGCAGCGCGAAGAGCTGGTCGAGGTCCGGGCGTACCGGCTTGCTGCGGCCGAGGATCACATCCAGAAAACCCATCGAGTGGCTCCTAGGGGCTGAGGGAGAGGCGGGCAGCCGAGGGTTCCGGCCCGGTTCACGGCCGGCCCAGCTGGGCGGAGAGGCGGCCGAGCTGGTCCAGGCGCTGCTCCAGCGTCGGGTGCGAGGACAGCAGCTGGACTGCGTGCTCCTTGGAGAAGGCCGGGGCGAAGTAGAAGGCGTTGAACGGCTCGGCCCGGCGCAGGTCACGGGTGGGAATCCGGGCCATCTGCCCGGTGACCTTGGTGAGCGCGGCGGCCAGTGCGGACGGCCGTCCGGTGAGGAGCGCGGCGGCCCGGTCGGCGGACAGCTCGCGGTAACGGGACAGCAGCCGGGTGAGCAGGAAGCTGATGACGTACACCACCGCGCTGACGGCCGTGACGATCAGGATGGCGATGGCCGCGTTGTTGTCCCGGTTGCTGCGTCCCACCCCGCTCCAGAGCGCCGCCCGGGTGATGACCCCGGCCAGCACTCCCAGGAACGAGGCGATGGTCATCACCGCCACGTCGCGGTGTGCCACGTGCGACAGCTCGTGCGCGAGCACCCCCTCCAGCTCTTCGGGCTCCAGCCGGCGCAGCAGTCCGGTGGTGGCGCAGATCAGGGAATTCCGCTGGTTGCGCCCGGTGGCGAAGGCGTTCGGGATGTCACTGTCCGCGATGCAGACCTTGGGCTTGGGCATGTCGGCGAGCGCGCACAGCCGGTCGACGGCGCCGTGCAGCTCGGGCGCCTGCTCGGGGGTGACCTCGCGGGCGCCCATGCCGAACGCCGCGATGCGGTCGCTGAACCAGAACTGAGCGATGAAGAGGGCGCCCGTGATCACCAGCACGATCAGCCACGCGCCCTTGAGCAGCACCACCAGCGCGCCGACGACCACGACGTACAGCAGGCCGATGAAGAACATCGTCACGACCATGCGCGAGGTCAGCCCGCGGTCCGGGGCGAATCGGGTCTGAGCCATGGTGTCCTCCAGCCGGACGGCCCAGCCGGCCGTCCGTACGACGACGCCTCTGTCCCGATTCTCCCTCTTGATTCCTGTTCGGTTCCTCTTGGCGAGGCAAAGGGGCGGTGATCCCTACGGCGAACGGGCTCAGCCTGCCGCGAGCTGGGCCGGTGCCTCCGCCGCGATCCGCTCGAAGACCGACTGATCGGCCTCGAAGATCGTGCCCTTGATCGGCCAGTGCAGAACGAGCTCGTCGATGCCCAGCTCGGCATGGCGGCCGGCGAAGTCCACAAAGGCGTCGACCGAGTCCAGCGGCCGGTCCGGCGTGAAACCGGTCAGAAGGATCTTGGGCAGCTTCCCGGCGTCCCGTCCCTCCGCTTCGCAGGCCGCGCCCAGCCGCTCGATCTGCCCGGCGATCGCCGCCTGCGACTGCTCGGGGGTGCCCGAAGCGGACACCTTGGGGTCACCGGTGGTGACCCACGCCTGGCCGTACCGCGCCGCCAGCCGCAGGCCGCGCGGCCCGGTGGCGGCGACCGCGAACGGCAGCCGCGGCCGCTGCACGCACCCGGGGACGTTGCGCACCTCGTGCGCCTTGTAGTGCTCGCCCTCGTACGTGACGGCGTCCTCGGTGAGCAGCCGGTCCAGCAGGGCGACGAATTCGGCGAAGTGATCCGCGCGTTCGCGCGGCGTCCACGGCTCCTCGTCGCTGCCGAGCAGCGCATGCGCGTCGAAGCCGTTGCCGCCCGCGCCGATGCCGAGCGTGATCCGGCCGTCGCTGATGTCGTCCAGCGAGATCAGCTCCTTGGCGAGAGTGACCGGGTGCCGGAAGTTGGGCGAGGTGACGAGGGTGCCCAGGCGCAGTCGGGAGGTCGCGGCGGCGGCCGCGGTCAGCGTCGGCACGGCGCCGAACCACGGGCCGTCCCGGAAGGGGACCCGCCAGGACAGGTGGTCGTAGGTGTACGCGGCGTGGAAGCCCAGCTCCTCGGCGTGCTGCCACACCTCCCGCCCGCCTTCGGACCAGCGTCGTACGGGCAGAATCACGGTGCTCAGTAGCATGCTTCCGAGCCTACGGCTGGACGCGCCGACCGGCCCTGTCAAGCTCATGCGCGCGACCCAGCGCACGCCTGTGCGCGCATATGCGGGAAGATGGCCTCGTGACTGATGGCCCTGTGACAGACGATCCCTCCGCCGAGCCGCCGTTGTCATCCGCGCGGACGCCGGCATCCGAGGCGCCGCCGCCATCCGCTCCACCCCGGCCGCCCGAGCCACGGCCCGTCCCGGAGCCACCGCTGCCCGGCCGCCGCACCCGGCTGATCGCCACCGACCTCGACGGCACCCTGCTGCGCGACGACAAGACCGTCTCGGAACGGACGATCGCCGCGCTCGCCGCCGCCGAGGAGGCCGGTATCGAGGTCTTCTTCGTCACCGGCCGGCCGGCCCGCTGGATGGACGTGGTCAGCGACCATGTGCACGGCCACGGCCTGGCGATCTGCGCCAACGGCGCCGCCGTCGTCGACCTGCACCGCGGCCGCCGCATCGTCGAGGTGCGCGCGCTGCAGCGGGAGGCGGCGGTCGCCGTCGTGGAGGCGCTGCGCGTCGCGGCCCCGGGCACGTCGTTCGCCGTCGAACGCACCGGCGGCATTCACTACGAGCCGCAGTACCCGCCGTTCCACCTCGACCCGGGCGCGCTGATCGCCCCGGTGGAGAAGCTGCTCGGCGAGGAGTTCGAGAAGGCGGGCGAGCCCGTCCTGAAGGTCCTCGCGCACCACTCCGAGCTGGCCCCGGACGCGTTCCTCGCGCTGGCCCGCGAGGCCGCGGGGCACCTGGCGTCCTTCACCCGTTCCAGCCCCACCGCGCTCCTGGAGATCAGCGGCGCGGGCGTCAGCAAAGCCGGTACGCTCGCCCGCTGCTGTGCTGAACGAGGCATCACACCGGACGAGGTGGTGGCGTTCGGCGACATGCCGAACGACATCGAGATGCTGGCCTGGGCGGGCACGTCGTACGCCATGTCCAACGCGCACCCGGACGTGCTGGCCGCGACCACGCACCGCACGGCGGGCAACAACGAGGACGGCGTCGCCGCCATCATCGAACGCTTGATCGAGCGACTGCTGCGGGAGCGGACCCGCGGCTGACCGCCGCCCGAACCTCACACCCCTACGCCGCGCTTCCGCAGCCAGCGCAGGGGCTCGACGGCCGTGTCCACACCGGGGCCGCGCCGCACTTCGAAGTGCAGGTGCGGCCCTGTGGAGTTGCCGGTGTTCCCGGAAAGGGCGAGGGGCTGCCCGGCGCGTACCCGCTGCCCCGGACGCACCAGCACCGCGGACAGATGCGCGTACTGCGTGTACGTGTGCGCCCCGTGCCGCACCACGACGTTGATACCGAAGGGGCCGCCGCACTCCACGGTGGTCACCCGGCCCCGGCCCACGGACCGTACGGGCGTGCCTACAGGCACCGCGAAGTCCTGCCCCGTATGCCGGTGCGACCAGTGCGCGCCCGCGCCCCCGAACGAGGCCGACAGCGCGTACCCCGTCACCGGCCGGGTCCACCCCCGCGCGGACGGGGCGGCGGCCGCGAGGGCCCCGGCGGCCGAGGACACGCCCTCCGACGGCCCGCCACAGCTGCCGGCCGCCTCCGTACCGGACTCCGCCGCGCCCGCCACCAGCCGCCACAGCCGGCCGCGCGCCCGGTCCAGGCTGCGCCCGATGCGTTCCCGCTCCCCGGCCAGCCGCTGCTTCCGGGCGTCGAGCGCCCGCGTGCGGCCGGCCGCCGCCGCGCTCCCCGCGGCCAGGGCCCGGCTCGCGCGCAGCGCCGTACGCGCCTTGGCCGCCAGGGCGCGCTGCCGGTGCTCCGCCAGCCGGTGGGCCCGCAGCACCGCCTCGGGGGCGGCCGAGGTCAGCGTGCGCACGGCGAAGGACAGCCCGCTCCCGGTGCGGTACTGCTGGGCCGCGATCAGCCCGGCGGTACGGCGCAGCTCAGCGGCGGTGCGGCGCTCCCTGCGCAGCCGCTCGGTCAGCTGCCGGGCCCGGACCCGTTCGGCCCTGGCGGCCCGCAGCCCGTACTCGTACGACCGTCCTGCTCTGCCCGCCGCCACGCCGAGCCGCAGCACCTCCAGGCGCGCCCTGGCCAGCCGGGCGGACCGCCCGCGCCCCACGACGTGACCGGGCCCGCCGCTCTCGTACCGCGCACCGCCGCCCTGCGGCGCCACGGCCCCGCGCCGCGCCCCACGCTCGTGGCGGGCCGCACCGGCCGCCGGTACCGCGTTCGCCCGGTGCGCCGCGCCTCCCGGCCGCGCCGCCGGGCCTTCGTACGCGGTGGCAGCGGCGGCTGCGCCGACGGCCTCGCCGCCCGAAGGCAGCCCGCCGGGCAGCAGCCCGCCCAGCATGATCGTGAAGGCGCACACGACGGCACCGCGCCGGCGGGCCCGCGACCGGGCCGCCGGTGCCCGTCGCGGCGCGCGGGCCTCCTGACCGCACGACAGACCTGGATGCATGGGCCGATAGTTGCGCGATCAGGACGCCGGACCGCGGAGCGCGGTTCCGGCCCCGGACCGTAAGCCACCGAACGGAGCACAGCCGTCCGGCCACCTGGGGGAGCCGCCGGTCCGGCGCCTCGCCTTACAGCGGCGCCTCCCACGTCACCATCGTGCCCGCGCCCTCCTTGCCGAGCCCCGGCCCGTACGTACTGGACCCGCCCAGCGCCTCGGCCCGCCGCGCGAGGTTCTTCAGGCCGCTGCGCCGGCCGCCCTCCGGAATGCCCACGCCGTCGTCCGCGACGGTCAGCCGTACCGCGTCCCGCCCGTCCGGCAGCGTGGCCGTGGCGTCCACGACGACTTCGATCCGGGAGGCATGGGCGTGCCGGAAGGCGTTGGACAGCGCCTCCCGGAGCGCGGCGACCAGGTTCTTGCCGGTCGACTCACCGACCATGGCGTCCACCGGGCCGACGAAGTTCACCGACGGCTGGAAGCCCAGCGGCACCGCCGCCGTACCGATCTCGCGCAGTACCCGAGTACGCAGCCCCGAGGGTGCCTCGGCTGGCCCCTGCTGCAGGGCGAAGATGGCGGTGCGGATCTCCTGGATCGTCACGTCCAGCTCGTCCACGGCCTTGCCCACGCCCTGCCGCACCTCGGGCACCACGGCCCTGCGGGCCGCGCTCTCCAGCATCATCCCCGTGGCGAACAGCCGCTGGATGACCAGGTCGTGCAGGTCCCGGGCGATCCGGTCGCGGTCCTGGTAGACGGCCAGCCGCTCGCGGTCGCGCCGCGCGTCCGCGAGGACCAGCGCCAGCGCTGCCTGCGCGGCGAACTGCGCGGCCAGCGTGCGTTCCGCTGGGGTGAACTGCCGGGCGCCGCGCGCCCTGGGGGTGGCGAGGGTGCCGAGGACACGGCCGCCGCTCTTCAGGGGCAGCAGCATGCTGGGCCCGAAGTACGGCGCGACCTCGGTGACCATGCGGGGATCGGTCGCCGAGTCCTCGACGAACACCGGTTCGCCGGCGAGGAGGGTGGCGGTCACCGGGCTGTCGGGCGGGATCTGCGTGCCCATGAGACGGGCCGGGTCGTCCGCCGCGGCAGCCACGATCTCCAGCCCGCCGTCCTCCATCGGCAGCAGCACGATCCCGGCGGCGGAGTCCGCCAGCCGCCGAGCCTGTTCGGCGACGACCGCCAGCGACTCGTCCACGTCGCTCCCGGCGAGCAGCGCGGTGGTGACGGCGGCGGCGCCGTCGATCCAGGCCTCGCGCTGCCGGGCCGCCGCGTACATCCGGGCGTTGCCGATCGCGAGCCCCGCCTCCGTCGCGAGGACCCGCAGTGTGTGCAGGTCGCCCTCGCTGAACTCGCCGCCACCGCGCTTCTCCGTCAGGTAGAGGTTCCCGAAGATCTCCCCCTGGACCCGGATCGGCACCCCGAGGAACGTCCGCATCGGGGGATGCCCGGGCGGGAAGCCGGCCGCGCGCGGGTCCTGGGTGAGGTCGGCCAGGCGCAGTGGCCGGGGATCGTGGATGAGCGCGCCGAGCAGGCCCTTGTGGCCGTCGGGGAGCGCGCCGATGCGCCGGTGGTCCTCGGCGGTCACGCCGTACGTCACGAAGTCCGACAGGCCGTCCCGGGCCTGGTCGACGATGCCGATGGCCGCGTACCGGGCGTCGGCCAGCTCGGCCGCGGTCTCCACGATGCGGTCCAGGGTGACGTGCAGGTCCAGCCCGGCGCCGACGGTCCGCATGGCCTCCAGCAGACGCGGCAGCCGGGCGGTGATCTCGGGCGAGATCCCCTGGAGGCTGCGGGTGGCCTCCGTGGCCGCGTCCATCGTGTCGGCTTCGGCCCCCTGCACGGAGTCATCCGGCACGGTGTCCTCCGACACGGGGGCTTCCGGCACGGAGCCTTCCGCCGCCCCGGGTCCGTTCGATGGTCCTGCCGTGGCTGCCATGCTCCGAGCCTAATAAGTACCTTTTGTTGCGGAAAGTCGCGATTGGCGATCCGGGGTGGGCGACGGGGCGGGCCGGAGCGTGGCGCTACGGGAGGGGTGCGGGGCCGGTGCTACGGGAGGGGCGCGGCGCCCGCCCCCGCGGTGTACCGCGCGTCCGCCGCCCGCTCCCGATCCCGCATGCTGCGGAACGGGCCGTCGGCCGCTGCCAGTTCCTCGTACGGGCCGCGCTGCACCACGCGCCCCTCGTCGAGTACGAGGATCTGGTCGACCGCCTCCAGGCCCGCGAGCCGGTGCGTGATCAGCACCGTGGTCCGGCCGCTGGTCGCGTCCAGCAGGTCGGCCGTCAGCGCGTCGGCGGTGGCCAGGTCCAGATGCTCGGCCGGCTCGTCCAGCACGAGCACGGGGAAGTCGGCGAGCAGTGCGCGGGCCAGCGCCAGCCGCTGCCGCTGTCCGCCGGACAGCCGCGCGCCGTGCTCGCCGACCAGCGTGTCCAGACCCTCCGGCAGCCCGCGTACCCAGTCGGCGAGCCGGGCCCGCTCCAGCGCGTCCCACAGGTCGGCTTCCTCATCAGCAGGGGCGCGCGAAGCGCTCGTTGAGGGGAGTGGGGTCTCCCCTGCTCGAACGGAGTTAAGGGTTTGGGGAAGGTCGCGCGACGGGCGGGCAGTGCGGGCCAGCCGGAGGTTCTCGCGCACCGAGCTGTCGAAGAGGTGGGCGTCCTGCGCGCACAGCCCGACCAGCCGCCGTACCTCGTCGCCCGCCGCCTGCTGCGCGTCGACCCCGCCCAGCGTGTACGTACCGGCCTCGCGGTCCAGGAAGCGCAGCAGCACCTGCGCGAGGGTGGTCTTGCCCGAGCCGGACGGGCCGACCACCGCGATCCGGCGGCCGGGCGCGAGCGTGAAACCCACGCCGTCGAGCGCCGGCCGGTGCTGGCCGGGGTGCCGGGCCGTCAGCCCGCTCACGACCAGCGGGAACGGCGACTCCGGCAGCTCCTCGGGCGCGTCGGGCTCGCGCACCGGCGCCGGTGCGTCCAGCACCTCGAAGACCCGCTCGGCGGCGCGGCGGGTGCGCTGCCGGTACTGCACCGCGAGCGGCAGCCCGGCCACCGCCTCGAACGCGGCGAGCGGCGTCAGTACGACCACCGCCAGGCTCACGCCGCTCAGCCGTCCGTCGTGCACGGCCTGCACGCCGACGACCGCGGCGGCCGCGGCGGTCAGCCCGGTCAGCAGCGCGGTCAGCCCGGCGCCCGCACCGGCTGCCGCGGCGGACCGGGACGCGACCGCCGTGAGATCGCGGTCCGCACTGCGGGTGCCGGCCAGCCGCTCCCGCAGGGCGCCCGCGACGGTCAGTTCGGCCGTACCGGTGAGGAGGTCCACGACGCGTGCGGCGAGCGCGCCACGCGCCGGGGCCAGCCGCCGTTCGGCCAGCCGGGCCAGCGCGGCGGAGACCAGCGGCACGGCGACGCCCGCCAGCAGCAAGCCGGCGGCGAGCACCGCACCGGCCTCCGGCAGCAGCCAGGCGGTGAAGCCCGCCGAGCCGGCGCCGACCACGACGGCCGCGCCCACGGGCAGCAGCCAGCGCAGGAAGTAGTCCTGCCCGGCGTCCACATCGGCCACCAGCCGGGACAGCAGGTCGCCACGGCTGCGGTCGCGCAGGCCGGCGGGGGCGAGCTTCTCCAGCCGCCGGTAGACCGCCACCCGGACGTCCGCCAGCATCCGGAACACCGCGTCGTGCGCGACCAGTCGCTCGGCGTACCGGAAGACGGCCCGACCGATGCCGAACGCGCGGGTCGCCGTGACGGCGACCATCAGGTAGAGCACCGGGGGGTGCTGCGAGGCCCTTGAGATCAGCCAGCCGGAGGTGGCCATGAGGCCTACGGCGCTGCCCAGTGCGCAACTGCCCAGCAGTAGCGCGAGGGCGAAGCGGGAGCGGTGCGGGCTGGCCAGCGCCCGGAGTCGGGACAGAGGCCGGGTACGTGTCCCCGCCGTGGCGTCGTGGTCGGTGCCGGGCCCGGGGCTCCGGGGGTGGTCGTCGGACTGCTTCGCTTTACGCCCGGCGACCACCCCCTGCGCCCCGGTCCCCTCCGTCGTCCGGGCGGCCGCGGGTGCGTTGTGGTGGCCGGGCAGGTGAACCACCCGGTCGGCCGCCTGCAGCAGAGCTGGGCGGTGGGCTACGAGGAGGACTGTGCGGCCCTCGGACAGCCTGCGTACGGCTTCCACCACGGATTCCTCCGTCTCGCCGTCCAGGTTTGCCGTCGGCTCGTCCAGCAGGAGTACCGGGCGGTCGGCCAGGAACGCGCGGGCCAGTGCGAGGCGTTGGCGCTGGCCGGCGGAGAGGCCTGCGCCGGATTCGCCCAGGCGGGTGTCCGGGCCGTCGGGGAGGGCGTCGACGAAGTCGAGCGCACCGGCGTCGCGCAGTGCGGCCCGTACCGCCGTGTCGTCCGCGTCCGGGCGGGCCAGCCGTACGTTCTCGGCGACGGTGCCGGCGAAGAGGTAGGGGTGCTGCGGGACCCAGGCGACGCGGCGGCGCCAGCTGTCGGGCGCGAGCGTGGCGAGGTCCACGCCGTCGACCAGCACGCGCCCGGCCGCGGGCGTCGTGAAGCCGAGCAGGACATTGAGCAGGGTGGTCTTGCCGGCGCCGGACGGTCCCGTGAGCGCCACCGTCTCCCCTGCCGCCACCTCGAACGAGGTCTCCGGCAGGGAGGGTTCGGTGCGCCCGGAGTGGCGTACGACCAGGCCGTCCACGGTGATTCCGGTGCCGTCTGGTGCCTCGCGCGTCCCGTCCTGCCCGGTCGTTTCGGTCTCCAGTACGGCGAAGATCTCCTCGGCGGCCGCCAGGCCCTCGGCCGCCGCGTGGTACTGCGCGCCCACCTGCCGCAGCGGCAGGTACGCCTCGGGCGCCAGGATCAGCACCATCAGACCGGTGAAGAGGTCGATTTCACCGCTGACCAGGCGGAAGCCGATGCCGACCGCGACCAGTGCGACGGAGATCGTGGAGAGGAGCTCCAGGGCGAAGGAGGACAGGAAGGCGATGCGCAGGGTGCGCAGCGTGGCCCGGCGGTACTCGCCGGTGATGGTGCGGATGGCCGCCGCCTGGGCCTTGGCCCGGCCGAAGACCTTGAGCGTGGGGAGGCCCGCGACGACGTCGAGGAAGTGCCCGGACAGCCGGGTCAGCAGCTTCCACTGCCGGTCCATCCGCGATTGAGTCGCCCAGCCGATGAGGACCATGAACAACGGGATGAGGGGGAGCGTGACGACGATGGTCGCGGCGGAGATCCAGTCACCGGTGACGATACGGACGAGCACGGCGACGGGGACGACGACGGCGAGACCGAGCTGCGGGAGGTACCGCGCGAAGTAGTCGTCGAGTGCGTCGATGCCGCGGGTGGCGAGGGTCGTGAGCTCGCCCGTGCGCTGAGTGCCGAGCCACGACGGGCCCAGCCCGGTGGCCTTCTCCAGCAGCCGGGTGCGGAGCTCGGACTTGACCGCGGCGCTCGCCCGGTGCGCGGCCAGCTCGGTCAGCCAGGAGACGAGCCCCCGGCCGACCGAGACCAGCGCGAGCAGCAGGACCGGTGTGGTCAGGTCGTCGAGCGGGAGATCGCGCTGGAACGCCCCGACGACGACCTCGGCGATGAGCATCGCCTGGCCGATGACCAGGCCGGCCCCGGCAAGCCCGAGCACCACTACCGCGGCAAGGAAGAAACGGGTGGCGCGGGCGTACCGAAGCAGGCGCGGGTCGATCGGTTTCACGTGAAACATCCGTCCTGACGTGCGTAACGGAAGGGGATCAGTGCGCGTCGGCGATGTGCTGGGTACCGATGCGCTTGCGGAACACCCAGTACGTCCAGGCCTGGTAGAGCATCACGAGCGGGGCCGCGATGACTGCGCACCAGGTGATGATCTTCAGGGTGTACGGACTGGACGCGGCGTTGCTGACCGTGAGGTTCCAGCTCTCGTTCAGCGAGGACGGCATGACGTTCGGGAAGAGCGTCAGGAACAGCATCGCGACCAGGGCCGCGATGCTGACGCCGGAGAAGGCGAAGGACCAGCCCTCCCGCCCGAACATGTTGGCCACCAGCGCGGCGAGCAGCGCGACCGCCGCCACGATCAGCGCGACCAGGCTCTTGCCGTCGCCCTTGTCGATCTGCGTCCAGACCATGAAGACGAGCGCCAGCCCCATGGCGATCATGCCGAGGAACGAGGCCGTCACGCGTGCCCGCTCCCGGATGGGGCCCAGCGTCTTCAGCGAGGCGAAGACCGCGCCGTGGAAAGTGAACAGCGCCAGCATGGCCAGCCCGCCGAGGATCGCGTACGGGTTCAGCAGATCGAGCAGGGACCCGGCGTAGTTCTTGTCGGCGTCGATCTTCACGCCGCCCACCATGTTGCCGAAGATGACGCCCCACAGCACCGGCGGGAGCAGCGAGGTCCAGAAGATCGCGTTCTCCCAGTTGTTCTGCCAGCGCTCCTCGTCCCGCTTGTGGCGGTACTCGAAGGCCACTCCGCGCACGATGAGGCAGAGCAGGATCAGCAGCGTCAGCAGGTAGAAGCCCGAGAAGAGCGTGGCGTACCACTCGGGGAAGGCCGCGAAGGTCGCGCCCACCGCGGAGATCAGCCAGACCTCGTTACCGTCCCAGACCGGGCCGATGGTGTTGATGAGGACCCGCCGCTCGCGCCGGTCACGGGCGAGCAGCTTGGTGAGGACGCCGATCCCGAAGTCGAATCCTTCGAGGAAGAAGTACCCGGTCCACAGGAAGGCGATGAGGACGAACCAGAGATCGTGAAGGTGCACAGCTGCCTCCTAGTACGAGAAGGCCATCGGCCGGTCGGCGTCGTCGCTGTCGTTGCCGCCGATCTTCGTGGGCGGATTGAGGTCGGACTCCGACAGCTCCTGCGGTCCGGCCTTGACGTACTTGACGAGCAGCTTGACCTCGACGACGGCGAGGATCGCGTACAGCGTGGTGAAGACGGCCATCGAAGTGATCACCTCGCCCTGGGAGACGCCGGGGGAGACCGCGTCGGAGGTGCGCATCACGCCGTAGACCACCCAGGGCTGACGGCCCATCTCGGTGAAGATCCAGCCCCAGGAGCTGGCGATCAGCGGGAAGCCGATGGTGACCACGGCGAGCCGCCAGGCCCACTTGGCCAGCCCGTCCCCGAGCGCCTTGTCCTTGGTCAGCGCGAGATGCGGTACCTCGTCCTCCCCCGTCCGCAGCCGTTGCGAGAGCCAGAACTTCTTGCGGGTGAGCCAGAGGCCGGCCACGCCGAGGGCGAAGGAGGCCATGCCGAAGCCGATCATCCAGCGGAAGCCCCAGTAGGCGACCGGAATGTTGGGCCGGTAGTCACCGGGCCCGTACTTCTCCTGCTCGGCCTTGTTCACGTCGTTGATGCCGGGCACGTAGGAGGAGAAGTCGTCGTGGGAGAGGAAGGAGAGCAGACCGGGGATCTCGACCTCGACGGTGTTGTGCCCCTTGGCCACGTCTCCGTAGGCGAAGACCGAGAAGGGCGCGGGCGCCTGCCCGTCCCACAGCGCCTCGGCCGAGGCCATCTTCATCGGCTGCTGCTTGAACATGACCTTGCCCAGCAGGTCGCCGCTGACGGCGGTCAGCAGACCGGAGACGACCAGCGTCACCAGGCCGAGCCGCAGCGACGTCCGCATGACCTTGATGTGCTTCTTGCGCATCAGGTGGAAAGCGGCGATGCCGACGATGAAGGCGCCGCCCGCGAGGAACGCGGCCGTGAGCGTGTGGAAGACGACGACCAGGGTGGTGTCCTGCGTCAGCACCTTCCAGAAGTCGGTCAACTCCGCGCGGCCGGTGGCCTTGTTGAGCTTGTAGCCGGTGGGGTGCTGCATCCAGGAGTTGGCCGCGAGGATGAAGTACGCCGACAGGATCGTGCCGATCGAGACCATCCACATGCAGAAGCAGTGGATCTTCTTGGGCAGCTTGTCCCAGCCGAAGATCCAGAGGCCGATGAAGGTGGACTCGAAGAAGAACGCGATGAGGGCTTCGAACGCGAGCGGGGCACCGAAGACATCACCGACGAAGCGCGAGTAGTCGGACCAGTTCATGCCGAACTGGAACTCCTGGACGATGCCGGTGACGACACCCATCGCGATGTTGATCAGGAAGAGCTTGCCCCAGAACTTGGTCGCCTTGAGGTAGCGCTCCTTGCCCGTGCGGACCCACGCCGTCTCCAGTCCTGCCACCAAGGCGGCGAGAGAGATCGTCAAGGGCACGAAGAGGAAGTGATAGACGGTCGTGATGCCGAATTGCCATCGCGCCAGAGTCTCTGGCGCCAACGCCAGTTCCACGTCGATGTCTCCTTACGGTCGCCGTTCTCGCCACGCCTCTGCACCTTTTGTCCCACATAAAGGCGGACATAAGGGGAGGCGCTTGTGAACGCGTTCACATTCACAAGCAATTATCTCCCATGACTTTCGGACAGCTCTCGTGGGGGGTACGTGACTACGGTCACGTGGTATTCCGTGGCCGGGGAATCCCTGATACGGCCTGACCGTAGCGGCCTGGAGGAGCCGTTAGTGAACGTGTACACGCCGAAATCCGTCGGCACCCCTTCCACTCTTCTTCAACATATTGTTGAATTCGGCGCCATGCAGATACGCATCTCATGGCCCGCGGGACACCTGACCGCCACTCTGGCGGACACGCCGACCGCCGCCGCCCTGGAAGACGCGCTCCCGCTGAGCTCCACCGCCCACACCTGGGGCGAGGAGGTCTACTTCACGACCCCCGTCTCGCCTGCCCGGGAGGCCGACGCGCAGCAGGTCGTCGACCCCGGCACGGTGGCGTTCTGGACCGACGGCGACGCCCTGGCCCTGCCGTACGGGCCGACACCCATCTCCCGCGGGGACGAGTGCCGCCTGGCCTCCCCCTGCAACCTGCTCGGCAGCATCGACGGCGACCCGCGCCGGCTCGCCACGGTCCGCGACGGTGACCCGATCCGGGTCGAGCGCGTCTGAGACACAGCCTCCGGACACGGAAAAGGCGGGTGGCCGCGGCCCCTGAGGACCGCGGCCACCCGCCGCACACACGCTTCCGCGGCTCACAGCTCCTTGCGGAAGGCCTCCGCCGCCTGCAGGAAGATGTCGTTGCCCGCGGTCTCGCCGATCGAGACCCGCACGCCCTCGCCCGCGAACGGCCGGATCACGGCGCCCGCCTGCTCACAGGCGCGCGCGAAGTCCACCGTGCGCTCCCCCAGCCGCAGCCACACGAAGTTCGCCTGCGACTCGGGCACTGTCCAGCCCTGCTCGGCCAGCGCCCCGGCCACCCGGGTCCGCTCGGCCACCAGCGCGTCCACCCGCTCCAGCAGCGCCTCCTCGCTCCGCAGCGAGGCCACCGCCGCCTCCTGCGCGAGCTGGCTCACGCCGAACGGCACCGCCGTCTTGCGCAGCGCCGCCGCGACCGGTTCGTGCGCGATAGCGAAGCCGACCCGCAGCCCGGCGAGCCCGTACGCCTTGGAGAAGGTCCGCAGCACGCAGACGTTCGGGCGGTCGCGGTACAGGTCGATGCCGTCCGGCACGTCGGCGTCACGGATGAACTCGCGGTACGCCTCGTCCAGCACGATCAGCACGTCCGAGGGCACGGCGTCGAGGAAACGCTCCAGCTCCGCGCGGCGCACCACGGTGCCGGTGGGGTTGTTCGGGTTGCACACGAAGATCAGCCGAGTCCGCTCGGTGACCGCGGCGAGCATCGCGTCGAGGTCGTGCACCTCGTTCTCGTCCAGCGGGACCTGCACGGACGTGGCGCCGGAGACCTGGGTGATGATCGGGTACGCCTCGAAGGAGCGCCAGGCGTAGATCACCTCGTCGCCCGGCCCGGCCGTCGCCTGGATCAGCTGCTGGGCCACGCCCACCGAGCCGGTGCCGGTCGCCAGGTGCTCGGCGGGCACGCCGAACCGCTCCGCCAGCTCCGCCATCAGGCCGGTGCAGGCCATGTCCGGGTAACGGTTGAAGGCCCCGGCCGCGGCCACCGCACTCTCCAGGACGCCCGGCAGCGGCGGGTAGGGGTTCTCGTTGGAGGACAGCTTGTACGCCACCGGGCCGTCCGCCGCGGCCGGCTTCCCGGGCTTGTAGGTGGGAACGCCGTCCAGCGCCGCACGCAGCTTCGGGGTCTTCTCGCTCACCGCAGGTCCTCCTCGACCGTCCCGCTCGTCACCAATACTGCACACCTTATGAGGATTGAGCCGCGCGGCGTAGGGGCTTCCGCCCTCGGTCCTTCTCCTGGGCATGCGCACGTCATATACCCGCGACATGCCCAGCTCAGGGCGTAAGGCCTTTGCGGAGCGCCTCCCGCTCTGTCACGCGCCGGTGGCTCACGCCGTGGCGCGCATCACCCGTGAAGGTGACTTGAGACCTCTTCGATACCTGGCGCAATGTGCAGGTCAACGGTATCGATCAGCGAGCAGAATCATGCTCTGACCTCCAACGTCCTTCCATTCAAAGGAGATTGACGGGCTTTCGGCATGCAGAAACGTGCCTTTCGACTGCGCATAAGGAAGCCCCGCGATGGCCCCCTCCGAGCCCTACTATCGGCTCGCCATGACAGCAGCAGGGAAGCACCAGGTGAGCCGGTCGACCGGACGCCGGTTGGGGCGGGCAGGCATCCGGGACGTGGCCGCCGCAGCCGGTGTCTCCATCACGACTGTCTCCGACGCGCTCAACGGCAAGGGCCGGCTTCCGGACGCCACCCGTCGCCACGTCCGCGAGGTGGCCGACCGGTTGGGCTACCGCCCCTCCGCAGCCGCCCGCACGCTCCGTACAGGCAAGTCAGGGCTGATCGGCCTGACCGTCACGACGTACGGGGATGAACCTTTCACCTTCACCGAGTTCGCGTACTTCGCCGAGATGGCGCGCGCCGCCACCTCCGCCGCACTGGCCCGTGGCTATGCCCTGGTCATCCTGCCCGCGACCTCCCGTCACGACGTCTGGTCCAACGTCGCCCTGGACGGCACGGTCGTCATCGACCCCGCCGACGGCGATCCGGTCGTCACCGAGCTCGTCCGGCACGGCATCCCCGTCGTCTCCGACGGCCGTCCGGGCGGCACCCTCCCCGTCACCGGCTGGGTCGACAACGACCACGAAGCAGCCGTCCTCGGCCTCCTCGACCACCTCGCCGACGCCGGCGCCCGCCGCATCGGCCTCCTCACGGGCACCACCACCGACACCTACACCCGTCTGTCCACCACCGCCTACCTCCAGTGGTGCGAGCGGGTCGGCCAGGACCCGGTCTACGAGTCCTATCCCGCGCACGACCCGTGTGCGGGCGCCGTCGCCGCCGACCGACTGCTGGCCCGCCCGGACCGCCCGGACGCGGTCTACGGCCTCTTCGACCCGAACGGCACCGACCTCCTCGCCGCCGCACGCCGCTACGGTCTCCGGGTCCCGGACGACCTCCTGCTCGTGTGCTGCAGCGAATCCACCGTCTACGCCAGCACCGAACCGCCCATCACGACCCTCTCCCTCAAACCCCGGCGCATCGGTACCGCCGTCGTCCAGCTCCTCATCGACGCCATCGAAGGGCTCGACAGCGGGCGACCCGTCGAGCAGGTGATACCGACCGACCTGATCGTGCGCACCTCGTCCCAACGGAGGTCCCCACGTACGACGGTCAGCCCACCGCGCGGCCCGTCCGGCGACTGAGCATTCCGCCGGACGGCCACGGCCGCGAGGGGAAAAACAGGGCGAAGCCGGGAGAAAACAGCAGCGAACGCCGGGCTCAGAACGATTGACCACCCCCTGGTGCGTCACAAGCCGCGAGCGGCGTTCCTATGATGGGCGCACGACACCACGGACCGCCGTCGACCAGGCAAGGTCCGCGAGGTGCACGGCGGCGCGACGGTGGAGGGGTCGATGACTCAGGGGGCCGGTCTGGGACCCATGGTGCGGACCATGGCGGCACAACCTCCTGCGCCCGTTCCTCCTGGAACACCGGGGGCCGCACCGAACGGCCCCGCGCAGGAGGCGTACGCCCCCCAGGACGCGTACGCCCCGCAGGACGGGTCCGCGCCGCCGGAGCAGTACGCCCCGCACGACGGGTACGTGCCGCACCCCCGCCAGGCCCCTCAGGACGGGTACGTCCCGCCGCAGCCCGTACCGGCTCCCCAGGACGGGCAGGCAGCACCTCAGGAGCGTCTCGACCCCGAGGTCCGCGTGCGCACCAGGGCGCGGCCGTACGCCCGCCTCACCTACGGCACCGGCGCACAGGCCCCGACGCCGCCGGACCAGCTGCCCGCCGACTACACCCCCACCGAGCGGGACCTCCCCGTGGTCGGGCCGGACGGCACCCCCGTCACGTACACCGACACCCTGGTCGACCACCCCGCCCTCCACCTCCAGCAGGTCGGCGAGGGCGAGGCGGGCGGCCCGCTGTACGTCGTCGGTGACGTGCACGGCTACTACGACGAGCTGCGTGCCGCGCTGTTCGCCGAGGGCCTGATCGACACCGAGGGCCACTGGGCGGCGGGCAACGCCCGGCTGTGGTTCCTCGGCGACTTCACCGACCGCGGCCCGGACGGCATCGGCGTGATCGACCTGGTCATGCAGCTGTCCGCCGAGGCCGCGGCGGCCGGCGGCTACTGCAAGGCCCTCATGGGCAACCACGAACTGCTGCTGCTCGGCGCCAAGCGGTTCGGCGACACCCCCGTGCTGTCCGGCGCCGGCACCGCCTCCTTCCAGGCCGCCTGGCTGCTCAACGGCGGCCAGAAGACCGACATGGACCGCCTCCAGGACCACCACCTGCAGTGGATGGCCCGGCTGGACGCCATGACGCAGGAGGACGGGCACCTCCTGGTGCACTCCGACACCACCGCGTACCTCGACTACGGCGACTCCATCGAGGCGGTCAACGACGCCGTCCACGACGTGCTCACCCGCAGCGACGCCAACGAGGTCTGGGACCTCTTCCGCAAACTGACCAAGCGGTTCGCGTTCCGCGACGAGTCCGGCCCGCAGGCCGTGCTGGAGCTGATCGGCACGTACGGCGGCGAGCGCATCGTCCACGGGCACAGCCCCATCCCGTACCTCCTCGGCGAGGTGGGCACCGAGGACGGCGAGGGCGAGGGCGTCGCCGTCGAGGAGCCGCACGTGTACGCCGACGGGCTCGCGGTCGCCATGGACGGCGGCGTCACGATGGCCGGAAAGCTGCTGGTCGTTCAGCTCCCCCTGACTGCCTGACTCGTATCGGGGCATGGGTACCGCAGGCCGGTAACCGGCCGGGCGGGGGCTGAGCGTGGCCACAGTAGACGGGCCGGGGGGCGGCCGGGGAAGGCTTGTCACGGGCGGAGCGAATTTCCGAAATCCTCTGTCACGCCGGACAGGGCGCGCTCTACCATCGGTCTATCCGTAGCAGGCTCTCCTCCGTTTCCCGCCAACTGCCCGGTTCATACCGGCCCGTACGGCCCTACGGAGCATCGGGGGATGCACATGAACAGCGCTCCGCACCTGCTGAACGAGGACCGCGAGGAATTCCGGCGGGCCCTCGACGAGGCTCTGCGCGCCGCGGCCGACCGCCCGGATCTCGCCGCGACGGGCATGCGCCTCAACACTGAGCAGCTGCGCACCATGGCGCTCAGCGCCACGACCGCCATCGCCGCGTGCGCGACGGCCGAATACCAGCATTACGTCTCGCTGCGCGCGGAGTTGCGCTCGCCCGCATCCGCGCGCCCGGCCACGGCCGGTACCGAAGCGGGCGAGGGCGGTGGGAACGGCGCGGGCGGCGCCGGCGTCAACCTCGCCGCGATGGGCGAGGCCGCCGAGGCCACGGGTGCCGGGCTGGCCGCGATGGTCACGGTCCTCGCGCCCGTCCTGGCGGGCATCGCCGCGGTCCTCTTCCTCCTCATCGGCTACGCCCTGCACACCGTCAGCCCCGACGAGGCGCTGGCGCAGCCGCTGATCAGCGTCGGCTGGGCGTTCGCCGGCCTGACCGCGGCGACGATCCTCATCGCGATGGGGGGCCTGCTCGTCACCGCGGTCCGGAACGGCTCCACGTCCCTGCGCGCCTCCCGCCCGAGCGAGCTCGCCCAGGAGGTCGACCGCGCCCGGGAGAAGTGGCGCGAGGCCCTCCTCGAACGCGGCCTGCGTCCGTTCCTCCTGGAGGCCCTGACGGCACCGGAAGCGCCGCCGGGCCCGCACCCCGGCTCCTCCGCGGAGAAGCCCGCGAGCCCGCCGCCGGGCACGCCGGCCGCCCCGGCCGGCGCCGCCGACCGTGCGCCCGGTACGGCCCCGGCGGCCGGTCCCGGCGACACGGCCGCCCCCGGCTCGCCGGCCGGCGAGCCCGCCGACGGCGACACCGACAGAAATCCGCCCGCGCCCTCGTCGCCCGCGGCGCCCGAAGCCGCCGGCCGCTTCGTCGTCCACCGCACCTCGGACGTCGGCCGCATGCCGCCGCTCGGCTACACCCATCCGCGCTTCTCCGGCCCGGAGGGCGATCACCGCGCCGCCGTCCGCCCCCGCTTCACCAGCCCCGACTTCACCAGCCCGGACTACGGCGGCCCGGACCACCAGCCGGAGTGAGCCACGGCGGGCTCCGACGGCGCGGGTGCTGCCGCGCCACCCGACGGCTGTGGCAGAACGGCGCCGAGGGGCCCCGGCACGTGCCGGGGCCCCTCGGCGGACGGGCGGTGCGCGGTGTCCGCGCTCAGGTCACTCCGCGATCGGCAGGTACACCCGGTTGCCCGCTGCCGCGAACTCCTTGGACTTCTCGGCCATGCCCGCTTCGGGGTCGATCGCCAGGTCACCGCCGTGTTCGCGGCGGATGTCCTGGGAGATCTTCATCGAGCAGAACTTCGGGCCGCACATGGAGCAGAAGTGCGCGGTCTTGGCCGGCTCGGCGGGGAGCGTCTCGTCGTGGAACGCGCGGGCGGTGTCCGGATCGAGGGCCAGGTTGAACTGGTCCTCCCAGCGGAACTCGAAGCGCGCGTCGGAGAGGGCGTCGTCCCACTCCTGGGCGCCCGGGTGGCCCTTCGCCAGGTCGGCCGCGTGTGCCGCGATCTTGTACGTGATGACACCGGTCTTCACGTCGTCGCGATCGGGCAGGCCCAGGTGCTCCTTGGGCGTGACGTAGCAGAGCATCGCCGTGCCCCACCAAGCGATCATCGCGGCGCCGATACCGGAGGTGATGTGGTCGTACGCGGGCGCGATGTCGGTGGTCAGCGGGCCGAGCGTGTAGAACGGCGCCTCCTCGCAGATCTCCTGCTGGAGGTCGATGTTCTCCTTGATCTTGTGCATCGGGACGTGTCCCGGGCCCTCGATCATGGTCTGCACGCCGTGTGCCTTGGCGATCGTGTTCAGCTCACCGAGCGTCTTCAGCTCGGCGAACTGCGCCTCGTCGTTGGCGTCCGCGATGGAACCGGGGCGCAGCCCGTCGCCGAGGGAGAACGTCACGTCGTACGACGAGAGGATGTCGCAGAGCTCTTCGAAGTTCTCGTAGAGGAACGACTCCTTGTGGTGCGCCAGGCACCAGGCCGCCATGATCGAACCGCCGCGGGAGACGATGCCGGTCTTGCGGCGGGCGGTGAGCGGTACGTACCGCAGCAGCACGCCGGCATGGACCGTCATGTAGTCGACGCCCTGTTCGGCCTGCTCGATGACGGTGTCCTTGTAGATCTCCCAGGTCAGGTCCTCGGCTTTGCCGTCGACCTTCTCCAGTGCCTGGTAGAGGGGGACGGTGCCGATCGGGACGGGGGAGTTGCGCAGCACCCACTCGCGGGTGGTGTGGATGTTGCGTCCTGTGGAGAGGTCCATGACCGTGTCGGCGCCCCAGCGGGTCGCCCAGGTCATCTTCTCCACCTCCTCCTCGATGGAGGAGGTCACCGCGGAGTTGCCGATGTTGGCGTTGACCTTCACCAGGAAGTTCTTGCCGATGATCATCGGCTCGATCTCCGGGTGGTTGACGTTGGCCGGCAACACCGCGCGGCCCGCCGCGATTTCGTCCCGTACGAACTCGGGCGTGCAGTTCTCGCGGACCGCGACGTACTCCATCTCCGCGGTGATCTCGCCGCGCTGCGCGTACGCGAGCTGCGAGACGGCGCCGTCGCGGGCCCGGCGTGGCTGCCGGGGCCGGCCGGGGAAGACCGCGTCGAGGTTCTTCAGGCCGCCGCGCGGCGAGGTGTGCTTGAGGCCGTCGTCCTCCGGACGCATCGGCCGGCCCGCGTACTCCTCGGTGTCGCCGCGGGCGATGATCCAATTCTCCCGCAGCGGCGCGAGGCCACGGCGGACGTCGGTTTCGATCTGGGGGTCGGTGTACGGCCCTGACGTGTCGTAGAGCGTCACGTGCTCGCCATTGGTGAGGTGCACCCTCCGGACCGGCACCCGCAGGTCGGGGCGCGAACCGGAGATGTAGCCCTTGTGCCAGCCGATCTGCTGCGTCTCGGCAGCCTCGTCGGTGGCATCGCCCGCGGGCTTCGCCCGTTCATCGGACACAGAGGGCGTGCGTGCATCCTGCAGAGTCATTGAAGACCCACTCCCTACGCCGGCATTACCCGGTAACAGGTTCGGCGGTCGACGCAGCGGTTTCCGTCTGCTGAGGTTTCACGTGAAACCTCGCTGGGACGGAGATCAGCGCCCTCTCAGCCCGGTGCTCCGAGCTCCCGCGATTGCAAAGGTGCCACCACGGTAGCGGCCGATGCCGCGTGGTGAACAGGGGGCCCGGTGAGTTGTTGGATGATCGGGCGGTGACCTCCAACGAGCCCGAGCACCAGCCGCACGGCCATTCCCCCGCGTCCGGGGCCCCGCAAGGACACGGCCACAGCCATGGACACGGCCACGGCCCCGCGGCCCCCGTGTCCCGGCACCTGCGCAAGGTCATCGCCGCTGTACTGATCCCGTTCGCCCTGGCAGTGGGCGTGGGGCTGATCGCCCTGTGGCCCGGCGGCGCGCCCTCGCACAAGCCGTCCGGGGTGGGTTTCGACCAGGAGACCCAGACCGCGCGTGTCGTCCGCCTGACGAAGGTGAACTGCGCGGACGTCAACGCCCAGCAGCAGCAACAGATGCAACAGCAACAGCAGCCGTCGGGCCCGTCCGGCGGTGGGCAGCAGCAGGCGCAGAGCTGTGAGCAGGCGACCATCGAGGTCACCAGCGGCAAGGACACCGGGCACCGCTTCAAGACCGTGGTGACGCCGGACGCCTCACGCCGCTACACCGAGGGCCAGGGCGTCGTGGTGGCGTACGCGCCCAAGGCGCCGCGGAACCTTCAGTACTCCGTGACCGACGTGGACCGCTCGTTCCCGATGTGGGTACTGGCAGCGGTGTTCGCCCTGGCGGTGGTGGTCGTCGGCCGACTGCGCGGAATCCTGGCGCTGATTGCGCTGGCGGCGAGCTTCGCGGTGCTCACGGTGTTCATCCTGCCCGCCATCCTGCAAGGGTCGAATCCGTTGCTCGTGGCGGTGATCGGAGGCAGCGCGATCATGCTCATCGCGCTGTACCTGTGCCACGGGCTGACCGCACGGACATCGGTCGCGGTGCTCGGCACGCTCGCGTCGCTGCTGCTGATCGGCCTGCTGGGGTCGGTCTTCATCGGCTGGGGACAGCTGACGGGCAACACCGACGACCAGACGGGCCTCGTGCACAGCCTCTTCCCCGGCATCGAGATCCGCGGTCTGCTGCTGGCGGGGATCATCATCGGTTCACTGGGCGTGCTGGACGATGTGACGGTCACCCAGACGGCGGCCGTGTGGGAACTGCGGGACGCCGACCCGACGGCGAGCCGGCGGCGGATCTACGGCGCGGCGATGCGCATCGGCCGGGACCACATCGCGTCGGTGGTGAACACGCTGGTGCTGGCGTACGCGGGCGCGGCCCTGCCGCTTCTGCTGCTGTTCTCGATCGCGCGGAGCAGTGTCGGTACGGTCGCCACCAGCGAGGTGGTGGCCGAGGAGATCGTCCGCACACTGGTGGGCAGCATCGGGCTCGTCGCGTCCGTACCGCTGACGACGCTGCTGGCGGTGCTGGTGGTCTCGGCGGACCGCACCGGTGCGGTCGGGCGGCAGACGGAGTCCGGCCGGGCAGCCGGCCCGGGCCCCGGGCAGCCGGGCAGCAGGCGCGGCGGCCGGGGCCGCCGCCGCAAGCGCTGACCGGCCCGGACCGGCGGTCAGCCCGCTTGCCGGGCGTTCGCGAGGATCCGGTCCAGCTCCGCGTCGAGCGTGCCGCAGACCTGCTCCTGGCCGAGCGGGACCAGCCGGTCCGTACGGTCCAGGAAGGCGACGATCGGCGCCGCGCCGACGCGGAAGAGCGCCTGCTCGGCGCCCACCTGAAGGCTGACGAAGACGTCGCTGAGGTGCGCGCCCGAAACCGGCGCCACGTGGATGTCTCCCTCGCCGGCCGGCCGGCTCAGGCCGTCCAGGAGGAGTTCCCGGCTGAACGCCCAGGTGACCGGGGTGTCGCCGGGGAGATCGAACGTGAAGCGCACGGCGTAGGGATCGGCGCTGTCGAAATCCAGCTCCACCGGGATCCGGAAGGCGAGCTCCTCGGAGACGATGAAGCTCATCATCACTTCTGCCTGAACTGTCTGGCTCATCAACCACTGCCCCGCACTACTTGATCGAAGTGGCCGGTAATGATCCGCCGACCGCTATTGACGCCATCGTCGACCAGTTGCCGACAGATCACAAGGAGTAATTTTTCAGATACTGATAGAGAAGGCCAGCGTCATAAGGGTCGACTCTGCCATCCTCTGTACCTTTTCGGTTACGGACGACAGTCGATCGCCCTCACCTGCGGGGAGGGAAATCGCCACCGTGGCCGCCGCCGAACCGACGTGAATGGGAATTGCCGCACAGACGGTGCCCACGGCATATTCCTCCCGTTCGACGGCGAGTTGGGACTTACGCACCGTATCCAAACGGTGCAGCAGATGATCTTCACTGCGCACGGAATGCGGCGTGAGCGACTGGACTTGATAGCGCGCCAAGTGGTCTTTCCGCGCCTCCTCGTCGAGTTGGGCGAGCAGGCACTGGCCTATCGCGTGCGCGTGAGCGGTCGTACGGAAGTCCGCCCACTCGTCCACCGGCGGCCGGTCGGGATCGTCGCTCACCGCCACGACCTCCACCTCGCCCGCTCGGTACACCGCGAAGTAGACCGCGGCGCCCACTTCCCGGCCCATGTCCGAGAGCGCGTCGGAGATCCGGGCGTGCCGCCGGCGGCGGGCCCCCGCCCTGCTGATCAGCTCGGCGGCCTCACCGAGGACGAACACCCCGTTCTCCCGCTGGAGATAGCCCTCGTGGGTCAGCGTGCGCAGCAGGTGGTACGTGGTCGGCAGGGGATAACCGGTCTCTCTGGCCAGCTGCTTGGCGGGGGCACCGCGTGGATGCGCGGCCACCGCCTCCAGCAGACGGAGCGCCCGCTGCACGGAGCCGATCAGGGTCGGGGGAGTCGTGGATGCGTCGTTCGCGATCACCAAGACCAACCCCCAGGACAGGTCGCCGGAGCCGGGGCCCCGGGCCCGGGCCCCGCGCCCGTGCCGCGTGCGCTCCCCGGAAGCCCGTACGTTCCGCCCGGCAACAGCCGGACATTCCGTAACGCCGGCATCCGGAAGATGCCCCGCGTCCGCACTCTAACGTGAGCCCGCGGACGGCAGGTCGATTAGCTTGCGAATTACCTCAGGCGGCGCATTTCTTGACCGATCCGGAAGCCCGCCCGGCGCGAGCGCCCCGGACATCTGTTCGCAGGGACAAAGAAAAGGTGTCCCGTTCCCCTCAGAGGGAACGGGACACCCGGCGTTTCGGCGCGGCGGCACTCATCGCCCGCCGCGTACGGAACTCACCACTCGTCGCGCGACGAGGAGGACGAACCGGTGAACCGGCGCACCAGGTAGACGACTCCGGCGATCAGCGCCACGGCCAGCAGGATCTTGAAGAGCAGCCCGATGAGGAAACCCACCACGCTGCCGATCAGCCCGCCGAAGACGACCACCAGGATGACGGGCACCGCGACCCACTTCACCCACCACGGAAGTCCCGCGAATATCTTCTTCACGGCCATTGCTCTGCCCCGCTTTCTTCGTCGTCGCCCGGTCCGCCCGGCACCTGTCCGATCTCTCCCCTGCACCCCCGATGCTAGGGCGGCCGTCGGACACATGGGGGCTCGCAGTCCCCGGCCGTCCCCTGAACCGTCCCCTACGGGATCCGGAGGGCGCGCCTCGGCTTGCAGGGGGAGGCGGGCCCCGCGGCCTCAGCCCTCCGGCGGCGAGAAGATCACCATGACCCGGAGGTCCTCGGTGATGTGGTGGAACTTGTGCGGCACCCCCGCCGGTACGTACACCACGCTGCCCCGCGCGACCTGCGTCGTCTCCACCCCCACCGTGATCGACGCGCGCCCGCTCACCACGAGGTAGACCTCGTCCTGGGCGTGCGGCGACTGCGGATCACTGCTGCCGGCATCCAGCGCGTACAGCCCGGCCGACATATTGCGTTCCCGTAGGAACTGCAGATAGGCGCCGTCGTTCGCGGCCCGTTCCGCCTCCAGCTCCTCCAGCCTGAACGCCTTCATCACCCGCGGCACCCCTCACTCATTCCGTCGTGTCTGCGACGATCCCACCATGAGAAATTTTCTGGTCAAGACGATCGCCAACGCCGCGGCCCTCGCGGTGGCCATCTGGCTGCTCAGCGACATCACGCTGACCGGGTCCAGCACCGGCAACAAGGTGTGGACGCTGATCCTGGTGGCGCTGATCTTCGGCGTGGTCAACGTCATCGTGAAGCCCGTGGTGAAGCTGCTCTCGTTCCCGCTCTTCATCCTCACACTGGGCCTGATCACGCTCGTGATCAACGCTTTGATGCTGTTGCTGACGTCCTGGCTCGCCGGGAAGCTCGACCTCGCCTTTCACGTCGAGGGCTTCTGGACCGCGGTCCTGGGCGGCTTCATCGTCTCGATCGTCTCCTGGGCGCTGCACGTGATCCTGCCCGACGAGGACTGACCCGGGCCGCGCGCCCGCCCCGCAGAACACGTCCCTCCGCGCCTCTGGACTCTTCGTGACCTTCTCCCCGCCCCTGCGCGTCTGCTTCGTCTGCACCGGCAACATATGCCGCTCCCCGATGGCCGAGGCGGTCTTCCGGGCCCGTATCGAAGATGCGGGCCTCGACGGCCGGGTCGTGGTCGACAGCGCCGGCACCGGCGGCTGGCACGAAGGCGACGGCGCCGATCCGCGCACCCTGGCCGTCCTGCGGGAGGCCGGGTACGCGGCGGACCACTGCGCCCGGCAGTTCCGTCCGGAGTGGTTCGAGCGGCTGGACCTGATCATCGCGCTGGACTCCGGGCACCTCGCCGACCTGCGCGGCATGGCTCCCACGGCGACGGACGCGGCCAAGGTCCGGCTGCTGCGCGCCTGTACCGACCCGGATCCCACGGCGTACGCCACGTCCGTCCTGGATCTGGACGTTCCCGACCCGTACTACGGCGGCATGTCAGGCTTCGAGGACTGCCTGGCCATGGTGGAGGCCGCGAGCGAGGATCTGCTCACCGTGGTCCGCGCGGAACTGGCCGGGCGGGACACGCACGACGAGAAGGCGGAGACGAGCGCATGACAGGCGACAGCACCCGGGCCGTACGGGCCGGCCTCCCCGAACCCGAGGCGTACCGGCCGACCCTCCCCGGACCGGTCTTCGCGGCCCACTACCACCTGCCGGGCGACGCGACCGGGCCGTACGCCTACGGCCGCGAGTCCAACCCGACCTGGACCCTCCTCGAAGAGGCCATTACCGAGCTGGAGTCGCCCGGCGAGCCGGCCCACACCGCGGTCTTCGCGTCCGGCATGGCCGCGATCTCCGCCGTCCTCTTCTCCCAGGTCCGCACCGGCGACGTCGTCGTGCTGCCGAGCGACTGCTACCAGCTCATGCCCGCGGTGCGGGAGCGCCTGGAGAGCTACGGCGTGGTGGTACGTACCGCCCCCACCGCCGGTGACGCGCAGCTCGATGTCCTGGAGGGCGCCAAGCTGCTGTGGATCGAGACGCCGTCCAACCCCGGCCTGGACGTCTGCGACATCCGACGGCTCGCCGAGGCGGCGCACGACCGGGACATCCTCGTCGCCGTCGACAACACCCTCGCCACGCCGCTCGGCCAGCGGCCGCTCGACCTAGGCGCCGACTTCTCCGTCGCGAGCGGTACGAAGGCGCTGACCGGCCACGGCGATGTTCTGCTGGGCTACGTCACCACGCGCGACCAGGCCCTCGCCGACGCGGTGCGGCAGTGGCGGAAGACCGTCGGCGCGATCCCCGGGCCGATGGAGGCCTGGCTCGCGCACCGGTCGCTGGCCACGCTCGCGCTGCGTGTGGAACGGCAGGCGGCGGGCGCGCTCGCGCTCGCCGAGGCGCTGTGCGAGCGTCCCGAGGTCACCGGGCTGCGCCACCCCGGCCTGCCCACCGATCCCTCGCACAAGGGCGCCGTGGCCCAGATGCGGCCCGGGCGCTTCGGCTGCGTCGTCTCCTTCGTGCTGCCGGACAAGGCACACGCGGAACGCTTTCTGGCCGAACTGACCCTGGTGGACGACGCGACGAGCTTCGGCGGCGTACGGTCCACGGCGGAACGCCGCGGGCGCTGGGGCGGCGACGCCGTACCGGACGGCTTCATCCGCTTCTCCGTCGGCGTCGAGGACCCCGATGACCTGGTCGCCGACGTGCTCCGGGCGCTGGACCGGGCGTCCCGGGGCTGATTGGCCCCGGCGGCACACGGGTACTCGGCCCGGGCCCGGCGGCATGCCGGACAGCCGCGCCGGGCGGGTCCCGCCGTACGCACAGCAGACGGTCCGAGCCTCCCCCCTCTTGGCTCGGACCGCCGTCGGTTCAATGTGCAACGAACCGCACAATCAAGGCTAGTTGACTCAGCGTCAGTGTCCAATCACGCTAGCGACACAGTGCTATCGACAAATTTATAGTTGGCCCGCGAGCAGGCCTCCCAGGCGAAGGGGGAATGGATGGATCTGGCGCTGTTGCGCACCTTTGTCACCGTGCACCGGGCCGGCTCCTTCACTCGCGCCGCCGCTCTCCTCGGCCTCTCCCAGCCCGCGGTGACCAGCCAGATACGGTCCCTGGAGCGCCAGCTCGGCCGCCCGCTCTTCCTGCGCAGGCCGCGCGGGGTCACCCCCACCACCGTCGGCGACGAACTCGCCCACAAGATCGCCCCGCATCTCGACGCACTCACCGAGATCACCGAGGCCGGCCTCGACGAGGAATCCGTCACCCGCACACTCCACCTGGCCGGGCCCCCGGAATTCGCCGCCGAACGCGCTCTTCCGGCCCTGGCTCCCCTCATCGACCGCGGCCTCGCCGTCCGCACCTCCTTCGGCTCGGCCGACGAACTGCTCAACGGGCTCGCCGCCGGCCACCACGACCTCGCCGTGACCACGACCCGGCCACGCGGCGGCCTGCTCACCGCGACACCGCTCTGCGACGAGGAACACGTCCTGGTCGGCGCGCCCCGCTGGGCGGCCCGGCTCGGCGGCCCCGCCGCCCTCCAGGACCGCGGCCCCAAGGCGCTCGACCCCGTGCCCGTGGTCGAGGTCCACGAGACCATGCCGCTGGTCACCCGCTACTGGTCCGCCGTCTTCGACGCCCGGCCGACCGCGCCCGCCGCCGTCATAGCGGGCGACCTGCGCGCGGTGCTGGCCTGCACGGCGGCCGGCGCCGGAATCGCCGTCGTACCCCGCTACCTCGCCGCGCCGGCGCTGGACCGCGGCGAAATCGTCTCCCTGCTGGACCCGCCGGTGCCGCCCTTACGTACGTACTTCCTCGTCGTCCGCACCGGAACGCTCGCCCTGCCGCACATCGCCCGGGCCCATGAATGGCTGCTGCGGGCCGCAGCGGCGTGGTGAAAGGACGGAGGAGCGCGTTCCGACAGCGACCGGCGCGGCTTCTGCGCTGCTCCGGCGCGAGCGGCCCGGAAGTCACGCGTCCCGCAACTCGCGGGTTTCATCAGCCGTCGAAAGCGGCATCTGTCCCCTATGACCGTACGGCCAGTCGTCAAACGCACCGCCCGCGCGATCCTGCTCGACGGTGACGATCTCATCCTGATCAAGCGCACCAAGCCGGAACGGGCCCCGTACTGGATCACGCCGGGCGGCGGCGTGGAGCCCGAGGACGCCACCGTCATCGATGCCCTCCACCGGGAGGTGGACGAAGAGCTGGGCGCCAAGGTCAAGGACGTGGTCCCCGTATTCGTCGACACGGTCGAGCACGTCACGGACGGCGGCGTGGACGGCGTGAAGGTGCAGCACTTCTTCGTCTGCCGGCTCGACTCCATGGACCTGAGCCGGCGGCACGGCCCCGAGGTGGAGGAGCCGTGCGGCGAGTACGAGATCGTGCGGGTGCCGTTCACCCGCGTCGGGATCGCGTCCGTCGAGGTCGTACCGCTCTCGCTGCGCCACTATCTCGACGGCAACATCGAGGGCGTACGGGCTCTGCACGCACCCGATCTGGGCTGAGGCCCGCATGTTTCACGTGAAACACGTGAAACATGCGGTAATCGCGATACATGCAGAATCCGTGAAATCGCCGCGCTTGCCGTGTTCTCCGCGATCGCACACTTTCGCCATTTCACGCGTTTCACGTGAAACATCGCGTTTCACGTGAAACATCGTGCGGCCGGCTGCGCTGGCTTTTACCGATCAGTCGAAGGCCCGAATCAGCCGAACCAGCCGCGAAACTCCTGTGAGTCGGCCACTGCCCGCTGCTGCACGAGCGCGAGGACACGTTCGGCTTCCTCCTGGAAGGCCGAGCGGGAGGCGGCACCGGCAGGCTCGGGCTGAGGCGTGGGGGCCGACGGAGACTGGGGCGCAGGCGGGTTCTCGCGCCGCCGGAACGGCGCCCGGTCTGCCGCCTCGGCCGCGGAGCCGAAGAAGTCGCCGCCCTTGCGCTTGACGTCGTCCGTCCCCCAGTCGCGCTCACCGCGCTCCTGCCGGGGCACCTTCTGCAGGTGCGGAATGTGCTTGGCGCAGTGGATGTACGCCTCCTCCACCTCGACCGCCACCCACAGCTGGGCACGGCGCCCGGGCACCGGGTCGACCGGCAGGTCGGGGTGGCGCACCCGCATCTCCTCGTCCGGGACGACCCATGCCCGTCCGTTGACGTGCAGGCCGATCCGGTCACGCAGGAAGTCGACGAAGAGGATGCCCAGCCGCGGGTTCTCGGAGATGTTGCCGAGAGAGGCCATGACGCCGTTGCCGCGGTACTCGGGGTAGATCAACGTGCGCTCGTCCAGCACCCGGACGAAGCCGGGCGGGCCGGCCCGGAAGGTCGAGTCGCATTCGCCGTGCCGGTCGGCGGTGGCCAGGAAGAACATCTCCTGGCGGCCGACGAACTCCTGCATGCGGGCGTTGAGGTGGTCCAGCACCTGGTCCCGGTAGAAGCGGTCGGCGCGGCCGGTCGTTCCCATCTCCCGCTGCACGACGTGCTCACCGTCACTGCCGGGGCGCTCGTCGTGCGCGTACCGATCGTCGTGCACGTACCGGGCCGGGCTCTCGGGCCGGCGAGCGCCTGGAGTGGTCGGCGAGGTCTCCCGGGCGCTCGTCCGGGGATCGCCGGGCGAGGCATTCCGGTGCCCGTCGGGGTGGTGACCGGCGGGATCGTGGCCGACGGGCAGGCCCTCGTCCAGGTACCGGCCGACGGGCTGCTCCTCCGGGTACCAAGGGGCGGGCTCGTCCGGGTACCGGCCGACGGGCTGCTCCTCCGGGTACCAAGGGGCGGGCTCGTCCGGGTACCGGCCGACGGGCTGCTCCTCCGGGTACCAGGGGGCGGGCTCGTCCGGATATCGGGGAACGGGCCCGCCCGGGTAGGGGAGAAGGACTTCGTCCGCGTAACCGCCGGTGGGCCCGCCCGGGTAGTGACCGGCATGCCCGTCCGAGTAGTGGCCGGCATGGCCTCCCGGGCGCTCGTCCGGCTGCCGGGCCGGGCGGCCGGCAGCCGGATCCCAGCCGCCGTACTCCGCCGGGTACCCCCAGCGGCTGCTGTCTTCGGTGCTCAAGAACTACTCTCCCGCCGCGACAAGCTCTTCCAGGGCGTCGTGCCGGATGCGGTCCGACGGGACCCCGACGCCGACCAGCGCATCCACACCGTTGCGGATCATGCCGGGCGGCCCCGACAGGTACGCGTCGTACTCACCCCACGGCCCGTACTCCCGCACCGCGTCCGGCAGTTGACCGCTGATGCTGCGCAGCGCGCCGCCGGTCGGCCCGCTGGAGATCACCGGGCGTACGGACAGCCACGGGTGGGCGTGCTCCAGCCGCAGCATGGTGTCGATGTCGTAGAGGTCGTGGTCGCTGCGCGCACCGTAGAAGACCTCCATCGGACGCCGGCGGCCGTGCTCGGCGACATCCTCGACCAGCGCCTTGATGGGGGCGATGCCCGTGCCGCCGCCCAGGCACAGCAGCCCGTTGTCGGTGGTGTGGTCGACGGTCATCGAACCGCCCGGAGGACCGAGCCGGATGACGTCGCCGGGCCGCGCCCGGTGCACCAGCGCACCGGACACCCAGCCCGCCGGTACCGCCTTGACGTGGAAGGAGAGCAGCCCGTCCGAGCGCGGCGCCGCCGCGAAGGAGTAGTGCCGCCACACCCGTGGCCACCAGGGCGTCTCCACGCTGGTGTACTGCCCGGCGAGGAACGGGTACGGCTGGTCGGGACGCACGGTCACGACCGCGATGTCGGAGGTGCGCAGCTCGTGCGCGACCACCTCGGCGTCCCACCAGGCGGGCGCCGTGGCCTCGTCCTCGGCGGCGGCGTCGATCATGGTCTGCGAGATCTTGGTGTACGCGCGGATCCAGGCGGCCTCGGCCTGGTCGTCCCAGCTGAACGTCGCGTGCCGGGCCAGGGCGCCGAGCAGGCACTCGCCGACCGCCGGGTAGTGCTCGGGCTGCGTGCCGTACTTGCGGTGGCCACGGCCGAGGTGCGCCAGGAACTCGGTGAGCGACGCGGCGTCGTCGACCCGCTGGGCGGCGGTCAGCAGCGCCTTGAAGAGCCGGTCGCGCTGCTCGTCCATCGAGACCGGGAAGAGCTGCCGCAGCTCGGGGTACCGGACGAAGAGCAGTGCGTAGAAGTACGAGGTGACCTGGTCCGCCACCGGTTCGATCTCCGCCATCGTCCGCCGGATGAGCAGCGCGTCGGCGGACGCCTCGGGCGCGGCGGGATGCGGTGTGCGGAGCGACGCCTCCAGGGCGGACTCGGGCGCGGGGCCGGCCGCCGGCGGAACCGCACGGCGGGGCGGCAGCGTGGCCGTTCCGTGGGCGCCGCCCGTGTGAGCGGGCGCGGGACCGGCTGCCGGAGTCACCGGCGGCGGCTCCGGATCATGCCCCGCCGGGGACTCCGCGGGCCTCTCCGGGGATTCCCCGGATCTCCCCGGTGATTCCGCAGGCCTCTCCGGCGATTTGGCGGGAGAGGGGGTGAACCAACTCCATGCGCCACTGTCACCGTCGGCGCCGTTACCGGCCGACGCGGTGGTCGGAGCGTCCATGGTCTGCCTCGCCTCGAACGGTCGGGGAACGTCTTCGCAATCTTGATCGGAAACCGCTAGCCGGGCAATACCCAAGAAAGCGGGGCACCTCCGACTGATGTGACATCCAACGCAGTTCCCGTCTCCGCACGCCTTCGCAGCATGTCAGCCCGCACCCGCACACCCTGGCGGACAGCCCGAACTCCGAGTGGCCGCAAGGCCGTTGCCGGTAGGCTGGCGGGCTCCGGACGTCCGTCGGGCCTCCCACGACGCGTCCGTCCACTGAATCCGGATTCGACCATACCGGCAGCGGTCGAATCCACAAGCCCCGTTTCCCCGCACTCCACCGACGCCCCGGTAAAGCGCTGGTGAGCGTACGGTGAAGCGGCCGATGGCGCGGCCCTCCATGCCCTATGCGCCCTCCGTGCCCTATGCGGCGCTCCCGAGCGTCAGCGCGTACGCCTCCCGGAGGTCCCGGCCGCCGTACGCGAAGGTCGCGAGATCGCTGACGTGGTGGTCGGCGTTCACCGCCACGGACGCCGGAACGGCCGCGAACAGTTCCGTGTCGGACCGGGAATCCCCGTACGCCACGCAGTCGGCCCGGCTCAGCCCGAACGACGCGCAGAGCTCGTCGGCGATCCGCACCTTCGCCCCGGCGGAGAGGATGCCCGCCGGATCCACCCGCTCCCGGAACGGCACCGCCGGCCACCGCGAGCCGTGCGCGGCGTCCGCGCCCCAGTCCAGCAGCCGTTCCACGAAGAACGACGGCGACAGAGAGATCACCGCGCAGCGCTCACCGCGTGCGCGGATGTCCGCCCACACCTCGCGAATACCGGCCAGCCAGGGCGCCGCCTCGAACGCGGCCGCGACATCGGCGTGCGTGAGCTCGGTCCACAGGTCACAGGCCAGCTGGGCAAAGCGCGGCGGCGTCAGCTCGCCGGCCGCGAACGCGCGCTCCAGCTCGCCGGTCTCCCGCTCCAGCCCGAGCTGCCGGGCGATCTCCACGGCGGCGGCCGATCGGTAGAGCAGCGTCCCGTCGAGGTCGAAAAGGTGCAGCTTGGCCATGGGGGCGAGGGTAGGCCGTCGCCCCCATGGGCAGCCGGGCCGGGTCGGTCGAGTTGGGTCGCTCGGGGTGGGGCTGTCGCGCCGGGTCGGGGCCGTTGGGCCGGGTCGGGTACGGCGTACTCGTCCGCGCGTACGGACGGATACTCCCGCTGTCAGACGCGCTGCCGGCCGGCGGGCGGAACGGTGGGGGCATGCAGCAGCTCAGCCGGCCCGCACGGCGGGCCACCCTCGTCGTCCACGTCGTCGTCTCCGTCGCCTGGCTCGGGCTCACGCTCGGCCTCCTGGCGCTCGGCATCGCGGCGGTGGCCGTGGGGGACGGCGCATCCGGCGGTGCGGGTACGTCCGGCGGCACGGGGACGTCCAGCGCTGCCGTGGACCTCGCCGAGGCCGCCTACCGCTCGATGAAGATCTTCGTCGACTGGCTGATCGTCCCGCTCGCGCTGCTCACCCTCGTGACCGGCCTCGTCCTGTCGCTCGGTACGCCGTGGGGGCTGGCCAGGCACCGGTGGGTGGTCACCAAGTTCTGGCTGACCCTGGGCGCGGTCGCCGCGACCGTGTTCGCGCTGCGTACGCAGGTCAACAGCGCGGCGGCCGCGATGACGGCGGGCCGCCCGGTACCGCCGGAGATCGACCTCGTCGCGGCGCCCGCCGTCGCGCTCACGCTGTACGTCTTCCTGACCGCCGTCTCGGTGCTGAAGCCCTGGGGGCCGACAGCACGCGGCCGCCGCCTGCGCGAAGAGCGCGGGCGGCGGACGGAGAGGGCGGGCCGGACGGAGGGGGCGGACCAGGCGGCCGTGGGGTGATCACCGCAAGGGCGTGAGCGTCACAGGGCAGTGATCACCGCAGGGGAGTGATCACTCCAGGCCGGCGGCCGCACGGGCGGCGGTCGCGATCCGGTGGTCCTGCTCGGGCGCGCCGCCGCCGAAGCCGATCGCACCGATCAGCCGGCCGTCGCGGTGCAGCGGTACGCCGCCCGCGATGAACAGCAGCGGCCGGTCGAGCGCGGTCGGCAGCGAGTGGAAGAGGCCGTCGGGGCGGACCAGGTCGGCCAGGTCCGCGGTCGGCGCGTCCAGCTGCAGCGCGGTGTACGCCTTGCGGGTGCTGGTCTCGCCGGAGATCAGGACGGCGTCGTCGTCCCGCCGGAAGGCGAGCAGATGGCCGCCCGCGTCCAGGACGGTGACGCTGCCGCGTACGCCTTCGCCGTCGGCGGCCCGCCGCGCGGCCTCGACGAGGGCGTCGGCGTCACCGGTGGTCAGCGGGCGAACGGCGGCGATGGTCTCGGGGGTGCTCATGGGGTGGTGCTCCCTTGGGGTGGGTTTGTGTGGTGTGGGCTGTGGGGTTGTGCGGTGTGGGGCCGAGTGGTGCTGGGGGGTGTTTCGCGGGGCCTCGTAGCCCTCAGCGGCGGGGCCCGCGGCTCCTGTCCCGCCGCGCCGTTACGCCCGCGTGGTCTCCGCCGGGCTGCCCTGCGCCAGGCCGCCTGCCAGGGCGTCCTGCGCGAGGGCCTGCTCGGCCGCCCGCTGCGTCGCCGCGTGCTCCACCGCCGAACGCTTCACCGAGGCCGCGGCCGTGGTAGCGACGATCCGGTCGGTTGCGGCGTCGGCCGCCCGGCCGTGCGACCGGCCCGCGCCCCGGTCCCGGCGCTCCAGCGCGGCCGACCAGAAGGCCAGGACCAGCGCGGACGCCGCGAGCAGCGCGCCGACCCAGTTCGGGGCCGTAACGCCGAAGCCGGCCGAGATGACCATCCCGCCGAGCCAGGCGGCGATCGCGTTGCCGAGGTTGAAGGCGCCGATGTTGACGGCGGAGGCCAGCGTGGGCGCGTCAGCGGTCTGGTCCAGCACCCGCTTCTGCAACGGCGGCACGGTGGCGAATCCGAATGCGCCGATCAGCGGGACGGCGACCGCCGCGGCGACCTTGTCGTACGCGGTGAACGTGAAGGTGCCCAGTACGACGGCCAGCGCCGTGAGCGCCACGTACAGCATCGGCATCAGCGCGCGGTCGGCGAACTTCCCGCCGATCAGGTTGCCGATCACCATCCCGACGCCGAAGAGGACGAGCAGCCAGGTGACGGAGGAGTCGGCGTACCCGGCGGCCTCGGTCATCATCGGCGCGATGTAGGTGATCGCGGCGAACACGCCGCCGAAGCCCAGCACGGTCATGGCCATGGCCAGCAGGACCTGCGGGTTGCGGAAGGCGGCCAGCTCGCGCCGGAGGTTCGTGCCGGAGCCCGCCTCGCGGGCGGGTTCGCGCCGGTCGGCCGGTACCAGGGCGGCGATGCCCAGCAGCCCGAGGACGCCGAGCGCGGCCACGATGAAGAACGTCGCGCGCCAGCCGATGCTCTGGCCGATGAAGGTGCCGGCCGGGACGCCGACGACGTTGGCGACGGTCAGGCCGGTGAACATCATCGCGATCGCGCCGGCCTTCTTGTGCGGCGCGACCAGGCCCGCGGCCACGATCGAGCCGATGCCGAAGAACGCGCCGTGCGCGAGCGAGGCGATCACCCGGCCGGCGAGCATCACGCCGAAGACGGGCGCGACGGCCGAGACGAGGTTGCCCGCGACGAACAGCCCCATCAGCACCATGAGCATCCGCTTGCGCGAGACGCGGGCGCCGAGGATGGCCAGGAGCGGGGCGCCGACCACGACACCGAGCGCATAGCCGGTGGTCAGGAAGCCGGCGGTGGGGATGGAGACGCCGAAGTCAGCGGCGACCTCCGGCAGCAACCCCATGATCACGAACTCGGTGGTGCCGATTCCGAAGGCGCCGATTGCCAGCGCCAGTAGTGCGAGAGGCATGACTGGGCCCTTCAAAACGTTGCAGAGGGAGGTTGGATGCGTTCACAATAATTGCAGACGCGGGTTACTTGCAAACGCTGGCTATTTCGCGGGTGACCTACCCTGAGATGTACGACCCAAAGGAGGGTTCTCATGACGCAGTGCCAGCAGACGGTCCGCGCGCCCGGCCTCGCCCAGGGGTGGTGCGCGCTCTCCGCCCTGCACGGCCGGATCGAGTCGCACATCGAGCGCGCCCTGCAGGACGGGCACGACCTGAGCGTGCGCGAGTACTCCGTGCTGAACGTGCTGAGCGAGCAGCACGACGGAGTGGGCGGCCACCTGCGCATGCACCAGGTCGCCGACGCCGTCGTCCTCAGCCAGAGCGCGACCACGCGCCTGGTCACCCGGCTCGAGGAGCGCGGGCTGCTGTCGCGCTACCTGTGCCCCGACGATCGTCGTGGCATCTACACCAATGTCACGGAACAGGGCCACCGGCTGCTGGAGCGGGCCCGCCCGACGCACGACGCCGCGCTGGCCGAGGCGCTGCAGGAAGCCGCCCGCCGGCCGGAGCTGGCCCCGCTGGTGGCCGCGGTGGAGGGCATGGCCACGGGAGCAGTACCGGCCGAGGCCTGATCCGCTGTGGAAGGCATGGCCGCACGGGCGGTACCGGCCGACGCCCGGCCCGCCGTGGCGCGTGCCGCTCGGCCGGAGTCGGCCCGGGCCGCTGCCTGATCAAGAGTGGTGTGCGCTACGCGCCCGACCCCTGGGACATGGGCCGCACACGGCATATCGTCGCGCACATGAGCGATTTCAAGATCCGCCGGGCGACCGAGGCGGACATCCCCGCCATCGTGGCGCTGCTGGCCGACGACCCACTGGGCGCCACCCGTGAGTCGCCCGACGACCCGGCTCCGTACCGTACGGCGTACAAGCGGCTGGCCGACGACCCGAACCAGCACCTGGTGGTCGCCGAACACGACGGCCGCGTCGTGGGCACCCTCCAGCTCACCGTCGTTCCCGGCCTCTCCCGGCGCGGCGCGACCCGCTCGATCGTCGAAGGTGTGCGCATCCACTCCGACGAGCGGGGAAGCGGCCTGGGCACCCGGCTCATGGACTGGGCCGTGGAGGAGTCCCGCGCGCTCGGCGTGCAGTTGATCCAGCTGACCTCCGACGCGACCCGCGTCGACGCGCACCGCTTCTACGAGCGCATCGGCTTCGAGGCCTCCCACCTGGGCTTCAAACGCCAGCTGTGACCTGAGTGGCTGGTGCGGCAGCTGTAGCGAGCGTTCCATGTGCCCTACGGGACCTATGGGGCCTACAGGGCCTAGCCGTCGGCGCCCACGCCCTCGGCGTGCACGCTGTCGGCGCCCACACCTCCCTCGACGTCCGTGCCGTCGCCTACAGGGCCGGGAGAACCGGCAATGTCACCCGAACGCACCCTGGACCGGGCCCGGTGCGCCTTCTGCCGGCAGGCCCCACCGCAGTAGCGGGCGGGCCGGCCGGTATGCGCCGAAGGTACAGGTACGCCGCATTCTTCGCACAGAGTTTCGTTACAGTCGGCCGCTTCGAACGGTAGTTTCGTTACGTCTCGCCCGGCGCGCAGCGCGTCGCACATCAGCGCCGTCATACGCCCCACGGCACCGTCCTCGGGCTCCGCACCCAGGGGATATTCCGCCCCGGCCCCGGTTTCCCCCGTCGCTGCGCGGCCTTCACCCGAACGGCGTACTTCCATGACCATGCAGCCGGTCAACAGCACCCGGACATCGGCCAGAACCACATCCTGGCGCACCGCACCGTCCCGCTGAGCCCTGTGCAGCAGGACTTCCAATGCCGCCCAGAATTCCTGCTCCAGCCCCGGCTCCACCGGGCGCGCATGGATCACTTCCGCACCTTCCAGCGCGGCGCTCATCGCCTTGTTCTGCGCGGCCAGCCTGACCACCGAGGAAATGAAGCGGAAAAACACCTCGCCCGGGTCAGGCACATCGGCCAAGTCCCGTGCGGTGTCGGTGAACAGCCGCAGCCGGTCCGCGACCGTCGCCTTGAACAGCTCGTCTTTCGAAGGGAAATGACGGTAAACGGTGCCGGCCCCCACCCCCGCGCGCCGAGCGATCTCCCCAAGCGGAACGCCCAACCCGCGTTCCTCAAACGCAGTTCGAGCCGCCTGCAACACCAGAGCCCGATTGCGCCGCGCGTCGGCACGCAATGCCGAGACCTCTTTCTCCGGCATTCCCCGGCCTCCTCGAAAACGGCTGCACCACTGTCTCGGAAACCGCGTCGATAAACGGGCCGGACGTTCCGATTGTAAGCACCACCAAATGCGCGACCAGTGGACCCGTGGCCCGGCGCGCCGCCGCAAGAACGCCAGCAGAGCGCCACCGAACCGGGTTGGCGATTCCGTTTATCGGACAGCTGCTGAGCTGCCCCCGAGAGGAGCGGGCGAGCCGGCTCAAGAAGAAAGGGGTGCCACCTGCCCCCTTCCGGGTGCCTCCGGCCGCTCCATTACCCGCTCAAGTGATCGTTAAATAAGGAGAGTTGAGGGTTCAGCATTCCGTTTTTCAGGTGAACGGATGCCTAACGGCCGCCTCGGGGCTCGCGATGGTCGCCAGACCAGGACCCCGTCGACCTCTCCGCTGACCCGACTCCCCGGACGTGAAATCCCCCGGCGGACACCGTCAGCCTCCTCCCCCCCGCCTACGTGACCGCGTCGCCCACACATGACTGTGGGGCCGTGTTTCACGTGAAACACGGCCCCACTCAGCTCTCATCGCGGCCTACAGGCCCAGAAGTCACCCAACTGGCCTAGCCAGGCCGGCGTTGCGGCCCGGCTAGGCCAGTCACCCCCTCACGGGCGCCCTACGCGCCGGGTTCAGCCTCCGATCACCGCGTCCCACGCGGCTCCGGCAGCCTTCGCGGCGGCGCCCGCGTCCGGCTCGGCGTCCAGCGTGCGCAGCCCTTCGGCCAGTGCGGACAGCGCGGCGAGCACCACTCCACGGTCAGCGGCGCGACCGTAGTGGTTCAGGCGGATCATCTCCGTGGCCAGCGCGCCGGCCGCGGCCTGCAGCGGCACCCCACCGTCGGCGGCCAGCGCAGCGGCCACGATCTCGCGGGCGTCCTGCCCCTCCGGCGCCCGCAGCGTCGTCGCCGCCGGCGCCGCGTCCTCGTCGCGGAGCACGTACGGCGTCAGATCGCCCAGGGCCCGTACGCCCGCACGCGTCGCGGCGGCGGCCGCACGGTGACGGGTGATGACGGCCTCCAGCCCCTCGGCCGCCACCCGGTCCACGGCCTGCTCCAGGGCCAGCATCTCCAGCTGCGCCGGAGCGTGCGGCAGGGCCTTACGGCCGCCGTCGATCCAGCGGTCCTTCCAGTCCTGCAGCGAGAGGTAGGAGCGGCGCGGAGCCTGCTCATTGGCGGCGATCCGCTCCCAGGCACGGGCGCTCACCGAAGCCACCGAAACCCCGGCAGGACCCGCCAGCGCCTTCTGCCCACCGATCACGCACAGGTCCACGCCCCACTCGTCGGTACGCAGCGGCTCGGCGCCCACCGATGCGACCGCGTCCAGCATCAGCAGCGCCCCGTGCTCCCGCACCACGGCGCCGATCTCGGCCACGGGGTTGGTGTTGCCGGTCGCGGCCTCGGCGTGCACCAGGCTCACGAAGTCGATGGCGCGGTTCTCCCGCAGCGCGTCCGCCACCTGCTGTGGCGAGACCGCACCGGTGAACGGCGCACTGATCGTCACGACGTCGGCGCCGCAGGACCGCAGCCAGCCGCCGAAGGTCTCGCCGTACGGTCCGGTGATGATGTTCAGCGCGGTGCTGCCGGGCCTGACGGCCGAGCGGATGCATGCCTCCAGCGGCAGCAGCGCCTCGCCCTGCATCGTCACGACGTCCGCTTCGGTCCCCATCAGTGCGGCGACCTTGTCCTCGATCCGCGCGAAGTGCGCCGCGGTGAGCGGCGGCAGGTCGAGCAGCGCCGGGGAGTCGGAGTTCGCGGTCGCGGTCGCGGTCGCATCGTTCACGGCAGTCACAGTGGCCTTCCAGCGGTAGCGGGCCCCGCACGACGGCGGCTCCCGGGCACTCCTGATATCTGGCTCGACTGTACGTCCGCCCCGCCACCCGTTCGCCGACACCCGCTGTCCACGGGCGCCCCTCCACCGGCCCCCGTTGACGCCTCGACCGGCGTCTCAGCCCTCCGTGCGCCAGCCGCCCTGGTCGACGCCGCCCGGCACCGGCGTCGCCGGCTCGTACGGGGCGCGGGTGAACACGAACGTGCCCAGGTCCAGGTGGCTCACCGAGCCGTCCCCGGCCCGCACGGCGCGCAGCGTCTCCCCCGCGTAGTAGCCGTCCAGCCCCGTCCACGTGCCGTCCTCCGACGGCCTGAACCGCGAGCTTCGGCCCCCGCCCGACACCGGCCCCAGCTCCAGCTCCCGGTCCGCACGCAGCCGCAGGACGAACGGGTTGGCGCCCCAGTACCAGGGGCCGGTCAGCGCCAGCAGCTCCTCGTCCAGAGGGCCGGCCAGCGGCCGCCACGGCGCGGGGACCCGCGGCTCCCGCTCGGCCACGATCCGTACGAGATCCGCGGCGATGCCGCTCACCGCCGGGCCCGACGTGCAGTTGGCCAGCGCGAGACCCGCCAGCCCCTCGTCCGTACGGGGATCCGCACCGATCCACAGGGACGCCAGAAAGCCCGGCATGGAGCCGGTGTGCCCGGCCAGCACCCGGCCGTCGTCCGTCCGCAGCAGCTGCAGGCCCAGGCCGTAGCCCGTGGTCCAGTCGCCCTCCGCCGGCACCGCGGGCGTCCGCATCTCGGCGACGCTCGTCGCGCTCAGCACCCGTTCGTCGCCGCGGGACAGGAACGCCGCCCACCGGCACAGGTCCGCCGCGGTGGACCACAGCTGGCCCGCCGGGGCCATCAGGCCGGTGTCCTCGGCCGGTTCGGGCAGCAGCACGTCCGCCCACGGGTGCACCGCCCAGCCCGTCGCGTGCGGCGCCACCGGGTCGAGCGTCGTACGCGTCATCCCCAGCGGCTCCAGCACCTCACGCCGCAGCACCTCACCCCAGCGCGTACCGTCGCGCAGCCGCTCGACGAGCGCGCCCAGCAGCGCGTACCCGGGGTTGGAGTAGTGGTGCCGCCGCCCCGCGGGGTGGCGGCGCGGCCGCTCGCCGAAGAGGTCACCAGGGCCCGGCCGCAGCCTGCCCGGAGTGCGCTCCCACCACGGCCCCCGCGCCTCGGCCGCCAGGCCCGCACTGTGCGCGAGCAGCTGCGCGACCGTCGCGTCCGGCACCGGAGTGTCCTTGAGGTGCTTGCCGACCGGGTCCGCCAGGTCGAGCAACCCCTCATCGCGCAGCCGCATGACCAGCACCGCCACGAACGTCTTGGTGATCGAGCCGATGCGGTACTGCACATCGCCGTGCGGCGCCGCGCCGCCGACGGTCCCCCGCAGCCCCAGCCAGGCCGGCCGCCCGTCCCGCACGACCGCACCGACCATCGACGGGGCACGCCCCTCGGACTGCCCCACGGCCAGCCGCCGCCACAGCTCCCGTCGGGTGCCCGCCAACAGCTCCGCGCCCTCGCGCTCCGCGTCCGAGGACACCACCACGCCACCCCACTCCGTCATGCCCCCATGCTCGCAGAGCACCACGCAACACCCCTGGCCAGCACAGCCATTCGGCGAGCCCGGACCCATGAACGACATGAGCCGCCGACGCGTGCAACGCGCCGGCGACGAGGACAGGAAAGGACAACAGGGCGCGCCTCGCCCCGCTCGCTACCTGTAGGATCTCGCAGCTCGTGTCATCTGCCGATCCTGTGACCTGGGCATTCTCAGACCGTCTCAGGTTCGTGGCATTTCCTTGCGTGAGCCGTTGAGCGGCCCTCGACTGCTCAGGGATTGCCCGTCTCGTCTGTTGCGTGGGGAAGCAAGGGGAACAGTCGGGTGATGAGCGCCACCGGCCGGGCGCCATCAGGCCGGGCCAGGGGTCGTTGCTCGCGGTCCTGGTAGGGGGCGAGCGTCCGTCGGACGGCATCCGCGACTCGGCTCATCTCTTCGGGCGTTAGGTAGGCGACGGCGCTGAATGCCTCGTCGTGACGCCATTCGGTCGGCGCTTGGTCTCGTCGGGCGAGCCATCGCTGCCAGCTCTCGTCCTCCAGTCCGCGGGCCAAGTCGCCGAAGTGCTGCTCCGCGGGTGAATCGGCGGATGGGTTGTGCTGCCTCAGTCGCCAGGGTCGTGCGCGGCCCCCGCGGTGAGGGGCTTCCTCGATGTAGCCGTGGCGTGCGAGCTGCCGGAGGTGAAACGAGCAGAGTCCGGAGCTGTAGCCCAGCCGGGCGGCCGCTTCGGTCGCCGTGACGGCACCGACTTCAGCCAGCAGGTCCAAGAGGGCTGTGCGGACCTCGTGCTCACGCAGTTCGTCGCCGGTTTTCCGCGTCTGCTCGGGCCGGGAAGAGAGGTCGTCTTCTGTCACTTTGCAAAGTCTGCTACTTTGCAAAGGCTCTGGCAAGCGGTTCTTGTTTCGGAAGTCATCAGATCGCAGCGATGTCCGCGGTGAATGGCTGGTGAAGAAGGGGAGACAGCGATGTCCGTTCGTCACGACCGGTCCCGTCCCGCAGACCGGCGAGTCCATGTGCAGGGCCAACCCGTCAACTCGTATCCGGCTCTGCCGCCGGAGGCGGAACGGGGATCGATGCGCCGGATCACGGTGGTGGGTGAGGAAGTTCTGAGCCGTGCTTGCCGGGCAGTGACGGAGTTCGGAACTCCTGAGCTGTCAGCGTTGATTGACGACATGTTCCTGACGATGTATGTGGCCGATGGTGCCGGCCTGGCAGCCAACCAGGTAGGCGTCGATCTGCGGCTGTTCGTGTACGACTGCCCGGACGACTATGGAGTCCGCCATGTCGGTCACGTCATCAACCCGGTTCTGGAACTTCCCGATCCGGGTAGCCGCCGCCTCGTTGACGAATTCGAGGGCTGCCTGTCCGTGCCCGGAGCCGCCATGGCGGTTCCTCGCACCGATCGCGCCGTCGTGCGCGGGTTCGACAAGGACGGCAACCCTCTCGTCATCGAGGGGAGGGGCTACTTCGCCCGGTGCCTGCAGCATGAGACCGATCACCTCTTCGGCCACACGTATCTTGACCGGCTTTCCAAGCGGGATCGCAAAGACGCGTTGCGGCAGATGAGCGACCGGCGTGACGACGTCTTCGCGCAACGCGCGATCAAGGCCGCTCGCCTGGGCCGATGATGCGCTTGGTGGCGGCGGCCACCTTCCTGCCGAAGGGCGTGGGCCGCATTCTGCGGCCCCGTTCAGCACGTTCGATCAAGAGTCGACCCAGGTCCTTTTCGAGCCGGTTGATCTGATTCGTGAGTGTCGTTTGGTGAATGCCGAGGGCCCGGGCGCTTCGGTGACGGTGGGGTAAGCCAGGGCGGCAGCGAAGCGTTCAAGTCGCTGCCAGGCACTTGGGCTCGTGAGAGCCTCACGCAGGATCCCGGGCTCGGGAAGGCCCGAGCCACTGTAACGGCGTCGGCCGAGCTCGACACCGTAGTGCTGGACCGTGCGCCATTTGGTCCGCAAGAACTCGAATGCGAGTCCCAGATCATGGCCTCCAACTCATCGAGGAAGAAGAACGCATCGCCTTCCGGGGTCTCCCCGCGGGAGTACAGCAAATACTCGCCCGGCCGCGTCGGCCGCAGCTTCCCGTAAGGGCCCTCCGGCCGTTCGGCGATGTCCCGGTTCCGCTTCGTACTCAGCCGGAACAGCGGGTGGCGACGTTCCAGCTCCGTCAGAACCCGGTAAGCGGTCGCCTGGCTCGGCAGACGGACCGCCTCAGGGCCATGCCGGGCGATAACACGTGCTCGGGTGCGTTCGATCACCATCTTGCGCGAGGGTTTCGACTCTCCGGTGTGCTCAACCATCACCTCCAAAGCCGTCTCCACACAACGCTCATCAGCTCCGGTCACTGACCCGCCAGGCTGCTTTTTCTTCGCAACCGGTCCGGCCTCGCCGTACCGCCGGAAGTCCGCCACCCACTGCTTGACGGTACGGACATGGACTCCAAGTTCCACCGCTTTGGCGGCGTACTTGGGCTCCACCGGCCCGCCGGGCACATAGTCGCGACGAGGTTCCCCGTCGCGAACCCGCTCAGGACTTCCAGGGCGGAAACCCGTCAGCACCTCACGGACATGTGCGGCACGTTCGAGAATCTGAAGGCGTTCACCTTCCTGCAGCTGGTCCAGCACCACAGAGGCGATCTCCTCAGCGTCGTCAGCCGCTGGGCCGGGCTGGTCGGGAATCACGGCCGCCCGATCGGAGAACAGCAGTTCCTTCAACGACAGACGCAGAAGCCGCCCCGACCGTCCTTGAGAACCACCTCGTTGCCCGCAGTGGTCGCGGCCATCTCGACCATTTCGACGGTCTGCCCGTCGTAGCGGAAGCGCGTTCCGACCCCCACCCGGGCCCCGGCCCCGCTCATGCTGCCTGCCTCAACACCCGTGATGGGCTGAGTGGCTGGCCGAGATCCCTGTGAAGATCGTGCACCCAAAGCAGGTGATAGACCGCGGCACGGACGTGCAGCTCGGGCCAGCCAGGCAGGCACCGGGCTGCCTCACCCAGCAAGACGCCGTCAAGGTCAGCTCGACGGAGCTCGTCCAAAATTTCGGCTGAGAGCAACCAGGTCCGCCGGTAGCCAGCCAGAAAGCGGATGTTCTCCAGTTCCGCCTCCGGCGGCTCACTCCAAACCTCGTATCGCCAGCCACGGGACTCCACCGCCCGCCGGGTCCAGTCGAAGGTGGACGCCACCTCGGGCCGGGTCAGCCGCTGACGTGGCTTGACGTCCACTACCAAGGGCCCCTGGTCGCTGATCATTGGATAGTCCGGGATGTGTTTGCGGACCTTGTCCGATACCACGGTCTTCATCAGGAACGGCTGAGCCACGATGCGGTGTACGGAGGGATCGAAGTCAGCAAAGAGAAGCCTCGCCGGCTCCAGCCGCGACTCATAAATCACATGGTCACGGATCGTCGCCGCCCAGTAGGCCCCGGAGTAGTGCCCCTGCCCGCGATACCAACGGAACGTCCGCCATGGAGACGCCGACGCCAGCAAGTCGATAGACGCCGTCATCCATGGCAGGTCCTCGACGCTCTTGCCGTCTCGGAAGCGAACGCTGACTACTACGGCGGGACAGTCCATGGCGTGCCCCCAGCCGGGTGAGGCCCTGTACGCCCACGGTGCCCAACCCTGGCGAGGAGGGCGGGCAGAAGCGACTCACATCAGCCGAAAGGGTGAGTACGCTGAACTGCAGGTCTCAGCACAACACCATATGTGGCCCTGATATGCAGTCAGCTCTGAGAATATGGCGCCGATTCTGAGAACCTACAGCTACCGCATCACGTCTGGGCCATGTCCACGAAGCGGGAGTAGTGGCCCTGGAAGGCGACGGTGATGGTGGCGGTGGGGCCGTTACGGTGCTTGCCGACGATGATGTCCGCCTCGCCGGCTCTGGGGGACTCCTTCTCGTAGGCGTCCTCGCGGTGCAGCAGGATGACCATGTCGGCGTCCTGCTCGATCGATCCGGACTCTCGGAGGTCGGAGACCTGCGGCTTCTTGTCCGTCCGCTGCTCGGGACCACGGTTCAGCTGCGAGAGCGCGATGACCGGCAGCTCCAGCTCCTTGGCCAGCAGCTTGAGGTTACGGGACATGTCCGAGACCTCCTGCTGGCGGCTCTCGACGCGCTTGGAGCCACCGGACTGCATCAGCTGCAGATAGTCGATGACCACGAGCTTGAGGTCCTGCCGCTGCTTGAGGCGGCGGCACTTCGCCCGGATTTCCATCATCGAGAGATTCGGCGAGTCGTCGATGAAGAGCGGCGCGGCCGAGACGTCGGGCATACGGCGGGCCAGCCGGGTCCAGTCCTCGTCCGTCATCGCACCGGAACGCATGTGGTGCAGCGCCACCCGCGCCTCGGCGGACAGCAGACGCATCGCGATCTCGTTGCGGCCCATTTCGAGCGAGAAGATCACGCTCGGCATGTTGTGCTTGATCGAACATGCCCGGGCGAAGTCCAGCGCGAGCGTGGACTTACCCATCGCCGGACGGGCCGCGACGACGATCATCTGGCCGGGGTGCAGGCCGTTCGTCAGGGAGTCCAGGTCGGAGAAGCCGGTGGGGACGCCGGTCATCTGGCCCTGGCGGGAGCCGATCGCCTCGATCTCGTCGAGCGCGCCCTCCATGATGTCGCCGAGCGGGAGGTAGTCCTCGCTGGTGCGCTGCTCGGTGACGGCGTAGATCTCCGCCTGCGCGCTGTTGACGATCTCGTCTACGTCGCCGTCGGCGGCGTATCCCATCTGCGTGATCTTCGTACCGGCCTCGACCAGCCGGCGCAGCACCGCCCGCTCGTGAACGATCTCGGCGTAGTACTCCGCGTTGGCCGCGGTCGGCACGGACTGCACAAGGGTGTGCAGGTACGACGCGCCGCCCACCCGGCTGATCTCGCCGCGCTTGGTCAGCTCGGCGGCGACGGTGATCGGGTCGGCGGGCTCGCCCTTGGCGTACAGGTCCAGGACGGCCTGGTAGACCAACTCGTGCGCGGGACGGTAGAAGTCGTGGCCCTTGAGGACCTCCACCACGTCGGCGATCGCGTCCTTGGAGAGCAGCATGCCGCCCAGTACGGACTGCTCGGCGTCCAGGTCCTGCGGCGGGACCCGCTCGAAGCCACCGCCCCACGCGCCGCCGCCGTCCTCGCGGTCAAACCGGTCCTCGCGGCCGCGCCCCTTGCCGTCGTTCCGGCGGGAGGGAGCGGGCAGCCGGTCGCCGGGGCCGGAGTCGGCCCAGGGGTCCTCCATGGCCTCGGGCATGCTCACCACGCCACCTCTTCCCGTCCGCGGTGCGGACCTTGCTGTGCCCTTCTTTCTTACGGCACTGCTCTGACAAACGAGTCACCCGACTCCGCTTACGGCGCGACGAGTTCGGATGAATCCAGGGACCGGCACGGGGAAGGGGCGCCGCATAACGGTAGGCCTGTGGGCACCGTCCGCCAATCTGGTTATCCACAGGCCATGTGGATGATCGCCCCCAACCTGTGGAGAACCCCCCGGATCCTGTGCACGGCGCGGGGGAAATCGGTGTGGACAAACACACAATCACCCCTTCCCACCGCCCCTGACCTGCGGTTTTCTCATCCATAGCCTGTGGGGAAGAAAAACTTCGGCAACCTGTTCAAGATCGCCACAATCGGTGTGGAGACACGTACTCCGCACTGTGGAAAGTAAGGAGCACTATGCGATTGTGTCTCTTACCTGTGGAAGATTAGATTGGGTGCATGACACAGGCTCCCGCGAAGCCCCGGCGCACCGGCCGCAGGCACGACCGCGAGATCATCGCACTCGCCCTTCCCGCGTTCGGCGCGCTCGTCGCGGAACCGCTCTTCGTCATGGTCGACAGCGCCGTCATCGGCCACCTCGGCACCCCGCAACTGGCCGGGCTAGGCGTCGCCGCAGCCCTCCTCACGACGGCCGTCTCCGTCTTCGTCTTCCTCGCGTACGCCACCACGGCGGCCGTCGCCCGCCGCGTCGGCGCCGGTGATCTCTCCGCGGCGATCCGCCAGGGCATGGACGGGATCTGGCTCGCCCTCCTCCTCGGCGCCGCAGTGATCGCCGTCGTACTGCCCACAGCCCCCTGGCTGGTCGACGCGTTCGGCGCCTCCACCACCGCGGCCCCCTACGCCACCACGTACCTGCGCATCAGCGCCCTCGGCATCCCCGCGATGCTCGTCGTGCTCGCCGCCACCGGCGTGCTCCGCGGCCTGCAGGACACCAGAACCCCGCTCTACGTCGCCATCGGCGGCTTCACGGTCAACGCCGTCCTCAACATCGGCCTCGTCTACGGCGCCGGCCTGGGGATCGCCGGCTCCGCCTGGGGCACCGTGATCGCCCAGTGCGGCATGGCGGCCGTCTACCTCACCGTGGTCGTACGCGGCGCCCGCCGTCACGGCGCCTCGCTGCGCCCCGACGCCGCCGGCATCCGTGCCTCCGCGCAGGCCGGCGTGCCGCTGCTCGTGCGCACCCTCTCGCTGCGTGCCGTCCTGATGATCGCGACGGCGGTGGCCGCACGGCTCGGCGACGCCGATGTGGCCGCCCACCAGATCATCCTGACCCTGTGGTCGCTGCTGGCCTTCGCGCTGGATGCGATCGCCATCGCGGGCCAAGCCATCATCGGGCGCCATCTCGGCGCGGGCGACGTGGACGGAGCCAAGGCCGCCTGCCGCCGCATGGTCGAGTGGGGGATCGCCGCGGGGGTGGTGCTGGGCATCCTGGTCGCGCTGGCCCGGCCGCTGTTCATCCCGCTGTTCACCGCCGACCCGGCCGTGAAGGACGTTCTGCTGCCGGCCCTGCTGGTGGTGGCGGTGAGCCAGCCCGTCTCCGGCATCGTCTTCGTCCTCGACGGCGTGCTGATGGGCGCGGGGGACGGACCGTACCTGGCCGGGGCGATGCTCGTCACGCTGGCGGTCTTCGCACCGGTGGCCCTGGCCGTGCCGGCACTGGGCGGCGGGCTGACGGCTCTGTGGTGGTCGATGGCGCTGATGATGCTGGTCCGCATGCTGACTCTGTGGATCCGTACCCGCTCCGGCCGCTGGATCGTGACGGGCGCCGCCCGCTGAGGACGGGCCGCAGGGCCCACCGGCCCGACGGACAGCGGCAGGGGCCGCATCCCGGAAGGATGCGGCCCCTGCTGTGTGACTCGCTCACCGTGCCGCGTCAGCGGGCTGCTGCCCGCGGCCGGTGATCAGGCCGTGCGATCGGGCTGCACTCAGGCAGCGACGACCTCGACGCCGAGGTTGGCGACAACCTCGGAGTGCAGACGCACGGAGACCTGGTGCGCGCCCAGGGTCTTGATCGGCGAACCGACCTCCACGCGGCGCTTGTCCACGTCCGGGCCACCGGCGGCCTTGATCGCCGAGGCGATGTCGGCCTGGGTGACGGAGCCGAACAGGCGGCCGGCGTCGCCGGCGCGGACGGCCAGCTTCACCTTGACGCCCTCGAGCTGACCCTTGATCTCGTTGGCCTGCTCGACCGACGCGATCTCGCGGATCTTGCGACCGCGGCGGATCTGCTCGACGTCCTTCTCGCCGCCCTTGGTCCAGCGGATCGCGAAACCGCGCGGGACCAGGTAGTTACGGGCGTAACCGTCACGGACGTCAACGACGTCGCCGGCGGTGCCGAGGCCGGAGACCTCGTGGGTGAGGATGATCTTCATGTTTCGGTCACCCTTCCCTTATCGCGCGGTGGAGGTGTAGGGCAGCAGCGCCATCTCACGGCTGTTCTTCACGGCCGTGGCGACGTCACGCTGGTGCTGGGTGCAGTTGCCGGTGACCCGGCGGGCACGGATCTTGCCGCGGTCGGAAATGAACTTCCGCAGCAGGTTCGTGTCCTTGTAGTCGACGTAGGAGATCTTCTCCTTGCAGAACACGCAAACCTTCTTCTTCGGCTTGCGAGCAGGCGGCTTCGCCATTGTCTCTCTCCAGTGAGTTTCAAGAAGTTTGTGCTGGCGCCCTCAGGCCGCCGGGCCCACGTTTCACGTGAAACCGTGTTTCACGTGAAACAGCCCCGCGTGTACGTGCCAGACGTACGTGCCTAGAAGGGCGGCTCGTCCGAGTAGCCGCCGCCGGAGCCGCCGCCCCAGCCGCCACCGCCGCCACCCTGCTGGCCACCGCCTGCAGGAGCACTGGTCGCCCAGGGGTCGTCGGCGGGAGCCCCGCCCCCGCCGCCCTGCTGGCCGCCGGGGCCACCGCCCCAGCCGCCGCCACCCTGGCCGCCGCCCTGCGGGCCGCCGCCGAAGCCGCCGCCCTGGGCACCCCGGCCGCTGGTCTTGGTGACCTTGGCCGTGGCATTGCGCAGGCTCGCGCCGACCTCGTCGACGTCGAGCTCGTAGACCGTGCGCTTCACGCCCTCGCGGTCCTCGTACGACCGCTGCTTGAGGCGGCCCTGCACGATCACGCGGGTACCCCGCGTGAGGGACTCGGCGACGTTCTCCGCCGCCTGACGCCACACCGAGCAGGTCAGGAACAGGCTCTCGCCGTCCTTCCACTCATTGGTCTGACGGTCGAAGGTGCGGGGAGTGGACGCGACGCGGAACTTCGCGACCGCCGCACCGGACGGGGTGAAGCGCAGCTCGGGGTCATCGACAAGATTGCCGACGACCGTGATGACGGTCTCGCCTGCCATTAGGGGAACCTCTCGGCGGGTGTGCTGCTGGCTGCTGTGTTGCTACTCGAACCCGATGTCCGCTGAACGCTTACGCGGTCAGTGGGTCTCGGGACGGAGGACCTTGGTCCGGAGGACCGACTCGTTCAGGTTCATCTGACGGTCGAGCTCCTTGACGACGGCCGGCTCGGCCTGGAGGTCGATGACCGAGTAGATGCCCTCGGGCTTCTTGTTGATCTCGTACGAGAGACGACGACGGCCCCAGGTGTCGACCTTCTCGACCTTGCCGTTGCCCTCACGGACGACGGAAAGGAAGTTCTCGATCAGGGGGGAGACAGCGCGCTCCTCCAGATCGGGGTCGAGGATGACCATCACCTCGTAGTGACGCATGTGGAACCCACCTCCTTTGGACTCAGCGGCCACGGTCGTTCCGTGGCAGGAGGGTCGTGATGCGTTCCGCGCCCGGCCCGTACAGCGAATGCGGACAGACATGGGCGCAGACCGTACAGAGTACCTGCCGGAAGGCTTCCGGTTGAAATCAGGCCGGGGATCCCCTCAATCTGGAACACAACGGGTGTGAGCGGCGTTACAGTGCGCCGCCTGTCTACGGAGGTGCCGCATGGCACATGCAGTACAGCCCCAGAAGTCCCAGCAGCACGGTCTGCTCGCCGTGCTGAACAGCGACGGTAAGGCGCATCCGGTCGAGAACACCCTCGCCGCGGTCACCCTGGTGCTGGGGCTCATCGCCGTGATCTCCGCCGCCTTCACCCATCTGCACCTGCTCAGCTCCTGGGCCGGCCTCGCCGGTATCGCCACGGGCGCCTGGGGACAGTTCATCTCCGTGACCACCGGAGAACGCTTCCTGCTGATCATCGGCCTCGGCGCTGCGGCGCTCGGGTTCTTCCTCGGCATGGCGCACGGAGGCCTCTTCGGAGGCGTACTGGGCTGACCGCACCGATGACGTACGGGCGTGTGCGCCCGTAGGCCCAGACGGGGCGCTCCCTTGGCGCAGTAGGCTTCGGCGCGAGAGCCGGAGCCCCGACCACGGGGACAAACCTGCCGAGGAGCGCCCCGCATGAGCCTGACCCTGAGGACCATCAGTCGAGAGCAGCATCTGGCATACATCCAGAGCCTGCCCGCGGCGAGTCACATGCAGGTTCCGGCCTGGGCCGACGTGAAGTCCGAGTGGCGCTCGGAGAACCTGGGCTGGTTCGACTCCACCGGGCAGCTCGTCGGCGCCGGGCTGGTCCTCTACCGCCAGCTGCCCAAGATCAAGCGGTACCTCGCGTACCTGCCCGAGGGCCCCGTCATCAACTGGTACTCCCCGAACCTGGAGGACTGGCTGCGCCCGATGCTCGCGCATCTGAAGCACCAGGGTGCCTTCTCCGTGAAGATGGGCCCGCCGGTCATCATCCGCCGCTGGGACGCGGCCGCGATCAAGGCCGGCATTCAGAACCCCGACGTCAAGCGGCTGCGTGACGTGGAGGCCACCCACATCGAGCCACGCGCCTTCGAGGTCGCCGACCGCCTGCGCCGCATGGGCTGGCAGCAGGGCGAGGACGGCGGCGCGGGCTTCGGTGACGTACAGCCCCGCTACGTCTACCAGGTGCCGCTGGAGAACCGCTCGCTGGAGGATGTCCACAAGGGCTTCAACCAGCTGTGGCGCCGCAACATCAAGAAGGCGGACAAGGCCGGCGTCGAGGTCGTCCAGGGCGGCTACGAGGACCTCGCCGAGTGGCAGCGGCTGTACGAGATCACCGCGGTGCGTGACCAGTTCCGCCCGCGGCCGCTGAGCTACTTCCAGCGCATGTGGACGGCCCTCAACAGCGAGGACCCCAACCGCATGCGGCTGTACTTCGCCCGCCACAACGGGGTGAACCTCTCCGCGGCGACGATGCTGGTCGTCGGCGGACACGTCTGGTACTCCTACGGCGCGTCCGACAACATCGGCCGTGAGGTCCGCCCGTCCAACGCGATGCAGTGGCGGATGCTGCGGGACGCCTACGCGCTCGGCGCGACGGTCTACGACCTGCGCGGCATCAGCGACTCGCTGGACGAGACGGATCATCTCTTCGGCCTGATCCAGTTCAAGGTCGGCACCGGCGGGCAGGCAGCGGAGTACCTGGGCGAGTGGGACTTCCCGCTGAACAAGTTCCTGCACAAGGCGCTGGACATCTACATGTCGCGGCGCTGACCTCTCGCCTGCGACGTTTTCCACAGATCCACGCACCACAGCCACGAGAAAGGTTCACGGGCCGGCCATGGCGCTCACCCTCTACGTCGACACCGCGCGCTGGCGGGCGCACCAGCAGCAGGTGCTGCAGCAGTTCCCGGGACTGGTCCCGGTCTGCAAAGGCAACGGCTACGGCTTCGGGCACGAGCGCCTCGCCGACGAGGCCACCCGTCTGGGTTCCGACCTGCTGGCCGTCGGCACCACCTACGAAGCGGCCCGCATCAAGGACTTCTTCAGCGGTGACCTGCTCGTCCTGACGCCGTTCCGGCACGGCGAGGAGCCGGTGCCGCTGCCGGACCGGGCGATCCGCTCGGTCTCCTCCGTCCAGGGGCTCGGCGGCCTGGCCGGCGCCCGGGTCGTGATCGAGGTCATGAGCAGCATGAAGCGGCACGGCGTCACGCCGGAGGAGCTGCCGATGCTGACCTCGGCGATCGAGAACGTACGGCTGGAAGGCTTCGCCATCCACCTGCCGCTGGACCGCACCGACGGCACCGACGCTGTCGACGAGGTCATCGGCTGGATGGACCGGCTGCGCAACGCGCGGCTGCCGCTGCACACCATGTTCGTCAGCCACCTCAAGGCCGACGAGCTGCACCGGCTGCAGGCCCAGTTCCCGCAGACCCGCTTCCGGGCCCGGATCGGTACCCGCCTCTGGCTCGGCGACCACGACGCCACGGAGTACCGCGGCTCGGTCCTGGACGTCACCCGTGTGGCCAAGGGCGACCGCTTTGGCTACCGGCAGCAGAAAGCGGCCTCCGACGGCTACCTGGTCGTGGTGGCCGGCGGTACCTCGCACGGCGTCGGCCTGGAGTCGCCCAAGGCGCTGCACGGGGTGATGCCGCGCGCCAAGGGCGTCGCACGGGCGGGCCTGGCGACGGTGAACCGCAACCTCTCCCCGTACGTCTGGGGCAGCAAGCAGCGCTGGTTCGCCGAGCCGCCGCACATGCAGGTCTCCATCCTGTTCGTGCCGAGCGACGCTCCCGAGCCGAAGGTCGGTGAGGAGCTGGTCGCCCATCTCCGCCACACCACCACGCAGTTCGACCGCATCGTGGACCGCTGACCCGCGGCCTACCGGCACCAAGACTCCGGGCCCGGACGTACGGCACTCCTGCCGTACGTCCGGGCCCGCCGCGTTTCGCCGACCGGGCTCCCGCCCCGGCGCTCAGTCCCGCGCCGGTCCCCACTCGACCCGTGGCACGCCCTCGTAGGGGACGGTGTGCGGCGGGGCGTGGTGCTGCCGGCCGAGGACGAACACGTCAGGTGCCTGGTCCAGGACGCCGCCCGAGGGGTCGTCGGTGCCGTCCCTGCGCACCCCGTCGCGGTCGGGCAGCAGGATGTCCCTGACCACGAGCGCGCACAGGTACAGCGTGCCCAACAGGTGCAGGGTGATCGCCAGTTGGTAGCCCTCCGGCGGCAGCCCCTGGTGCTTGTCCCCGCTGCCGCTGTAGGCGAGGTACAGCCAGATCCCGAGGAAGTACATGACCTCGCAGGCCTGCCAGACCAGAAAGTCCCGCCAGCGCGGCCGGGCCAGCACGGCCAGCGGAACCAGCCAGAGCACGTACTGCGGGGAGTAGACCTTGTTGGTCAGGATGAAGAGCGCGACGACCAGGAACGCCAGCTGGGCCAGGCGCGGACGGCGCGGCGCGTAGAGGGCGAGCAGTGCGACGGCTCCACAGCCGACGATCATCAGCAGTGTCGCGTAGGTGTTGGCGTGCTCCAGCGCGTTGCCGGTCCGCTGGGAGATCAGCAGCCAGACGGAGCCGAAGTCGATCGGGCGCTCCTGGCTGAAGGTGTAGAACTTCTGCCAGCCTTCCCAGGCCGGCAGCATCACCGGCAGGTTCACCGCCAGCCAGGAGAAGACCGCGCCGCCCGTCACCGCGCCGAAGGCACGCCACTTGCCGGCCCGCCAGCACAGGACGAACAGCGGGCCCAGCAGGAGGACGGGGTAGAGCTTGGCCGCGGTCGCCAGCCCGATGAAGACTCCGGCGGCGAGCGGGCGGCTGCGCGACCACAGCAGCATGGCCACGGCGGTCAGCGCGACCGCGAGGAGGTCCCAGTTGATGGTGGCGGTCAGTGCGAAGGCCGGCGCCAGGGCGACGAGCAGGGCATCCCACGGGCGGTGGCGGTGGGTGCGGGCCACGCAGACCGCGATGACGACGGCGCAGACCATGAGCATGCCGACGTTGGTCAGCCAGTAGATCTGCTCCCGGTGCTGCATCGTGCCGCCGTGGGGCGTCACCCAGGAGGCCACCTCCATGAACACCCCGGTGAGTACGGGGTATTCGAGGTATTGCATGTCGCCGGGGATCCGGTCGAAGTAGGGGACCAGGTTCTCGGCGAAGCCGCGTCCGACGTAGAGATGCGGGATGTCGGAGTAGCAGGCATGGGTGTACTGGCTGGTGGCGCCGAGGAACCAGGCGCCGTTGTAGCAGGGCAGTTTCTGCACCATCCCCAGGGCGAACATCCCCAGGGCCACCAGGGCGATGATGCGGACCGGCGTCCACCAGCTCGCGCCGAGCAGTACGCGGCGGCCGGAGGGACCTCCGATCAGCTCGCTGCCGGCCGCCGCCACCTCGTCCCGTTGCGTCGGCCGTACGGGCTCGTCCTGTCGCACGCTCGTCATGGGGTCATCCTGCCGCACGTCCCTGTGCCGGAGACGGCGAAGCCCCCGCCCGGCATGCCGGGCGGGGGCTGTCGTGTTGCTCGCTGTTTCACGTGAAACCGGTCGAGCGTTTCACGTGAAACAGCGTGCGGTCAGTTGTCGATGCCGTTCGGGCCTCCGAAGAAGCCGCCGTCATCGCCACCTGGTGTTTCGGTCTCCGGCGGAGACGGCTCGTCCCCGGGATCACCGGGATCGCCCGAGGGCCCGCCGTTCTGACCACCGTTGTCCTTGCAGCCGATGTCCCAGGGTGAACAGGTCTCGGTCGGCGTGGCGCTCGGGGAGGCATCGTCGCTCGGGGTCTCCGACGGCTCCTCCGACGGCTCCTTCGACGGCTCTTCCGTCTTCGTCGGCGTCGGTGTCGGGCTGGCGCTCTCGCCGTAGACGACCTTGCCGATCTGCTGCGGCGGCGGGAAGGCCTCCATGGGCTCTCCCTTCATGGCCTCCATCATGTAGTCGCGCCAGATCTCCGAGGGGAACGACGCTCCGTGGATCTTGTCCTGGCCACCGACGCCGTACATCTTCAGGAACTTCTGGACCTTGGCCTGGTCGTTGACACGCCACATGCCGATCGTGGTGGCCAGCTGCTTGGTGTAGCCCGCGAACCACGCCGACTTGTTGTCGTCGGTGGTACCGGTCTTACCGGCCGCTTCGCGTCCGTCCGGCAGCTGCGCCGCAGTACCGGTGCCCTTCTTGACGACGTTCTTGAGGACATCCGTGACGTTGTCGGCCACATTCGGGTCGAAGGCCTGCTTGGTCTTCGCCACTTCCCTGTGGTTGAACTTCTCCACGCCGTCCTTGGTCACCGACTCCACGGAGTACGGGTCGGTCTGCTGACCGCTGGCAGCGAAGGTGGCGTACGCACCGGCCAGCCGGATCGCGCTGGGGGCCGACGTCCCCAGGGAGAAGGTCGGCGTCGTCCGCGCCATGCTGTTGTCGTCCCGCAGACCGGCGGCGATCGCCTCCTGCTTGACCACCTCCGGGCCGACGTCCATGCCCAGCTGGATGTAGGGCGTGTTGACCGAGAACTGCATGGCGGTCCGCAGGCTGATCCGGCCCTTGTCCTCGTTGCCGTCGTTGGCCTGGTGCCACTCGTTGCCGTCCTTGTCGTGCCAGACGGTCCGGTCGTAGTTGAGCAGGCGCAGCTTGTTGTCGCCGTTGTACATACTGCTCGGCGACACGGGGGTGCGGATGGCCGGGTTGCTCGGACTCCGCACGCCCTTGTCCATGGCCGCGGCCAGGACGAACGGCTTGAACGTGGAACCGACCTGGACGCCGGTGTAGTCGGCGTTGTTCGTGTAGTGCTCCGTGGCGTCCTTGCCACCGTAGATCGCGCGGATCTTGCCGGTCTTCGGCTCGACCGAGGCCCCGCCGAACTGCACGTACTTGTCGACCGCACGCTGCTCGGGCTTCAGCGCCTTCTTGGAGACCTTCTCGACCGCCTTGGTCAGCTGACCCATCTTCTTGCGGTCGAAGGTGGTGTGAATCGCGTAGCCGCCCTTTTTGAGCTCGGCTTCCGAGATGTTCGTGTTGGCGGTGATGTAGTTGTTCGCGAGGTCGACGAGGTACCCCTTCTGGCCCCGCAGGTCCATCGCCTTCTTCGGCGGCCTCGGCATGGGGAAGTCGTCGTCCGTGATCTGAGCCCGCTTGGCCTTGGACAGCCGGCCCACCTGGACTTCCCGGTCCAGCGTCCACGACCAGCGCGCCTTGGCCCGCTTCAGGTTCGCGTCCTTGCTCTCCGTCGTGACGTACGGGTCGTACAGGTTGGGACCGTTGAGCAGCGAGGAGAGGAAGGCGCTCTCGCTCCTGGTGAGGTCCTCGGAGTCCTTGTTGTAGTAGGCGCGCGACGCCGCCTGGATGCCGTAGGCGCCCCGTCCGTAGTACGCCGTGTTGAGGTACCCGGCCAGGATCTTGTCCTTGGGCTCCGAGGTGCCCACCTTTATCGAGATGAACAGCTCGGTGATCTTGCGCTTGAGCGTCTGTTCCTGGTTCAGATACGTGTTCTTCACGTACTGCTGGGTGATCGTCGAACCACTCTGGGTGTCGCCGCCCATGGCCATCTTGACCACCGCACGGGCGATGCCCATCGGATCGACGCCGGAGTCCGTCTCGAACGAGGCGTTCTCCGCGGAGATCACCGCGTCCTGCATCTCCGTCGGGATCTGGCTGATCGGCACGATCGTGCGGTTGAGCTCGCCGCCACCCGCGACGACCATCTGCTTGTTGTCGCTCCAGTAGTAGACGTTCTTCTGGACCTGCGAGAGCTTCTGCGGGTCGGGAACGTCGACGTACGCCAGCGCGATGCCCGACAGCCCGAGCACGAAGGCGATGAAGCCCAGGCAACTGCCCAGCACCAGGCGCCAGGACGGCACCCAGCGACGGGCTCCGTCCTTGCCCGCGCGCGGGTAGTCGATGAACCGCTTCTTGGGCGGCCGGCCGTCACCTCCGGCACCACCCCGGCGGCCGCGGCCCGCACCGGCCGCGGCTTCGGGCGCCCGCCGGCGCCCGCCGCGTTGCGCGGCCCTGCGCGCCGCCGCCCGCCCCTGATACGGAGGCTCCTGCCCAGGTGCGCCGGACGGGGAGGCGGCGGAGGCAGACCCCTGCGCCGGGCCGCGCGCAGCGCGGCGGCCACTTGATTGCTGCTGTGCGGCGCGTCGGGCCGCGGCACGTCCGCCACCTTGCGGCTGCGGCGGTTTGCGACGGTGCTCGCTCATGGAACGGTTACTCCTCGGGCAGGCGCGCTATTCATCGCCTGAAGGCGGCAATTCACTTCAGGTCCCCCCGACAACACGGCCCGCACTGGTCTCTCGCGCGGGCCGCACTACACCGGGGACGGAGACGCCACTTCTGGCCACCTGGTTCCCGGCAGTCTGCATGCCGCACAGACTACGCACGGCCAAAACCTGCCCAGGCTCGGAATTCACTCCAAATCAGTCACGTTGGCTACGTCGAATCGGCGATGTGATCCCGTTCACCGTTCCCGCCCTTGTCCCGCCCGGTGCGCCGTTCTATCGTCTGGATGTATCGAGTCGATACATCAGCTCGACATAAAGAACGCAGACGACCGAGGAGGCGGAGGATGAGCAGACGGTCCGGCATCCTCGAATTCGCCGTGCTCGGTCTGTTGCGCGAGTCACCCATGCACGGGTACGAGCTGCGCAAACGGCTCAACACTTCGCTGGGTGTCTTCCGAGCGTTCAGCTACGGCACCCTCTATCCCTGCCTGAAGTCCTTGGTCGCACATGGCTGGCTGACCGAGGAGACCGGGGGAGGAACGGCTCCCGGCGCCCCCGCAGGATCGCTCGCGGGGCGCCGAGCCAAGATCGTCTACCGGTTGACGGCCGAGGGGAAGGAGCACTTCGAAGAGCTGCTCGCCCACTCGGGACCCGACGCCTGGGAGGACGAGCACTTCGGTGTCCGGTTCGCCTTCTTCGGGCAGACCTCGCGCGATGTCCGCATGCGCGTACTGGAGGGCCGGCGTAGCCGCCTTGAGGAGCGCCTCGAGAGGATGCGCGCCTCGCTGACCCGCCGTGAGCGGCTCGATCAGTACACCCTCGAGCTGCAGCGACACGGCCTGGAGTCCGTGGAGCGCGAAGTGCGCTGGCTGAACGAGCTGATCGAGAGCGAGCGGGCCGGGCGCGACCAGCGTGCCCCGGACTCCGCGGACCCGGACCGTAACGAGTCAGGAGAGACGGGCGGCCTGCCCCGCAACCGGGGTGGATCCCGGCCGGATCCGTCCGATGACACCGCCACATGAGGCTCCGCAGCCGCGGAGCCGCGTCGAGAACAAACAGGGAGCAACCGGAATGGGTTCGGTTCGCGTAGCCGTCGTCGGCGTGGGCAACTGCGCCGCCTCGTTGGTGCAGGGCGTCGAGTACTACAAGGACTCCGACCCGGACAGCCGCGTGCCCGGTCTGATGCACGTGCAGTTCGGTGACTACCACGTGCGTGACATCGAGTTCGTGGCTGCCTTCGACGTCGATGCCAAGAAGGTCGGCCTCGACCTCGCCGACGCCATCGGCGCCAGCGAGAACAACACCATCAAGATCTGCGACGTGCCGCGCACCGGCGTGAACGTCCAGCGCGGCCACACCCTCGACGGTCTCGGCAAGTACTACCGCCAGACCATCGAGGAGTCCGACGAGGCCCCCGTCGACGTCGTCCAGGTCCTCAAGGACCAGCAGGTCGACGTCCTGGTCTGCTACCTCCCCGTCGGCTCCGAGGACGCGGCGAAGTACTACGCCCAGTGCGCCATCGACGCCAAGGTCGCCTTCGTCAACGCTCTTCCGGTCTTCATCGCCGGCACCAAGGAGTGGGCGGACAAGTTCACCGAGGCGGGCGTCCCCATCGTCGGTGACGACATCAAGTCCCAGGTGGGCGCCACGATCACGCACCGCGTGATGGCCAAGCTCTTCGAGGACCGGGGCGTCATCCTGGACCGCACGATGCAGCTGAACGTCGGCGGCAACATGGACTTCAAGAACATGCTTGAGCGCGAGCGCCTGGAGTCCAAGAAGATCTCCAAGACGCAGGCCGTCACCTCCCAGATCCCCGACCGCGACCTGGGCGAGGACAACGTCCACATCGGTCCGTCGGATTTCGTGGCCTGGCTGGACGACCGCAAGTGGGCCTATGTCCGCCTCGAGGGCCGCGCCTTCGGTGACGTCCCGCTGAACCTGGAGTACAAGCTCGAGGTCTGGGACTCCCCGAACTCCGCCGGCGTCATCATCGACGCGCTGCGCGCCGCGAAGATCGCAAAGGACCGCGGCATCGGCGGCCCGATCCTCTCCGCCTCCTCGTACTTCATGAAGTCCCCGCCGGTGCAGTACTTCGACAACGAGGCCCGGGAGAACGTCGAGAAGTTCATCAAGGGCGAGGTCGAGCGCTGACCCAGCGACCGGCGGACGCCGCCGCGACCGCACCGTCCTGACCCGCGGGCCCCTGGGAAGTCTCCCCAGGGGCCCGCGGCCTGTGTGAAGCTGTGGCCCATGCCCGCCGCGCGTGATCTCCGCGTACTCCTCCGCCGCCGCGACTTCCGCCGGTTGCTGGCCGTCCGGCTGCTCTCCCAAGCCGCCGACGGCGTGTACCAGGTCGCCCTCGCCTCCTACGTCGTCTTCTCGCCCGAGAAGCAGGCCTCCCCCACGGCCATCGCTTCCGCCATGGCGGTGCTGCTGCTTCCCTACTCCGTACTCGGGCCGTTCGCCGGTGTGCTCCTGGACCGCTGGCGCCGCCGCCAGGTCCTGCTCCACGGCAATCTGCTGCGCGCCGTCCTGGCCGGTGCGACCACTGTGCTGCTCCTCGCCGGTGCGCCGGACTGGCTCTTCTACGTCTCCGCGCTCAGCGTCACCGCGGTCAACCGCTTCGTCCTGGCCGGGCTGTCGGCCGCACTGCCCCGGGTCGTCGACAACGCCGAGGCCCTGGTGGTGGCCAACTCCCTGTCCCCCACGGCCGGCACGCTGGCCGCCACCGCGGGCGGCGGCCTCGCCTTCGCCGTACAGCTCGCGGGTGGGCAGTCCGACGTGGCCGCCGTCCTTCTCGGCGCCGTTCTCTACCTGTGTGCCGCCGGCGTCGCGCAACGTATCCCGGCGGGCCTCCTCGGTCCGGACCCCCGCCGGACGTCCCCGCGGATTGCCGACGCGCTACTGGACACCGCCCGTGGGCTCACCGCCGGACTGGCCCACCTCCGGAAGCGCCGGTCAGCCGCGCGTGCCCTGGGAGCGATGGCGCTGATGCGCTTCTGCTACGGCGCGCTGACGATCACGGTGCTGATGCTGTGCCGTGCCTACTGGCCGCAGAACGGACCGGACGGCATGGCCACACTGGGCCTGGCGGTCGCCGCCTCGGGCGTCGGGTTCTTCGCCGCAGCGGTGGTGACCCCGTGGGCGGTGGCCCGGCTGACCGCCACCGGCTGGATCGCGATGTGCGCCGGAACAGCCGCCGTACTGGTCCCCGCGCTCAGCCTGTCCTTCGCCCTGGTGCCCGTACTCATCGCGGCCTTCGTGCTCGGCCTCGCCACCCAGGGCGCGAAGATCGCCACGGACACGGAGGTGCAGCACGCCGTCGACGATGTCTTCCGCGGTCGAGTCTTCGCCCTCTACGACGTCCTCTTCCACACCGCCTTCGTCGGCGCGGCCGGGGTCGCGGCCCTGGTTCTGCCCCTCGACGGGCGCTCGCCCGCACTGATCATCGGCGTGGCCGTGATCCATCTGGCCCTCGCCGTCGCCATGGCGCGGGCACGTGTTTCACGTGAAACATCGCCCCGGCCGAGAGACGGCCAAGGCGATGTACGGGATGTTTCACGTGAAACATGAGCGGCCGGGCCCACCCGGCCGCTCATGGGTCAGCTCTGTGCGGCCCACCACTCCTTGAGCGCCTCGACCGCCGCCTCCCGGCCCATCGGGCCGTGCTCCAGTCGCAGCTCCAGCAGATGCTTGTAGGCCTTGCCGACCTGCGGGCCGGGAGCAATGTCCAGGACCTGCATGATGTCGTTGCCATCCAGGTCCGGGCGGATCGCGTCCAGTTCCTCCTGCTCCTGAAGCCGCGCGATGCGCTCCTCGAGCCCGTCGTACGCCCGCGAGAGGGCGTTGGCCTTGCGCTTGTTGCGCGTCGTGCAGTCCGAGCGCGTCAGCTTGTGCAGCCGCGTCAGCAGCGGCCCGGCGTCCCGTACGTAGCGACGGACCGCCGAGTCCGTCCACTCGCCCGTGCCGTAGCCGTGGAACCGCAGGTGCAGCTCGACCAGACGCGCGACGTCCTTGACCATCTCGTTGGAGTACTTCAGCGCGATCATGCGCTTCTTGGTCATCTTCGCGCCCACCACCTCGTGGTGGTGGAAGGAGACCCGGCCGTCCTTCTCGAACCGTCGCGTCCGCGGCTTGCCGATGTCGTGAAGGATCGCCGCCAGCCGCAGCACCAGGTCCGGGCCGTCCTCCTCCAGGTCGATGGCCTGCTCCAGGACGGTCAGCGAGTGCTCGTAGACATCCTTGTGACGGTGATGCTCGTCACGCTCCAGCCGCAGCGCGGGCAGCTCGGGCAGCACCCGGTCGGCGATGCCGCTCTCGACCAGCAGCGTCAGACCCTTGCGGGGGTGCGCCCCCAGGAGCAGCTTGTTGAGCTCGTCACGCACCCGCTCGGCGGAGACGATGTCGATCCGGTCCGCCATCTCCTTCATCGCGGCCACCACCTCGGGCGCCACCGTGAAGTCCAGCTGCGCGGCGAAGCGCGCCGCGCGCATCATCCGCAGCGGGTCGTCGGAGAAGGACTCCTGCGGGGTGCCCGGCGTGCGGAGCACCCGCGCCGCCAGGTCCTCCAGGCCGTTGTGCGGGTCGATGAACTCCTTCTCCGGCAGTGCGACCGCCATGGCGTTCACCGTGAAGTCCCGGCGCACCAGGTCTTCCTCGATCGAGTCGCCGTAGGACACCTCGGGCTTGCGCGAGGTGCGGTCGTACGCCTCCGAGCGGTACGTCGTGATCTCGATGTCGAAGGAGCTCTTCTTGCAGCCGACGGTGCCGAAGGCGATGCCGACCTCCCACAGCGCGTCCGCCCAGGGCCGCACGATCTTCAGAACGTCCTCGGGGCGGGCGTCCGTGGTGAAGTCCAGATCGTTGCCGAGCCGGCCGAGCAGTGCGTCCCGTACCGAACCGCCGACCAGGGCAAGTGTGAACCCGGCCTCCTGGAAGCGACGGGCCAGATCGTCCGCGACAGGGGACACGCGCAGCAGCTCACTGACGGCGCGGCGCTGTACCTGGTTCAGCGCCTGCGTCGACTCTGCGCTGCGCTCGGTCTGCGGGGCGTGGGTGTGATTGTTGGCGTTCGGCACAACAGGACAGGGTACGTGCCCGCGCGGCGGCAGGCGGACGCGCGGACAGCGGACGCGAATAAAGGGGACAAGCCCGCGGAGACCGGCACCGCACGATCAGGTGGAGCAGTCCGCAGCACTTCGCCACAGCAGTCATCGTTACCATGCGTGGACGCACATAGCGACGACCACTGACGACGACGAGGGACGGGCGAGCGCGTGGCCGAGGCGGCAGGGTTTCCGGTAACCGAACGGCCGCGTGGTCGATGGCTGCGACGCGCCGCTGCGCTGGTCGCCGGTACACCGCTGCTGGCCGGACTGGTGCTGGTACCGCCCGCGCAGGAGGCGCACGCCGCGCCCTCCGGCTCCCGCACCGTCGACGTCGACATCGACTCGCTCAGCCCGCCGGCGGCCGGCCAGAGCGACGACGCGGTCACCGTCACGGGCAGCATCACCAACAAGGGCAGAGCGACGATCACCGACGGACACGTCGGACTCCGCCGCGGCCCCGTACTGAGCAACCGCAGCTCGATCGACAACGTCGCCCGGCGCACCGGCTACTCCGCAGGCCTGGACGGCCAGGAGGTCGGCGGGAAGGCCGAGAAGGTCGAGAAGCTGGCACCGGGCGTCTCGCAGCCCTTCTCGCTGCGTGTGCCGGTCAAGAAGCTGCGGCTGAGCAAGGACGGCGTCTACCAGCTCGGCGTCTCCTTCTCCGGCCGGTCCAAGAGCGCGCCGTACGAGCAGGTGCTCGGCATCGAGCGCACGTTCCTGCCCTGGCAGGAGGACGAGGCGTCGAAGAAGACCAAGCTCACGTACATGTGGCCGCTGATCTCCAAGACGCACCTCACCGCGGAGACCGAGGGCGACGAGCAGCAGACGCCGATCTTCCGCGACGACAAGCTGGCGGCCGAGATCGCTCCCGGTGGCCGGCTGCAGCAGCTCGTGGCGCTCGGCAAGGATCTTCCGGTCACTTTCGTCGTAGACCCCGACCTGCTCGCCACCGTCGACGCCATGACCGGCCGCTACAAGGTCGAGGGGCCGAACGGCACCACCAGGGCGGGCCGGAACCAGGAAGTCGCCAAGCAGTGGCTGAGCGACCTGGAGCAGGCCGTCCAGGCCCACGAGGTCGTCGCACTGCCGTTTGCCGACCCCGACATCGCCTCGCTGGCGCACAAGGGCAAGGTCGTGCCCAGCGCGCTGAGCCACCTCGGCCCGGCCACCGACCTCGCATCGAGGACCGTGGGGACCGTCCTGCCGGGCGTGAAGGCGCGTACCGACTTCGCCTGGCCCGTCGAGGGCGCCGTGGACTCCTCCATCGTGGACGTGGCCACCTCCGCCGGCGCCCACAACGTGATCGCCCGCAGCGACAGCATGCGGGAGAGCGGCCTGTCGTACACCCCCACCTCCGCCCGGCCCATCGGCGGCGGCAACACCGCCGTCGTGGCGGACGCCGGCCTGTCCACCGCCTTCACCGGCGACCTGACCAAGGCCGGGACCGCGAACCTGGCGGTGCAGAACTTCCTCGCCCAGAGCCTGATGGTCAATCTCCAGGACCCGTCGAGGCAGCGCAGCATCGTCGTGGCACCGCAGCGGATGCCCACCGCGAGCCAGGCCCAGGCCATGGCGAAGGCGGTGCGGGCCGCGAACGACAGCGGCTGGGCCGAGCCGCAGGACCTCAGCGACGCGGCCAAGGCCAAGCCCGACCCCAACGCCACCCGCCAGGTGCCCGGTGCGGCCTCCTACCCGGCCTCGCTGCGCAAGCAGGAGCTGCCGGCGGCCGCCTTCCGGCAGGCGCAGGAGACCCGTACCGCACTGGACGACTTCAAGGTCATCCTGGCCGAGCCGTGGCGCGTGGAGACGCCCTTCGGCAACGCGATCATGCGCATGATGTCGACGGAGTGGCGCGGTGACGCCAAGGGCGCCGAGGCCTTCCGCAAGTCCGTGCGCAGCTATCTGGACGGTCTGACGACGAAGGTCCATCTGATCCAGAAGTCGGACGCCACGCTCTCCGGACGCAGTGCCACGATTCCGGTCACGGTGCAGAACAACCTCGTCCGGGGCGTCAAGGGCATGACCCTGCGGCTCACTTCGTCGCAGCCCAACCGCCTGGACACGGGTGAGCCGCAGACGATCGACGTCGAGGGCGGCCACAGCCAGTCCTTCAAGTTCGACACCACCGCGAACGCGAACGGACCGGTACAGGTCACCGCGCAGCTGTTCACGGCGGACGGCAAGCGGTACGGCCGGGCGATGACCTTCGAGGTGAACGTCACCGAGATCACCGCTACGGTCATGCTCGTCATCGCGGGCGGTGTGCTGCTGCTCGTGCTCGCCGGCGTACGGATCTACCTCCAGCGCAAGCGCGCGGCGGCCCGCGAGGACGACGGCGGCACGGACGGCGGATCCGGTACGGACGACGGCGGGGCCGGCTCGGACGGCGGCGACGGCGCCCCGGACCGCGACGGCGCGGACCAGGACCGCACCGACCGGGACGGACGGCCCACGGACGGCGGCAACGGGCAGCCGGGTGACCCGGAGCCGGACACCGGTTCGGAAAGCACGGGCGGGTCCGGCTCAGGTGAGAAAGTGGACCGTTGATACATGGCGGGGCCGGATGGCCGGCGACGGATGAGGTGGGGCAGCTATGAATGCGCCGTACGACGGTGACCGCGGCCGGGCCGCGGGCGACGACGCCGCGGACCGGTCCCCACAGCCGCCGCAGGCACCGGACCCCTACGTGCAGGACGCGTACTCCCGGTCGCCCTTCCCTTCGCAGGACCCCACGGCCCACGACCCGGTGGCCGACGCCCTGCACGACCGGGCGGCCCATCCGCCGCAGGCCGGGTCGGCCCAGCCGCTTTACCAGCAGCCGCCGGCCCCCCGGCACACCCCCGACCCGCAAGCCTGGCCCGCACCGGCACCCGACCCGCAGGCCTGGCCCGCGCCGGCACCCGAGCCGCAGGGCCCGGCGCGCCCTCAGTCGTACGGCGACTCCACGGCGACCACCCAGTTCGTCGGGGTGGACGACCTGATCACCCAGGCCGTCGACCGGCCCGCGGAGCCCGACGCCTTCGCGCACCTCTACCGCGACCAGCGGGCACCGGAGCCGCAGCGGCCGCCGGCCCAGAGCAGCGGTCCAGGCCCGTATCAGGGGTCCGACCAGCCGTCCAACGGTCAGCAGTACCCGTCCGCCGGTCAGCAGTACGGGCCCACGGGCAGGCAGTACGTACCGGCGAGCGGGCCACAGGCCGTACCTCCGGCGGAGCCCGAGCCGGTGTCCGCACCGGAGTCGCCGGAGCCCTCGGGGCGCAGCGGCGGCAAGGCCGGCAATCTGCTGAAGTCCAGCGCCGTGATGGCCGCGGGCACCATGGTGTCCCGGCTCACCGGCTTCGTCCGCAACGCGCTGATCGCCTCGGCGCTCGGCGCGGCCGTCCTCGGTGACTCGTGGCAGGTCGCTTACACCCTGCCCACGATGATCTTCATCCTGACCATCGGCGGCGGGCTGAACTCGGTGTTCGTGCCGCAGCTGGTGCGGGCGATGAAGGAGGACGAGGACGGCGGCGAGGCGTACGCCAACCGCCTGCTGACCCTGGTCATGGTGATCCTCGGCGCCCTCACCGTCGTGGCGGTGTTCGCGGCGCCCTGGCTGGTGCGGGCGATGTCCGGCTTCGCTCCCGACTCGGCCAGCTTCGAGGTCGCCGTCTCGTTCACCCGGTACTGCGTGCCCACGATCTTCTTCATGGGCGTCCATGTGGTGATGGGCCAGGTGCTCAACGCCCGCGGCCGCTTCGGCGCGATGATGTGGACCCCGGTTCTCAACAACGTCGTCATGATCAGCACGTTCGGGCTGTTCATCTGGGTCTACGGCAGCGCCAGCTCCTCGCAGATCGGCGTGACGACGATCCCCGAGGCCGGCATCCGGCTGCTCGGCATCGGCACGCTGCTCGGCCTGGTCGTCCAGGCCCTGGCGATGATCCCCTACCTGCGCGACGCCGGGTTCAAGCTCCGGCTCCGGTTCGACTGGCGGGGCCACGGCCTGGGCAAGGCCGCGAAGCTCGCCAAGTGGACCGTGCTGTTCGTGCTCGCCAACCAGGCCGGCGTCCTCGTCGTCTCCAAGCTCTCCACCCTGGCCGGCGAGAAGGCCGCCGGACAGGGCCACCCCGGCACCGGCTACATGGCGTACTCCAACGCCCAGCTGATCTGGAACATGCCGCAGGCGATCATCACCGTCTCCGTGATGGCCGCCATGCTGCCGCGCCTGTCGCGCTCCGCGCACGACGGTGACGTCGGTGCCGTACGCGACGACATCTCGCAGGGCCTGCGCACCTCCGCCGTGGCCATCGTGCCGATCGCCTTCGGCTTCCTCGCCCTCGGCATCCCGATGTGCACGCTGATCTTCGCGGGCTCCGGTTCCGATGCCGGTGTCTCCATGGGCTACATGCTCATGGCCTTCGGTCTCGGCCTGATCCCCTTCTCCGTCCAGTACGTCGTGCTGCGCGCCTTCTACGCGTACGAGGACACCCGCACGCCCTTCTACAACACACTCATCGTCGCCGCCTTCAACGCCGCCGCCTCGGCGCTGTGCTACCTCCTTCTGCCCGAACGGTGGGCAGTGCTGGGCATGGCCGCCTCCTACGGCCTGGCTTACATCACCGGCGTCGGGGTGGCGTGGCGGCGGCTGCGCAAGCGGATGGGCGGCGACTTGGACGGTGCGCACGTGGTGCGTACGTACGCCCGGCTGGCCGGCGCGAGCGTTCCCGCCACCCTGTTCTCCGGCGCCGCGGTCTACGGGATCATGCAGGGGCTGGGCACCGGTGTGCTGGGATCGCTCGTGGCGCTGGTCGGTGGCGGTGCCGTCCTTCTGGTGGTCTTCTACGCCGCCGCGAAGAAGATGCGCATCGAAGAACTGAACGCCCTGGTCGGCATGGTGCGCGGCAAGCTGGGGCGCTGAGCGAGCACAACCTTCGTCCGCCACTGTGTGTCGTGCATAGTGGCGGTCTGTGGGCACAATTGACTTGGCTCTTTTGAGCATGCAACGGATGGGGAGGCAGGAACGACGGTGGCGGAACGGAGCACGGCTGCCGTCGACGTGGCCGACACGAGCGGTGGAGAACCGCTCGCCGCCAAGGCGGACGAGGCCACGACCGACGGCACGAAGGCCGAGAAGGTGGCCGACGCGGCGCAGGACACCGCGGACAGCGGCGCGAAGAGTGCCACGACAACCGAGGCTGAGCCGCTCGAACTGCACAGCGGTCATAAGCTGGCCAGGCGTTACCGTCTGGAGGAATGCGTCACCCGGCTGGACGGCTTCAGCAGCTGGCGTGCCGTCGACGAGAAACTGCGCCGCGCCGTCGGTGTCCACCTCCTGCCCGCCGACCACCCGCGTGCCCGCCCCGTGCTCTCCGCCGCACGGTCCGCCGCGCTGCTCGGCGACCCGCGCTTCGTCCAGGTCCTCGACGCCGTCGAGGAGAACGACCTGGTCTACGTCGTGCACGAGTGGCTCCCGGACGCCACTGAACTGACCACCGTCCTCGCCTCCGGACCGCTCGAACCGCACGACGCCTACCAGCTCGTGACCCAGGTCTCCCAGGCCATGGCCGCCGCCCACCGTGAAGGCCTGGCCCACCTCCGGCTGACCCCCGGTTCCGTCCTGCGCACCTCCTCCGGCCAGTACCGCATCCGGGGCCTGGCCATCATGGCCGCGCTGCGCGGCCTGACCAGCGAGCACCCGCAGCGCACCGACACCGAGTCGATCGGTGCGCTGCTGTACGCGGCGCTGACCCAGCGCTGGCCGTACGAGAACGACGCGTACGGCCTGTCCGGGCTGCCCAAGGGCGTCGGTCTGATCGCGCCCGACCAGGTGCGGGCCGGAGTGCACCGCGGCCTGTCCGAGCTGGCCATGCGCGCCCTGGTGAACGACGGCGCCACCGCCTCCCGCCAGGAGCAGCCCTGCACCACTCCGGAGGAGCTGGCCAAGGCCGTCGGCGCCATGCCGCGCATCCGCCCGCCCGAGACCTCCTTCACCACCCCGCCGCCCTACCAACGCACCGGTTACCAGCAGGGGTCGTACGCGCAGTCGGGCGGCAACGGACGGACCGGGCCGGCGGCCACCCGCCCGGTTCCCGCACCGCCGGCCCCGCTGCAGAGCCGTACCGGCAGGGCGGCCAAGTGGTGCGTCTCCGCGCTGCTGATCGCCGCCCTGGGCCTGGGCAGCTGGCAGCTGGCCGACACCCTGCTGAAGGACCGGAACCAGGACGACTCGGGGAGCTCCCAGACCACCGGGGGCAACGCTGAGGCGGTCTCGGGCAAGCCGGTGCACATCGACAAGGTGATGGACTTCGACCCGCCGCCGGCCGGGGACGGTACGGAGAACCCCCAGGAAGCCACCAAGGCCGCCGACGGCAACGCCGACACCTACTGGCCCACCCGGAACTACTACGGCCGCTCGGATTTCGGTGGTCTGAAGAGCGGCGTGGGGCTGGTTCTCGACCTCGAAAAGGTCCAGCAGGTCGGCAGCATCAAGGTCGATCTCCTCGGGGACACCTCGCTCGACTTCCGTGCCGCGCCCGAGGACAGCGGCGATGCGCCCACGACCCTGGACGGCTACAAGAAGATCGCCGGCGGCAAGGGGGAGTCCGTCACCCTGCGCGCCAAGGAGCCGATCAAGACACGTTACGTATTGGTCTGGCTCACCGACCTCCCGTTGAAGGACGATGGCAACTACCGGGGCCAGATCAAGGAGATCCAGGTCCTCAGCTAGAGGTGGGCAGCAGGGGGCTCCAGGATGTCGACACGGGCAACGGCCGGCACGTACTGGGGCTCTCCGGGCCTCCTCGGGCGTCCGTGGCCGCCTGCCGCGGGCGTCGTCCTGGAGTCTGGTTCCACCGAGCACCCGTATGTAAGCTCCCGTCTACAGCTTGACGCCAGGGGTTCGGTTATGCGTGATGGCGCAGTGATGCCCACCGTCGTAGAAGAGGCCGGCTCGGCCGGTGACCCGGTTGGCCCGGTCGATGCCCGTGCCCGCGCGGCGCCGGACCGGTGGCGTCCCGCGATTCCGTCCGCGCGGTCCTGGCTCCCCGGCCCGCGCCGGGCCGGCTCCTGCGGGGCGGGCCATGGCAGATAACTCCCGCCCCTCCGACCAGGCGCTCCTCGCCCGGCATGTGGAGGGTGACCCCGACGCCTTCGGGGAGATCGTCAGGCGCCACCGTGACCGGCTGTGGGCGGTGGCGCTGCGCACCCTCGGCGACCGCGAGGAAGCGGCCGATGCCGTGCAGGACGCCCTGGTGTCGGCCTACCGCGCCGCCCACACCTTCCGCGGCCAGTCGGCCGTGACCACCTGGCTGCACCGCATCACGGTCAACGCCTGCCTGGACCGGGCCCGCAAGGCGGCTTCCCGGCGCACCTCGCCGGTAGCGGAGACCGAGCGGCTGGAGCAGCTCATCGAGCCGCACGAGTCCGCAGCCGTGCCCGCAGAGCGGCAGGATCTCCACCGCGAACTGCTCAGTGCCCTCCGCACGCTCCCCGCCGAACAGCGCGCGGCCCTCGTCCTGGTCGACATGCAGGGCTACCCCGTCGCCGAGGCCGCCGAAGTACTTGGCGTTCCCACCGGAACGGTGAAGAGCCGGTGCGCGCGCGGCCGGGCCCGGCTTCTCCCGATGCTCACCCATCTGCGCGCCGAAGACGGGGATAAGGGCACCTCAGGCGGGGGAAGGAACCGGGCGCAGGGGACATCCGTCCCACAGACGGCAGGACCCAACGACTCAGGGGCCGTGAAGGGCGGAGGTGGGCGAGCGTGACATCCACGACCGACACGGGCGGGCATCCGGAGGTCGCGGAGATCTCTGCGCTCGCGGACGGGTTGCTTGCACCCGGCCGCGCGGCGGATCTCCGCGCGCACCTCGACGGCTGTCCGCTGTGTGAGGACGTCCACAGCTCGCTGGAGGAGATCCGCAGTCTGCTCGGCACGCTACCCGGGCCGGTACGGATGCCGGATGACGTCGTCGGACGCATCGACGCCGCCCTGGCAGCAGAGGCGCTGCTCGATGCCACGGCCCCCGCGGGGGAGCCCGCATTGGTGCCGTCGACCGTCGGCGACGGCGCACGGATCGTCGCCCAGCAATCGGCGGGGCCGGACGACAGCTCTGTTTCACGTGAAACATCGGAGACGGGCCGCGGCGGTGTTTCACGTGAAACAGCGCCGAGCCGCTCGGGGGGCAGTTCCGCCGACCGCCCGGCCGGATACCCCCGCTCCGCCACGGGCCCCGGCCGAAAGGCACCCGGCACCCGCACCACGCGTGCGCACCGCTGGCCCAAGGTGCTTCTCGGCACGGCGGCCGCGGCGGCCGTACTCGGGATCGGTGGCATCCTTCTGCAGAATGGTTCCGCGAACCCGGGACACGAGCAGGACCCCGGGGTGAACGCCACCGAGACGAACAACGGTGACGCGTCTCTCAGCTCCGCGACACTGGGCAGCCATGTCCGTGATCTGCTCGACGAGCCACGTCGCAGCAAGGCGCCGGACGTGGGCACCCAGAGCTCGCCCCAGACTCCGCTGCGGGGCGCGGACGACACCATCCCCTCCTGCGTACGGGAAGGTCTCGCCCGTTCCGAGAAGCCGCTGGCCGCAACCCGTGACACCTACCGGGGCAAGGAGGCGTACCTCGTCGTGCTGCCGCACCCGTCGGACGCCTCCCGGGTCTCTGCCTATGTCGTCTCCGCGGGCTGCGTCTCGGCGTCGCCGCCCGCGCCGGGGAAGATTCTGCTCAGCGGGACCTATCCCCGCGGCTGAGTCGACGGCTGACGCGGCGGGCACAGAGCCGGTACGGGAGCGCTGGAACACTGCGGGAATGCTCGCCCCGTAGGATCCGTTGGGTGGGGTGAGAGTTCCTCCAGCCCACCCAACGCAGTCGGCAGAGACAAGGAAGACACCCGTGAGCGACGTCCGTAACGTGATCATCATCGGCTCCGGGCCTGCGGGCTACACCGCCGCGCTCTACACCGCCCGTGCCTCGCTGAAGCCGCTGGTGTTCGAGGGCGCCGTCACCGCCGGTGGCGCACTGATGAACACCACCGATGTGGAGAACTTCCCCGGCTTCCGCGAGGGCATCATGGGGCCGGACCTGATGGACAACATGCGGGCCCAGGCCGAGCGCTTCGGCGCCGAGCTGATCCCCGACGATGTCACCGCCGTGGACCTCTCCGAGCCGATCAAGACCGTCACGGACTCCGCCGGCACCGTGCACCGCGCCCGCACCGTGATCGTCACCACCGGCTCCCAGCACCGCAAGCTGGGCCTGCCTCGCGAGGACGAGCTCTCGGGCCGTGGCGTGTCGTGGTGCGCCACCTGTGACGGCTTCTTCTTCAAGGACCAGGACATCGCCGTCATCGGCGGCGGCGACACGGCCATGGAGGAGGCGACCTTCCTCTCCCGCTTCGCCAAGTCGGTCACCATCGTCCACCGCCGCGACACCCTGCGCGCGTCGAAGGCCATGCAGGAGCGTGCCTTCGCCGACCCGAAGATCAAGTTCGTGTGGGACAGCGAGGTCGCCGAGATCCACGGTGAGAACAAGCTCTCCGGCCTGACCCTGCGCAACGTCCAGACCGGCGACACCTCCGAGCTCCCGGTCACCGGCCTGTTCATCGCCATCGGCCACGACCCGCGCACGGAGCTGTTCAAGGGTCAGCTGAAGCTGGACGACGAGGGCTACCTGAAGGTCGACGCACCCAGCACCCACACCAACATCCAGGGCGTCTTCGCCGCCGGCGACGTCGTGGACCACACCTACCGCCAGGCGATCACCGCCGCCGGCACCGGCTGCTCCGCCGCCCTGGACGCCGAGCGCTTCCTCGCCTCGCTGTCCGACAGCGAGCCGGCCGAGCCCGAGCAGACCCCGGCCGAGCCGGAGCAGACCCCCACCGCCTGAGCCCTGAACGTCAGCTGTTCACACCCACCCAGTAAGGAGAACGCCATGGCCGGTGCCACGGTGACCGTGACGGACGACAACTTCGAAGAGGTCGTCCTCAAGAGCGACAAGCCTGTACTCGTCGACTTCTGGGCCACCTGGTGCGGCCCGTGCCGCCAGGTCGCCCCCTCCCTGGAGGCCATCGCCGCGGAGCACGACGAGATCGTCATCGCCAAGCTCAACACCGACGAGAACCCTGCGACCACCGCCAAGTACGGCGTCATGTCGATCCCGACCATGAACGTCTACCAGGGCGGCGAGGTCGTGAAGACCATCGTCGGTGCCAAGCCCAAGGCCGCGATCGAGCGGGACCTGGCGGACTACCTCGCCTGATCTCCGCACGCTGTTTCACGTGAAACGGGCCCACCCTTCGGGGCGGGCCCGTTTCGCTGTCCGCCTACAGCGGCCGCAGCACGGGCTCCTTCTGGACCGCGCCCAGCAGCCGGTCCAGCGCGAGCTCCACGTCCTCCTTCCAGGACAGCGTCGTACGGAGCTCCAGGCGCAGCCGCGGATAGTGGGGGTGCGGCCGTACCGTCTTGAAGCCCACCGCGAGCAGATGGTCGGCGGGCAGCACGCACGCCGGCTCGGTCCACTTCGCGTCGCCGAACGCCTCGATCGCCTTGAAGCCCCGGCGCAGCAGATCCTTCGCCACCGTCTGGACCATGACCCGGCCCAGCCCCTGGCCCTGGTAGCCGGGGATCAGCCAGCCGGTCATCAGCTGTACGGCGTCGGGGGAGACGGGGCTCGTCGGAAAGGCGGTGGAACGTGGCACGTAGGCCGGAGGCGCGTACAGCACGAAGCCGACGGGGACCTCGTCCACATAGACGACCCGGCCGCAGGAGCCCCACTCCAACAGCACGGCCGAGATCCAGGCTTCCTTCTCCAGTTCGGGTCGGCCACCCTTTACCGCGGCCTCGCCGCTGACGGGGTCGAGCTCCCAGAAAACACACGAGCGGCAGCGCTTTGGGACATCCGGAAGGTTGTCCAGCGTGAGCGGTACGAGCCGACGCCCCATGAAGCCAGGTCCTCACTTCCCTCGCCCACCGCACCTCCCGGCCCGGTCAGCGGAGTGCGCTCACTGAGCAGACCACCGACGAAGCCGCCGACTGCGCCCAGACCGAACCCCGCTGCCATCATTCCGGTGCGGCTCACCGATCGCATGGCCTCTCCTCGTCGTGAGGTGACTCCGAGTGGATGTGTGCCATACCCGAACGCATCGTAACCGGGACACACCTACCGGGGTACCGCGCAAAGGCAAAGGGCGGGCCGCGTTCCGGCCACCAGACCGGCACGCGCCCCGCCCTTGAAGGACGGCGGCGTCACTCACGCCTCGTCGCTGTCCTCCTCCAGCTGCTTCTCCAGCACCTTCCCCTCACCGGGGGCCAGCGAGCCGAGGATGCGGTCAAGATCGTCTATCGAGGCGAACTCCACGACGATCTTGCCCTTCTTCTGGCCGAGGTCGACCTTCACCCGCGTCTCGAAGCGGTCCGAGAGCCGGGAGGCCAGATCGGTCAGCGCGGGCGAGACGCGGGTACCGGCACGTGGCCCCTTCACCCGCGACGTGCTCTTGGGCTCGGACCCCATGAGCGTGACGATCTCCTCGACCGCCCGGACGGAGAGCCCCTCGGCCACGATGCGGTGAGCCAGCCGGTCCTGCTCCTCGGAGTCCTCCACGGCCAGCAGCGCCCGCGCATGACCGGCCGAGAGCACCCCCGCCGCGACCCGACGCCGCACCGGGAGCGAGAGCTTCAGCAGTCGCAGCGTGTTGGAGATCTGCGAGCGCGACCGACCGATCCGGTCCGCCAGCTCGTCGTGCGTGCAGTTGAAGTCCTTCAGCAGCTGGTCGTAGGCCGCCGCCTCCTCCAGCGGGTTCAGCTGGGCCCGGTGGAGGTTCTCCAGGAGCGCGTCCAGGAGCAGCTTCTCGTCGTCCGTCGCCCGGACGATCGCCGGAATCTTCTCCAGCCCGGCCTCACGGCAGGCCCGCCAGCGGCGCTCGCCCATGATGAGCTCGTACCGATCCGAGCCGGTGCTCCGCACCACGACCGGCTGGAGCAGCCCCACCTCCTGGATGGAGGTGATCAGCTCCGCCAGGGCGTCCTCGTCGAACACCTCGCGCGGCTGTCGCGGATTGGGCGTGATCGCATCGAGCGGCAGTTCGGCGAAGTGCGCGCCGGCGACCTCGGCCTCCTGAGCCTCCGCCGTCGGTTCGGCCGGTGCCTCTGTTTCACGTGAAACGGCTGCGTCCGGGATCGCTGCCACCTTCGCCGCGGCCACGCCTCGCTCCGACGTCATCACCGGCACTGCCGACGGCGATGTCGTTCCCCGGCCCACCGCGGGGCCGGCGTTGTCCGAACCCTGCGGTGCCGCGGGGATCAGCGCACCGAGCCCGCGGCCCAGTCCTCTACGTCGTTCGCTCACTGATTCCCCTCCGACATGCTGTGCTGTGATTCATAGGTCACGCTGAGCCCCTGGCCTGCCGTCCCCGGTGCCCCTCGCAGCGCGATTTCCCGCGCCGCTTCGAGGTAGGACAGCGATCCGCTGGAGCCCGGATCATAGGTGAGCACCGTCTGCCCGTAGCTCGGCGCCTCGGAAATACGCACCGAGCGGGGAATGCTGGTTCTCAGTACCTCGCTGCCGAAGTGGCTGCGCACCTCGTCGGCGACCTGGGAGGCAAGCCGGGTACGCCCGTCGTACATGGTCAGCAGGATCGTCGAGACATGCAGCTTGGGGTTCAGGTGGCCGCGGACCAGGTCCACGTTCCGCAGCAGCTGGCCCAGTCCCTCCAGCGCGTAGTACTCGCACTGGATCGGGATCAGCACCTCGGCACCGGCCACCAGGGCGTTGACCGTGAGCAGACCGAGCGAGGGCGGACAGTCGATGAGGATGTAGTCCAGCGGCTGTTCATAGGCCTTGATGGCCCGGTCCAGCCGACTCTCCCGCGCCACCAGCGAGACCAGTTCGATCTCCGCGCCGGCCAGGTCGATCGTGGCGGGCGCACAGAACAGCCCTTCCACGTCCGGCACCGGCTGCACCACGTCGGAGAGTGGCTTGCTGTCCACCAGCACGTCGTAGATGGAGGGGACCTCGGAATGATGATCGATCCCCAGGGCCGTCGAGGCGTTGCCCTGCGGGTCCAGGTCGACCACCAGCACTCGTGCCCCGTGCAGGGCGAGTGAGGCGGCCAGGTTCACGGTGGTCGTGGTCTTACCGACCCCGCCCTTCTGATTGGCCACCACCATGACCCGGGTCTGCTCGGGGCGTGGAAGGCCCTCTCCCGCACGGCCCAGTGCCTGGACCGCCAACTGAGCAGCACGACCGATCGGGGTGTCGTCCATAGGGGGCGGCGTTTCACGTGAAACGTCGTCCCCGAGCGACTCGCTACGGGGACCGGGGACCGGATCGGTCATCGGGCCCGCGATGTTGGCGTCGGACCGCAAGGATTCACTCTCCTCGACTTCAGGCTCGCAATGCTCAGAGCCTGCCATGGTTTCGGTGTCGTGAACCAGGGAGGCCCTGTCTCCTGTGGATGAATCCTCCTCTGTGGATACATCCGTGACCCGACCGGGTCGGTGGCCTCGCGATGCGGCAGCCGCACGACCTCGGCTGATGATTCCATGCAGCAGGGAGCGACGTTTCACGTGAAACACGATGCCAGCGCCGTGTCCCATTCCCCCGCGACACTCCGGCTTATGTCGTTTTGGTGGTTTGTATGGAGCACGGGCCTGGCCGGTTCGAGCGACACCACGGAACTCGGACGGCCGGAGCGCTCCCCGTCAGCGGACGGAAAGCGCTCCTGTCTGCGTCTGGTTTTGTGTGCTGCCGAGGCCTAGCGCCGCCGCCCTCTGGCAGGGCGGTTGGCGCGGTTCGCCTTGGCGCGCTTGGCCGCGAAGCGGACGCCGCCGGGGCTCTCGCCCACCTCCACGCGGACGACCGTGGACATCGGGTCCACCACGCCCTCGCCGACGTGCACCACGGACGTCTCCACGACGCCGAGCTTGCTGAGCGCCGCCCGGGCACCCTTCAGCTCCTCGTCCGCGGTGTCGCCCTTGAGCGCGAGCATCTCGCCGTACGGCCGCAGCAGTGGCACGCCCCAGCCGGCCAACCGGTCCAGCGGCGCCACCGCACGCGCGGTCACCACGTGGACCTGAGGAATCTTGCCCATTACCTCTTCGGCACGGCCCCGCACCACGGTCACATGGTCCAGGCCCAGCAGCTCCACGACCTCCTGCAGGAAGTTCGTACGCCGCAGCAGCGGCTCCAGCAGGGTGATCTTCAGGTCCGGGCGCACCAGCGCCAGCGGGATGCCCGGAAGGCCCGCGCCCGAGCCCACGTCGCACACCGAGACACCCTCGGGGACCACCTCGGAGAGCACCGCGCAATTCAGCAGGTGCCGCTCCCACAGCCGCGGCACCTCACGCGGACCGATCAGCCCGCGCCGCACGCCCGCGTCGGCGAGCAGCTCGCCGTACCGTACGGCCTCCGGGAAGCGCTCACCGAACATCTCCCGCGCCGCCTCCGGCGCCGGGGGAAGCTCCGCCGCTGACTCCGTCACGGTTACCGCCCTTCCTCTGAACTGCTGATACTGCCGGTGCCCGGTCGGATTCCGGTCCACACAGAAGGCTGACAAGACATGACCCCGCCTGCGAACAGACGGGGCCACAAGACACGCGCGAGCGCCGGCGGATCAGGCCGGGAGCACAACAACCCGGCGCTGGGGCTCCTCGCCCTCGGACTCGCTGCGCAGCCCGGCCGCCGCGACGGCGTCGTGCACCACCTTGCGCTCGAACGGCGTCATCGCCTTCAGCTTCACCGGCTCGCCCGAGGTCTTCGCCTCCTGGGCCGCCTTGGCACCCAGCTCCGCGAGCTCCTCGCGCTTGCGTGCGCGGTAGCCCGCGATGTCCAGCATGAGACGGCTGCGGTCGCCGGTCTCCCGGTGCACCGCCAGCCGGGTCAGCTCCTGGAGCGCCTCCAGCACCTCACCGTCCCGGCCGACCAGCTTCTGCAGGTCACGGCCGGTGGAGTCGCTGATGATCGACACCGCGGCACGGTCGGCCTCGACGTCCATGTCGATGTCACCGTCGAGATCCGCGATGTCCAGCAGGCCCTCGAGGTAGTCGGCCGCGATCTCGCCCTCCTGCTCCAGCCGGGACAGGGTGTCGGTGCCCTCGGCGGCAGGGGTCGTGTCCGTCACGAAGAACTCCTTCTACTTCTTGGACGGGTGCTTGGGCCGCTGCTGGCCCTTGCGCTGTCCGGACTTGGCGTTACGGGAGGAACCGGCGGCGGAGCTGCCCTTGCCCTTGCCGCCCTGCGACTTCTGCGCGGCATTCTTCTTCGCCGCGTCCGCCTGCTGGCCCGAGTCCTTCTCCAGCGACTGCTTCGTCTGGCCTTCCTTGGCCGTGGAGCCCCCGCCCTGCGCACCCGCGCGGGCTCGCGTACGGGTCTGCGTGCCGCCGGCCGCGGGGGCCGCGGTCTGCCGCTGGGACTTGCTCTGGCGCTTGGGCTGCTGGCGGTGCTGGCGCGCCTCCTCGGCGGCCTGCTTCGCCTCGAGCTCCGCCGGGTCCTCCTTCAGCTTGCCCTTGGCCTTCAGACGCGCCTGGCGCTCCTCGAAGGCCTTGCTGCCGGGAGTGGGGTTACGACGGATGACGAACATCTGCTGGCCCATGGTCCACACGTTGGTGGTCAGCCAGTACACGAGGACACCGACGGGGAAGTTGATACCGAAGACGGCGAACATGACCGGGAAGACGTACATCAGCATCTTCTGCTGCTGCATGAACGGCGTCTTCACCGTGAGGTCGACGTTCTTCGTCATCAGCTGGCGCTGGGTGTAGAACTGCGACGCCGACATCAGAACGATCATGATGACCGTGACGACCCGGACGTCGGTGAGGGAGGCGTTGAGCGCCTCGACCTTGGACGCGGAGTCCATGAACTTCACGGACAGCGGGGCACCAAAGATGTGCGCCTGCTGCGCGCTCGCCAGCAGCGGCTTGTCGATGACGCCGACGACCTGGTTGTTCGCGATGTGGTTCAGGACCTGGTACAGCGAGATGAAGAACGGCGACTGGGCCAGGATCGGGAGACAGCTCGAGAGCGGGTTGGTACCCGTCTCCTTGTAGAGCTTCATCATCTCTTCGGACTGGCGCTGCTTGTCGCTCTTGTAGCGCTCCTGGATCGCCTTCATCTTCGGCTGGAGCGCCTGCATGTTCCGCGTCGACTTGATCTGCTTCACGAAGAGCGGGATCAGGCAGATGCGGATCAGCACCACGAGTGAAACGATCGACAGACCCCACGCCGCACCGCTGTCCTTGTCGAACACCAGGCTGTAGAGCGAGTGGAACTGGACGATGATCCAGGAAACGGCGTAATAGAGAGGATTCAGGATCGTGTCCACGAATCAAGCTCCTTGGGCGTTGGGCTGAGTCTCGGGCTGTGCGGCGGGCTCATTGGCGGCGGGCCCGCCTCCCAGGCGGCTCCTCAGCCGCTGGTGCCAGACCGGATGCTTCCGGGGCGGTACATGGTCGACACCACCGAGCGACCACGGATTGCAACGCAGGATGCGCCAAGCGGTCAGCGCTGTCCCTTTTACCGCGCCGTGCCTGTCGATGGCCGTGTAGCCATAGTGGGAGCACGACGGGTAGTACTTGCAGACCGGGCCCAGCAAAGGGCTGATGGTCCACTGGTACAACTTGATCAACAGCAGCAGCGGGTACTTCACGAAGCGCCCCCTCCTGGGTCCCGCCCGGGGGTCCTCAGCAGGCGCTGCAGCGCGGCGTCGAGATCATTCGCGAGCGCTTCGTACTCCGCATCGCCCGCGCCGGGCAGCGCTCGTACGACAACCAGGCTACCGGCGGGCAGCCGGTCCAGCCGGTCGCGCACGAGGTGGCGGAGCCGGCGCTGGACCTTGTTGCGGACCACGGCATTGCCAATGGCCTTGCTCACGACGAAACCCGCACGCGCCGGGGGAACCATTTCCCCCGCTGCGTGCGGGTCCGTTGCACCGCTGCGTAGATGGACGACGAGGAGCGGGCGCCCGGCCCTGCGTCCTCGGCGTACCGCGGCCGCGAAGTCCTCGCGCCGCCTCAGCCGATGCTCGGTAGGCAGCACGACATGGACCTAGAGGCCGGGCTGTCAGGCCGACAGACGGGCGCGACCCTTGCCACGGCGGGACGCGAGGATCGCGCGGCCGGCACGCGTACGCATGCGCAGGCGGAAGCCGTGGGTCTTGGCGCGGCGACGGTTGTTCGGCTGGAAGGTGCGCTTGCTCACTCGGGGGCTCCAGGAAAGATTGTTGCCTCTTGCGAGACAGGTGTGGGGCGTCGACTGGCTGTCACCGTGCGCCCACGAGTAGCTCGCATACGCCCGAGTGCACCGCTACACGATCGCTGGGCGCGATCTTTGCCCATCGGAGGCAGGCGGCAGCAGCCATCGACAACTCGACCTGGTTACGGTACGCGCGGCCGCATCATCCGGTCAAACCGGCTCCATGACAGGACACGCTGTACACAGGCTGTGGACAACAACTTGAACACGCGCGGGTCAGCTGACTACCGTGGCTGAACTCCGATTCCTTCCCGCCCGTCCTGAGAATCACACATTCGTGGGACCTGCTGAGAGAGCGTGCTCTGTGGCTGACGTCCCTGCAGATCTTGCCGCAGTGTGGCCGCGGGTACTCGACCACCTGCTCCGGGCGGAGAGCGACAGCCTCAAGCCCAAGGACCAGGACTGGCTCAAGCGGACCCAGCCGCTCGCCCTGGTCGCCGACACCGCGCTGCTCGCTGTTCCCAATGAGTTCGCGAAGGGCGTGCTGGAAGGCCGGCTCGCCCCCTTGATCGGCGAGGCGCTGAGCCACGAGTGCGGCCGCCCGATCCGTATCGCGATCACCGTCGACGACACCTCCGAGGCGCCCCAGCCCCCCGCGCCTCCGCAGCAGCACCTCCCCTCGCAGCAGCCGCAGCTCTCGCACGACGCGTACGACAGTTACGACGGCCGCCAGGGTTACGGTCGGCAGAACGGGCACCAGGGCGGCCACGAAAACGGTCCGCAGGGCGTACCCCAGGGTGGACACGGCGGCCATCAGAATGACGAGCTGCCCAGCGTGCGCCCCGCCTACCCCGAGTACCAACAGCAGCACCCGCAGCCGCGCCCCGCGCCCGGCGCCTGGCCGCAGCACTCGGACGACCGCCGCTCCGGCATGGGCGACGACTCCGGGCGACACGACGACTACGGCTGGCAGCAGCAGCGGCTCGGCGGCTTCCCCGAGCGCGACCCGTATGCCTCGCCGCCCTCGCATCTTCAGCAGCACGGCCGCCCGGCACCCGGCGACTATCGGTCGCAGAACGACGACTACCGGTCACAGGGTGACGACTACCGCTCGCAGAGTGGCGACGACTACCGCCGGCAGGGCAGCGACCGTCCGCACCCCGAAGCGCCGCGCTCGCCGTACGAGCAGTCCCCGCAGCACCGCGACACCGACGGCCACCAGCCCGGCGGCCACGGACGGCACGCGGCGCCGGGCGGCCACGGCAGCAATCTTCCGGCGCCCAGCGGCGCCCCCGGCCCGCTCGCGGCGCAGCCCGCGCCGGCGACCGGCCCCGGAGAGCCCACCGCGCGGCTGAACCCGAAGTACCTCTTCGACACCTTCGTGATCGGCGCCTCGAACCGCTTCGCGCACGCCGCCGCGGTCGCCGTCGCCGAGGCCCCGGCCAAGGCGTACAACCCGCTGTTCATCTACGGCGAGTCCGGGCTCGGCAAGACGCACCTGCTGCACGCGATCGGCCACTACGCGCGGAGCCTGTACCCGGGCACGAGGGTCAGATACGTGAGCTCCGAGGAGTTCACCAACGAGTTCATCAACTCCATCCGCGACGGCAAGGCGGACGCGTTCCGCAAGCGCTACCGCGACATGGACATCCTGCTGGTCGACGACATCCAGTTCCTGGCGAGCAAGGAGTCGACGCAGGAGGAGTTCTTCCACACCTTCAATACGCTGCACAACGCGAACAAGCAGATCGTGCTCTCCAGTGACCGGCCGCCCAAGCAGCTGGTGACCCTGGAGGACCGGCTGCGCAACCGCTTCGAGTGGGGCTTGATCACGGACGTCCAGCCGCCCGAGCTGGAGACACGTATCGCGATCCTCCGCAAGAAGGCGGTGCAGGAGCAGCTGAACGCGCCGCCGGAGGTACTGGAGTTCATCGCCTCCCGGATCTCACGGAACATCCGTGAGCTGGAGGGCGCGCTGATCCGGGTCACGGCCTTCGCCTCGCTGAACCGGCAGCCCGTGGACCTCGGCCTCACCGAGATCGTGCTGAAGGACCTGATCCCCGGCGGCGAGGACGCGGCGCCGGAGATCACCGCCACGGCGATCATGGCGGCCACCGCCGACTACTTCGGGCTCTCGGTGGACGACCTGTGCGGCTCCTCGCGCAGCCGGGTGCTGGTGACCGCGCGGCAGATCGCGATGTATCTGTGCCGAGAGCTGACCGACCTGTCGCTGCCGAAGATCGGCGGACACTTCGGCGGCCGCGACCACACCACCGTCATGCACGCGGACCGGAAGATCCGCGCGCTGATGGCGGAACGGCGCTCCATCTACAACCAGGTGACCGAGCTGACGAACCGCATCAAGAACGGCTGACGCGCGCGGCGAAGGCCGCAGGCGCGCCCAGGGCGCTCCGGGACGAACTCCCGGGGCGCCCTTCGTCATTGAGAACCCCTCAGTACGCGCAGTGCCCGCTCGGCCCGTCCACCGAAGGGCCGTCAGGAGGCCGCACAGAGCGGACCGGAGCCCTCGGGAAGCGTCCCCATGCTGTGGAACGCGCACGCCGGCGGCCTCCGAACTCCCCGCCGCTGTTCGATTTCTGACGAGGACACGGCTTCTCTCCACAGATTGGGCGAGAATCTTCCTTCCACACCCTGGGGACTGGGAAGTTATCCCGATGACGTCCACAAGCGCTCCGCCCGCGAGTGGATCACCCCAGGTCAGCAGGGTGTGGATTTGCGGACAACTGTTGTCCACAGGGTGTGGACGAAAAGTTCTTCCACAGGCTGTGCGCGCGACTGTCCACCGGCCGCCCACAGGAGAAGCGGGGTTGTGCACACCCCGTCCACATCGCTGTCCACTGTTCGGCAAGGCAACACCCCCTCTCACTGGCGCGAGTGAAAGCGGTCACACCAAAGTGCCGGGTTGGGCTGTGGGGAACCTGGGTAAAGCTGGGGATGGCACTGGGGAGAAACCGGCCTGCCCTGTGCATCGGGTGTGCACAACCGGCGGCGGTCCACAGCATCGGCCGGTTGTCCACGGCTGCGCCCACAGTCACCGGTGGACAAAATTCGGGCTCTGACCTGCGCAAAAGCAGTTGTCCACGGTTTCCACAGCCCCTACTACTACGACCACGGTCATCTAACGGGGAACTCGTTTCGAATCGGGTGCTGTGCACAACTTGGGGACCGACCCTCTCCGAGCTCTCGTCCCGACTTGACCCCGAGCCGCACCGGCTGTCGGTGGCGTGCGTCAGACTGGTCTCCGGCAACCCAGCCGACGACGAAGGCCAGCAGGGCGAGAGCCAGCAACAGCAGGAGGCGGTTTCCGGTGAAGATCCGGGTGGAGCGCGATGTACTCGCGGAGGCAGTGGCCTGGGCGGCCAAGAGCCTCCCGGCCCGTCCGCCGGTGCCCGTCCTCGCGGGCCTGCTCCTGAAGGCGGAGGACGGCTCCCTGAGCCTCTCCGGCTTCGACTACGAGGTCTCGGCGCGGGTCTCGGTGGATGCGGAGACCGAGGAGGAGGGCACGGTCCTCGTCTCCGGCCGGCTGCTCGCCGACATCTGCCGCTCGCTGCCGAACCGTCCGGTGGAGATCTCCACAGACGGTGTACGAGTGACCGTGGTCTGCGGCTCCTCCCGCTTCACCCTCCACACACTGCCTGTGGAGGAGTACCCGGCGCTGCCGCAGATGCCCACCGCCACCGGCACCGTCCCCGGTGAGGTCTTCGCCTCCGCTGCTGCCCAGGTCGCCATCGCGGCCGGCCGTGACGACACCCTCCCGGTGCTCACCGGTGTCCGCATCGAGATCGAGGGCGACACCGTCACCCTCGCCTCCACCGACCGCTACCGCTTCGCGGTCCGCGAGTTCCTGTGGAAGCCGGAGAGCCCGGACGCCTCCGCCGTCGCGCTGGTCCCCGCCAAGACGCTGCTGGACACCGCCAAGTCGCTGAGCAGCGGTGACACGGTCACGCTGGCGCTCTCGGGCTCCGGTGCCGGCGAGGGTCTGATCGGCTTCGAGGGCGCGGGCCGCCGTACGACGACCCGCCTCCTGGAAGGCGACCTGCCGAAGTACCGCACGCTCTTCCCGACCGAGTTCAACTCCGTCGCGGTGATCGAGACCGCTCCGTTCGTCGAGGCCGTCAAGCGTGTGGCGCTGGTGGCCGAGCGGAACACCCCGGTGCGGCTCAGCTTCGAGCAGGGTGTGCTGATCCTGGAGGCCGGCTCCAGCGACGATGCACAGGCTGTGGAGAGGGTGGACGCGCAGCTGGACGGCGACGACATCTCGATCGCCTTCAACCCCGGCTTCCTGCTGGAGGGCCTGTCGGCGATCGACTCCCCGGTGGCCCAGCTGTCCTTCACGACCTCGACCAAGCCTGCGCTGCTGAGCGGCAAGCCCGCCGCCGACGCCGAGGCGGACGACGCCTACAAGTACCTGATCATGCCGGTGCGCCTCTCCGGCTGAGCCCGAGCGCCGCGTCGGCCGGGAGCGCGAGGGGCGCCCCTCGCAGGGCCGCAGTATGCCGGTGCGCCTGTCGGGCCGAGCCCGCTTCCGGTGCCCTCCGCCACGCGCCGCGGCCGTACGGATCCGCTCCGTACGGCCGCCCGGATGACGGGGCTGACCTGCGGCTTATGAGCGGCTGAGCCCACAGCTGTGCACGGCCCTTCGGGCGTAGGCTCGACGTAGGTCAGGTACAAGGGCAACGACTATGTGCAAAGAGGGTCTCTGATGGAGCTCGGTCTCGTCGGTCTCGGCAAGATGGGCGGCAACATGCGCGAGCGCATCCGCCGCGCCGGCCACACGGTCATCGGTTACGACCGCAATCCCGACCTCGCGGACGTCTCCAGCCTCAAGGAGCTGGTGGACGGGCTGCAGGGTCCGCGGGTCGTGTGGGTCATGGTGCCGGCCGGCGCCGCCACCCAGGCGACGATCGATGAGCTGGGTGAGCTGCTGTCCGAGGGCGACATCGTCGTGGACGGCGGCAACAGCCGCTGGACGGACGACGAGAAGCACGCCGAGGAGCTGCGCGCCAAGGGCATCGGCTTCGTCGACTGCGGCGTCTCCGGTGGAGTGTGGGGCCTGGAGAACGGTTACGCGCTGATGTACGGCGGTGCCGCCGAGGACGTGGCGAAGGTCCAGCCGATCTTCGACGCGCTCAAGCCGGAGGGCGACTTCGGCTCCGTGCACGCCGGCAAGGTCGGCGCGGGCCACTTCGCGAAGATGGTCCACAACGGCATCGAGTACGCGATGATGCAGGCCTACGCCGAGGGCTGGGAGCTGCTGGAGAAGGTCGACTCCGTCACGGACGTGCGCGAGGTCTTCCGCTCCTGGCAGGAGGGCACGGTCATCCGCTCCTGGCTGCTGGACCTGGCGGTCAACGCGCTGGACGACGACGAGCACCTGGAGAAGCTGCGCGGTTTCGCGGCCGACTCCGGTGAGGGCCGCTGGACGGTGGAGGCCGCGATCGACAACGCGGTGCCGCTGCCGGCGATCACCGCGTCGCTGTTCGCGCGGTTCGCCTCGCGTCAGGACGACTCGCCGCAGATGAAGATGATCGCCGCGCTGCGGAACCAGTTCGGCGGCCACGCGGTCGAGAACACGAAGTAAGCAGGCCGGGCTTCCGGGGCAGGCGTCCCGGAAGCCCGCGCAGCAGTACCACGCCGGGGGAGGTCGGCGCCCTTTATGCATGTCGCGCATCTGTCGCTCGCCGACTTCCGCTCGTACGCCCGGGTCGAGGTGCCGCTCGAACCGGGCGTCACGGCCTTCGTCGGGCCCAACGGCCAGGGCAAGACCAACCTCGTCGAAGCGGTCGGCTATCTCGCCACCCTCGGCAGCCACCGCGTCTCCTCCGACGCACCGCTGGTCCGGATGGGCGCGGAGCGGGCGATCGTCCGGGCGCAGGTGGTGCAGGGCGACCGGCAGCAGCTGGTCGAGCTGGAGCTGAACCCGGGCAAGGCGAACCGGGCCAGGATCAATAGATCCTCGCAGGTCAGGCCCCGTGACGTGCTCGGCATCGTACGGACGGTCCTGTTCGCGCCGGAGGACCTGGCCCTCGTCAAGGGCGACCCGGGCGAGCGGCGGCGCTTCCTGGACGAGCTGATCACGGCGCGCTCGCCGCGGATGGCGGGGGTGCGCTCGGACTACGACCGCGTGCTGAAGCAGCGCAACACCCTGCTCAAGAGCGCGGCCCTGGCACGTCGGCACGGCGGCCGGAAGATGGACCTCTCCACGCTGGACGTGTGGGACCAGCACCTGGCGCGGGCCGGCGCGGAGCTGCTCGCGCAGCGGCTGGACCTGATCGCGACGCTGCAGCCGCTGGCGGACAAGGCGTACGAGCAGCTGGCGCCGGGCGGCGGCCCGGTCGCCCTGGAGTACCGCGGTTCGGTGGGCGAGCGACTCGCCGAGGCATCGAACCGTGAGGAGCTGTACGGGCTGCTCATGGAGGCGCTGGGCGAGGCCCGCAAGAACGAGATCGAGCGGGGCGTGACCCTGGTCGGTCCGCACCGCGACGACCTGCTGCTGAAGCTGGGGCGGCTGCCGGCCAAGGGGTACGCGAGCCACGGCGAGTCCTGGTCGTACGCGCTGGCGCTGCGGCTGGCCTCGTACGAGCTGCTGAGCGGCGAGGGCAACGAGCCGGTTCTCGTCCTGGACGACGTCTTCGCCGAGCTGGACTCCCGTCGGCGGGAGCGGCTGGCGGAGCTGGTGGCGCCGGGCGAGCAGGTGCTGGTGACGGCGGCGGTGGACGACGATGTGCCGGGCGTGCTGGCGGGGGCGCGGTTCGCGGTCTCCGAGGGCGCGGCGGAGAAGGTGTCGTAAGTGAGTGAGCAGTCCGGTCCACAGGACCCTCCGGGACCCGAGCAGCCCAAGCCGCCGGAGCTCTCCGGCATCGATCTGGCGCGGCAGGCGCTGGTGGCCGCCAAGGAGCAGGCGCGGGCGCGGGGCGCGGCCGCGCAGCAGAAGAAGCAGGCCAGACGCGGGGGCGGGCTGCGGTCGGGAGCACGCGCGGACGGGCGCGACCCGCTGCCGCTGGGCGCGGCCATCAACCGTCTGATCACCGAGCGGGGCTGGGAGACGCCGGCCGCGGTCGGCGGGGTGATGGGGCGCTGGCCCCAGCTCGTGGGTGCCGAGGTGGCGCAGCACTGCGAACCGCAGAAGTACGACGAGGACGCCCGGGTGCTGACGGTGCAGTGCGACTCGACCGCATGGGCGACGCAGCTGCGGCTGCTCGCTCCGACACTCGTGGCACGTCTGAACGAAGACCTGGGCCATGGCTCGGTAAAGATCATCAAGGTGCTCGGGCCGGGCGGCCCGCCGCGGCGGTACGGCTCGCTGCGGGCGCCGGGGAGCAAGGGTCCGGGCGACACGTACGGCTGATCCGTACATGCGCGGCCGAAGTCCACCGTTTCACGTGAAACCGGGTCGCGAAAGGGTGCCTGTACGGGCGAGATGTCCGGGATGTTCCAGTGTGACGCATGAGACTCCGCTCACCGTAGTCGGAGGTTGACAGCCCGAAGCGCTGAGTGCCGGTGTGAGCGTCCTGGGGGCCCTCCTCAGATATGGGGAGTCGGTGGATGTCAGTTCAGGGCGGCACGTGAGGACTCAGGCGCCCGCAAACCCCCATGAGTGTCGGCGCTACCGGTAGACTGATGGCAATCCCGCCCACTCGCGGAACATGTCGAACGACGCAGCCGCTCCTGACCGGCACGGGGCCTCCCCGCCGGCGGCAGGAGAAGGCTCGTGCCTGTGCCAGAAAGGGCGCTTCGTGGCCGACTCCGGCGACCTCAACGAGAACATCACGGCTTCTACCGAAGAGGGGGTTTCTTCTGCCGGCGCCAGTGGCGGCTCCTCGGAAGAGAAGTCGTACGACGCCAGTGCGATCACTGTCCTTGAGGGCCTGGACGCGGTTCGCAAGCGACCGGGTATGTACATCGGCTCCACCGGCGAGCGCGGTCTGCATCACCTCGTGTACGAGGTCGTCGACAACTCCGTCGACGAGGCGCTCGCGGGCCACGCGGACACCATCGACGTGACGATCCTGGCCGACGGCGGGGTGCGCGTGGTGGACAACGGCCGCGGTATCCCGGTGGGCATCATCCCCTCGGAGGGGAAGCCGGCCGTCGAGGTCGTGCTCACCGTCCTGCACGCGGGCGGCAAGTTCGGCGGCGGCGGTTACGCGGTCTCCGGTGGTCTGCACGGCGTGGGTGTCTCCGTGGTGAACGCCCTGTCGCAGCGGGTCTCCGTCGAGGTCAAGACCGACGGCTACCGCTGGACGCAGGACTACAAGCAGGGTGTGCCGACTGCCCCGCTGGCCCGTAACGAGGCCACCGACGAGACCGGGACGTCGGTGACGTTCTGGGCCGACGGCGAGATCTTCGAGACGACCGAGTACAGCTTCGAGACGCTGTCCCGGCGCTTCCAGGAGATGGCCTTCCTCAACAAGGGCCTCACCATCCAGCTCACCGACGAGCGCGAGGCGCACGTCGACGAGGAGGGCAAGGCGCTCTCCGTCAGGTACCACTACGAAGGCGGCATCGTCGACTTCGTGAAGTACCTGAACTCCCGCAAGGGCGAGACGGTCCACCCCACGGTCATCGACGTCGAGGCCGAGGACAAGGAGCGGATGCTCTCGGTGGAGATCGCGATGCAGTGGAACACCCAGTACACCGAGGGTGTCTACAGCTTCGCGAACACCATCCACACCCACGAGGGCGGTACGCACGAAGAGGGCTTCCGCGCCGCGCTGACCGGCCTGATCAACCGGTACGCGCGAGACCGCAAGCTGCTGCGCGAGAAGGACGACAACCTCACCGGTGAGGACATCCGCGAGGGTCTGACGGCGATCATCTCCGTCAAGCTCGGCGAGCCCCAGTTCGAGGGCCAGACCAAGACCAAGCTGGGCAACACCGAGGCCAAGACCTTCGTGCAGAAGGTCGTGCACGAGCACCTCACGGACTGGCTGGACCGGAATCCGAACGAGGCCGCGGACATCATCCGCAAGGGCATCCAGGCCGCGACGGCCCGCGTCGCCGCCCGCAAGGCGCGCGACCTCACCCGCCGCAAGGGCCTGCTGGAGACCGCGTCGCTGCCGGGCAAGCTGAGCGACTGCCAGTCCAACGACCCGACCAAGTGCGAGATCTTCATCGTCGAGGGTGACTCCGCGGGCGGCTCGGCCAAGTCCGGCCGTAACCCCGAGTACCAGGCGATCCTCCCGATCCGCGGCAAGATCCTGAACGTCGAGAAGGCCAGGGTCGACAAGATCCTGCAGAACCAGGAAGTCCAGGCGCTGATCTCGGCCTTCGGCACGGGTGTGCACGAGGACTTCGACATCGAGAAGCTCCGCTATCACAAGATCATCCTGATGGCGGACGCCGACGTCGACGGTCAGCACATCAACACCCTGCTGCTCACCTTCCTGTTCCGCTTCATGCGGCCGCTGGTCGAGGCCGGGCACGTCTACCTCTCCCGCCCCCCGCTGTACAAGATCAAGTGGGGCCGGGACGACTTCGAGTACGCCTACTCCGACCGCGAGCGCGACGCCCTCATCGAGATGGGCAAGCAGGCCGGCAAGCGCATCAAGGACGACTCGGTCCAGCGCTTCAAGGGTCTGGGCGAGATGAACGCCGAAGAGCTGCGCGTGACCACGATGGACACCGAGCACCGCGTGCTCGGCCAGGTCTCGCTGGACGACGCGGCCCGCGCCGACGACCTGTTCTCCGTGCTCATGGGCGAGGACGTCGAGGCACGACGCTCGTTCATCCAGCGCAACGCCAAGGACGTCCGCTTCCTCGACATCTGAGCCCGTCGGCCCGTAACGCAGCCGCAGCTCGAAAGGACTTTGAACAGCAATGGCCGACGAGAACCCCCCTGTGACCCCGGACGGCGTGACCGCCGAGGGCGCGCCCGCCGCCATCGAAGGCGTGGGCATGCGCGTCGAGCCCGTCGGGCTCGAGACGGAGATGCAGCGCTCCTACCTCGACTACGCGATGTCCGTCATCGTCTCGCGTGCCCTGCCCGACGTCCGGGACGGCCTCAAGCCGGTGCACCGCCGCGTCCTGTACGCGATGTACGACGGCGGCTACCGCCCCGAGAAGGGCTTCTACAAGTGCGCCCGTGTCGTCGGTGACGTCATGGGTAACTACCACCCGCACGGCGACTCCTCGATCTACGACGCGCTGGTCCGCCTGGCGCAGCCGTGGTCGATGCGGATGCCGCTGGTGGACTCCAACGGCAACTTCGGTTCCCCGGGCAACGACCCGGCCGCGGCCATGCGGTACACCGAGTGCAAGATGGCCCCGCTGTCCATGGAGATGGTCCGGGACATCGACGAGGAGACCGTCGACTTCCAGGACAACTACGACGGCCGCAGCCAGGAGCCGACGGTCCTGCCGTCGCGCTTCCCGAACCTGCTGATCAACGGCTCGGCCGGCATCGCGGTCGGCATGGCGACCAACATCCCGCCGCACAACCTGCGCGAGGTCGCGGCCGGCGCCCAGTGGCACCTGGAGCACCCGGAGGCCTCCCACGAGGAGCTCCTGGACGCCCTGATCGAGCGGATCAAGGGCCCGGACTTCCCGACCGGCGCGCTGGTCGTGGGCCGCAAGGGCATCGAGGAGGCGTACCGCACCGGACGCGGCTCCATCACGATGCGCGCGGTGGTCGAGGTCGAGGAGATCCAGAACCGCCAGTGCCTGGTGGTCACGGAGCTTCCGTACCAGGTCAACCCCGACAACCTCGCGCAGAAGATCGCCGACCTGGTGAAGGACGGCAAGATCGGCGGCATCGCCGACGTCCGCGACGAGACCTCCTCGCGCACCGGCCAGCGCCTGGTCATCGTGCTGAAGCGGGACGCGGTCGCCAAGGTCGTGCTGAACAACCTGTACAAGCACACCGACCTGCAGACGAACTTCGGCGCCAACATGCTGGCGCTGGTCGACGGCGTGCCGCGCACGCTCTCGCTGGACGCGTTCATCCGCCACTGGGTGACGCACCAGATCGAGGTCATCGTCCGCCGGACGAAGTTCCGGCTTCGCAAGGCCGAGGAGCGGGCGCACATCCTGCGCGGCCTGCTCAAGGCCCTGGACGCCATCGACGAGGTCATCGCGCTGATCCGGCGCAGCGACACGGTCGACGTGGCGCGCGAGGGCCTGATGGGCCTGCTGGACATCGACGAGATCCAGGCGAACGCGATCCTGGAGATGCAGCTGCGGCGCCTCGCGGCCCTGGAGCGGCAGAAGATCACCGCCGAGCACGACGAGCTGCTGGCCAAGATCCGCGAGTACAACGCGATCCTCGCCTCTCCGGAGCGCCAGCGGCAGATCGTCAGCGAGGAGCTGACCGCGATCGTCGACAAGTACGGCGACGACCGGCGCTCCAAGCTGGTGCCCTTCGAGGGCGACATGTCCATCGAGGACCTGATCGCCGAGGAGGACATCGTCGTCACGATCACCCGTGGCGGCTACGTCAAGCGCACCAAGACCGACGACTACCGTTCGCAGAAGCGCGGCGGCAAGGGCGTCCGCGGCACGAAGCTCAAGGAAGACGACATCGTCGACCACTTCTTCGTGTCCACCACCCACCACTGGCTGCTGTTCTTCACGAACAAGGGCCGGGTCTACCGCGCCAAGGCGTACGAGCTGCCCGACGCGGGCCGGGACGCGCGCGGCCAGCACGTCGCGAACCTCCTCGCCTTCCAGCCGGACGAGCAGATCGCCCAGGTCATGGCGATCCGGGACTACGAGGCGGCGCCGTACCTGGTCCTCGCGACCAAGGCCGGCCTGGTGAAGAAGACCCCGCTGAAGGACTACGACTCGCCGCGTTCCGGCGGTGTCATCGCCATCAACCTGCGCGAGCAGGAGGACGGTTCGGACGACGAGCTGATCGGCGCCCAGATGGTCTCCAGCGACGACGACCTGCTGCTGATCTCCAAGAAGGCACAGTCGATCCGCTTCACCGCGACGGACGAGTCGCTGCGCCCGATGGGCCGTGCCACCTCCGGCGTCAAGGGGATGAGCTTCCGCGAGGGCGACGAGCTCCTGTCGATGAACGTGGTGCGGGCGAACACCTACGTCTTCACCGCCACCGACGGCGGGTACGCCAAGCGCACCAACGTCGACGAGTACCGCGTCCAGGGTCGCGGCGGCCTCGGCATCAAGGCCGCGAAGATCGTGGAGGATCGAGGAGAGCTGGTCGGCGCGCTGGTGGTCGAGGCGAGCGACGAGATCCTCGCCATCACCCTCGGCGGTGGGGTGATCCGTACGCGGGTCGACGAGGTCAGGGAGACGGGCCGTGACACCATGGGCGTCCAACTGATCAACCTGGGCAAGCGCGATGCCGTCGTCGGTATCGCCTGGAACGCCGAGGCCGGTCGCGAGGCCGAAGAGGTCGAGGCGCCGGCGGACGGCGAGCCGGCCGACGACGCGGCGCAGGGCCAGGCCCCGGCGGCCGAGGGCGAGGAGCCCGCGGCGGAGTAGCACGAGGAGTAGGTCGTGAGTGGAGCCACGGGTGCACAGGCGGGCGGATCGGACGAGGGCAGGAAGCCCTCGTCCGGGCCCGCGACCGTGACGGGCGGCGCCCGTGGCTCCGATACTGGCGGCGGCCCCCACAAGGAGGCCTCCGCCGAGGGGGGAACCGTGACCGACACCAGGCAGCCGCAGCCGGAGGCACAGCCGCAGCCCGAGCCCCGCCCGCAAGGCAGCGAGAGCCAGCCGTACGTCCCGCCGTCCGCGTACCCCGCGGGGGGCGGCAAGCCGGGGCTGCGGGTGCCCCGCCCGGGCGTCCGTACGACCCCGCGTACGCGCAAGGCCAGGCTGCGCGTGTCCCGTGCCGACCCGTGGTCGGTGATGAAGGTCAGCTTCCTGCTCTCCATCGCGCTGGGGCTGTGCACGCTGGTCGCGGTGTCGGTGCTGTGGATGGTGATGGACGCGATGGGCGTCTTCTCCACGGTCGGCGGCACGATCAGCGAGGCCACCAGCTCCGACGGCGGCTCGGGCTTCGATCTGGAGACGTTCCTGTCGCTGCCGCGGGTGCTGATGTTCACCGGCGTCATCGCCGCGATCGACGTGGTGCTGGCGACGGCGCTGGCTACGCTCGGCGCCTTCATCTACAACCTCTCGGCGGGCTTCGTGGGCGGCGTGGAGCTGACCCTGGCCGAGGACGAATGACCTGGTGCGGGTCGCCGCGGAGGGGCTTTCGCGGCCGGCCCGGTCATCGATTTGGGTCATGGCTCTGAAGTGCGCTAATCTTTCGGTGCAGCCAGCGAGGCGGCAACAAGCCAGGGGCTATAGCTCAGACGGTTAGAGCGCTTCCCTGATAAGGAAGAGGCCACAGGTTCAAGTCCTGTTAGCCCCACCGGCAAGGATCGGCCCGGACGGAGAATTCTCCGCCCGGGCCGATCTCTTTGTGCTTCTCCGGAGTTGGGGTCGGACTAGGTCACCGATTGATATCGACCGGTGTGTATCATCGGCCCCCGAAGGTCCCCTACGTCAACGAAAGACGAGGTCGCGCGGTGAAGAAGCTTCTCCTGGTCGCACTGGCCGCCATCGGCGGGCTCCTCGTGTACCGCCAGATCCAGGCGGATCGCGCCGAGCAGGATCTGTGGACGGAGGCGACCGACTCCGTGCCCGCAGGTTCGGGCGTGTGAGCCCCAGTTCCGTACGTACGTGACCCCGGTCCCCGCTCGGCGGTGGCCGGGGTTTCGTCTGTCCGGGGCCGTTGCGGGACTGTGACGCCCGATGGGTTGCGTTTGCTAAAGCACACCACTAGGTTGCGATGGCAAACTCGATCGGTGGGCAGAGGGGGCAGGGCGACATGGCACGACGACGCCGGAGGACGGCGGCCGCGCTGACCGGGGGGCTGCTCCTCACGCTCCTGAGTGCGCCGCAGGCGTCCGCCGAACCGTCCTTCACCAGCGCCGGCATGGTCATGGTGCTGGACTCCTCCGGCTCGATGGCGGAGCCGGACGGCTCCGGGCGAACCCGGATCGCCGCGGCCCGCAAGGCGGTCGGCACCGTCGCGGACGCCCTCCCCGACGGTTTCCCCACCGGGCTGCGCGTCTACGGCGCGGACAAGAACCGCGGCTGTGACGACACCCGCCTCGTCCAGCCGGTACGGCCGCTGGACCGGGCCGGTCTGAAGAAGGCCGTGGCGGGCGTCGAGCCCAAGGGCGACACCCCGATCGGCCTCTCGCTGAAGAAGGCCGCCGCCGACCTCCCACGAGGCGGCGACGGCCGCCGCACCATCGTGCTCATCTCCGACGGCGAGGACACCTGCCAGTCCCCGCCGCCCTGCGAGGTCGCCAGGGAACTCGGCAGGTCGGGCGTCGACCTGCGGATCGACACCATCGGCTTCCAGGTGCGCGGCAAGGCCCGGGAGCAGTTGGAGTGCGTCGCGGAGGCGGGCAACGGCCGCTACTACGATGCCCCGGACGCCGATGCCCTGGCACGCCAGATGCAGCGCGCGAGCAAGCTCTCCGCCGACGGGTACCGCTTCCGGGGGAAGCAGGTGCGCGGCACACCCGCACGCTCCGGCGCGCCCACCATCGCGCCCGGCCAGTACCGGGACACCATCGGCCCCGGTGAACGGCGCTTCTACGAGGTGCACCTCGACGACAGCGCCACCGCCGACTTCGCCGCCACCGCCGTCCCGCACCCGGGCGCCGCCGTCGACACCACCACCGTGCTGCGCACCCAGCTCGCGTACGGCACCGACAGCGCATGTGAGACCCGCACCGAACTCTTCGGCCAGAACGAGGGCGCCACACCGCTGACTTCGGGCGTCAGCCGGGTGCCGTCGCAGGACGGCCACGGCAGCTGCGACAAGGCAGGCCGCTACTGGTTCGTCGTCGAACGCGAGGCCGCCGACGGCTCCGACGCCGCCCGCTGGCCCCTGGAGCTGACCTACCGCAGCGAGCGGCCCCTCAAGAAGGGCGTCATGCCGGCCCGGTCGGAGCCCGAGTACGGCGCCGGCGGCAAGGACGCGGTCGTGCCCTCCGGCACCCCGAAGGACGTCACCGGCGGCACCGGCTTCAACGACGCCAGGAAGATCGGCGAAGGCGCCTGGCGCGACAAGGTCCTGCCCTCGCAGACGCTCTGGTACAAGATCCCGGTCGGCTGGGGCCAGCAGCTGCGCTACGACGTGGAGTTCGCCAACGAGCCCACCGTGAAGGGGTACAGCGCGCAGACCTCGTACGGCGCCACGCAGGTCTACACCCCGGCCCGGCAGCCCGTCGGCAGCGGCACCGGGGAGTTCACCCCGCAGACGCCCTACAACGGGCGGCAGACGGCGCTGCGCATGGGAACCGTCCCGGTCAGCTGGACCAACCGCTACGAGAGCGACCCCAACGTCGTCCCCGTGCACCGCGCCGGCGACTTCTACCTGGCCGTCACCCTCGGTGCCAAGGCTGCGGAGATCGCGGATAATCCGCGGATCGGTGTGGTCCTGCGGGTGGCCGTGTTCGGCGACGCGAAGAGCGGGCCCCAGGCGCATGCGGCCGTGGTGAAGGATTCCGCCTCCGCCGCGGACAGCGGCACGGCCGGCGGTGGAGGATGGGCGGCGCGTCCGGTGATCGCCGCCGTCGGCATCGGTGCGGGAGCCCTGCTCCTCGCCGGCCTCGCGGTGGCGTACCTCAGGGGCCGGAGCAGGCAGCGCACGACCGGAACGGGCTCGGGAGGGGCAGGCACGTGGTGAGGCGGCGCACGATCAGGAGGGGGCTGGCCGGCCCGGTGGCGCTCGGCGTCCTGGCGCTCCTCCCCGGGGTGGCCACGGCGGACACGAAGCTGCCCACGTACGCGCCCGCGCAGGACGCCACGCCCGTCAAGGGCCGGGCGAGCACGGCGGACGCCCCGTCCATCCGCCCCGGCACGTACACCGACTCCATCGGGCGCGGCGAGGAGCGGCGCTACGCCCTCAACCTGGACACGAAGACCACCGCGTACGTCTCGGCGGTGGCCTCGCCCGCGCCGGAGAGCAAGGTCGAGGACTACACCGACGGGCTGACCGTGTCCCTCCAGGACAACAGCGGCACGACCTGCGGCACGGACGGCGACGTGCGGTACCGGGGCGGGGAGACGGCCTACCCCCTCGCCGCCTACGCCACCCGCCGCGTCGGCAGCGACTTCTCGGAGTGCAAGCAGGCCGGCCGGTACTACGTGGTGGTGAAGCGTTCCGGCGACGCCACCTCGGGCCCCGACCGCTGGCCCCTGGAGCTGCGCTACATGACCGAGCCGCAGCTGAGCGGCCCGGCTCCCCAAGAGCCCGGGGAAGGCAGCTGGAGCAGCGCCACGCCCGCCGCGCCCTCGGGGGGCGCGGAGAAGCGCGTCACGGGAGGCACCGGCTTCAACGACGCCGCCTCGGTGGGGAAGGGCCGGTGGAGCGACCGCATCCGGCCCGGCGAGACCCGCTTCTACCGGGTGCCGGTGGACTGGGGACAGCGGCTGAACGTCAGCGCCGAGCTGCCCAGCGCGCCCAAGCAACCGGGGGTGGGCGTCTCGACGTTCACCCCGGACGCGTTCGGCCTGACCGCGTACAACCCGGCGCGCGGCGTGGTGAGTGACGAGGCCTTCGCCGCGTACGAGGGCCGGCAGAAGGAGGCGCGGCTGTTCACCCCGCCGGTGCACTACGGCAACCGCTTCGGCAACGACGAGTCCGTCCGGGCGATGAGCGTCGCGGGCTGGTACTACCTGGAGGTCTCCCTCAACCCGGACGCGGCGAAGTTCTTCAAGAAGGGCGCGGACGTCACCCTGCGGGTGGACCTCAAGGGAGCGGCGCAGGCCGGCCCCCGGTACGCGCGGCCCGCCGCGGACTTCTCCGTCTCGTCCGAGGACCGGGAGCTGGCCGAGACGGGCCGTACGGCGTCCGAGGCGGAGCGCCACGGGCACCTGCAGACGGTCGGGTTCACCGGCCTCGGCGTCGGTGCGGTGCTGCTCGCCGGGCTCGGCGTGTGGACGGTCGCGGCCCGGCGCAAGGCCGCGGCCGGTGCCACGGCGGTCACGGGACCGGCCGCGGGCGCGCCGGGCGGCCCGGGAGCCCCGGTGCCCGGGCAGCAGCCGTACGACGGCCGGAGCGGGCCTCAGGACGCCGGACGGGGACTCGGGCAGCCTCCGCGGGGCCGGTGAACCCAGGACGCCGCACAGGCCCGTCAGCGGCCTCGCGCGGGCCTCTCCGGCCGTACGCGCGCGTCAGCCGGCGGTCAGCGCCCAGACGCCCACCGCGATGCACAGCAGCGCGACGACCAGCACCGGCACGGCGACCTTCGCGGGTGGCCCGGTACGTACGGGTTTCGCGCCGTGCGCAACGGTCCCGGCGGGTGCCGGGGCCTGGCCGGGTACCCGCGGCTGCCCAACGGTGTAGGGCCGGGTGAGCGGCAGGTCCCCCCGTACCGGCGCGGTCGGCTCGTAATGCCGGAGGGGCTGCGCGGGCGGCGTACCGGGCGGCGGATGGGCGGGCCCCGGTGCGAGCGGGACCCCGGGCCCCGAAGGGGACGCGTCGGGGCCCGCCACCGGGAATCCGGGGCCGGACAGGGACGGGTCGGGACCGTGCGCCGGGAGCGGCGCCGGAGTGGACGGCGTGGGCGGCCCCTGCGGGAGGGGCGGCGCCAACGGGAAGCTGCCGGACGCCGACACCGAAGGCCCGCTCAGGTCGCCGCCTCGTGCACCCCCGCCCGTCGGCCCTTCGGGCCCGTACCCGGAGGGCAGCGGCCCGATGTGGTCGAAGACCTCGACGATCTCGTCCTCGACCGTCTCCTCGGGCAGCAGCTCGACGGCCGACAGGAGCGCTTTGCGGGCCCCGTTCGCCGTCCGGAAACGCGCGTCGGGATCCGGGTGCAGCAGACCGGCCAGGACCTGCCACAGCGGCTCGGGAACGTCCTCGGGCGCCCCGGGCACCCCGTGCTGCACGAAGAGCTCCACCAGCGCCTGGGCGTCCGGCTTGCTGCCGGTCAGCAGGAACAGGCCGAGCAGGCCGACCGCGAAGAGGTCGGCGGGGAAGTCCGGCTCGGAGCCGAGCAGTTGCTCCGGAGCGAAGTAACCGGGCGTCCCGACCACGTAGTTGGTGTCGGTGAGCCGCGGCTCCCCCTTGCGCATCGAAATGCCGAAGTCGGAGACGCGCACGTGCGGCCGCCCCGTACCGGTGGCCTCCAGCAGGATGTTGGCCGGCTTGATGTCCCGGTGGACCACGCCCTCTTCGTGCACCGCGGCCAGACCCGAGAGCACCTGGTCCAGCAGCAGGCACGCATAGCGCGGCGGCAGCGGACCGTAGTCACCCACCAGGTGTGCCAGCGAACCGCCGTTGACCAGGTCCATGGTGAACAGGACCTTGTCGTCGTCGGCGGCCCAGCTGGCCGGCGCGAGCACATGCGGGTGATCGATGCGCAGCGCCTGCTCCCGCACGAAGCGCAGCAGCGTGTGCGCGTCGCTCTGCTGCAGCACCTTGGCCGCGACGTACCGGCGGCGCCGCTGGTCCCAGGCGCGCCACACGGCGCCCACCCCGCCCCGCCCGATCGGGTCGATCAGCTCGTACCTGCCGGCGAAGACCTCACCCATGGCGCCGCGTCCGCTCCCTCACAGCATGCGTGACTAGTTCTGGTGCGCTTCGTAGTGGGCCACCGCGTCCGCGGTCCGACCCGCCCCGTAGACCCGCAGGAACTCTGCCAGTTCGGGGTGGGTGGCGGCGAGAGAGTCCGCCGCGTCGATGATGTCGCCGGCCGCCGCGACCGACCGCAGCAGCGACTGGATCTCCCGCACGACACGACGCACGGTGGTGGCGCCCGTGGTGGAGGTCTGCGTGGTGTTGTTCAGGACGGACCCGCCCGCCGTCTTCTTGATCTCGTCCATCCGCTCGGTGGCCTCGGCGGCGCTGACACTGCCGTCGGCGACCTGGCTCGACAGCTCCTGGAGCGCCTGCACACGCTGGACCACCGCGGGGTTGCCGATCTTCGCCCGCTGGCCGCTCATCAGCTGCGACAGCATGGGAGCCGAAAGCCCGAGCACGGCGGCGAGACGGGCCTGATTGAGGCCGAGATCGTCGATGAGACGCCGGAAGAGCGCCCCCAGAGGCTCCCCGTACCAACTGCGCTGCAGCTCCCGAGCGCGCGCGGTGGCTTCCTGCTGTGCTGCGTCCATGGCGTCTCCCCTTCGCTTCGCTGCCGCGAATCTCGCGAAGCATCCTACGGAGAGCGACCGTCCGGAGCGATACCCGGTCGGGAAAGCGGGCGGGTACCGGGTATTCTGGTGCGCGACGGGGCCTTAGCTCAGTTGGTAGAGCGCTGTCTTTGCATGGCAGATGTCAGGGGTTCGACTCCCCTAGGCTCCACAGAAGAAGCCCTCCGAACTGCGGAAACGCGTTCGGAGGGCTTTCTGCTGCGGCGGCGGGACCACGATCCCGCCCGCCTTACGGCTGTCCGTGGCGTTCGTCCGCCTCGGATTCCGCCTGCTTCGCCTGGACCTCGGGGTCCAGGACCGCGCCGGGGCTGCCGTCCACGGCGCTCAGCGGGGTGCGCTCGCCGACCTCGGTCGCGGCGGGCGGCTCGACCAGCCAGTCGGGGTTGGCCTGCTTGTCCCACCACTTCCACGCGGCGTAGGCGCCGCCGGCGAGGATGCCGAGCAGGGTGACCCGCTTGAGGGCCTTGCCGGTACGCGCCCGGCGGCGGTGCTTCTTGGCGAGCTTCTCGATCTCGGCTGCGGTGACATTTCCGCGCAGCGCCGCCAGCGCGGCGGATCCGCGCAGCACGGCCTCCTCGCGGGCGGGCTCGGCCGCGGCACGGGCGTTGCGTACGGCCTTCTCCACGCGCGGTGCGGTGTAGTCGGTGGCCTGCCGGGCGGCCTTGCGGGTACGGGCCGCGGCCTTGGTCGCGGCGGCGTCGACCTTCGGGGGCAGCGCGCCGCGGGCGTGCTCCAGGCGGGGCTGCAGCCGCGCGTCGTACTGGTGACGGGCCTGATGCGCGGCCTCGCTCACCTTCGGGGCCAGTTTCGTACGCGCCTCATGGGTGAGGTGCACGGCGGTCTCCTTGGCCGTGCCGGCATACGGAGCCACCACCTCCGCGGCGTGCCGCACGCTCTCCTTGGCCGTGCCGGTCGCGGCGCGCACGCTGTCCTTGCGGGTCACGGGATCCTCCTCATCGGGTGGCGTGTCCGGGCTCGGGGGCGCTTGCCCACGTCTGCTGTCTCTCGCCTCTCCGCCCGCTTGCAGATCATGCCTGCGCAGCGGGCGTACGGCACGTGCTGGCGGGCATCCGGGTCAATGCGGACTTCGGGCGCCTTGTGATGACAATGCCACGGTTCGGCGCGGCGTGTGCCGCTTAGGCGGCTTCCGGCCGCGGTATCGCGATTCGGCGGTTTCTCGCCCCCTGTCTGCGTTTCCTGTCGTCCGGCCGGTACCGGTCGATGACCGCTTCCCGACCGGAATGTACGGGTCCCCGCTGACGGGCGCGGGAAACGTCGGGGTGGGGGGGAAATCAGTGCGAACACCGGTCGTGAGGTGGCGTGCGGGGGACGGGCGCGGCCGTTCGTGCGAGGATCGGGAACCGTCAGTGAAGACTTATGGAAGGTAGATCGTGGCTGAGCAGCTCTACGCCACCCTGAAGACCAACCAGGGCGACATTGAACTTCGGCTCCTGCCGAACCACGCCCCGAAGACGGTCAAGAACTTCGTCGAGCTCGCCAAGGGCGAGCGTGAGTGGACGAACCCGGCGACCGGTCAGAAGTCCACGGACAAGCTGTACGACGGCACTGTCTTCCACCGCGTGATCAGCGGCTTCATGCTGCAGGGCGGCGACCCGCTGGGCAACGGCACCGGTGGCCCGGGCTACGAGTTCGCCGACGAGTTCCACCCCGACCTGGTGTTCGACCGCCCGTACCTGCTGGCCATGGCCAACGCCGGCCCGGGTACCAACGGCTCGCAGTTCTTCATCACCGTGTCGCCGACCGCGTGGCTGACCGGCAAGCACACCATCTTCGGTGAGGTCTCCAACGAGGAGAGCAAGAAGGTCGTGGACGCCATCGCGACCACCCAGACGAACCCCCGCACCGACCGCCCGGTCAACGACGTCGTCATCGAGCAGGTCGTCGTCGAGACCCGCTGAAGGGCGTCGCCGCCGAGCAGGCCGTCGGAACCCGCCCGCCTCGGCGAGGACGCGCCGGCACCGCCGGTCACCCCTGCCCGCGCCCGGCCGCGGGCGGCGTGGAACCATGACGCCCCGCCCGGTCGTAGACCAGGCGGGGCGCGCAGCGTGTCGGTGCCGCGGGCCACTGACGACGAGGGGTAGCGATGGAGCAGGCGCCAGGTAATCCGCAGGAGCCGCGGGACGCCCAGGGCGGAAACGGTTCGCCGGAGGACCGGAACGACGCGCGCGGCTGTTACCGCCACCCCGACCGGGCCACCGGCATCACCTGCACCCGCTGTGACCGGCCGATCTGTCCGGAATGCATGGTCAGCGCCTCCGTCGGCTTCCACTGCCCGGAGTGCGTACGCGGCGGCAGCGGCACGGGGCACGCGCCGGGCGCGAACCGGCCCCGCACGGTCGCCGGCGGCGCCCTGACCGCCGACCCGCGGCTGCTCACCAAGATCCTCATCGGCGTCAACACCGCGGTCCTCGTCGCGGCCCTGGTGCTCAAGGATCCCTTCGTCAACGCGCTGGACCTGGTCGGCTGGGCCTTCGACCCCGGCGAGCTGCATGTCGTCGGCGTCGCGCACGGCGAGTGGTACCGCCTGATCACCGCGATGTTCCTGCACGAGCAGGTCATGCACTTCGCGTTCAACATGCTTTCGCTGTGGTGGCTGGGGCCGCCGCTGGAGGCGGCGCTCGGCCGGGTCAGGTTCCTCGCGCTGTACTTCCTCGCCGGACTGGGCGGCAGCGCCCTGTCGTACCTGCTCGCCGCGCAGAACCAGCCGTCGCTGGGCGCGTCCGGCGCGATCTTCGGGCTGCTGGGCGCCACGGCGGTGCTGCTGCGCCGGCTGAACTACGACATGAAGCCGGTACTGATCCTGCTCGGCCTCAACCTCGCCTTCACGTTCCTGTGGCCGAACATCGCCTGGCAGGCCCACGTCGGCGGCCTGGTGGTGGGCGCCGCCGTGACGTACGCGATGGTGCACGCCCCGCGCGGCCGCCGGAACCTCGTCCAGGCCGGCGCCTGCGTACTGGCGCTCCTGGTGATCGTCGCGGTGGTCTGGGTACGCACGGCACAGCTGACGGGGTGAGGGGCCGGCCTGCGGGGGCGGGTGGCTCGGCCCCGCCCGGGGCGGTCCCGCCGGGGGACTGAGGGCCCGCCCTCACCGGAAACGTCGGCTTGTTTTCCCACAGGAAACGGCCGACCCGCGTCCCCCACAGGAACACCGGTATACCCACAGGCCACTCGTGGGGAGTGACCGGCCGTTCACTTGTCCACAGCTCGTGTCGCCCCCTGCGCGCACCGTGCAGAATCCCGGCAAGGGGGGCCGCTGCAGGGACGTTTTCCCAGTACAACCCAGTGGTCCCGGGGCCTCCGCGCCACCCGCCTCCGGTGTGACCGGCGTCAACCCCACGGGGGTTATCCACAGATCTTCTGAAGTTTTCCCCGGCTGTGGATAACCGTGTGGATGGTCTTGGGCACAGCTTGCGTTCAGCGCGCCTTCCGGGCCCGCTCCGAGGCACGCAGCCACGCCGCTCTACGGCATGCGAGGCCGCATCGCTCCATGGAACGACGGACACACCGGGCCAGTACGCGTCGAGCCGGCCCGGTGACCCAGTCGCACCTGCCCGGTGATCAGGCAGAGCGGAAGGCCGGGGCTACTTCCGCCGCGTGGAGACGGGCCGGGCTACTTCCACTGCGTGGAGACGCCGAAGCCCACCGCGATGAAGCCGAAGCCGGCGACGATGTTCCAGTTTCCCATCGACTTGATCGGCAGATCGCCCTCGGTCACGTAGAAGCACACGATCCAGGCCAGGCCGATCATGAACATCGCCAGCATCAGCGGCGCCACCCAGCCCCGCCCTGAGTTCAGCTTGATCGAACTGGTCTGCTTCGCCGGCGGCGGCGTGAAGTCGTCCTTCTTGCGGATCCGTGACTTCGGCACGAGGAACTCTCCTGTCGATGCGCTGCGTAACCGCGCGGATGTACAAGGCTGGCGCCGGTCGGGGGGCGTCGGGGATCGGGTGCTCCCCCCGGGCGTCCGTTAGCGTAGTGCTTCCGCGGCGTCGTAAGGAGTAAGGGTACGTTGAGCAATTCCGCTGACTCCCCCGGCCGCCGTCCGCGTCCGCGGCTGCGCCCCGTACGGCTGTTGACGCTGGCGGTCTTCGCGCTCGCCGGACTGCTCTTCTGGATCAGCTTCGACACCGCACGCGGCACCAACCTGCGCTCGGACGATTCGATGCTGCGGCTGTCGGACCTCATCCAGGACCACAGCCAGAAGAACAAGATCCAGGACGAGCGCAACGCCTCCCTCCGCTCCGACGTCGACCGGCTCGCCGACGAGGACAGCGGCAGCACCGATGCCGACAAGGCCCGGGTGCAGGCGCTGGAGAAGAACGCGGGCACGAAGAAGGTGTCCGGCCAGGGCCTCTCCGTCACCCTCACCGACGCCCCGCCCAACGCCACCGCCAAGATCCCCGGCGTGCCCGAGCCGCAGCCCAATGACCTGGTCATCCACCAGCAGGACCTGCAGGCCGTCGTCAACGCCCTGTGGAAGGGCGGCGCCAAGGGCATCAAGGTCATGGACCAGCGGCTCATCTCCACCAGCGCGGTCCGCTGCGTCGGCAACACCCTGATCCTCCAGGGCCGCGTCTACTCCCCGCCCTACACCGTCACCGCCGTGGGCGACCGCCAGGCGCTCTCCGACGCGCTCAACACCTCTCCCGCGATCCAGAACTACCTGCAGTACGTCGACGCCTACGGACTCGGCTGGAAAGTCGAGCCGCGCGGAACGATGACTCTGCCCGGTTACTCCGGCACAGTGGATCTCCACTACGCACAGCCCGTGCAGCCGTAGCGCGCGTCGGCGCGCGCCGGAGCGGGGAGGCAGGGGCGCCAAGCTCCTTGGGGCGGTGGCCGGGTGACGGGAGGGCGGGGGCATGTCCGTACGGTGGGTCGTCAGGACCTTCAGTGAGCTGTGCCTCACCGTCGGCAGCCTGATCGTCCTCTTCGTGGTCTACGTGCTCTTCTGGACCGGCGTACGGGCCGACAGCGCGATGGACGGCGAACTCGGCAGACTGCAGGAACGCTGGTCCACGGGGCCGGTCGCCACCGCCTCGCCCGCCCCCGGCGGACCGTCCCCGGACGGCACCGCATCTCCGAGTGAGGGCGGCCCGTCGGACGACGGACCGCCGCCGCAGCCCGCGTACCGGGACGGCGAGCCCTTCGCCGTCATGTACATCCCGCGGTTCGGCCGCGACTGGGCCAAACCCGTCCTGGAGGGCACCGCCACCGGCACCCTGAAGAAGGGCCTCGGCCACTACGCCCGCACCGCCCGGCCCGGCGCCACCGGCAACTTCGCCGTCGCCGGCCACCGCCGCACCTACGGCGACCCGTTCAAGGACTTCCCGCGGCTGCGGCCCGGCGACGCGGTCGTGATCAGCGACGGCACGACGTGGTTCACGTACCGCATCGACAAGCGCCCCTACCGCACCCTCCCCGGCGACATCGGGGTCATCGACCCCGTACCGCGCAAATCCGGCTACGAAGGTCCCGGCCGTTACCTCACCCTTACGACCTGCGAGCCAGAGTGGGGGCACAGTCACCGGCTGATCGCCTGGGCGCACCTGGACGCGACCGAGCCCGTGGCCGGGGGACGTCCGTCCGCATTGCGCAGCTGAGCCACACCGCCGGGACTCGCCCCTTACTCTGGTGGGGCAAATGACCATTGGCATCGGCAAGTAGGGACAGCATGTACGGCTGGATCTGGCGGCATCTGCCGGGCAACGCATGGGTGAAGGCACTGATCTCGCTCGTGCTCGCGCTGGCGATCGTCTTCCTGCTCTTCCAGTACGTCTTTCCATGGGCGGAGCCGCTGCTGCCCTTCGGCGACGTCACGGTGGACCAGGGAATGGGGGCCGTCCGATGAGCGCGAAGATCCTCGTCGTCGACAACTACGACAGCTTCGTCTTCAACCTCGTCCAGTACCTCTACCAGCTCGGTGCCGAGTGCGAGGTGCGGCGGAACGACGAGGTGGAGCCGGGGCACGCGCAGGACGGGTTCGACGGCGTCCTGCTGTCGCCCGGCCCCGGCGCGCCCGAGCAGGCCGGCGTCTGCATCGACATGGTGCGGCACTGCGCGGACACCGGCGTGCCGGTCTTCGGCGTGTGCCTGGGCATGCAGTCCATGGCGGTGGCGTACGGCGGCGTCGTCGGCCGCGCCCCCGAGCTGCTGCACGGCAAGACGTCCCTGGTGACGCACGAGCACAAGGGCGTCTTCCAGGGCCTGCCCTCGCCGTTCACGGCCACCCGGTACCACTCCCTGTCGGTCGAGCGGGACACCCTGCCGACCGAGCTGGAGGTCACCGCCTGGACGGAAACCGGCCTGGTCATGGGCGTACGCCACCGCGAACTGCAGGTCGAGGGCGTGCAGTTCCACCCGGAGTCGGTGCTGACCGAGTGGGGCCACGGAATGCTCGCCAACTGGCTGGTCGAGTGCGGTGACGAGGGAGCTGTGGAGCGTTCGACGGGGCTCGCCCCGGTGGTCGGCAAGGCCGGCGCGTGACCGCGCTCCGCCCCGAGCGCGAAGGCACGTCGTCGTACGGTCCTTACGATCCGTACGGCGACCCTGCCGCGTTCGAGGCGGCCGTCGGGCAGCTCGGCGATCCCCTCACGGACCCGCTGCCCGGCCAGGACGACGGCGGACAGGGGGCGCAGCCGGTCCAGAACCAGCAGGCTGCCTCCGCGTACGACCAGGCAGCCCGCCCGTACGAACAGCCTTCCGGCTTCCGGCCGGCTGCCGACCTCCAGCAGCCCTCCGACTTCCCCTCGGTTGCCGGCTACCAGCAGACTGCCGATTACCAGCAGCCCGCTGCCTACGAGCCGACCGCCCTCTTCGACCGCATTCCGGCACACGACCAGCCTCCGGCACCGGGCCGGGCTCCGGCGTACAACCAGCCTTCGGCGTACGAGCAAGGTCCGGCCCACGACCGGGCCTCGGCTCAGGCGGCGCTCGCCGCTGCGGACACCGTCGTCGCGCCGGCAGTTCCGTCCCTGCCCGCCGATGACGAAACGATGGCGCTGCGGCAGGCGGACCCGAAGGCCGTGAAACGGCCCGGGGACGCTGTTTCACGTGAAACCACGCCTCCGACGACCGGTGGCCGCGCCGAGCGGCGCAGAGCGGCGCAGGCGGCCGCCAAACGGGGCGGCAGACGCGGCCGCCACGCCACCCCGGCCTCGGAGACCCCTCCCGAGCCTGCTCCGACGTCGAGGGTCGCCGCACGCCAGGCCGCGCGTGCCCGCAAGGAGAGTGTCGGCGTCGTCGCCAGCCGGATCACCGGAGAGGCGTTCATCACCCTCGGCGTGCTGATGCTGCTGTTCGTCGCGTACCAGCTGTGGTGGACCAACGTCCTGGCGCACAACGAGGCGGGCGGCGCGGCCAACAACCTCCAGCAGCAGTGGGACAAGGACGGCGAGGACGACAAGCGCGCGGCGGGTGCGTTCTCGCCCGGCGAGGGCTTCGCGATCATGTACATCCCGAAGCTGGATGTGAAGGTCCCGATCGCCGAGGGCATCAGCAAGCACGAGGTCCTGGACCGCGGCATGGTCGGCCACTACGGCGAGGGCAAGCTGAAGACGGCGATGCCCTGGGACAAGACCGGCAACTTCGCGGTGGCGGGCCACCGCAACACCCACGGTGAGCCGTTCCGCTACATCAACCGGCTGGTGAAGGGCGACAAGATCGTCGTCGAGACCCGCACCCGCTTCTACACGTACGAGATGGCGAGCATCCTTCCGCAGACCCTGCCCTCCAATGTCGGTGTCATCGGCCCGGTCCCGCCCGGCTCCGGTTTCACCGGGCCCGGCCGGTACCTCACGCTGACCACGTGCACCCCGGAGTTCACCAGTACCTACCGGATGATCGTGTGGGGCAAGATGGTCGAGGAGCGACCGCGGAGCAAGGGCAAGCCGGATGCGCTCGTCAGCTGAGCACCATCAGGGGGTACCACGCGGTGACTGCCACCGGACAGGACGCGGACGTCGAGGGGACCGATGACAACGGGTCGTCGACCGATGACACCGGGTCGTCACGGACGTCCGGGGCGCCCGGCGCGGCGTCCCGGCCCGCGCCGCGGAAGGTACGGCGCCGGATAGCCGCGGTCGTCAGCTTCATCGGCGAACTGCTGATCACGGCCGGCGTGGTGATGGGCCTCTTCGTCGCCTACTCGCTGTGGTGGACCAACGTCCTCGCCGACCGCGAGGCGCACCACCAGGGCGACCGGATCCGGCAGCACTGGGCCGATTCGTCGGGGCCGGAGGAGCAGAAGGAGCTGGACACCAAGGACGGCATCGGCTTCCTGCACGTCCCCGCGATGAAGAACGGCGAGGTGCTGGTCAAGAAGGGCACCAGCAGCAAGATCCTCAACGACGGGGTCGCCGGCTACTACACCGAGCCGGTGAAGTCCGCGCTGCCGCAGGACAAGAGCGGCAACTTCACGCTCGCCGCGCACCGGGACGGACACGGCGCCAAGTTCCACAACATCGACAAGCTCAAGGACGGCGACCCGATCGTCTACGAGTCGCAGCACCGCTGGTACGTCTACAAGGTCTTCGCGACCCTGCCGGAGACGACCAAGTTCAACGTCGACGTGCTGAACAAGGTCCCCAAGGAGTCCGGCAAGCGCAAGCCGGGCCGCTACATCACCCTGACGACCTGCACGCCGGTCTACACCTCGAACTACCGCTACATCGTCTGGGGCGAGCTGGTCCGCACCGAAAAGGTCGACGCCGACCGCACCCCGCCGAAGGAACTGCGCTAGCCGCCACCGCGGTACGCGGCGAGCGGGGCGGGTGACCCGCTGTCCGTCGCGCATGCGAGAGGGCCCGGGGCGAGTGATCGCCCCGGGCCCTCTCATGTGCTGGCTGCTGCCGCCGGTTGTGCCTCGGCGTCAGTGCTTGTCGCGGCCCCAGTTGCCGACGCCGCCCCACCAGCCGCCGTCGTCCCCGCCGCCGTCGTTCCCGTTGCCGGGCATCGTCGTGACGTTCACGGAGGTGCCCTTGGCGACCTCCGTGCCGGCGATCGGGTCGGAGACCACAACGGTGGAGTTGTCGTCCTGCGGACCGGTGATGTTGCCGACCGCGAGACCCATGTCGGTGAGGGTCTTCTTGGCGTCCTTGAGCTTCTGGTTGGCCAGGTCGGGCACCTGGACCTTCTCGGCAGCCTTGGCGACCGTCAGGGTGATCTGGGATCCGTTCTCGGCCTGGCTGCCGCCGGCCGGGTCCTGCGACAGCACGGTGTCGGCCGGCTGGTCGGACTCCTGATCGGTCCGGGACACCTTGAAGCCCAGGTCGGTCAGCTGCTTCTGCGCCTGGTCGAAGGGCTTGTTGGTGACGTCGGGCACCGAGGTCTTCGGCTTCTCGGCCGCGACGGTCAGGGTGATCGTCTTGTCCTTGGCCGCCTCGGTCTGGCTCTCGGGGTTCTGCTTGATGACCGAGCCCGGGGTCTGGTCGGAGGCCTCGCTGGTCTGCTGGATGTCGGTGAAGCCCTTGCCCTCCAGGATGGACTTCGCCTTGTCGAAGGTGTAGCCCTTCACATCCGGCACGGTGACCTTGGCGACGCCGGTGCACATCGTCACCGTGACCGTGTCGTCCTTCTCGATGTCGGAGCCGGCCGTCGGGTTCTGCTTGGTGACCTGCCCCTTCTTCACGTTGTCGCAGGTCTTGCTGCCGCCCTTGACGACCTTGAAGTCGCCGTTGCGGCCGGCCTGCCGCGCCTCGTCCAGGGTCTTGCCGACCAGGCTGGGGGCCGGGAAGCTGCCCTCGGTCTTGCCGCCACTGAACATCGCCTTGCCGATGAAGATCGCACCGATCAGCACCAGGATCGCCGCCAGGACCAGCAGGATCGTGGAGGTGCGGTTCTTCTTCTGGCCGCGGCGCCGGTCGGGCCGCTCGTCGTACCCGTAACCGCCGTCGTCCGGATTGGTCGGCGGCAGCATGGAGGTGGCGCCCGCCGGGTCCTGCGGCCGCAGCGTCGCGGTGGGCTGGTCCTGGTCGTAGCCGACGGCGCCGAGCGCCGCGGTGGCCGCGACCGGCTGCCCGTCCAGCGCGGCCTCGATGTCGGCGCGCATCTCGTCCGCCGACTGGTAGCGGTAGTCCGGGTCCTTGACCAGGGCCTTGAGGACGATCGCGTCCATCTCGGGCGTGATCTCGGGGTCGAAGTTGCTCGGCGGCTGCGGCTCTTCCCGCACGTGCTGGTACGCGACCGCGACCGGGGAGTCGCCGACGAACGGCGGCCGCACGGTCAGCAGCTCGTACAGCAGGCAGCCGGTGGAGTACAGGTCGGACCGCGCGTCGACGGTCTCGCCCTTGGCCTGCTCCGGGGAGAGGTACTGCGCCGTGCCGATCACCGCTGCGGTCTGCGTCATCGTCATGCCGGCATCACCCATCGCACGGGCGATGCCGAAGTCCATGACCTTCACCTGACCGGTGCGGGTCAGCATGACGTTCGCGGGCTTGATGTCGCGGTGGACGATGCCCGCCCGGTGCGAGTACTCCAGCGCCTGCAGCACGCCGATGGTCATCTCCAGAGACCGCTCGGGCAGCAGCTTGCGACCGGAGTGCAGCAGCTCACGCAGCGTGGAACCGTCGACGTACTCCATCACGATGTACGGGATCGAGACGCCGTCGACATAGTCCTCGCCGGTGTCGTACACCGCGACGATGGACGGATGGTTCAGCGAGGCTGCCGACTGGGCCTCACGGCGGAACCGGGCCTGGAAAGACGGATCGCGGGCCAGGTCGACCCGCAGCGTCTTCACAGCGACGGTGCGCCCCAGGCGGGTGTCATGGGCGAGGTAGACCTCGGCCATGCCGCCGCGGCCGAGCACCGAGCCCAGCTCGTACCGGCCGCCGAGGCGACGCGGCTCTTCCATAGCTACTCCAGCCCTCTCCGTCGATCCCGACCGCACCTGTGTGTGGTCCGGCGGTGTGCTGTTCGGGCATACCGTACCCGGCACGCCTGACGCGGCCCGGCCGCGGCCGCCACCTGATATGCGACCGGTACGGTCGTGACCGAGGTCACTTGTTGCCGTCGAGTACCGCCTCCATGACCGCCTTGGCGACGGGCGCCGCCAGCTTGCCACCGGCGATGTCGCCACGGAGGGTGTCGGAGCCCTCGATGACCACGGCGACGGCCACCGGGGTGCCCTTGTCGGTCTTGGCGTAGGAGATGAACCAGGCGTACGGGTTGTCCTTGTTGTCCTCGCCGTGCTGCGCGGTACCCGTCTTGCCGCCGACCGTCACACCCGGGATCTGCGCGGTGGTACCGGTACCGGTCTTGACGACCGTCTCCATCATGTCCTGCAGCTTCTGCGCGTTCTCCGGCTTCAGCGGCTCGCTGAGCTTCTCCGGCTGGGTCTGCTGCAGCACGTTCAGGTTCGGTGCGACCAGCTTGTCGACCATGTACGGCTTCATCAGCGTGCCGCCGTTGGCGACCGCCGAGGCGACCATGGCCATCTGGAGCGGCGTGGCGCGGTTGGAGGCCTGGCCGATGCCGGCCATGGCGTTCTGCGGCCGGTTGTCCTTGGGGTAGACGCTGGCGTCCGCGCGGACCGGCGTGAAGTGCTCCTTGTTGAAGCCGAACTCGTCGGCCTCCTTGATCATCTTCTCGTTGCCGAGGTCGGCGCTGATCTTGCCGAAGACGCTGTTGCAGGACACGCGCAGCGCCTCACGGAGGCTGGCGTCCTTGCACGGGAGGTTGCCCTCGTTGTTCAGCGGCTGGTGCGCGGTGTCCGGCAGGTAGTAGGGCAGCGGCGAGTTCGTCTTCGCGTCGATGTCCGTGTACAGGCCGTTCTCCAGCGCCGCGGCCGCGGTGACGACCTTGAAGGTCGAGCCCGGCGGGTAGGTCTGGCGCAGCGCCCGGTTCAGCATCGGCTCGTCGGGGTTGCTCTTCTTCAGCAGCCCGTTGTACGCCTTGGCGTCGTCGTCGCTCATGCCGGCGAAGCTGGACGGGTCGTAGGACGGTGCGGAGGACAGGGCGAGGATCGCGCCGGTCTCCGGGTTGATGGCCGCGACCGCGCCCTTCTTGCCCTTCAGGCCCTCGTACGCGGCCTTCTGCGCCTTGGCGTCGAGCGTGGTGACGACGTCGCCGCCCTGCTGCTTCTCGCCGGTGAACATGTCCACCGTGCGGCTGAAGAAGAGCTTGTCGTCGGTGCCGGTCAGGATCGGGTCGTACAGCTTCTCCAGCTGGTTGGCGTCGAACGCCTGCGAGGCGTACCCGGTGACCGGCGCCCACATGGGGCCTTCCTTGTACGTGCGCTTGTACTTGAAGTCGCCGCTGTCCGTGGTGGTCGAGCCGGTCACGGCCTTGTCGCCGACGATGATGTTGCCGCGCGGGATGCTGTACCGCTCGATGGCCACCCGGCGGTTGTGGGAATCGTTCTTGAGTTCGTCGGCCTGGACGAACTGCACCCAGTTGACGCGGATGAGCAGAGCGAGGACGAGAAGGCCGCAGAAGATCGCGACGCGGCGCAGGGGCTTGTTCACGGTCGGACCACCTGGGTCATCTCGGCGTCGGTCGAGGGGGCGGGGGCCGGGGCCGGCCGGCGCGCGGTGTCACTGATCCGGAGCAGGATCGCCACCAGCGCCCAGTTGGCGATGACGGACGAACCACCCTGCGCCAGGAACGGCATCGTCATACCGGTCAGCGGGATCAGCCCGGTGACACCGCCGGCGACGACGAAGACCTGCAGCGCGAACGCGCCGGACAGACCGACGGCCAGCAGTTTGCCGAACGGGTCGCGGGCGGCCAGCGCCGTACGGATGCCGCGCTCGATGAGCAGGCCGTACAGCAGCAGGATCGCCATCAGACCGGCCAGGCCGATCTCCTCGCCGACGGTGGCGAGGATGTAGTCGCTCTTCGGCGCGATACCGCCGATGAGGCGCGAGTAGCCCTGCCCCAGGCCCGTGCCGAGAATGCCGCCGGAGCCGAAGGAGTACATCGCCTGCGCGGTCTCGGTGACGCCGCCGTTCAGCAGGTCCAGGGGGTTGAGCCAGTTGTGCACACGGGTCTTCACGTGGGACTCGAAGGAGGCCACGGCCACCGCGCCGGCGCCGCTGAGCAGCAGACCGAAGACGATCCAGCTGGTCCGCTCCGTCGCGACGTACAGCATGATCACGAAGAGGCCGAAGAACAGCAGCGACGTACCGAGGTCGGTCTCGAAGACCAGGATCATCAGGCTGAGCGCCCAGATGACCAGGATCGGGCCGAGGTCGCGGCCGCGCGGCAGGTACAGGCCCATGAAGCGGCGGCTGGCCAGCGCCAGCGCGTCCCGCTTCACCATCAGGTATCCGGCGAAGAAGATCGCGATGATGATCTTCGCGAACTCGCCCGGCTGCAGCGAACCCACGCCCGGGATCGTGATCCAGATGCGGGCACCGAAGCGGGCCGGGAAGAACACCGGCAGGATCAGCAGGACCAGCGCCACCACCATCGAAATGTAGGTGTAGCGCTGCAGGACACGGTGGTCCTTCAGGAAGATCAGTACGCCCAGGAACAGCGCCACGCCCAGCGTCGACCACATCAGCTGCCCCGGCGCCATCGCCCCGCCCAGCTGCGGCGTGGTGATCTGCGGCTCCTGGTCCAGGCGCCAGATGAACACCAGGCCCAGGCCGTTCAGCAGCGTCGCGATCGGCAGCATCAGCGGGTCCGCGTACGGCGCCCACTTCCGCACGACCAGGTGCGCGACGCCCGCCAGCAGGCCGAGGCCCAGCGCGTAGCCGAGCACGCCCGCGGGGACCGTGTCCTCCTTGGCGAGCCCGACATTGATGTAGGCGAACACCGGGATGATCACGGCGAACACGAGCAGCGCCAGTTCGGTGTTCCGGCGGCTCGGGGCTCCGATCGTCCCGATGGTGGTGGTGTTGCTGGTACTGCTCATGAGATCAACTGCCCCCTACGCCCTCACTGCTGGGTGCTGCAATTCTTTTCCAGCCGCTGCTGCTCCGCGGAGGGGGAGTTGCTGGTGGACGGCGTGGGAGTGGGGCTCGCGCTGCTCGTCGAGCTGCCCGGCCCGGAGGTCGAGTCCGGCTTGGTACCGGCGGTCCCGCCGGCCCGGCCCTCGCTCTTCTTGCGGGCCGCCTCGCGCTCAGCGGCCTCCCGCTGCTGCATGGACTTGCACGCGCCGGCCTGCTTGCCGAGCTCGCCGACCTTGGCCAGCGCCTGCGTCCGGCTGTCGACCGCGATCGTCTCCTCGACCTGCTTGCGCTGGTAGGCCGGCAGGTACTTGAGTTCGATCTCGGGGTGGTCCTGGTCGATCTTGTTCATGCTGAACCACGCCAGGTCCTGGCTGATGCCCTGATACAGGGCCACATGCCCGCTCTTGGCACCCACGAAGTACTGCGACTGCGTCCAGCGGTACCCCGCGTACAGACCACCGCCGACCACGGCCAGACACAGCGCGACGATCAGCGTCGGCTTGATCCACCGGCCGCGCCGCCGCGGCTGCGCGTAGTCCTCGTCGACGAACGCGCCGTACGCGCCCTGCGGCGGAACCGTCTCGGCGCCGCTCCCTGGCGGGCCGAAGCCGCCGGACGGCTGCTGCGGTACGTCACCGCGACCGCCCCGCCCCAGCTCGGCCGCGCGGCCCGCCGGGGTCTGCATGGCACCGTCACCGAACTGGTGCTGGTTCTCCGCGACCGCGCCCACGATCACCGGGGTGTCGTTCAGCTGGCCCGCGAGGGTGTCGGTGTCGTCGACGTTCAGCACGTCGGCCACGATGCAGGTGATGTTGTCCGGGCCACCGCCGCGCAGCGCGAGCTGGATCAGCTCCTGCACCGTCTCGTGCGGGCCCTGGTAGCTGGCGAGGGTGTCCTCCAGCGTCTGGTGGCTCACCACCCCCGACAGACCGTCCGAACAGATCAGGTACCGGTCCCCGGCGCGCACCTCTCTGATGGAGAGGTCCGGCTCGACATGGTCACCGCTGCCCAGCGCCCGCATCAGCAGCGACCGCTGCGGGTGCGTCGTGGCCTCTTCCTCGGTGATCCGGCCCTCGTCGACCAGCCGCTGCACCCACGTGTGGTCCTGCGTGATCTGGGTCAGCACCCCGTCGCGCAGCAGGTACGCACGGGAGTCGCCGACGTGCACGAGGCCGAGCCGCTGTCCGGTCCACAGCAGGGCGGTCAGGGTCGTCCCCATGCCCTCCAGCTGCGGGTCCTCCTCGACCATGACGCGCAACTGGTCGTTGGCGCGCTGCACGGCAGTACCGAGCGAGGTGAGGATGTCGGAACCCGGCACATCGTCGTCGAGCTGGACGAGGGTGGAGATCACCTCGGACGAGGCGACCTCACCGGCGGCCTGGCCGCCCATGCCGTCGGCAATGGCGAGCAGGCGCGGGCCGGCGTACCCGGAGTCCTCGTTGCCCTCCCGGATCATGCCCTTGTGGGACCCCGCGGCAAAGCGCAGTGACAGACTCATGCGCACCTCGCCCGTCGGCTCGGGGTACAGCCGGTCTCGCGCCACACTGCCCACCCTCCGGTCGGGAGCGCGCACGGGCCGGCCGAGTGGACCGCCGCGGCTCGCTCGCTCCGCTCGCTCATTGTCGTACTACTTCCGCAGCTCGATGACGGTCTTGCCGATGCGGATCGGCGCTCCCAGCGGAATCGGCGTCGGAGTCGTCAGCCGGGTCCGGTCGAGATACGTGCCGTTCGTGGACCCGAGGTCCTCGACGATCCACTGCCCGTCACGGTCCGGGTAGATCCTGGCATGCCGGCTGGAGGCGTAGTCGTCGTCCAGCACGATCGTGGAATCGTGCGCCCGTCCCAGCGTGATGGTCTGGCCCTGCAGGGCGACCGTCGTACCCGTGAGGGTCCCTTCGGAGACCACCAGCTTGGTGGGTGCGCCGCGGCGCTGGCGGTTGTTGCCGCCGCGCCCGCTCTCCTGACGACGCTGCGCCTGCTGCGGTGCCGCCGCCTGCCGCTGTGCGCCCCGCGGCTCCTGGCCCCCGCGACGAGCGGCGCCGCGCTGCGTGACGCGCGTGCCGAACAGATCGCTGCGGATGACCTGTACGGCCACGATGACGAACAGCCACAGTACGGCGAGGAAACCCAACCGCATGACCGTGAGGGTCAGCTCTGACATTGCCCCCGCTTCACCCTTCGGCTTGCCGGTAAACGATGGTGGTGCTGCCCACGACGATCCGCGAGCCGTCGCGGAGCGTAGCGCGGGTGGTGTGCTGCCCGTCCACCACGATGCCGTTCGTCGACCCGAGATCCTGGATCGAGGACGGCGATCCGGTCCGGATCTCGCAGTGGCGGCGCGAGACCCCCGGATCGTCGATGCGTACATCGGCGTCGGTGCTGCGGCCGAGCACCAGCGTCGGACGCGAGATCTGATGGCGGGTGCCGTTGATCTCGATCCAGCGCCGGGTCTCGGCCTGCGGCTGCGGTCCGGCGCCGGTGCGCGCGGCCTGCGGCGCACCGGGCGGAGGAGACGAGGGCATGGGGGGCGGGCCCACGTGTCCGCCGCCGGGCCGGCCGGCCCGGGCCGCGCCTGCCCCCTGCGGGGCGGCGCCTCCCTGCTGTGACGAACTGGCGGCGAGAGTGCGGCTGCGCACGCGGTACAGGCCGGTGTCGAGGTCCTCCGCCTTTTCGAGGTGGACCTTGATCGCGCCCATGAACGTGTAGCGCTGCTGCTTGGCGTAGTCCCGCACCATGCTGGACAGCTCGTCGCCGAGCTGACCGCTGTAGGGGCTGAGGCGCTCGTAGTCCGGCGTGCTCAGCTCCACGATGAAGTCATTGGGGACGACGGTCCGGTCGCGGTTCCAGATCGTGGCGTTGTTGTCGCACTCACGCTGGAGCGCGCCCGCGATCTCCACGGGCTGCACCTCGGACTTGAACACCTTGGCGAAGGTGCCGTTGACGAGGCCCTCGAGACGCTGCTCGAAGCGTTTCAGTACTCCCACGGGGCACCTCCTTCCTCAGTCTTCTTCAGGGTCGCCCCTGTACTGCTTACTGATCGTATCCACGCGTCGGGAAAACAGCTGGTTCCCCTTTCCCGCCTAGAGGACGAGTGTCGCCTCTCACAAGGTTGCCCACGCTCGCCGTCCCATGCTGACTGCGATCGTAGATGCGGCCGGACGACAGTGTCCCGCAACTGCCGGGCTCCCCGGGCGGGCGGGGCCGTTGAGGAGGTGCGCGGGGCCCGGATGGACCTTTGTGGCGGGCGCCGTACTGACGCGACGGGGAGGATTGGATGCCCGCAGCGGGGCCGGGCGGGTGACCGGCGCACGAGCGGTCCGTACGAGCCGGAGCGCGTAGCGTTCGAGAGCGGCGCCCGGGACCGGCCATGAAGCCGTCGGGGAGACGCCCCAGGTCCGGCCGTGAGGTGGCCCGCGGAGAACGAGTGTGAAGGCACCCCTCGCAGCGTGCTAATGTTTTCCATGTCGAAAGGCGCTCCCGCCGAAGACCCGGACCAACGGCCCGGATCACCGGTGAGAGAATCGAACGGCAACACCCATGCGCGGGTGGCGGAATAGGCAGACGCGCTGGATTCAGGTTCCAGTGCCCGAAAGGGCGTGGGGGTTCAACTCCCCCCTCGCGCACAGAGGACCCCCGGTCCCGGAGAGATCCGGACCGGGGGTTTTTCGTTGTTCGGGGTGCTGTGGGGGCGGCCGCGGGGTGGTTGCGGCGGGGAGCAGTGACAGAGAAGGGGATGTGAGGCGTACCTCACATCCCCTCTCCGGTGGGCCGGTCGGGCTCAGGCGGCGACGCGCTCCGCGAGCTCCTTGGCCTTGGTGACCGCCTCCTGCTGGACCTTCTCGCGGGAGGCCTCGAAGAGCGGGATCAGCTCGGCCATCGCCGGATTCGACGGGGCCATGGTGAGCTCGGGCACGATGAAGTGCACCTCGAAGCCGAAGGCGCCGGTCAGCACGGACTCCAGGTAGTTCTGCACGTACTCGAAGCTCTCGCGCGGGGTGCCCGGGGCGTAGCTGCCGCCACGGCTCGCGACGACGACGACCGGGGTGCCCTTCGCGGACGGGGTCTCGCCGGCGGTGCGGCCCATGATGATCGTCTGGTCCAGCCACGCCTTCAGGGTCGACGGAATCGTGAAGTTGTACATCGGGGCGCCGATGACGATCGCGTCCGCCTGCTCGATCTCCTCGGCGAGCTTCGTCCGCACCGCGAACGCCGACTGCTGCTCCGGAGTGTGGGTGGCGGGGTCACTGAAACCGGCCGAGGCGGCGACGCCGTCGAGGTGCGGCAGCGGGTCGACGGCCAGATCGCGGTGGATCACCGTGCCGCCGGGGTGCTGCTCCTCCCAGGTCTTACGGAACGCGGTGGTCACCGCGCGCGAGGCGGAGACGCCTTCGGGGGAGACGGACGAGTCGATGAGCAGCAGCGTGGCCATGGTGGGCTCCTGGTGGCTGGAGGCCGGTAGGGGCCGGGGCCGATGGCCGGCGTCCCCTTCCTCGGCAGTGGATGGAAAACCGTATGTTCCTATTAATAGCACAGTAGCTTACTTTTCTGCAGTCCCCAACGGGAAAGCAGTACCCTGGTCTCATGGCTGAGCGCGGCGGAGAGGCATGCAAGCAGGTCGACAGCGGTATGACGCGCGTCTTCGGGCTGCTCGGAAAGCGGTGGACGGGGCTGATCGTGGCCACCTTGATGTCCGGCCCGGTGCACTTCGCCGATCTTCGGCGGGCGATCCCGGGCATCAGTGAGCGCATGCTCTCCGACCGCCTCGTGGAACTGGGCTCGGCGGGCCTGGTGGTCCGCGAGGTCGACGCCGGACCGCCGCTGCGCGTCGCGTACCGGCTCTCCACCGCCGGCCTCGCCCTGGAGCCGGCGCTCAAGGAACTCGCACGCTGGGCCGAGACGTATCTCGCGGACGGCGGCCAGTGCCCGGAGCGGTTTCGGGACTGACGGGGGCGAGCCTCTTCGGGGCCCGGTGCCGTTTTGAGCGGCGGGCGTGCGATCGGCTTTGAGCGGTGGGCGCGCGATCAGCCCAGCTGCTGCTGTGCCTCGTTGTAGCGCAGCAGGTACGAGGCGAAACGCTCCAGATCCGCGTCGTTCCATGCGGCCAGCCGGTCGGTGAAGGCCTGGCGGCGCTGCGCGCCCGCGCTGGCCAGTACCTGGGCGCCCAGTTCGGTGGGGTGCAGCACCTGGACGCGATGGTCGTCGGGGTCGACGCGGCGCTCGACGAAGCCCAGCCGCTCCAGCGCGGAGATCTGTCGGCTCACCGTGGACTTGTCCAGCAGGTAATGCGCGGCGAGGTCGGTGGCGCGGCAGCCCTTCTGGTCGTCCAGGTGGGCGAGGAGGGTGTACGAGACGAGCGAGAGCTCGGGGTGCATCCGGGCCGCGATGGCGCGGGCGCGACGCGCGAACGCGGTCAGCTCCTGCTGAATGATCCCGACGGAGTCGTCTCGCTTTGCCACTGTCTTTGCCTTTCGTGATTTTGTTGCATATTACAACTTATTGTGTGGTTGTGTAAGTCGGCGTGTGGCGCGTGAGCAGCCGTCCGAGCCGTGTGAGCCGTCTGTTCCGCACCCTCTCCCGACCCTCTCCCGCAAGTTATCCACAGGCCCTGCCGCCCGACGCTGCCTGTCGGTAGCGTCATCTCCATCAACATTCCGCACGCGGCATCCGACCGAAAAGACGGGGATGGATGGCCTGATGGGGCGGGTGGTGAGGGGGTTGGGGAGGGGTGGGGGCGGGGCCCCCGGGAGAGAGGGGAAACGGTTCGGCGAGGCTTCCTCCACCCGCCTCCCCCGCCCCGCGCCCCCATCCCCCGCCTCACCCCTGGGCCGATTCCGCCCGTCCCGCGCCCATTCCGCCCGCCCCGATCCCCCCGCCCCCGATCCCCCAGCCCCCGATCCCCCCGCCACTCCCCACCCCAGCTAGCCGCGCCCGGCCCCGGCCGCCCACTTTTCGCACCCCCGACCCCGACCCCGGCCCCGGCCCCGATCCCAAAGGACCCGGCATGGAATCTCTTCGTCTCCCCTACGTCAGTGGTTTTGCGCGGCGCGGTGATGTCGGGCCCGGGCCGAAGGCGGTCGGTAAGGGGCTGCGGGAGACGGTTCCGCGGTCCGCGCTCGGTGAGCCGGCTCTCGGGGCGGGCCGTCCCGACGCCGTGGCGGCCGTGGAGGAGTCCAACGCCGGGCGCATTCCGGAGCTGATTCCGATACGGGTCGGCCGGATGGCGGCCTCGCCGTTCGCCTTCCTGCGCGGTTCGGCCGGGCTGATGGCGTACGACCTGATGACCACGCCCGTTACGGGCATCGCGGCGCAGATCTGCGGCGACGCGCATGCCGCGAACTTCGGTCTGTACGCCGATGCGCGCGGGCGGCTCGTGATCGATCTGAACGACTTCGACGAGACCCTGCGGGGGCCGTGGGAGTGGGACCTGAAGCGGCTGGCCACCTCGTTCGTCCTGGCGGGCCGTGAAGCGGGGGTCGGCGAGGACACCTGCCGGGACGCGGCGCGGGACGCCGCGGGCGCGTACCGCCGCACGATGCGGCTGCTGGCGCGGATGCCGGCGCTCGACGCGTGGAACGCCATCGTGGACGAGGACCTGGTCTCGCACGCCGACGCCCGGGACCTGGTGGGCACTCTGCAGCACGTCATGGACAAGGCGCGCAAGAACACCAGCGCGCGGTTCGCGGCGAAGGCGACCGAGGTGGTGCCGGACGACTCCGGTGCCGGGCCTGGCGACGGCGGAGCGAGGGGTGCCGATGGCCGTCGTGGGAGTGGGCTGCGGCGGTTCGTGGATGCGCCGCCCGTGCTGTGGCGGGTGCCGGACGCGGAGGCCGCGGCGGTGGTCTCGTCGCTCGGCGGGTACCTGCGGACGCTGCCCGAGGACCGGCTGCCGCTGCTGTCCCGGTACGCGGTGCACGATGTGGCGTTCCGCGTGGTCGGCACGGGCAGTGTGGGCCTGCGATCGTACGTCGTCCTGCTGGTGGATCTGCGGGGTGAGCCGCTGATCCTGCAGGTGAAGGAGGTCCGTGGGTCGGCGCTGGCGCCGTACGTGCAGAAGGCGGGGTTCGAGATGGCGCCGGTGGAGCACGAGGCGCGCCGGGTGGTGCTGGGCCAGAAGCGGATGCAGGTGGTGAGCGACATGCTGCTGGGCTGGACGACGGTGGACGGCGCGGAGGCGGCGGGCGGGCGCCGGGAGGGGCTGCCGTTCCAGGTGCGGCAGTTCCGCAACCGCAAGGGGAGCGTGGATCCGGCGGCGCTGCCCGCGGACGAGCTGGATGATTACGCGCGGATGACCGGTGCGCTGCTGGCCAGGGCGCATGCGCACAGTGTCGACCCACGGCTGGTCGCCGGGTACTGCGGGAAGAACGAGGCGCTGGACGACGCGGTGGCCGCCTTCGCGGTGGCGTACGCGGACCGTACGGAGGCGGACCACGAGGAGCTGGTGACGGCGGTGCGCAACGGCCGGATGGCCGCGGAGCCGGGAGTGTGAGCCGGGCCGTAGGGTGGCCGGGTGACGAACTCGCAAGCGGAGAACGGGCAGGACGGCCAGGCAGCCGGCGGTGGCGGAGGCCCGCAGGGCCCGGCGGCGGGCGGCCCCGAGGGAAGTGACGCGGGGACCGCACGGCTGGCGCAGGCCGTGCGGGCGGCCGAGCAGGCACTGATCGAGTTCGAGATCGCGGTGGAGACCTTCCGGGTGGAGGTCGAGAACTTCTCGCGCCTGCACCACCAGCGGCTCGGGCCGATGTACTCGCGGCTGGACGAGCTGGACGCGCAGATCGCGGAGGCTGTCGCCGCGCGGTCGGGCGATCCGGAGGACGCGCGCAGGGCGCAGGAGCTCCGTGCCGCCGTGCTGCCGATGCCGGGTGTGGAGGAACTGTTCCACGGCTGGATGGGCGGGGAGGGCCTGTGGCCTGAGGCGCAGGCGATGCTCACGGACCAGCCGGTACGTCCGCCGCAGAAGGTGCGGCCCAGCGAGGAGGCCCGCAAGGTGTACCGGGAGCTGGTGCGGAAGGCGCATCCGGACCTGGCGCAGGACGAGCGGGAGCGGGAGCGCCGGGACGCCTTCATCGTGCGGGTCAATGCCGCGTACGCCGCGGGTGACGAAGGGGCGCTGGGGGAGCTGGCGGCGGAGTGGGAGGCCGGGCCGGTACCGCAGGAGCGGCTGCTGAGCGAGAGCGAGGAGCTGTATGCGCGGCTGGAGTGGCTGGCCGAGCGCAAGGAGCTGCTGACGGCGCTCGCGGCGGAGCTGGAGGACAGTGCGATCGGTCAGATGCTGAAGATGGCGCCGGCGGATCCGGACGCGCTGCTGGAGGAGATCGCGGAGAAGCTGCTGGCGGATGTCGCGGAGCGCGAGCAGCGGCTGGCGCAGCTGGTCGGATAGCGCGGCGCGTGCGGGGACGCCGGTCGGGTAGCGTCGTGTCCATGCATTTCGGTTCTGTGCCCACGGTTGGTGTCGATGCGCTCGCGCCTGCGGATTTCCTGCTGGACGTGCGGGAGGACGACGAGTGGAAGGCCGGGCACGCCGAGGGTGCCCTGCACATCCCGATGAGTGACTTCGTCTCGCGTTACGGCGAGCTGACGGAGAAGGCGCCCGAGGACGGCAAGGTGTATGTGCTGTGCCGGGTGGGGGGCCGTTCGGCGCAGGTGACGCAGTACCTGGTGCAGCAGGGCCTCGACGCGGTGAACGTCGACGGCGGCATGCAGGCATGGGAGGCCGCCGGTCGTCCGGTGGTCACCGATGAGGGCGGGACCGGCGTGGTCATCTGACGCCCGACCGAGGGTTGTTGGCGGCGGCGCTCTGTTTCACGTGAAACGTGGGGCGGGGCGCCGCCGTTTTTCAGGTCTGCTTGCAGGGGGAGGCGTTTCACCCCAGTGGGTGGGCGGCCAGCAGGTCTCCCAGGGCTTCCTCATGGGCCGGTGCGGAGCCGAGGGTGAGCTCCAGTTGCTTGGCCCAGGCGTGGTAGCGGTGCAGCGGGTAGTCGGTGTCGGCGCCGAAGCCGCCGTGCAGGTGCTGCGCGGTCTGTACGACGCGGCGTACGCCCTCCGCGGCCCAGATCTTGGCGACGGCCACGTCGCCCGCCGGTGGCAGGGCGCCGGGTGCGCCGGAGCCGAGGCGCCAGGCTGCCTGCCAGAGGGTGGCTTCCATGGCCCGCAGGTCGATGTACCGGTCGGCGGCCTGTACGGCGACGGCCTGGAACGTGGCGACGGGGTGGCCGAACTGTTCGCGGGTGCCGGTGTACGCGGCGGTCATGGCGAGGACGCGCTCGCCCAGCCCTAGGGCCTGCGCGCAGGTGCCGACGGTGAGGAGCTGCCGCAGCCGTTCCCAGGCGTCCGGGTCGGTGATCATCTCGTGGTCGGTGAGCCGTGCGGCGTCCAGGCGTACCTCGGCGTACCGCTCTCCGTTGGTGGAGGTCTGCTCGGTGAGGGTGACGGAGGGGTGGTCGCGGGGGACGAGGGCGAGTACGGCGGCGCCGTCGTGGGTGTGGGCGGGGAGCAGGAGGTGATCGGCGCTGTGGGCCCAGGGCACGGCGGTGTGCGTGCCGTCCAGGGTCCAGTGGGCGCCTTCGCGGTGTGCGGTGACGGCCAGTTCGGCGGGCTCGTGGCCCGTGCGACCGGCGCCGGCGGCGGTGAGGACCAGTTCGCCGCGGCCGACGCGGGGCAGCGTCTCCTCGCCGAGGGCGGGGGCGCCGTACGTCTGCAGGGCGAGGGCGGCGGCGGTGGTCTCCAGCAGCGGTACGCGGGCGAGGGACTTGCCGGCTTCGCGCAGGACGAGGCAGAGGGCGACGGGGTCGAGTCCGGTGCCGCCGTACGCGGGGTCGAGGCAGAGGGAGAGCAGGTCGGCGTCGGCCAGGGTGCGCCAGAGGCCGCGGTCGATGTCGTCGGCGACGGCTCCGGCGGTGAGGGCGGGTGAGGGGACGGCGTCGGGGATGACTCCGGAGAAGACGGCCTCGGCCGCTTCCGCGGCCGCCTGCTGTTCCTCGGTGAAGGTGAAGTCCACGGGTCTGTCCTTCCGCACGCACCGTTGGGGGCTGCAAGGTAGAACAGGTTGCAGGAATGGGGAAGGGCGATGGGTGGGTGTGGTGCGGCCGGTGCCATCCGTACGGGGCGCCCGGGCGGCACGGGGACGTGCCGAGCCTGTGCACAACCGGGGGATCACTGTCGCCGCGCACGCCTCCTGGGTACGGTTCCGTGGCGGGACGGCCCGCACAGGACCGGGAAACGGGGCAGGAATGCAGTCATACGCGGAGGAATCGCGACCACCAGAGACACCACCGGCGTCCGCGCTCTCACTGCCCTCGAGGATCGTGCTGGCGACCGTCGCGGGCGGGATCGCGGTCGCCGCGCTGGTCCATATCGCGATGATGTTCCTGCACGTCGCCCCGTCGAACACGCTCACCAAGGCGCACGGCGCGGCGGTCGGCGACTACGTCTACCCGGAGTACGAGCAGAACTGGAAGCTGTTCGCGCCCAATCCGCTGCAGCAGAACGTCTCGGTACAGGTCCGCGCGGAGATACGCCCCGGGGACGGCGGCAGCGCCCGCACGACAGGCTGGACCGACCTGTCGGCGCGCGACGGCCGGGCCATTCACCACAACCTCTTCCCCAGCCATACGCAGCAGAATCAGCTGCGCCGCGCCTGGGAGTCCTTCGTCGGTTCGCACGACGAACAGAACCGCGCCACCGGCCTCCGCGGTGAGCTCTCCGAGCGCTATCTGCGGCGGATCGCGCTGGGCCGCCTCGGCGAGCAGTGGACGGCGGCCGGCGGCACGGTCGGCCGGGTGGAGTTCCGGTCGGTGACGACGCCGGTGAGCCCGCCGCCGTGGAGCGCGGAGAAGATCAGCACCAAGCCCGTGTACCGCGTGCTGCCCTGGTGGCCGGTCACCGTCGACGACCTGCCCGAGGGGGCGAGCAACCAGTGACCACCCATGCCACGGAGCGCGGGAGCACCGACGAGCAGGACTACGTCGTACGCGACACCTGGATAGAGCGCGTGATCGGCCGCGGGTTCGCCCGCGTCACGGCCGGCCCGTTCGCCCCGTACCAGTCCGCGGTGATCCGTATCGGCTTCGCCATGACCTGGCTGCTGTTCCTGCTGCGCGAGTGGCCGAACCGCCATGAGCTCTACGGGCCGGACGGGGCGTTCAGCCTGGACATGGCCCGCCGGCTGCTCGACAGCAACGGGGCGTTCTCGGTGCTGGTCTGGTCCGACGGGCGCGGCTGGTTCGAGCTGGTGTACGCGCTGGCGATGCTCTCCAGCGCGCTGCTGATGGTCGGCTGGCGCACCCGCACCATGTCGGTGCTGTTCATGATCGGCGTACTGTCGCTGCAGAACCGCAGCATCTTCCTCGGGGACGGCGGCGACAACGTCATCCACCTGATGTCGATGTACCTGGTCCTGACCCGGTGCGGGCAGGTCTGGTCGCTGGACGCGCGGCGCGCGCGGCGGGCGGCAGCGGCGGGCGCCGGGGACGTGCCCGGCCGGGACGCGACCGGCATCGTGCTGTGGTCGGTCCTCGGGCTCGTCCTCGCGCTCGCCCAGCTGGCGGGACTGTACGGGCTGGAGTGGACGGGCGACGGGCCGTTCCCGCACGTGGGCTGGGGCCTGACGCTGTGGACGCTGTGGCTGGCGCACGGCGCGTGGTGGTGGGTGCGCCGCTACGCGCCGGGCGAGCCGCGTGCGGTCCTGAACACCGTCGCCGACCTCGCGCACAACGGCGCGCTGCTGGTCATCGTGGTCGAGGTCTGCCTGATCTACGCCACGGCCGGCTGGTACAAGATCCAGGGTGGCCGCTGGCAGGACGGCACCGCGGTCTTCTACCCGATGCACCTGGACTACTTCTCGCCGTGGCCCGAGCTGTCCGCGCTGCTCGCGGGCAGCGGACTGCTCATCATGCTGATCACCTACGGCACGGTGATCGTGCAGGTCGCGTTCCCCTTCACGCTCTTCAACCGGCGCCTGAAGAACGTCCTGCTGGTGGCCATGATCCTGGAGCACCTGTCGATCGCGGTGCTCCTCGGACTGCCGTTCTTCTCCCTCGCGATGGTGGCGGCGGACGCGGTCTTCCTGCCGACGAACTTCCTGCGGTGGCTGGGGGCGCGCGCCTCGGCCCTCCGCGCCCGGCTGCTCCCGGGCAGCGCCCCGCGGTCCGCGCCCGCGGCGCCGGAGGCCGGGCCGGAGCCGGCCGACGGGCCGGGGGCTCGTACGCGGGAATCCGGCGGTGGCCATACGCTCGTGGGGTGAGCAGCGAGAACACCGCTCCCGGCAGCGGTCAGGACACCACCGGCAGCGGTCAGGACACCACCGGCAGCGGCCGGGAGACCTCCGGCCCGCGCACCACCGGCGCGGCGACGATCCTCCCCGACGAGTCCGCGCGGACCGCCGAACCCGTGCAGTACGACGAGGGGTTCGCGACGGTCGTCGGGGTGGGGCCGCACCCGGAGCCCTGGCCGCAGGACGAGCGGTACGACCCGGAGCTGCTCGCGCACGGTGACCGGCGCAACGTCGTCGACCAGTACCGCTACTGGTCCCGCGAGGCGATCGTCGCCGACCTGGACACCCGCCGCCACGACTTCCATGTGGCGGTGGAGAACTGGGGCCACGACTTCAACATCGGCTCGGTCGTACGGACCGCCAACGCCTTCCTGGCCAAGGAGATCCACATCGTCGGCCGGCGGCGCTGGAACCGGCGGGGCGCGATGGTGACCGACCGCTACCAGCATGTACGCCATCACCCCGACACCGCCGACCTCACCGCCTGGGCGGCCGCCGAGGACCTGCCGATCATCGGGATCGACAACCTCCCCGGCGCCGTCCCGCTGGAGACCACGGAACTGCCTCGGCGCTGCGTACTGCTCTTCGGCCAGGAAGGTCCGGGCCTCACGGAGGACGCCCGGGCGCACGCCGCGATGGTCTGCTCGATCGCGCAGTTCGGCTCGACCCGCTCGATCAACGCGGGGGCGGCGGCCGCCATCGCCATGCACGCCTGGATCGGCCGCCACGCCCGCATCGAAGGCCCCGCGTAGGGGCGCGGGTCAGGCCTGCCGGCGCACCTCCACCGTCCGGAACCGGTTGGCCACGAATGCCGCGTCGCACAGCGCGGCGTTCGCCGCCGGGTTGCCGCCGGAGCCGTGGAAGTCGGAGAACGCCGCGGTCTGGTTGACGTACACCCCGCCCGTGAGGTTCAGCGACAGCTGCGCGCACTCCTCCAGGCAGGCCTCCTCGACCAGCCGCTCCACCTCGGAAGAGGTGGTGTACGCGCCGACGGTCATGGCGCCCTTGTCGCGCAGCGTACGGCGCAGCAGCTCCACGCCCTCCGGCGTGGAGTCCACCGCGACGGCGAAGGAGACGGGGCCGAAGCACTCGGACAGGAAGGGCGGTTCGGCGTCCGCGCTCTCCCACTGCTTCCGCTCGCCGTCCGCCTTGACGACGACGGGCGTGCGGACCGTGGCGCCGGGGAAGTCGGGGTGCGTCACCTCGCGGGAGGGCAGCGCGACCTCGCCGAGCTCCGGTGCGGCCGTGATGCGCTCGGCGACCTGGGGGTTCACGATCGCGCCGAGCAGGGCGTTGGCCCGGGCGTCGTCGCCGAGCAGCTTCTGCACGGCGCCCGCGAGGTCCTCGACGACCTCGTCGTACGACTTGCGCCCGGCGTCCGTGGTGATGCCGTCCCGGGGGATGAGGAGGTTCTGCGGGGTGGTGCACATCTGGCCGCTGTAGAGGGACAGCGAGAACGCCAGGTTGCCGAGCATGCCCTTGTAGTCGTCCGTGGAGTCGATGACGACGGTGTTGACGCCGGCCTTCTCCGTGAACACCTGGGCCTGGCGGGCGTTCTCCTCCAGCCAGTCGCCGAACGCGGTGGAGCCGGTGTAGTCGATGACGCGGACCTCGGGGCGCAGCGCGAGGACCTTGGCCAGGCCCTCGTCGGGGCGGTCCACGGCGAGCGCGACGAGATTCGGGTCGAAGCCTGCCTCGGCGAGCACCTCGCGCGCTGCGCGGACGGTGAGGGCGAGCGGCAGGACGGCCCGCGGATGCGGCTTGACCAGCACCGCATTGCCGGTGGCCAGGGAGGCGAAGAGGCCCGGGTAGCCGTTCCACGTGGGGAAGGTGTTACACCCGATCATCAGGGCGACGCCGCGCGGGACGGCCTGGAAGGTCTTGCTGAGCTCCAGCGGGTCGCGCTTGCCCTGCGGCTTGGACCAGGAGGCCTCGCCGGGGGTGCGGGTCTGCTCGGCGTAGGCGTACGCCACCGCCTCCAGGCCGCGGTCCTGGGCGTGCGGCCCGCCGGCCTGGAACGCCATCATGAACGCCTGGCCGCTGGTGTGCATCACCGCGTGCGCGAACTCGTGGGTGCGGGCGCTGATGCGGGCGAGGATCTCCAGGCACACCGCGGCGCGGGCCTCGGGCCCGGCGTCCCGCCAGGCCGGCATCGCCGCGCGCATGGCGGGCAGCAGGACGTCGGGGTCGGAATGCGGGTAGGAGATGCCCAGCTCGATGCCGTACGGCGAGACCTCCTGGCCGGTCCAGCCGTCGGTGCCGGGCTGGTCCAGCTCGAAACGGGTGCCGCGGAGGGCGTCGAAGGCGGCCTGGCCCTCGGGCGCGGCATTCTCGCCGTACGCCTTGGGGTGCTCCGGGTGCGGGGACCAGTACGCGCGGCTGCGGATGGTTTCCAGCGCCTTGTCGAGCGTGGGGCGGTGCTTCTCGATCAGCTGCGTGGTGGTCGGGTCGGCGGCCATCGGGGAACCAACTCCTCGTCGATCAGGCTGGGAGCGGACAGGCAACGGAGCTAGAGTAACCGAACGATCGGTCGGGGCAAGGGGGCTTGGAAAGCCTGTGGAAAACTCCGCGGACGCGCCGGTCACCATGGCGGCGTCGCGGCCCCGGGACCCCGCCGCTCTCCCGCCTGCCGCCGTTCCGTCCCGCTCCCCGGTCCGCTGCGCGGCCCCGTCCGGAAAGCTGCTGTAATCATGACCATGGCCAAGCGCGACACCTACACGCCCGATTCGCTGCTCGCGGTCGCCGTCGAGGTGTTCAACGAGCGCGGGTACGACGGCACGTCCATGGAGCACCTCTCCCGGGCCGCCGGCATCTCCAAGTCCTCCATCTACCACCACGTGCGCAGCAAGGAAGAGCTGCTGCGGCGGGCCATAAGCCGGGCGCTGGACGGCCTCTTCGGCGTGCTCCAGGAGTCGGGTGCGACCCAGGGGCGGGCGATCGAGCGGCTGGAGTACGTGACCCGGCGCGAGGTCGAGGTGCTGATCGCGGAGCTGCCGTACGTGACGCTGCTGCTGCGGGTACGGGGCAACACCGACACGGAGCGGTGGGCCATGGAGCGCCGCCGCGACTTCGACAACGAGGTCGCCGAGCTGCTGAAGGCGGCGGCCGCCGAGGGCGACCTGCGGCCGGACGCCGACATCCGGCTGGCGACGCGGCTGCTCTTCGGCATGATCAACTCGATCGTCGAGTGGTACCGGCCGGGCCGCGGCGGCTCGGCGAGCAGCGAAGAGGTCGCCGACGCCGTGGTCCGCACCGCCTTCGCGGGCCTGCGCAACGAGGCCTGACCCCGCACGGCTCCCGCCGCGCCGGACGCCCGGACCGGCGGGTCAGCCCTCCGGTTCGAGGTCGGTCTCCTCGAAAACCAGCAGGGTGCGGGTGGAGAGCACCTCCGGTATCGACTGGATGCGGGTGAGGACCAGCTCCCGCAGCGCCCGGTTGTCCTGCGTGTGGACCAGCAGCAGGACATCGAAATCCCCGCTGACCAGCGCGATGTGGGCGGCGCCCGGCAGCGCCTGGAGCGCTTCGCGGACCGTGCGCCAGGAGTTCTGCACGATCTTCAGCGTGATGTACGCCGAGGCGCCCTGGCCTGCGCGTTCCTGGTCCACTCGGGCGCTGAAGCCGCGGATCACGCCGTCGTCCAGGAGCCGGTTTATCCGCGCGTAGGCATTGGCGCGGGAGATGTGCACGCGGTCGGCCACGGACCGTATCGACGCCCGGCCGTCGGTCTGGAGCATGCGCAGGATGTCGCGGTCCACGGCGTCCAGCGCGCGGACGGGCTGCCGTCCGGCGGGATTGACCATCTGTTCGTCCGGCATGCCGTCCCGTCTCCCCTTCTTGGACGTCCTGACTCCATTCCAGGCTGTGCAGAACCGATTGTCCACAGGCTTCCCCCGCCTGTAGCCAAAATGTGTCGGCAACCGAACAATCGGTAGGGAGGGGTACGGCCCACCGGCCGGTGCCCCTGTATCGCAGTTTTCCCTTCAGCCGCCCGTCCCCACCCCGTACGAGGCGCACAGCGCCACCCCCTTCGAACCGAGGAGGTGCCCTCATGACGGTCCTCGAGCAGCCCGGCAGCAGCAGGCACGGCAGCACCGCGACCGGCGACCGCCCTGTCCCGCCGCCCGCCTGGCGCCCCCGCGTCGACCCCGGGCCCCTCCTGCCCGACGAGGAGCCCTACCGGGTCCTGGGCACGGACGCCGCCGGCAAGGTGGACACCGCCCTTTTGAAGCGGCTGTACGAGCAGCTGGTCAGCGGCCGCCGGTACAACACCCAGGCCACCGCCCTCACCCGCCAGGGCCGCCTCGCCGTCTACCCCTCCTCCACCGGCCAGGAGGCCTGTGAGGTGGCCGCGGCGCTGGCCCTGGAGGAGCGGGACTGGCTCTTCCCCAGCTACCGCGACACCCTCGCCGCCGTCGCCCGCGGCCTGGACCCCGTGCAGGCGCTCACCCTGCTCCGCGGCGACTGGCACACGGGGTACGACCCGCACGAGCACCGCGTGGCGCCGCTGTGCACCCCGCTGGCGACCCAGCTGCCGCACGCGGTGGGCCTCGCGCACGCCGCCCGCCTCAAGGGCGACGACGTCGTCGCCCTCGCCATGGTGGGCGACGGCGGGACCAGCGAGGGCGACTTCCACGAGGCGCTGAACTTCGCGGCCGTATGGCAGGCACCGGTCGTCTTCCTGGTGCAGAACAACGGCTTCGCGATCTCCGTGCCGCTCGCCAAGCAGACCGCAGCCCCCTCCCTCGCCCACAAGGCGGTGGGGTACGGCATGCCGGGCCGACTGGTGGACGGCAATGACGCGCCCGCGGTGCACGAAGTGCTCGGCGAGGCCGTCGAATGTGCCCGCCGCGGCGGTGGCCCCACCCTCGTGGAGGCGGTGACGTACCGCATGGAGGCGCACACCAACGCCGACGACGCCACCCGCTACCGCAGCGACGCCGAGGTCGAGGAGTGGCGCGACCACGACCCGATCGCCCTGGTGGAGCGCGAGCTGGCCGCGCGCGACCTGCTGACGCCCGGCTACGTGAGCGGGACGAAGGACGCGGCGGAGGAGATGGCCGGCGCGCTGCGCGCCCGGATGAACGCCGACCCGGCGCTGGACCCGATGGATCTCTTCGCCCATGTGTACGCAGCGCCGACCGGCCAGCTGCGCGAGCAGTCGGACCAGCTGCGGGCCGAGATCGAAGCGGAAGGGGAGCACTGATGAGCACGGCAGCCGCCGCCGGGGGCGCGACCGCGACGGAGCGCAGGCCCGCCACGATGGCGCAGGCCCTCACGAGAGCGCTGCGGGACGCCATGGCCGAGGACCCGGCCGTGCACATCATGGGGGAGGACGTCGGGCAGCTCGGCGGCGTCTTCCGGATCACCGACGGCCTCGCCGCCGAATTCGGCGAGGACCGCTGCAGCGACACCGCACTCGCCGAGGCCGGCATCCTCGGCACGGCGGTCGGCATGGCGATGTACGGCCTGCGGCCCGTCGTCGAGATGCAGTTCGACGCGTTCGCCTACCCCGCCTTCGAGCAGCTGGTCAGCCATGTGGCGCGGATGCGCAACCGCACACGGGGCACGATGCCGATGCCGCTGACCATCCGTATCCCGTACGGCGGCGGCATCGGCGGCGTCGAGCACCACAGCGACTCCTCCGAGGCGTACTACATGGCCACGCCCGGGCTCCAGGTGCTCGCCCCGGCGACCGTCGCCGACGCGTACGGCATGCTGCGGGCCGCGATCGCCTCCGACGACCCGGTGGTCTTCCTGGAGCCGAAGCGGCTGTACTGGTCCAAGGCCGACTGGTCCCCCGAGGAGCCCACGCCCGTCGCGCCCATAGGCCGCGCGGAGATCCGCCGTACGGGGCGCAGCGCCACTCTGATCACGTACGGGCCGTCGCTGCCGGTCTGTCTGGAGGCGGCCGAGGCGGCGCGCGAGGAGGGCTGGGACCTGGAGGTGCTGGACCTGCGCTCCCTCGTGCCGTTCGACGACGAGACGGTGTGCGCGTCCGTACGGCGCACGGGGCGTGCCGTCGTCGTTCACGAGTCCACGGGCTTCGGCGGTCCCGGAGGGGAGATCGCCGCCCGGATCACCGAGCGCTGCTTCCACCACCTGGAAGCGCCCGTCCTGCGGGTCGCCGGTTTCGACATCCCGTATCCGCCGCCGATGCTGGAGCGGCACCACCTGCCCGGCGTCGACCGCGTCCTGGACGCCGTGGCGCGCCTGCAGTGGGAGTCCGACTGGACCGGGGACGGCACCGGGCGCGGCGCCGGCGGCCCCGAGGGGAGTGGTGCGTGATGGCCGAGGTGCGCGAGTTCCCGCTGCCCGACCTGGGCGAGGGGCTGACCGAGGCGACGATCGTGCGCTGGCTGGTCGAGGTGGGCGAGGTGGTCGCCGTCGACCAGCCGGTGGTGGAGGTCGAGACGGCCAAGGCGATGGTCGAGGTGCCGTGCCCGTACGGCGGCGTCGTCACGGCCCGCATGGGCACGGAGGGCGACGAACTGCCCGTGGGCGCGCCCCTGGTGACGGTCGCGGTGGGCGCGTCGGAGCGCGGCCACGGCGGACCCGCCGGAGCCGAGCCGCGGCGGAAGGCCGCCGAGTCGTCCGACACCTCCGAGAAGTCCGAGGGCTCGGGGAACGTCCTGGTGGGGTACGGGACGAGCGCCCCGGCCGGGCGGAGGCGACGGGTACGGCCGGCGGCTGGCACGGGGAGCCGGGCGGCCGGGGCGTCGGGGAGCGGTGCCCGTGGGGTCGACCCCGGCAGGCTCACCGGGGTCGTTGGGTCCGGTGGGGCTGACGGGGCGCGTGAGGAAGCCGCGGAGGCCGGCTCGTCCCGGGCGGTGGCCCGTGAGTCCGGTGCGGCCGGGCCCGTGCCGGTGATATCGCCGCTGGTGCGGCGGCTGGCGCGGGAGCACGGTGTGGACCTGCGCACGGTGCGGGGGAGCGGTCCCGAGGGGCTGATCCTGCGGTCCGACGTGGAGCGTGAGCTGCGCGTACCGGAGCAGGCCGAGGCCATGGGCGCCGTTGCCGCGGGCACCGGACCTGCGGCGACGGAGGGCGCCGAGCGGCTGCCCCTGAAGGGGATGCGCGGTGCCGCGGCCGAGAAGTTCAGCCGCAGCCGGCGGGAGATACCGGATGCGACCTGCTGGGTGGACGCCGACGCCACGGAGCTGCTCGCCGTGCGCCGCGCCATGAACGCGGCCGGCGGACCGAAGGTCTCGCTGCTCGCGCTGCTGGCCCGGATCTGCACGGCGGCCCTCGCGCGCTTCCCGGAGCTGAACTCCACCGTCGACACCGCGAACCAGGAGGTCGTCCGGCTCCCCGAGGTGCACCTGGGCTTCGCGGCGCAGACCGACCGCGGCCTGGTCGTGCCGGTGGTACGGGACGCGCACGTCCGCACGGCGGAGGGCCTCTCCGCGGAGATGGCCCGGCTCACCGAGACCGCCCGGGCCGGCCGGCTCGCACCCTCGGAGCTGATGCACGGCACATTCACCCTCAACAACTACGGCGTCTTCGGGGTCGACGGCTCCACGCCGATCATCAACCACCCCGAGGCCGCGATGCTGGGCGTCGGGCGCATAGCCGCCAAGCCGTGGGTGCATGAAGGGGAGTTGGCCGTACGGAGCGTCGTACAGCTCTCGCTCACCTTCGACCACCGGGTGTGCGACGGCGGCGTCGCGGGCGGCTTCCTCCGCTTCGTGGCGGACTGCGTGGAACAGCCGGCGGTACTGCTGCGGGGGCTGTGACGGGCGGCCGCAGGGACGAACCCGGGGTACGGGTGGGGTGTTGATCGCCGGGGCCCGGTGATACTCGGAGGGTGACGACCGACTACGACACCATCGTCCCGGCCGGGGGCGCGGCGCGCCGGCTCGGCGGCGCCGACAAGCCCGCCCTCGCGGTGGGCGGCCGGTCCCTGCTGGACCGGGTGCTCGCCGCCTGCCCCGGCGCCGCGCGCACCGTGGTGGTCGGGCCGGAGCGGCCGACCCTTCGCCCCGTGGTGACGACACGGGAGGACCCGCCGGGCGCCGGGCCGGTCGCGGCGCTCGACGCGGGCCTGCGGCACACCACGGCCGGCACGGTGCTGGTCCTCTCCGCCGACCTGCCCTTCCTCACCACCGCGACGGTGGACGCCCTGCTGGCGGCGGTGGCGGACACGGAGGACTTGCAGAGCGCACAGGGCGCACAGGGCGAGTCGGCCGGGGCCGACGGTGCCCTGCTGGTCGACGCGGACGGGCGGGACCAGCCGCTCGTGGCGGCCTACCGGGCCGCTGCGCTGCGGCGGGCCCTGGAGACGCTGCGCACGGCGCACGGCGGGCTCGCCGGGCTGCCGCTGCGGGCGTTGCTCGCGGAACTGACGGTGCGCCGGGTACGGGACGACACGGCCACGGCCTCGTACGACTGCGACACCTGGGAGGCCCTCAGCGCGGCGCGCGCCCGCATCAGGGAGCATGGACACGTGTTGGACGAATGGATCACCGCAGTCAAGGCCGAACTGGGCATCGAACTCGATGTCGACACGGCCGTCCTCCTCGACCTGGCGCGGGACGCGGCACACGGCGTGGCCCGGCCGGCCGCTCCGCTGACGACCTTCCTCGTCGGGTACGCCGCCGCCCAGCAGGGTCTGGACGTGGCGGAGGTCAGCAGGCGCGCGGCGGCGCTGGCGAACCGTTGGGCCGCGGAAGCGGGGGAATGATGCCGGGTCCGACCGGAGACCCCGGCGAATTCGACGACGCGCTGGCCATCGCCAACGCGGGGCGGGCGAGGTCGGCGGACCCGGCAGCCCGTTCGACGGGCGCGGGGCCCGGCCTGGAACGGGGCGCCGAGCCCCGGACGACGGACGCCGTGCAACAGGGCGCGGCGTCCCGCGGTGCGGCGACCCGCGGTACCGAGTCGCGTGGTGTCGAGTCGCCCGGAGCCGAGCCGTACTCGGGTGAGCGGGCCGACGAGCGGCCCCCCGAACGTCCCTGGTTCGACCCGTGGCACGCCCCGTGGGGCAACAGCCGCCACGAGCCCCGCCCTGAAGCCGGAGTGGAGCCTCCTGGGCCGCAGCCCGGCGGCTCCGGACCCACGGAGCCCACCGGGGCCGGCAGGTCCATCGAACCCATGGAGCCCACCAGGGCCGGTAGGCCCATCGAGCCCATCGAGCCCTCCCCCGCACGGGCTCCCCGGCCGGACACCCCCGCCTCCGGTACTCCCCGCCCCAGCGCTTCCCAGCCCGGTGCCCACTCCCGCTCCCACCCCCGTGCCCGCCCCCACTCCCCCTGGCCCGACGCGCGCGCTGTCGCCGCGGATGCCGTGGACGGGCCGCTGGCGCCCGGGGGCGTACCGCTCGGGCCCGAGGCGCTGGGGCGGGTGCTCGCCGGGGCGCTCACGGCGCTCACGGACCTGCCCTCGTTCGACACCTCGGCGATGGACGGCTGGGCCGTCTCCGGCCCCGGCCCCTGGCGCCTCACCGTTCCCCGTGCCGTCGCCCCCGCCGCGACCGCCGGCATCCTCGCCGGTCAGGGCCCCGCCCGGCCGCTTCCCGACGGGCACGCGGTACCGATCGCCACCGGGGCGCGGATACCACCGGGCGCCTCGGCCGTGCTCCGCTCCGAGCACGGCGAGACCACGGAACAGCCCGACGGCGGAATGCTGTTGAGCGCGCCTCGCGGTGCGCCGCCCGGCCAGGACATCCGGCCGCGCGGCCAGGAGTGCCGTAACGGCGATCCGCTCCTGCCGCCCGGCACCCCGGTCACCCCGGCCGTGCTCGGCCTGGCCGCCGCCGCGGGCTACGACGAACTGTGGACGTACCGCCGCCCGGTGGTGGAGATCCTCGTCCTGGGCGACGAGTTGCTGCACGGCGGGCTGCCGCAGGACGGGCGCATCCGGGACGCGCTCGGCCCGATGCTCGCCCCGTGGCTGCGGGCCATGGGCGCGGAGACCATCGGCCCGCGCCATCTCGCGGACGACGAGGCGACGTTGTACGAAGCCATCGCCGGTTCCACGGCGGACGTGGTGATCACGACCGGCGGGACGGCGGCGGGACCGGTCGACCATGTGCACCCGGTGCTGCGCCGCCTCGGGGCCGAACTGCTCGTGGACGGCGTCCAGGTGCGCCCCGGCCACCCGATGCTGCTCGCCCGGCTCGGCCCGGCGGACGGCACCGCGCCGCGCGGGCGGCCCGCCCGGCGCGGTGCCCGGAAGGCCACCGCGGGTGTTTCACGTGAAACACCCGCACCACGCCACCTGGTGGGCCTCCCCGGCAATCCGCTCGCCGCAGTCTCGGGCCTGCTGACGCTCGCCGAACCGCTGCTCGGTACGCTCTCCGGCCGTACGCGTTCCGAGCCCCGCCGGGTGTGCCTCGCCGACGGTGTGCACGGGCATCCGCATGACACCCGGCTGGTCCCCGTGGCCTGCCGCATCGACGAGAAGGGAGGCGCGGTGGCGCTCCCCCTCCACTTCAACGGTCCCGCCATGCTGCGCGGCATCGCCGCCGCCGACGCGCTGGCCGTGATCCCGCCGGGCGGCGCCGCGGCGGGCGAACCGGCCGTACTGCTGGACCTGCCCTGGTCCGCGGCGACCACGGCACGCGAATCGTTCACTGCCACGGCACCCGAATCGTTCACTGCCACGGCACCCGAATCGTTCACTGCCACGGCATCGGGCACCGACGCCGCCAAGGCATCGGACACCGCCACGGCTCCGGACACGGGCGCCCACGGAGGCCACGCGTGAAACTCCCCATGCACGACGCCGCGGCGCGTGACCAGCAGCTCCCCGAGGACGTGTCGCACCGCGTGCAGCTGCCGCGCCGCGCCCCCGAGGCTCCGCTGCGCCAGGTGATCCGCCGGCTTCTGATGGCGTTGATAGTGCTGGTGCTGACGGTCCTGATCGTCTGGGTGGACCGCGACGAATACCACGACAACGCCGACAACGCGGTCGACTTCCTCGACTGCGTCTACTACGCCACCGTCACGCTCTCCACGACCGGGTACGGCGACATCGTCCCGTACGGAGACACCGCACGGCTGCTGAACATCCTGCTCATCACGCCGCTCCGCGTCCTGTTCCTGATCATCCTGGTCGGCACCACTCTGGAGGTCCTCACCGAGCGGACCCGTGAACAGTGGCGGCTCAATCGCTGGAGGACCGCCTTGCGCGACCACACCGTCATCGTCGGCTTCGGTACGAAGGGCCGGTCGGCCGTGCAGACGCTGCGCGCCACGGGCGCCGGCCGGGACCGCATCGTCATCGTGGACCCGAGCCCCAAGGTGATCGACTCGGCCGTGGCCGAGGGCTTCGCGGGCGTACTCGGCGATGCCACGCGCAGCGACGTACTTCTGCGTGCCGAGGTGCAGCGCGCCCGGCAGATCATCATCGCCACGCAGCGCGACGACACCGCCGTCCTGGTCTCGTTGACCGCTCGTCAACTGAACAAGAAGGCGACGATCGTGGCGGCCGTGCGGGAGGAGGAGAACGCCCCGCTGCTGCGGCAGTCCGGCGCCGACTCCGTGATCACCTCGGCGAGCGCGGCGGGCCGGCTGCTGGGCCTGTCGGTGAACAGCCCGAGCGCGAGCACGGTCATGGAGGACCTGATCCAGCAGGGCAGCGGCCTGGACCTGATCGAGCGCCCGGTGGTGAAGGCGGAGGTCGGCAAGTCGGTACGGGACACCGGTGACCTGGTCGTTTCCGTACTGCGCGGCCACCGGCTGCTGGCGTACGACGACCCGGCGGCGAGCCCGCTGCAGCATGCCGACCGGCTGATCACGATCGTCCGTGCGATGCCCGACGAGGACCGCGCGGAGCTGGGCCGCCCGGCCGCGCAGGGGCTGCCGGGCAGCGGAGTGAAGCCGATGCGCCGAGCCGATGAGAAGGACCGGGTGATCCGCCGCGCGGACGAACAGGACCTCGGCGACTGACCGTGTACCGGTGGCGCTCCGCTGAAAGGGCAGGGGTCGAACAGCGGCTTTCGGCCCGCCCCCTACCGGAGCGCCCTCGGCCTCGGCCCGAGGAGGCGAGTAGCCTCGCGGCCATGCGTGCGATCACCATTCCCGAACCCGGCGGACCCGAGGCCCTGGTGTGGGCCGAGGTGCCCGCGCCGCAACTTTCCGAGGGCGAGGTGCTGGTCCGGGTCGCGGCCAGCGCCGTCAACCGCGCCGATGTGATGCAGCGACAGGGCTTCTACGACCCGCCGCCCGGCGCCTCCGCCTACCCCGGCCTGGAGTGCGCCGGCACGATCACCGAGGTCGGCCCGGGCGTGAGCGGCTGGGCGGTCGGCGACGAGGTCTGCGCCCTGCTGGCGGGCGGCGGTTACGCCGAACAGGTGGCGGTGCCGTCCGGGCAGCTGCTGCCGCTCCCGAAGGGCATCGACGTCACGCAGGCCGCCGCGCTGCCCGAGGTGACCTGCACGGTCTGGTCGAACGTCTTCATGGTGGCCCATCTGCGGCCCGGCGAGACCCTGCTGGTGCACGGTGGGTCCAGCGGCATCGGCACCATGGCGATCCAGCTGGCCAAGGCGGTCGGCGCGCGGGTCGCGGTGACCGCGGGCAGCGCCGAGAAGCTGGAGAGCTGCCGCGAGCTGGGCGCCGACGTGCTCATCAACTACCGCGAGCAGGACTTCGTCGAGGAGATCCGCAACGCCACCGACGGCCGGGGCGCCGACGTCATCCTGGACATCATCGGCGCGAAGTACCTGGACCAGAACGTGCGGGCGCTGGCCACCAACGGGCGGCTGGCCATCATCGGCCTGCAGGGCGGCCGGAAGGGCGAGCTGAACCTGGGCGCGCTGCTGGCCAAGCGCGGCGCGGTCACGGCGACGTCGCTGCGCGGCCGGCCCGTCGAGGAGAAGGCCGCGATCGTCGCCGCCGTGCGGGAGCACGTCTGGCCGCTGATCGAGAACGGCCAGGTCCGGCCGATCGTGGACCGTACGCTGCCGATGGCGGAGGCCGCCGAGGGCCACCGGATCCTGGAGGAGTCCGGCCACATCGGCAAGGTCGTCCTGACGGTCGGCTGACCGGGACCGCCCCGCAAGCCCGCCCCCACCCCCCCCGTAAGCCCGCCCCGCCCTCACCGCCGCCGCAGCCGGAGCCCGATGAACGCCAGCCCCAGCCCCGTGAGCGCGAGACCCGCGCCGAAAGGCAGGACGCGGGCGACCCGGGCGGCCTGTTCGGTGGCGTAGGGCGGGCGGAGGGCGCCGGTGGTCTCACGGCCGGTCGCCGTGGGCCCGGTGGCCGGCGAGCCGTCCGGCGGGCTCAGCGACTGCCAGTTGTGCATCCCCTGGCCGCGCGGCGACAGGGGCGGGTGCGGGCTGCCGGGCCGTTCGCCGGACGGCCGGTCCGACGTACCGGGGCTCTGCAGCGCCGCGCCGGAGTCGGAGTCCTGGGGCGTGCCGAGGCCGCTTGTCCCCTCGGTGCCGGCCGGGGCGGAGCCGCTGGGCCGGGCCGGGGTGCCCGTGCGACTGGGCGGGCCGTCGGAGGACGAGTGGCTCGACGTGGGCCGAGTGGGTGACGGCGTGGCCGAGCCGGTGCTCGCGGACGGGCTCGGGCCGGAGGCGGTCGAGGACGGCGAGGGGCTCTGCCCCGGTCCTGTCGGCACCGCCGACGACCCGGAGGGCAGGGAGGAGCCGGGCCCCTGTGACCGCCCTGTGGAGCCGTCACCCGCGGAGCCGTCACCCGTTGTGTCCTCGGCGGTCGGGTCCGCCGGCGCGCCCGGGACCGTTCCGCGGCCGGTGGAGGCGGCGCTCGGGAGCCGGCCGGCGGACCGCCCGTCGGTGATCTGCGGCTGCGGCAGATCGCCCGGCCGTGCCCCGTGCAGTTGGCCGGGTGGCGCTCCGGCGGCAGCGGCGGCCGCGGGAACGGCGGGGAACAGGGTGGTTGCCGTCAGCAGTCCGGCGGCGATGAGTGAGCGGAGTCCTGAACCCACGCCGTGCCCTCCCGTGCCGAGCCTCGAGTGACGTCTTCAGGTTCACATGAGCCGACAATTAGGGCATCTCAGGAAAGGGAGAAAGAACACCTAAAAGGTTGTCGAACTTACATGATGTCCATGGATGTGCATGAAAGTCCGGAGACTGCCCCGCCGGGCGAGGGTGGATCAATAGTTCGCCGGGGCACAACTGTTCTTAAGTGCATGTACGAGAGAATGGCGGCATGGATATGCCGATGAACGAACGGTCGCAGGAGAGCCCGCACGTCCTGGTTGTCGGCCCGGACGGCATGGCTCTCGGCAGCGCAGGCGGCTCCGGTGGCGGAGACGGCGACGACGAGCCACGCGAGGTTCCGGTGACGGAGATGGTCGAACAGCCGGCGAAGGTCATGCGCATCGGCAGCATGATCAAGCAGCTGCTGGAAGAGGTGAAGGCCGCCCCGCTCGACGAGGCGAGCCGGGTTCGTCTCAAGGAGATCCACGCCGGCTCCGTGAAGGAGCTGGAGGACGGGCTGGCCCCCGAGCTGGTGGAGGAGCTGGAGCGGCTGTCCCTGCCGTTCACCGACGACTCCGTGCCCACCGAGGCCGAACTGCGTATCGCACAGGCTCAGTTGGTCGGCTGGCTGGAAGGCCTGTTCCACGGCATCCAGACCGCGCTGTTCGCCCAGCAGATGGCCGCCCGAGCCCAGTTGGAGCAGATGCGCCGTGCCCTCCCGCCCGGCGCCGTACCCGCCGAGGACGACGACCTTCAGCACCCCGGCCGGGGCAGCGCCCGCTCCGGCCCGTACCTCTGATCCCACCTGCACCGAGGGGCCCTGCGCGCGGTGTGCGCGAAGGGCCCCTCGGTGCAGGTGCGTCGGGCGCCGGCGTCAGCCGGCCTTGCCCGTCGAGACGACGAGCTGGATCTTCTGGTCACCCTTGGGGTCGTAGCTGTCGTTCTCGCCCGGCGTCTGCCGGATGACGGCGTTCTTGCCCCACATCGGTTCGCTGTTCTCGTAGGTGATGTCCCACTGCCAACCGGCCTTCTGCATGCAGTTCTTCACCGAAGCGAGGTTCTTGCTGTAGAAGTTCGGCATCATGATCTTCGACTTGTCGTCGAAGCTCTTGACCGCTTCCGTGCACTCCTTCGCCTCGACGATCCGGTCCTTCTGCTCGGGCTGGACCTTGTTCGCCGAGTCCTCGGTGGCGGAGGCGGTGGGCTGCGGCGATTCGCTGCCGTTGGCCCGCGGGCCGGGCTGGTCCGGGTCGCCGCCGCTGAGCGCGATGACCATGACCACCGCGACGACGGCTATCAGGGCGACCACGGCGGAGCCGATGAGCACCGGCTTGTTGCTCTTGCCGCCGCCCTGCTGCCCGCCGCCCTGCGGCGCGATCGTGTACGGCGGCGGAGTCTGCATGCCGCCGTGGTACGGGCCGGGGGCCGGCGTCTGGTACGCGTGGCTCGGCGGCGGCGGGGTGGACGGGCCGAAGCCGCCGAACTGGCCGCTCGCGGGCGGCGGGGTGTACGGGCTCTGCACGTTGGGCGTGCCCGTACCCGGGGTGCCGGTCGCCGAGGGGAAGACCGCGGAGGCCACCGAGGCGCCGCTGGTGCGCGGGCCCTGGCCGCCGACGATCACCGGCGAGGCGCCGGACTGCCCGGCCTGGGCGATGCGCAGGCACTCGTCCTGCATCGCCTGGGCGGTCGGGAAGCGCTCGTTGGGGTTCTTCTTCAGCGCCCGGGCGACCAGCGCGTCCACCGCCGGCGGCACCGAGCGGTTGATGCTGGAGGGCATCGGAGGCTCCTCCTGCACGTGCGCGTACGCGATGGCCAGCGGCGAGTCCGCGTCGAAGGGCAGCTGCCCGGTCAACAGCTCGAAGAGCATGATGCCGACGGAGTACAGGTCGGAGCGGGCGTCCACGCCGCGGCCCAGGGCCTGCTCGGGCGAGAGGTACTGCGGGGTGCCGACGACCATGCCGGTCTGGGTCATCGAGGTGACGCCGGACTGCATGGCGCGGGCGATGCCGAAGTCCATGACCTTCACGACGTTGCGCTTGGTCATCATGACGTTGCCGGGCTTGATGTCCCGGTGGACCAGGCCCATCTCGTGGCTGACCTCGAGGGCGGCCAGCACATCGGCGGTGACCTTCAGCGCCTTGTCGGTGGGCATGGCGCCGAACTGCGCGATGTCGGCGTCCAGCACCGAGCGCAGCGGCTGTCCGGAGACGTACTCCATGACGATGTAGGGCGTCATGCCGCCGTCGAGCTCGTCCTCGCCGGAGTCGAAGACCGAGACGATGTTGGTGTGCGACAGCTTCGCCACCGACTGGGCCTCGCGGCGGAAGCGCTCGCGGAAGGCCTGCTCGCGGCCGAGCTCGGTGTGCAGCGTCTTGATCGCTACCTCGCGGTCCAGCACGCTGTCGTACGCGAGGTGCACGGAGGCCATGCCGCCGGCGCCGAGAAGATCACGAAGCTGGTAGCGTCCCCGCCCCACCGCACGGCCCGCGCCATGGCCCTGTGCGCCGTCCTGGCTCATCTTTCCGTTTCCCCCTCGGCGCACTGCCCGCACTGACCCGTACGCGGCACTGGTCGGGCTGTTCTGTTGCTGGCCGGGACCGGTATGCGACCGGCGGGCCAGGTTCTGGAATTCCGCAGCCAAGTGTGCCTCAGGCCTCCGGCCAGTCAAGCCGCGTGCCCGTTCCGTGACCAGATGGGCAACAACCCCGCACGGACGTGCCGCGTGTCAGGAGCCTGCCAGGAACACCCGTGCGGCTTGTCGCGAGCGTGTCAGAAACTCGTCACGACTCTGTCAGCATCGAGAGGGCAAAAGGGTCACTCGTAGTGAACTTGCGACATGTGAGCGGTGCACGCTTTGATGGCCGGTCCTTCACAAAACCGGTGCGCCCCGCGGAGCCTGTAGCGTGCTCTTGCGAAGACCGAGACTTATAACCGCGTACACGCGGATCGATTCGACGGCGAGGACCGATGGCACAGACGCAGAGCCCCCAGGGCCCGTCCGATCCTGAAGCCACCGGCTCCAATATCCCCGACGCACCGGAGATGTGGGGCAACGGCGGTCTGGTCGGTGACGGGCGCTACCGCCTGACGCGCCGTCTGGGCCGAGGCGGCATGGCGGAGGTGTTCGCGGCCGAAGACGTACGGCTGGGCCGTACGGTCGCGGTGAAGCTGCTGCGCTCCGACCTCGCCGAGGATCCGGTCTCCAAGGCCCGCTTCACCCGTGAGGCGCAGTCCGTCGCGGGGCTGAACCACCACGCGGTGGTCGCCGTGTACGACTCCGGCGAGGACCTGGTCGGCGGCAACACCATCCCGTACATCGTGATGGAGCTGGTCGAGGGCCACACCATCCGCGATCTGCTGCTCAACGCCGACGCGCCGCCGCCGGACCAGGCGCTGATCATCGTCTCCGGGGTGCTGGAGGCGCTGGCCTACAGCCACCAGCACGGCATCGTGCACCGCGACATCAAGCCCGCGAACGTGATCATCACGAACAGCGGCGCGGTCAAGGTGATGGACTTCGGCATCGCGCGCGCCCTGCACGGCGCGTCGAACACGATGACCCAGACCGGCATGGTCATGGGCACGCCGCAGTACCTCTCACCGGAGCAGGCGCTCGGCAAGACCGTCGACACCCGCTCCGACCTGTACGCGACCGGCTGCCTGCTGTACGAACTGCTCGCGCTGCGCCCGCCCTTCGTCGGCGAGACGCCGCTGTCCGTGGTGTACCAGCACGTGCAGGACATGCCGAAGGTGCCGTCGGAGGTCTCCGAGGAGGTGCCGCCGGAGCTGGACGGGCTGGTCATGCGCGCGCTGGCGAAGGACCCGGACGACCGGTTCCAGACCGCCGAGGAGATGCGCGGCCTGGTCCAGTACGCGCTCCAGATGCTGCACGAGCAGGGCGGCCACACCGGCACCTGGAGCACCGGGCCGGTCGCCGTGCACGAGGGCGGCTCGACGCCCGCCATGGGCGTGGCGGCCACGACGGCGATGCCGCACCCGACGCACGGCGCGACGGCCGCGCAGCCGATCCTCCCGCAGGGCAGGGACGACGACGGCGGTTACGAGGGCGGTCCGCACGGCTCCAAGGGCGGCGGCCGCGGCAAGGTCTGGCTGATCGCCGCGCTGGCGCTGATCGCCGTCGTGGCGGGCGTCGTCTTCGCGCTGCAGAACACCGGCGACGACAAGCCCGACAAGAACCCGAAGCCGACGCCCACGGCGACGGAGAGCAAGGACGAGAAGACCTCCGAGCCGCCGTCGAAGGATCCGACGACGGAGGCGACGCTGCCCGGCGGTACGGGCGGCAACACCGGTGACTACACCCAGACGCCGACGGAGACCGGGAACCCGACGCCGACGGACACCGCGCCGACGACGAACGAGCCGACCGACGACCCGACCCCCACGGTGACCGACACGGGCGAGCCGACGGACGAGCCGACCGCGCCGACGACGGAGCCGACCGACGACTCGTCGCCGATCATCCCGCCGCCGGGGGACGAGGACGGCGGCGAGTGAGCCGGTCCGGTATCTGACCTGAACGAGCGAGGCACCGAGATGGTGCCTCGCTCGTTCGCGTAGCGGCCGGGGCCGGGCCGACGCGCTCAGCCCGTGAAGGCCTGCCGGACCGCCGCGTACTCGTCCGTCCACCACACCGCCAGCGCCGCCGCGGGCGGGAAGAGGCCGTCGGCGCGCCGGTCGCCCAGCCGGTACCGCCAGTCCAGCATCCAGAAGTCGTTCAGGCGTTCCCACCAGACGCGGTGCACGGCGGCCGCCAGCTCGTCCGGGCCGACGCCCGAGGCACGCCGGTAGGCACGCGCGTACGCCGCCACCTTCGCCAGGTCCAGGCTGCCCGAGGGCCGTACGAAGAAGATCGCGGCGGCCCGTACGGTCTCCTCGGCGCGCGGCGCGACCGCCAGCCGGTCCCAGTCGACGATCGCGGCCGGCTCGGCGCCCCGGTAGAGCAGGTTCAGGGGGTGGAAGTCGCCGTGCACCCAGCCCGCCGGGGCCGCGCGTGCCGGGCGGTGATGGGCGTGCGCGGCCAGCAGGGCGCGGCGTTCCAGGAGCCGGTGCTCGGCGAGCGCGTCGAAGCTGTCGTGCGGGCGGGCGCCCCGGGCCAGCGCCAGCAGCTCGTCGATGCCCACGAAGGTGGCGGCGGGGTCGGCGCTCTCCTGGCCCGGCTCCGGCGGCGCCTCGGGCATGACCTGGGAGAGGGCCACGTGCACCCGGCCGAGCAGCGTGCCGAGCCGGTGGCACTGGGTGGGGGTGAGGGCCGCGCCGTCCAGGTGGCGGCCGTCGACCCAGGGGTGCAGGGCGTAGCTGCGGTCGTCGAGGACGGCGACGGTGCGGCCGTCGGCGGCGCGTACGGGCGGTGCGACGGGCAGGCCCATGGCGCCCAGCAGGCGGGTGGCGCGGTGCTGCCGGACCAGGGCGCCGTGGTCGGCGTCGAGGTGGTGCTTGAGGAAGAAGCGGCCGCGCGTGGTGGTCAGCCGGTAGCCGTGGTTGAGCAGGCCCTCGGCGACCGGCTCGCACGTCAGCGGCTCCCCGGCGCCTTCGTAGCGGCGCAGCAGGGAGCCGAGAGTGTGTCCGTCGGGCGCCGTTGCCGTCCGGACCGCAGATGAGCGGAGCACCCGTCAGATGTTAGATCACTTCGATCGGGGTGGTTTCCCGGACCGGTCGGCTATCGGTCAGCCTGAATGGGCGTACCGGAAGAGCGGTACATCGGTCAGCGTGTGCACCTTCGCGAAGACCGGTTCGATGTGCAGGAAGACCGGGTCGAACGGCTCGCCGTCGGCGAGCGCCGGGGTGCGTCCGAAGGCGTCGTGGTCGGCGGGCTCCGGGCGGATGACGCCGGCCGTGCCGGTGAACTGGACGGCCCAGGTCTCGGGCTCGCCGTCGGTGACGTTGTCCGCCTGGTACGAGACCACGCTGCCGTCGAGGGCGCGGTGGTAGCCGTAGCCGCGGTGCAGGCGCAGCAGCAGGCGTCCCTCCTCGGTCACCACGTGCCGGGCGATCGTCGTGAAGGGCAGCGCCCGCAGGCTGGCCGAGACCCGGCCGTAGGGCGTACGGCCGAGCAGCTCCAGTGCGCGGAATTCGTCGGGCATGGGAACCACCCTGCCCGGCGGTGCGGGCACGGCTGTAGGGGCGGCCGCCCCCGCGCCGCCGGGACGTTGGTCCCGAAATGGATGATTCCGCAGGTCAGCCAGTCGAATAGGCGGCAATCACCGTCGTGTGATGTCGTTCAGCGGCCTTCCGCCTGCATTCTGGCGACGTATGCGGCGGCCTGGGAGCGGCGTTCCATGCCGAGTTTGGCGAGCAGGCTGGAGACGTAATTCTTGATGGTTTTCTCGGCGAGATGCAGCCGTTCTCCGATGGCCCGATTGGTCAGTCCCTCGCCGATCAGATCGAGGATCCGCCGCTCCTGTTCGGTGAGGTTCGCCAGCCGGTCGTCGCCCTTGGCGCCGCCGTCCCGCAGCCGTTCCAGGACGCGTTGCGTGGCCACCGGGTCCAGCAGGGACTTGCCGGCCGCCACGTCCCGGACGGCCGAGAGCAGTTCGTTGCCGCGGATCGCCTTGAGCACATACCCGGAGGCACCGGCCATGATCGCGTCAAAAAGTGCCTCGTCATCGGCGAAAGACGTGAGCATCAGGCACTTGATGTCCTCGTTCTGCGACCGGATCTCCCGGCACACCTCGACGCCGCTGCCGTCCGGCAGCCGGACGTCCAGCACGGCCACGTCGGGACGCGTCGCAGGGATCCTGACCAGGGCGTCTGCGGCGGTACCGGCCTCGCCGACCACCTCGATGTCGTTCTCGACCGTGAGCATGTCGTGAACGCCACGCCGGACGACCTCATGATCGTCGAGCAGGAATACCGTGATTTTTCCGTCTTCGTGCACGGCCTCAGTCTCACACACGAACCCTTCCCGTGCTCCGGTCCGGCGATATAACGTGCCGTTGTTCCGGCGGCCTGCGACGCTGTGACCAGGAGTTGTTCCCACCCTTCGCGATTTACTTGGAAATCCAAGCAAAATCGCAGGTCAGGGCCGTTTTCGCTTAGGCTCGGGAAATGGGTAACGTGCATGGGCAGGCCACGTCCGGGGCAGTTTTGTTCCACCCGGGCCTGACCGCGTTCGCACACACCCCGTGCGCCGTATCGGATACCGGGTGAGCCGCAATACGGCCACCGGCGGACCCCGGGGGCCGGACAGACGGAGGAGCAGCACGTGACCGTGGACAGCACTGCCGCACGGAAAGCTACGCGCAGTAGCGGCAAGCGCACGACCGCGAAGAAAGCGCCCGGCGGGACCGCGGCGAAGGCCAAGGCGGGCAAGGCCGGCACCGGCCCGGCCGCCGGGGCACCGGCTTCGGCGGAGCAGGACCCGGACCAGTTCGTCCAGCTGCTGACCCCCGAAGGGGAGCGCGTCGAGCACCCGGAGTACGGGATCGACCTGTCCGCCGACGAGCTGCGCGGCCTGTACCGCGACATGGTGCTCACGCGGAAGTTCGACGCCGAGGCGACCACCCTGCAGCGCCAGGGTGAGCTGGGCCTGTGGCCCTCGCTGCTGGGCCAGGAGGCCGCGCAGATCGGCTCGGGACGCGCCCTGCGCGACGACGACTACGTCTTCCCCACCTACCGCGAGCACGGCGTCGCCTGGTGCCGCGGGGTGGACCCGACGAACCTGCTGGGCATGTTCCGCGGCGTGAACCACGGCGGCTGGGACCCCAACAGCAACAACTTCCACCTGTACACGATCGTGATCGGCTCCCAGACGCTGCACGCGACGGGCTACGCCATGGGCGTCCAGAAGGACGGTGCCGACTCCGCCGTCATCGCCTATTTCGGTGACGGTGCGTCCAGCCAGGGTGACGTCGCAGAATCCTTCACCTTCGCGGCCGTCTACAACGCCCCCGTGGTGTTCTTCTGCCAGAACAACCAGTGGGCGATCTCCGAGCCGACCGAGAAGCAGACCCGGGTGCCGCTCTTCCAGCGAGCCCGCGGCTACGGCTTCCCCGGCGTACGGGTCGACGGCAACGACGTGCTCGCCGTCCTCGCCGTCACCAAGGCAGCCCTGGGCCGCGCCCGTACCGGCCAGGGGCCGATGCTGGTCGAGGCGTACACCTACCGCATGGGCGCCCACACCACCTCCGACGACCCGACGCGCTACCGCGGCAACGACGAGCTGCTGGCGTGGGAGGCCAAGGACCCGATCCTGCGACTCCGCCGGTACCTGGAGGCCGAGGGCATCGCCGACGAGGCGTTCTTCGCGTCCGTCGAGAAGGAGGACGAGGCGCTCGGCAAGCGGGTGCGGGACGCGGTCCGCACCATGCCGAACCCCGACGACATGGCGATGTTCGAGCACATCTACGCCGACGGGCACGCGCTCGTCGACGAGGAGCGCGCCCAGTTCGCCGCGTACCAGGCTTCGTTCGCGGAGGAGAACTGACATGGCCGTCTTCGAGAAGATCACCATCGCCAAGGCGATCAACGAATCACTGCGCACGGCCATGGAGGCCGACCCCAAGGTCCTCGTCATGGGCGAGGACGTGGGCAAGCTCGGCGGCGTCTTCCGCGTCACCGACGGCCTGCAGAAGGACTTCGGCGAGGACCGGGTGATCGACACGCCGCTCGCCGAGTCCGGCATCGTCGGCACCGCGATCGGCATGGCCCTGCGCGGCTACCGCCCGGTCCTGGAGATCCAGTTCGACGGGTTCGTCTTCCCCGCGTACGACCAGATCGTCACGCAGCTCGCCAAGATGCACGCCCGCGCGCTCGGCAAGATCAAGCTGCCGATCGTCATCCGCATCCCCTACGGCGGCGCGATCGGCGCCGTCGAGCACCACTCCGAGTCCCCCGAGACGCTGTTCGCGCACGTCGCGGGCCTGAAGGTGATCACGCCTTCGAACTCCTCGGACGCCTACTGGATGCTTCAGCAGGCCATCGCCGGCAACGACCCGGTCATCTACTTCGAGCCCAAGCGCCGCTACCACGACAAGTCCGCGCTGGACACCGAAGCCATCCCGCACCCGCTGCACAAGGCCCGGGTGGCCCGTGAGGGCAGCGACCTGACGCTCGCCGCGTACGGCCCGATGGTCAAGGTCTGCCAGGACGTCGCCCAGGTCGCCGCGGAGGAAGGCAAGTCGGTCGAGGTCGTCGACCTGCGCTCGCTCTCCCCGATCGACTTCGACTCGCTCCAGTCCTCCGTCGAGAAGACCCGCCGCCTGGTCGTCGTGCACGAGGCGCCCGTCTTCCTCGGCTCCGGCGCGGAGATCGCCGCGCGCATCACGGAGCGGTGCTTCTACCACCTGGAGGCGCCGGTGCTGCGGGTGGGCGGCTACCACGCCCCCTATCCGCCGTCCCGGCTGGAGGACGAGTACCTTCCGAACCTGGACCGGGTGCTCGACGCGGTCGACCGGTCGCTGGCGTACTGAGGGGCTTGAGGAGAGTCGTGACCATGACTGCAACCGATCAGCGCTTCCGCGAGTTCAAGATGCCCGATGTGGGCGAGGGGCTCACCGAGGCCGAGATCCTCAAGTGGTACGTCGCCGAGGGCGACACCGTCGCCGACGGGCAGGTCGTCTGCGAGGTCGAGACCGCCAAGGCGGCCGTCGAACTCCCCATCCCCTACGACGGGGTGGTGCACGAGCTGCGGTTCGGCGAGGGCACCACGGTCGACGTCGGCACGGTCATCATCGCCGTGGACACCGACCCGGGCGCGGGCCCCGCAGAGGCTCCGGCGGCCGCGCCGGAGACCGCCGAGCCGGCCGCCGAGGGCGGCGAGGAGGGCCGCAAGGCCGTCCTGGTGGGGTACGGCGCCGCGCCGTCCTCGACGAAGCGGCGGGCGCGCAAGGCGCAGCCCGAGGCCGCTGCCGCGAACGGCGCCCGAGCCGCCGTCCAGGCGGAGCTGAACGGCCACGCCGCGCCGGAGCCGGCCCCCGAGCCGGTTTCACGTGAAACACCCGCCGCGGCGGAGCCCGTGACCGACGGCCGCCCGCTGGCCAAGCCGCCGGTGCGCAAGCTCGCCAAGGACCTCGGCATCGACCTGGCCACGGTCGTCCCCAGCGGCCCCGACGGGATCATCACCCGCGAGGACGTGCACGCGGCGGCCGCACCCGCGTCCACGCCGACATCGGCACCGGAGTTCGACGTGGCGCCGGCCCCCGCCGTGCCCGCGCCGGCCCCCGAGACCGTGGCCGCGGCACGCGAGACCCGGGTGCCGGTCAAGGGCGTACGCAAGGCGACCGCTCAGGCGATGGTGCAGTCGGCGTTCACCGCGCCGCACGTCACGGAGTTCATCACCGTCGACGTGACCCGCACGATGAAGCTCGTGCAGGAGCTGAAGCAGGACCCCGACATGGCGGGCGTCCGCGTCAATCCGCTGCTCCTCGTCGCCAAGGCGTTCCTGGTGGCCATCAAGCGCCACCCGGAGGTCAACGCCTCCTGGGACGAGGAGAACCAGGAGATCGTCCAGAAGGACTATGTGAACCTGGGCATCGCGGCCGCCACCCCGCGCGGTCTGATCGTCCCGAACATCAAGGACGCAGGCGCCAAGACGCTGCCGCAGCTGGCCGAGTCCCTCGGTGAGCTGGTCGCCACGGCCAGGGAGGGCAAGACCTCCCCGGCGGACATGGCGGGCGGCACGGTCACCATCACCAACGTCGGCGTCTTCGGCGTCGACACCGGTACGCCCATCCTGAACCCCGGCGAATCCGCGATCCTCGCCTTCGGCGCGGTCAAGGAGCAGCCCTGGGTCCACAAGGGCAAGGTCAAGCCGCGTCAGGTGACGACGCTGGCGCTCTCCTTCGACCACCGGCTGGTCGACGGCGAGCTGGGCTCCAAGGTCCTCGCGGACACCGCGGCGATACTGGAGCGCCCCAAGCGCCTGATCACCTGGGCGTAGCCCGCAGCGCAGCGGCCCGGCAGGGCGGCGCAGGCGAAAAGAAATTGGTGTCGCCGCGCCGCCCTGCCTACGGTCGCTGCCATGACCGATACACAGAGCGCTGCTGACGTCGGCCCGGACGGCCTCCCGCCCCTGAAGTCCGTCGCCTGGCTGCACGTCCGCGACGGCCGGCTGCTGAGCGTCCGGACCCGCGGCAACGACACCTTCTACCTCCCCGGCGGCAAGTACGAGTCCGGTGAGACGGCCGCGGAGGCGCTCTCCCGCGAGCTGGCCGAGGAGGTCGGCGTACGCGTCCCGGCGAGCGAGCTGACCGAGGCGTTCACCGTCGACGACGTGGCGCACGGCCGCGCGGGCCGCCGCCTCCGGATGACCTGCTTCACGGGCGGTCCGGCGACGGTCGACCCGGTACCGGGCCGCGAGATCGCCGAGGTCGCCTGGCACAACGCGGAGGACTTCGACGTATGCGCCCCGGCGTTCCGTCAGGTCGTACGCCGGCTCACCGAGGCGGGCGGGCTCCGGTAGCCGCCGCGCTGAGGATGTCGGGGGAGATGTCGATGCCGTAGTGGTTCCCGGCGTCCAGGTATTCGATGAAGCGCCACCCGGCGCGGAGGTTGCCGCAGCCGAAGTCGAGCATCCGCTACTGCCGGGTGAGGCCGTGTTCCCGCAGGTAGTCGCATTGCATCGCGCCGAGCGCGAGCCGGCGGCCGTGGGTTCGGCCGCCGACCGCGCCCTCGGGGTCGCGCCGGATGTCGGGCGCCATGACCGTGCGGTAGTAGCTCACGTGGTCGGGGTGGTGGAGGGCCGGCCGGCGGTCCCTGGCGGCCCGCCGGACGTACGGCGGTGTCCGTGCCGGATGGCCCGGGGCGTACGGACCTTGTGGCCGAGCGCCGTCCGGCCCATGGCGAGGATCTTCCTGACAGACATGCGGACGCACCCCAGCTCGATCACCGGGCGTCACGAGGTGGACACACAAGCGTGGCGCTCTGCTCATGGAGCGTGGGTGGGGTGTGAGTAGTTGGCGTACGCAGTTTCCCGTCCGCCCGCTGCCCTCGCGCCGTCCGGATGATGGACCGATTCTGCAGACGCATACCTGTTGTATCTATCCTGTGCTCATGTCCGCGCGTCACCCGACCACCGCCCCTCATCGAATGCTTCGCATGCCCCCCTCAGAAGTTGCCTCAGCCCCTGCCCCCGAAAAGGCCCCCACCAAGCAGCCGCCCGCCGCCGAGCGGGTGTACGCGCACGTCAAGCAAGGCGTCCTGGAGCGCCGCTACGAGGGCGGCATGCTTCTCACCGAGGGCGAGCTCGCCGAGGCCGTGGGCGTGTCGCGGACCCCGGTACGGGAGGCGCTGCTGCGCCTGGAGGTCGAGGGGCTGATCAAGCTCTACCCGAAGAAGGGCGCAATGGTCCTGCCGGTCTCCGCCCAGGAGATCGCGGACGTCGTGGAGACCCGGCTGCTGGTCGAGGAGCACGCGGCCCGCAAGGCCGTGCCCGCGCCCGCCGCGCTGATCGAGGAGCTGGAGACGCTGCTGGCGACCATGCGGGAGCAGATCGCCGCCGGAGACCTGGCCGCCGTCTCGGTGACCGACCGCTGCTTCCACGCCGCGATCGTGCGCAGCGCGGGCAACCGGATCCTGGACCGGCTCTACGAGCAGCTGCGCGACCGCCAGCTGCGGATGGGCGTCGCGGTGATGCACGCGCACCCGGACCGGATCGCCAAGAACATCGCCGAGCACTCCGAGATCCTCGAAGCGCTGCGGGCCGGTGACCCGGAGGCGGCCACCGCCGCCGTGCACCGGCACGTCAGCTGGGTGCGGAACCTGGCCCAGGGGGACGTGCGATGACCACCGCACAGAGCGCCCCGGTCGCGCTGCCCGGTGATCCGCCCGGCGGCCGGAAGGCCGTATGGGTCTGGGGCATCGGCGTCGCGGTCTACTTCGTCGCGATCATCTACCGCACCAGCCTCGGCGTCGCGGGGCTGGACGCCGCCGAGCGCTTCCACATCAACGCCTCGGCGCTGTCCACCTTCTCCATCCTCCAGCTGCTGGTCTACGCCGGCATGCAGATACCCGTCGGCCTGATGGTCGACAAGATGGGCCCGAAGAAGGTCCTGATCCTCGGCGCGACGCTCTACACCGTGGGCCAGCTCGGCTTCGCGCTCTCCAGCTCGTACGTCATGGCGCTCGTCTCCCGCGGGCTGCTGGGCTGCGGCGACGCGATGACGTTCATCAGCGTGCTGCGGCTGGGCACCCGCTGGTTCCCGGCCCGCCGCGGTCCGCTGATCGCGCAGGTCGCCGCGCTGATCGGCATGTCCGGCAACCTCGTCTCCACCCTGGTCCTCGCCCGGCTGCTGGACACCCTCGGCTGGACGCCGACCTTCGCGGGCAGCGCCGTCTGCGGCATCGTGGTCATCGCGCTGGTCCTGCTCTTCCTGAAGGACCACCCCGAGGGGTTCGCCCCCGTGCCCACGAGCAAGCCGGCTGCCGGCGGCGGCTACGTACGGCGGCAGATATCCCAGTGCTGGCGGGAGCCCGGCACCCGGCTCGGCATGTGGGTGCACTTCACCACCCAGTTCCCCGCGATGTTCTTCCTGCTGCTGTGGGGGATGCCGTTCCTGGTCGAGGCGGAGGGCCTGACCGAGACCGCGGCCGGCGGTCTGCTGACGCTCATCGTGGTCTCGAACATGGCCTCCGGGCTGGTCTACGGGCAGGTCATCGCCCGCCATCACGCCGCCCGGCTGCCGCTCGCGCTCGGCACCGTCGCCGCCACGGCGACGCTCTGGGCGGCCATGCTGTGCTGGCCCGGACACGCGCCGATGGCGCTGCTGGTCGTCACCTGCCTCGTGCTCGGGACCTGCGGCCCCGCCTCGATGATCGGCTTCGACTTCGCCCGCCCGGCCAACCCGCCGGAGCGCCAGGGCACGGCCTCCGGCATCGTCAACATGGGCGGCTTCATCGCCTCGATGACGACCCTGCTCGCGGTCGGCGTCCTGCTGGACGCAACGGGCGACAACTACCGCATCGCCTTCGTGACGGTGTTCGTCCTGGAGGCGCTCGGCCTCAGCCAGATCCTGCGGCTGCGCAAGCGGGCGGCCCGCCGGGAGAGCGAGCGGACGGTCGCCAGCCGCGTGGAGGCGGTGCACGTACCGGTGTGACCGTCCGGAGCGCGTGCACGAGGCGCGCGCCTCCCGGGTACCTACGAGGGCCCGCCGCCGTGCTCCACGGCGGCGGGCCCGCCCGCTTCTTCCGTCTCCTGCGACGCCCGCGCTACGGCCGCTACGGCGTCACCGCGAAGTGGTCCAGCACCGCCTCGCCCAGCACCCGGTCTCCGTCGATCTTGATGTGGTCGGCGACGGCGGCGGGCCGCACCCGGCCGCACGCCAGCCGTACGTAGGTCTCCCAGTCCGTGGTGAGCGTTACCGCCGGGCCCAGCGAGACGCTGCCGTCGACCGAGCCGCGGCCCTCAGCGTCGACCCGTACCGTCCGCATGAACTCCACCGGGCCGGTCACGTCGACCACCACGGCGGTGCCGGCCGGGGCGCCCGTGCTCTCGGCCACGACCTTGGCGAGCGAGGGTATGAGGAAGTCGCGCGTGAGGTGGGCGCCGGGGGAGTCGAGGTTGCCGGGGTACCCCAGCGCCCGCCGGATGTCCTGCTCGTGCACCCAGGTGTCGAACGCCCGCACTTTCAGTGCGTGTTCGAGCGTCTGCTCCTTGCCCTGGGGGCCGCGGACGGTGGCGTCCGGATCCCGCGTCTCGTTGCGCAGCTGCCGGGCCCGGCGGATGATCGTGTACTCCAGCTCGGCCGTCATCTCGGGGCCGGTGTGGTGCCGCCGGACGTCGACCTGCATTTCCATGTACCGCGCGAACTCGCTGCGTACGTGGTAGAGATCGCGCGGCAGCGAGTGGATGGGGCGCGGATCGCCCAGCGCCTCGCAGTCCAGGCCGATGAGATGGGACACCACGTCCCGCACCGACCAGCCGGGGCATTCGGTGGCGCGATTCCACTCCCCTTCCACGAGCGGTGTCACCAGCTCGGATATCGCTTCGATGGAGTGCGTCCAGGCGTCGATGGAGGGCTGAAGGACTGGGTGGACGGTCACGGGACCCCTCGGACGGTTCGTACGCGGGCTGCTGTCTGTGCAGTTAAGTTACGCTGCGCACGGGCACCCCGGCAGTGCTTTCGGGTGACCATCGTAGGCATTTTTTGACGGCGAACCGGCTCCGAAGACCAGGCGGTGGTACTGTGCGCGCTTCACTGATCCAAGTCGGTGTGGACCAGCAGGAATCGGTCAATTCCCGCCGCGAGCGCGTGGCTTCGCTCGTGCGTGCTCAAACGGCGTCCGACCTCGTGGTACTGCCCGAACTGTGGCCGGTCGGCGCCTTCGCGTACGACGCGTTCGAGGAGGTGGCGGAGCCGCTGGACGGCCCGACCCACCGGCTGATGTCCGCGGCGGCGCGGGACGCGGGCGTCTGGCTGCACGCCGGGTCCGTCATCGAGCGGGCCGCGGACGGCGCGCTCTACAACACCGCGCTGGTGTACTCCCCCGACGGCGAGCAGGCCGCGCACTACCGCAAGATCCACCGCTTCGGCTTCGACAAGGGCGAGGCGACGCTGCTGGGCGCCGGCACCGAGCCGGTGACGGTCGAGCTGCCGGCCACCACGCTGGGCCTGGCCACCTGCTACGACCTCCGGTTCCCCGAGCTGTTCCGGCAGCTGGTGGACGCCGGCGCGCAGACTCTGGTGATCCCGGCCGGCTGGCCGGAGCGGCGCCGCGCGCACTGGTCGCTGCTGGCCCGTGCCCGCGCGGTGGAGAATCAGGCGTACGTGCTCGCCTGCGGCACGGGCGGCACCCATGGCGGGGTCGAGCAGGCCGGACACAGCATGATCGTCGACCCGTGGGGCGAGGTGCTGGCCGAGGCGGGCCCCGACGAGGAGATCATCAGCGCCGAGCTGGACCCGGAGCTGGTCGGGAAGACCCGGCACGTCTTCCCCGTCCTGCGGGACCGGGTACTGGGGCTGCCGACGCCGTGACGGGGGCAGGGCCCGGGGCACGTGCTCATGGTGCGTGTCCCGTGTCCCGCGCTCAGTCCTCGCGCTCCCGCTCCGCCAGCCGGATCACGCACACCGCGATCGCGATCAGCAGCGGTGCGTCCGCGTCCTCGCGCAGCACGTTGACCGCGTAGGTGTCCCGTACGGTCAGCCAGCGCCGGGAGATCTCCGCCAGCAGCTCGCCGTCGTACTCGACAGCGAACTCCCGGTCCAGGATCTTGCCGCTGACGTCCAGCTCCGTGCCGTCCACCAGCTCCACGCGGTAGTGGTTGCGCAGCAGCGACAGCCGCTTGCGGCGGATGGTCGCCAGCGCCTGGTCGTCCCGCTCGATCGTCATCGCGTCGCGCAGGCTGAGCACCTTTTTGCGCAGCGTGATGAGGACCCGGCCCTCGCGGTCCTTGATCTCGAAGGTCTCCCGCATGCGGAGCGCCTTGCCGTCGACGAGGTAGGCGTGGCGTCCCGTCTCGTCCTCGATCCAGTAGTCCTCGCCGATGCCGAAGATCCGGTCGCGTACCAGGTATCTCATGTCCTGACGCCTTCCCCCGGGCCCCGCCGGAATGCGCGACCGGGTGGGTGGCGTTGAATGTGGACATGGCTTCACGTGCGCGCGTCCGGGCCCCCGAGCTGATCGGCAAGGGCGGCTGGCTCAACACCGGCGACAAGGAACTGACCCTCTCCGACCTGCGGGGACGTATCGTCGTCCTGGATTTCTGGACGTTCTGCTGCGTGAACTGTCTGCATGTCCTGGACGAGCTGCGGGAGCTGGAGGAGCGGCACCGCGACACCGTCGTGATCATCGGCGTGCACTCGCCGAAGTTCGTGCACGAGGCGGAGCACCAGGCGGTCGTCGACGCCGTCGAGCGGTACGAGGTCGAGCACCCCGTGCTGGACGACCCCGAGCTGGCCACGTGGAAGCAGTACGCCGTCCGCGCCTGGCCGACGCTGGTCGTCATCGACCCCGAGGGCTACGTCGTCGCCCAGCACGCCGGTGAGGGTCACGCCCACGCCATCGAGAAGCTGGTCGAGGAGCTGGAGGCCGAGCACGACGCGAAGGGCACGCTGCGCCGCGGCGACGGCCCGTACGTACCGCCCGAGCCGGTCGCCACCGACCTTCGCTTCCCCGGCAAGGCGCTCCAGCTGCCCGGGGGGTCCTTCCTGGTCTCCGACACCACCCGGCACCAGCTGGTGGAGCTGGACGCGGACGGCGAGAGCGTGCTGCGCCGGATCGGCACCGGCGAGCGCGGCCTGACCGACGGGCCGGCCGAGCTGGCCGCCTTCAGCGAGCCGCAGGGCTTGGCGCTGCTGCCTGGGGGCACCTCCCGGACGAAGTCTGGGGGAGGCATGGTGATCGTCGCGGACACCGTCAACCACGCGCTGCGCACCTTCGACCCCGCCACCGGCGAGGTCGCCACGGTCGCCGGTACCGGCCGTCAGTGGTGGCAGGGCTCGGCCACCGAGGGCCCGGCCCGCGAGGTGGACCTCTCCTCGCCGTGGGACGTGGCGTACTTCGACGGCCGGGTATGGATCGCCATGGCCGGCGTGCACCAGCTGTGGACGTACGACCCGGAGGCCGGCACCGTTCGGGCCGCCGCGGGCACGACCAACGAGGGCCTGGTCGACGGCCCGGCCGCCGAGGCCTGGTTCGCGCAGCCCTCGGGCCTGGCCGCCACCGAGGACCGGCTGTGGATCGCGGACTCCGAGACCAGCGCGGTCCGCTGGATTGACCGTGAGGGCGTCGTGCACACGGCGGTGGGCACCGGTCTCTTCGACTTCGGCCACCGCGACGGTGCCGCCGACCAGGCGCTGCTCCAGCACCCCCTGGGCGTCACCGCGCTGCCGGACGGCTCGGTCGCGGTCTCCGACACCTACAACCACGCGCTGCGCCGCTTCGACCCGGCGACCGGCGAGGTGACCACGCTCGCCACCGACCTGCGGGAGCCGTCGGACGCGGTGCTCGTCGGCGACGACATCGTGGTCGTGGAGTCGGCGCGGCACCGGCTGACCCGGCTGCGGCTGCCCGAGGAGGCGGTACGGGTCGAGTCCGTCGCGCACCGCACCCAGCGCGCCGCCACCGAGGTGGCCCCGGGCCGGCTCCGGCTGGACGTGGTCTTCCAGGCACCGGCCGGCCAGAAGCTGGACACCCGCTACGGCCCCTCGACCCGGCTGCTGGTCAGCTCGACCCCACCGGAGCTGCTGGCCGAGGGCGACGGCGCGGACACCGATCTCAGCCGTGACCTGGTCCTCGCGGACGGGGTGACGGAGGGCGTGCTGCACGTCTCGGCGATGGCCGCGTCCTGCGACGACGACCCGGACATCGAGTACCCGGCCTGCCATGTGCACCAGCAGGACTGGGGCGTGCCGGTCACCGTCACCGCGGACGGAACCGCCCGCCTCGGTCTGGTCCTGGCGGGGATGGACAGCGAGGCGTAGGCCGGGGGCGGCCCTTACTCGCAGTTGTCGAGCGTCGAGTACTGGAGCTCGTTCGGGTCGATCCGGATTCCGGGCATCCACAGCTTCTTGCCGTTCTGCCGGACCTGGAACCAGATGCTGCTGTGGCCGCCGACCTCGTCGGTGACGGTGACGCCGTTGGCGATCCGGCACTCGGCGGTCAACCGGTCGCCGTGCCAGACGTGACCGCCGATGTTGGACGGCCGGTAGGCCAGGTACGGGTCCATGGCCAGCCCCATGGAGCATTCGCGCGTGTGCAGGGGGCGACACTTCTTGTCGACGTTGTGAACGGTGATGCGCTCCGTGCCCTTGGCCGACGGTGTTTCACGTGAAACACCGTCGCCCGAGGCGTCGTTGTCGTCGATCAGTCCCCATGTGGCGAGGGCCGCCACAGCGAGGACCACGGCGGTGGTCACGCCCACGAGAATCGGCTTCAGCCGTGGTGCGGAGGTCGGCGGCCGTTCCGGCGCACTGCCGGCGGCCTCCCCACCGCCCGGCCCGTCGGGGTGCTCCGTTCCGCCCGCCGGCGCCGCTTCGTTGGCGAGGTGCAGCAGCCGCACCAGCTCGGGCAGCCGGTCCTCACCGGTGAAGGAAAGCTTGCACCACTGCACCAACAGCCGTTCGTCCGGCAGGCTCTGGCCGCGCAGGTAGCGGGAGAGCGAGGATCTGCTGGCGGGCAGCCGGGCTTCCAGCTCCTTCAGGCTCAGCCCCAGTTCGCCGTGCATGTGACGCAGCCCGGACACGAAGTCGCGTACGGGACCGTCGAGTTGTTCGGGCAAGGGGGCGAGCGGCTTACGGCGGGGATTGGTGGCGCGGTTCGGATTCCCATGCACGGACGGCATTCCAGCACAGCCGCGGCACGCACCGCGAGAGGCACTTCCGCTCCCCTGTGGCGGAAGTGCCTCTCGTTACAGAATCCGGATGGAGACCGGATCAGTCCGTGAACTTCACGGGGCGGTAGGGCTTGAACTCCCCGCCGTTGAGCCCGTAGGTGAGCGACCGGTGGTCGGTGCCGTGGCCGCCGCGCTGCTCGTACGCGGTGTAGGAGGTGTGGGCCGCGTTGTCCCACTTCTCGAACATCACGACGTGCCGGGTGTTGTTGTCACCGGCCGCGTCGATGAGCAGGTCGCCGGGCTTCAGCTCGTTGACGGAGACCGGCCGGGTGATCCTGGAGCTGGTGAGCCCCACGGTGTTGGTGCCGGGCGCGCCCAGGTTCAGCGCCATGGAGACATAGCCGGAGCAGTCCTGGCGGTACCCGTCCTTCCAGTTCTTCGCCTGGCTGTAGGGCACCTGCGTGCCGTTGTTGGCGGTCAGCCAGGTGGCCGCGCGCTGCAGCGCCTCGCCGCGGGTGCCGCCGGGCGCCGGCGGGGGCGGGTTCTGGCCGCCCTGCTCCGGTACGCCGGGCAGCTTGTCCTGCGGGATGTCGACGGCGATCACGCTGAGGAAGCCGGTCACCGGGCCCGTGATGTGCGCCATGTAGGTCGAGCAGGCGCTGCCCTCGCAGACCTTCTTGCCGGTGTTGACCTGGTAGTCCGCGGTGATCTTGTCCTGGCCGGCCGTGTCCTTGTTGATCATGCCGACGGACGGCGAGCTGGTGTCCGGCGAGGCGTGCACCACCCAGCGGGTCCCCCAGGTCGGGAAGGTGCTGCCGGCCGCTGTCGTCTTGAGCGCGGCGGCGGTGCCTGCCCGGGTCTTCAGGTCCGCCTTGGTGTCCCGCGTCTTGACGGTGGTCTGCGCGGCGGCCTTGCTGCCGGTGTCGGCCTTCGCCTCCCCGCCGGAGCAGCCGGTGACGGCGGCGATGCCGATGCCCGCCGCGGCGACCGCGGGCAGGACGCGGCGCAGCGTGGTCGTGCCGAATGTGGTGCGCTTGGTCTGCGACATGATGGATTCCCCTCGTTTGTGAGGCGGTGAGCGCCGCGCTGTCCGGTGCGGCGCCCTGTCGGCCTCGGCGACGGGATCCATCATTGGGCGGGGACAAGGGGTTTTCCGGGGCTGCCGTGTCCCATGGGACGTCCCGCCCGCCGGGACGCCCGCGAGACGTCGCTGACCTGCTGGGACGTGGGAAGCGGCGGGGCGGGCGCGGGATGCCCAGCGGGCGGCTCCGGGACATGACGGGACGTGCGGGCCCCGCGGCGGGGCTCCCCTGTGTGCGCGCGAGAGAGTCTCAAGTACGCGCACGCGAGAGGGGCGCCCGCGCGGTGTTGCGCGGGCGCCCCTTCAGGCAAGTACGTATGAGGTCCGATGTCACATGAGGTCACATGGCCGCGGGTCCGTCACTCGTAGCCGTGCCGGTGGGTCTCCTCGATCACCGGGGCTGCGGGCGGCGGCGGCTGCATCCGACGACGCTTGAAGATGCTGACGTACGCGGCAATACCGATGATGCCGACCGCCATCAGGATCAGGCCCACGAGATCGAGATTGACCCCGGCCATCTGCCAGTCCACCGCGAACGTCAGGATCCCTCCGACGGCGAGCAGACCGATGCACCAGCCGATGCCCATGATGTGCGCCTCCTCTTGATCGGCGGTTCCGGGCATGTCGCGCCCCGGGTACCCGGCCGGCAAGCTGTCAATCAGGGGACGCACAACAAGAGTTGCGGGACCTCAGTCGCCCGATTCCGTACCCTCCGCCTCACCGGTCCCGTCCCGTGCGAACAGCTGCGTCAGCGTGCTGATCGTGTAGACGTCCGTGGCCGCCTCGTCGACCAGGTGCATCTCGGCCAGCCGGGCCAGTCCGTCCTGCGTGCGTTCCAGGTCCGAGCCGGCCAGCGCGGCCGCCGCCGAGGCGTTCAGCTGCCCGTCCGCACTGGTCGCCAGGGCGCTCAGCAGCCGCGCGTCGTCCGCCGACAGCCGGGCCACGGACATGCGCAGCGCCGAGGCGATGCCGGTGTCCTCCGCCGACAGCAGGGACAGCCGGCGCCGCTCGTCGCGCAGCGCGGACGCCAGCCGGGCCAGCCGCCAGCGGGGCCGTGCGGTCAGCTGGGCGACCGCCGCGCGCAGCGCCAGCGGCAGCCCGTCGCAGAGCTCGACCAGCTCACGGGCGGCCTCCGGATCCTCGTCCACCCGCTCGGCGCCGAGCATCGCGCCGAGCAGCGCCACGCCCTCGGCCACGCCGAACACCTGGAGTCCCACCGGCCGGGCGCAGTCGGTGGCCACCAGCCCGTCCAGCCTGCTGCGGCTGGTGACGACCGTGGCGCAGCCCGGCCCGCCCGGCAGCAGCGGCCGCACCTGTGCGGAGCTGTGCGCGTTGTCCAGCACGACCAGCAGCCTGCGGTCCGCGACGAGCGACCGGAAGAGCGCGGAAGCGGCCGTCGCGGAGGCCGGTACGGCGTGCTCGGGCGTGCCCAGGGCGGTCAGGAAGAAGCGCAGCACGGCGGCCGGTTCGATGGCGTCGCCCTCGCCGAAGCCCCGCAGGTCGGCGAAGAGCTGCCCGTCCGGGTACTCGGCGGCGTGCTGGTGCGCCCACTGCACGGCACACGCGGTCTTGCCGACCCCGGCCGGCCCGGTGACGACCGCCAGCGGGCTGTCGCCGTCACCGGCGTCGCCGGTGAGCGCCGTGGTGAGCCGGCCCATTGCCGTCTCCCGGCCCAGGAAACGGGCCGGCGGCCGGGGCAGCAGCCGCGGCGGGACCGTGGCCGCGCTGCTCGCGCCACCGTCCGCTCCGGGCTCCGCCCCGCCGGTTTCACGTGAAACTCCCGCGTCCGGCCGCCCGGTGGCGTCCGCGTCCCGCTGTCCGGGCATCCGGGACCCGTCGGCGGGTGCATCGGCGTCGGCGCCGGCAGCCGGTGCCGCGTGGGCCCCCGAAGCCGTCTCCTCGGCCCGCAGGATCTGCTCGTAGGCCTCCCGCAGCCGGGCGCCCGGGTCCACGCCCAGCTCCTCGCTCAGCAGGCGCCGGGTGCGGTGGTACCAGTCCAGCGCGTCGGACTGGCGTCCCGTACGGAACAGCGCCCGCATCAGGGCGGCGATCAGCCCTTCCCGCAGCGGGTGCGCCACGGCGGCGTTGTAGAGGACCGAGGCGGCCTGCTCGTGCTCGCCCAGCGCGCTGTGGGCGCGGGCCAGCGCCTCCACGGCGGTCAGCCGCCGCTCGTCCAGCGCGTGCGTGGCGGCGGCGAACGGCGGGCTGGTGACCGTGCCGGTCAGCGCCGGGCCGCGCCACAGCCCGAGCGCCTCGCGCAGCAGCGGCACGGCGTCGGCGGGGGCCGCCTCCGGCCGGGCCAGTGAGACCAGTTCACCGAACCGGTGGGCGTCGATCAGTTCCTCGGGGAGCCGCAGCAGGTATGCCGAGCCGTGGGTGGCCAGCTCCACGCCGTATGCCTCGGCGCCGCCCTCGGCGAGCGTGGCGCGCAGCCGCGAGACGTGTCCCTGCACGACCGTACGGGCATGCGCGGGCGGCTCGTCCTCCCACAGGGAGTCGATCAACTGCTCCAGCGGGACCGTGGTGTTGGGGCGCAGGAGAAGCAGCGCGAGCACGCTGCGCCGTTTGGCGGGCCCGAGCGGGAGCTCACCCGCGGCGGTGGTGACGGCGACCGGGCCGAGCAGGGAGAATTCCAACTCAGCCCTCCAGGAAGGACGTCAGGGCGGTGGCCAGCAGGTGCGGGTCCTCGGCACCGCACAGCTCGCGCGCCGAGTGCATGGACAGGATCGCGACGCCGATGTCGACGGTGGTGATGCCGTGCCGGGCGGCGGTGATCGGGCCGATCGTCGTGCCGCACGGCATGGAGTTGTTGGAGACGAACGACTGCCAGGGCACGCCGGCCCGTTCGCAGGCGTCGGCGAAGACCGCGCGGCCGCCGCCGTCGGTGGCGTACCGCTGGTTGACGTTGACCTTCAGGATGGGGCCGCCGTTCGGCATCGGGTGGTGGCCCGGCTCGTGCCGCTCGGAGTAGTTCGGGTGCACGGCGTGGCCGGTGTCGGAGGACAGACACACCGTACCTGCGAAGGCTCGGGCCTTGTCCTCGTACGATCCGCCGCGGGCGAAGACCGAACGCTCCAGCACCGTGCCCAGCAGCGGGCCGTCAGCGCCGGTGTCGGACTGGCTGCCGTTCTCCTCGTGGTCGAAGGCGGCCAGCACCGGGATGCAGGCCAGGTCGTCGCGCGCGGAGGCGGCGGCGAGCGCGGCCGCACCGGCGTGCACGGAGAGCAGGTTGTCCATCCGGGGGCCGGCGAGCAGCTCCCGGTCCCGGCCGAGGTAGGCGGGCGGCTCGACGCTGTGCACCATCAGGTCCCAGCCGCGGACCTCCCCCGCGGCGAGCCCGGCCTCCTGCTCGACGAAGGAGAGCAGATCGCCCTCCTGGACCTCGCCCAGGCCCCAGACGGGCGTCATGTGCCGCTGCTTGTCGAGCTTGAGGCCGTCGGCGTTGACCGAGCGGTCGAGGTGAACGGCCAGCTGCGGTACGCGCATCAGCGGCCGGTCGACGTTGACCAGCCGGTGGCTGCCGTCCCGCAGTGTCAGCCGCCCGGACAGGCCCAGGTCCCGGTCGAGCCAGGTGTTGAGCAGCGTGCCGCCGTAGATCTCGACCGCGATCTGCCGCCACCCGCGCGACCCGGTGTCCGGGAGCGGTTTCACCCGCAGGTTGGGCGAGTCGGTGTGCGCGCCGACGATGCGGTAGGGCGTCGCGGGGGTGGCCTCCTCGGGCACGTACCAGGCGATGATCGCGCCGCCGCGGAGCACGTACTTGCCGCCCGCCTCGCCGTCCCAGGCGTCGGTCTCGGCGACCTGCCGGAAGCCGGCCTTCTCCAGCCGGGCGGCCGCGTTCGCCACGGCGTGGTACGGCGACGGGCTCGCGGCGAGGAAGGACATCAGGTCGTCGGTGTGGCCGCGGTCGAAGCGGACAGATGTGCTCATGGATTCAGCATAAGGAGGCGTCGCACCGGGTGGGTGGTACGCCGTACGGATGAGTGGAATACGGCGCCCGCGTGACCGGTGTTCTCTGTGTGACGGGAGGGATTCGACGGCAGGGGCCCGCGGCACGCCGGTGGCCCGACCGTCGCGGGGGGCCTCGCCGCCCGCAGAGGTACGCCGACGGCCCCGTCCGGAGCGAACCGGACGGGGCCACGGTGAGCGGCAGGCGGGCGGCACGGGCCCTCAGCGGCGGGAGACGCCGCCCCGGATCAGAACGCCGCCTCGTCCAGCTCCATCAGGGACTGGTCGACGGACTCGGCGAGCCCGCGCTGCACGGTGACGCCCGGCAGGACGTTGTGCGCGAAGAACTTCGCCGCCGCGATCTTGCCCTGGTAGAACGCCTTGTCCTTGGAGGAAGCCGTGGCCAGCTTCTCCTGGGCCACCGCGGCGCCCTTGAGCAGCAGGTAGCCGATGACGACGTCACCCGAGGCCAGCAGGAGGCGGGTGGTGTTCAGGCCCACCTTGTAGATGGACTTGACGTCCTTCTCGGTGGCGGCGAGGTCGGTCAGCATCGCGCCGACGATCGCCTCCAGGTCGCCGGCCGCCTTGGCCAGCTCGCCGCGGGCGCCCTCCAGCTCCTCGCCGCCGACCGCCTCGGCCAGGAACTTCTTGATGGTCTCGGACAGGGTGGTCAGCGCCGCGCCCTGGTTGCGGACGATCTTCCGGAAGAAGAAGTCCTGGCCCTGGATCGCGGTGGTGCCCTCGTAGAGGGTGTCGATCTTGGAGTCCCGGATGTACTGCTCGATCGGGTACTCCTGCAGGTAGCCGGAGCCGCCGAAGGTCTGCAGCGACTGGGCCAGCTGCTCGTAGGACTTCTCCGAGCCGTAGCCCTTCACGATCGGCAGCAGCAGGTCGTTCAGCGCGTGCTCGGCGGAGGCGTCCTCACCCGCGCTCTCCTTGACCAGGATCTCGTCCTGCACGGTGGCCGTGTAGAGGACGAGGGCGCGCATGCCCTCGGCGTACGCCTTCTGCGTCATCAGCGAGCGGCGCACGTCGGGGTGGTGGGTGATGGTGACGCGCGGCGCGGTCTTGTCGGTGAAGGCCGCCAGGTCCGGGCCCTGCACGCGCTCCTTGGCGTACTCCAGGGCGTTCAGGTAGCCGGTCGACAGGGTGGCGATGGCCTTCGTGCCGACCATCATCCGCGCGAACTCGATGATGCGGAACATCTGGCGGATGCCGTCGTGCTTCTCGCCGATGAGCCAGCCCTTGGCGGGGTGCTTGTCGCCGAAGGTCATCTCGCAGGTGTTGGAGGCCTTCAGGCCCATCTTGTGCTCGACGTTGGTGGCGTAGACGCCGTTGCGGTCGCCCAGCTCACCGGTCTCGAAGTCGAACTCGTACTTCGGCACGAGGAAGAGGGAGAGGCCCTTGGTGCCCGGGCCGTGGCCCTCGGGGCGCGCGAGCACGTAGTGAAGGATGTTCTCCGACATGTCGTGCTCACCGGAGGTGATGAAGCGCTTCACACCTTCGATGTGCCAGGAGCCGTCCTCCTGCTTGATCGCCTTGGTGCGGCCGGCGCCGACGTCCGAGCCCGCGTCGGGCTCGGTCAGCACCATCGTGGAGCCCCAGCCCTTGTCCGTGGCGACCTTGGCGATGTGCTTCTGCTGCTCGGTGCCCTCCTCGAAGAGCACGCCGGCGAAGGCCGGGCCCGAGGCGTACATCCACACGGCCGGGTTCGAGCCCAGGATGGACTCGGCGAACGCCCACAGCAGGGAGCGGGGCGTCGTGGTGCCGCCGATCTCCTCCGGCACGCCCAGCCGCCACCACTCGGCGTCCATGTACGCCTGGTAGCTCTTCTTGAAGGACGCCGGGACCGGCGCGGTGTTGGTCTCCGGGTCGAAGACCGGGGGGTTCCGGTCGGCATCGGTGTACGACTCGGCCAGCTCGTTCTCCGCCAGCCGCGCGATCTCGGACAGCACGCTCTTGGCGGTGTCGACGTCCATCTCGGCGAACGGTCCGGTGCCGTACACGCTGTCGCGGCCGAGCACCTCGAAGAGGTTGAACTCGATGTCGCGGAGATTCGACTTGTAGTGCCCCATGGCGACGGCTCCGTAATCCTTCGTGAGGAGGTCCTCAAACGCATACCGGGTAGTAGCTACCAGGATGCTACCCGTCGGTAATAAGAAGCAACCCCTAACGGCCCATCTGTGACTCAGTACGCTTTGCAGCTATGTACGGCTACGACCAGAACGTGGGTGCGGGTCAGCAGGGTTACGGTGCTGCGCCGCCTCCGCCGCAGCAGGCTCCGGGCGGTTACGGCGGGCAGCCGCTGTACCCCGAGCCGTCCCCGCCCTCCTTCGCCGACGCGGTGCGTGCCTTCACCACCGGGTCGATGTCCGCCGAGGACTTCCAAGGGATCTTCTCGACCTCCAAGGTGTACTGCCCGCGCGGTGACAACCCGGGCTTCCTGGCGCTGCACAACACCCAGCAGCCGGTGATCCCGATGTTCACCTCGCTCAAGGAGCTGCGCGCGTACGCCGGCAAGGAGTCCAAGTACTTCGTGATCACTGGCGCCGAGGTGCTGGACCTGCTGCCCACGGGGTACGGCTTCGTGCTCGACATGGAGGGTGAGCACCGCATGGTCTTCGACGCCAAGGCCGTGGAGCAGATGGTCGACTTCGCGATGCGGCGGATGTACGGCTAGCACTCACTTCCCGGGTGGCCGAGGCGCCGCCCGCCCCGTCCCGGGGGGGGGGGGGGGGGGGGGGGGGGGCGGGCCCCCCCCGCGGGGGGGGGGGGGGGGCGGGGGGGCGGCCGCGGCGGGGGGGGGGGGGGGGGGGGGGGCCGGGGCCGCGGCGCCCCCCCCCGGGGGGGGGCCCCGGGGGGCCCCGCGTCCGTGCGGTGGCCTCGGGCCGAGCGGGCCC